>NZ_JAPYPS010000042.1 GCF_029937575.1 Nocardioides sp.
CCCCCCCCCCCCCCCCCCCCCCCCCCGCCGCTGGTGGAACCCAGCCGTCGATTCACGGCCACGTCGAGCATGACGAAGGCGCCGGCACCGACAAGCACGAAGGCGACGACAGCCCACAGCGGGGCCACCTTGGTTGCTGGATCGACCAGCTCGAGCACGACCGACACGATGAGCGCTCCGCCTCCAAGCGCGACGATCATTCCCTCCAGTCGCGGTGGGAGGTGGCCATAGATCCCCCAGGCCCCGGCAACCAGCGCAGCGGAGACAACGACGATCACCGCCAAGGTCAGCATGGCTCCGTACTAGCCCCCGCGACGCCATCAGCCCACACCCGCAGGGACCCCTTACCACCTGTGCCCGGGCATTGAGCTAGTCGTCTGCCCGAGCCTGCGATTGTCGGTGATCATCAATGAGCGCGGCGAACGTGGATTCCGAGCCCCGCGCCTTCGGGAGGTATTGGTCGCGAAGCAGCTGCAAGATTTCGTCCAGTCCGTCGCCGAGCGCGGCAGCGGCCACCTGAACATCGGGCGACGCCGAGCGTTTCCCCGCATCAACCAGTTGCTCTACGTAAGGCAGGGTCGCGGCTAGGGAGATGTCGGCTCGATCCTCCCGGAAGTAGTACGACTCTGCGTACTGGCGCAGGTCCATTTCCACGGTAGCGAGCTCGTCACGCACAGCCTCGAGCTGCTGGGCCGCCACGCACGCCTGACCCGTCTCGACGATCTGGTCGACTTGTTGACGGCGCATGCTCGACAACCGCCGAGCCAGCGCTCGACGACGATTCAGAGCTGGATACAACTGCAAGATCCAAGATATCCCGGCTGTCAGGAGCAGGAAACCCAACAGCGCCTCCACGGGTACCACCAGACGCAGTTCCGGTGTGGCGGGTGTGACGTCACCGAGCCCCAAGGTCGTCACCGCCACGAAGGAGACGTACAGCGCAAAGCTCAGGTTAGATGACTGCCCCGGTTGCAACGACGAGCTGAAGTTGAAATCGTCTGCCAGACGCGGCAGGTAGATCAGCGCAAAGCCGATGACCACCAGCGACGTCCACATCCCCAATGTCAACAAGATCCCCAGTGGCCCGGCGATCACCGACGGGCGCGCTCCGCCCCGTCGGACCTTGCTCGCCCTCCAAGTCAGCGCAAACACCGTCCGGGTGAGAATGCCAAAGCCTCCGGGATGCCACAGCGTGTGGAAGATGTCGCGCAGCGCCACCACGATCAGCAGGGCGCCGGAGATCGTCAGGAGCCAGATCATTCATTGAAACTAGCGCGCTCGCCGGAGGCAACGAAGCGCATCACCCTCAGGTGGAGCCAAACCTCTTGACTAGATTTGTTTCATGGCTTCTGATGACGACAAGCTGTCCCTGGCCGGATCGGTCTCGCTCGGTACGGGCGTCATGATCGGTGCAGGCATCTTCGCGTTGGTGGGCCAGGTCAGCGAGCTGGCCGGCACCCTGATGCCGCTCGCGTTCCTCGCCGGCGCCGTAGTGGTGGGGTTCAGCGCCTACTCCTACGTCAAGTACTCCGACACCAACCCGTCCTCTGGTGGCATCGCCATGCTGCTCAAGGCGGCCTACGGTCCCGGCATCATCGCCGGCACCTTCTCGCTGTTCATGTACGTGTCGATGGTGGTGGCGCAAAGCTTGCTCGCCCGCACCTTCGGCACCTACAGCCTGCGCCCGTTTGGACTCGAAGAATCAACCTTGCTCGTGCCCATGCTGGGCGTGGTGATCATCGTCGTCGCAGCACTGGTGAACCTCGTCGGCACCGAATGGGTCGAACGATCGGCCACCGTGACTGCTGGGTTGAAGATCGTAGGGATAGCGACGCTCGCCATCGGCGGGATCATCGCGGCCGGTCCTTCCTCGATGTTCGACTTCGCCAGCGACAAGAGCGGAAGCAGCGACCAAGGCATCCTCGGCTTCCTCGCCGGCACCACCTTGTGCATCCTCGCCTACAAGGGCTTCACGACCATCACCAACCAAGGTGGCGACATCGCGAACCCGAAGAAGAACGTCGGACGCTCGATCATGATCTCCATCCTCCTGTGCGCCGTGCTCTACCTCCTGCTCACCGTCTCGGTGGCCGGCAGCCTCAGCGTCGATGAGATCGTCAAAGCCCGCGACTACGCCTTGGCAGCCGCGGCCGAGCCTCTCTTCGGCTCGTGGGGAGTCGGGCTGACGATCGCTCTCGCGATGGTCGCGACGTTCTCCGGACTCCTGGCCAGCATCTACTCCGTCTCCAGGCTCTACGACATGCTCCGCGACATGGGACAGGCCCCCGGCCTGCCCACGCGCGTCCATCACCAGTCACTCGTGATCACCGCCGGCCTGGCCATCGTGCTCGCAGCCTTCCTAGACCTCAGCCAGATCGCCTCCATGGGCGCGATCCTCTACCTCGCGATGGACATCGCCATCCACTGGGGAGTCATCCGACACCTGCGCACCGACATCAACGCCAACATCGTCGTCCCAGCCATCGCCATCGCACTCGACGCCATCGTGCTCGGCGCCTTCACCACCATCAAGGCACGCGACGACATCCTCACCCTCGCCATCTCCCTCGGCGTCGCAGCCCTCATAGCAATCAGCCAGGTGATCGTTGCGAGTCGAACCAGCGTTGCAGATCAGGACGCCTGATTCGCCTGTGACGCCGCGGTGACCCGGCCGTTGACGTCCGCTCCCCCGCCTACGAAGTGTTCAGCGGCGCGAGCACGGGTAGGGCAGCCCATGGGCAGCACCGTCGAATACCTATGTCACGCGGACGGTTCCCATCATGCCGCGGTCCTCATGGTCAAGGATGTGACAGTGGTAGACGGTGGTTCCGGCGAAGTCTTCGAAGGCAATCCGCACTGTCACCTCGCTGCGCGCCGGCACGTTGACCACGTCCCGCCATTGCGGAGACGTTTCCGGCTCGCCACCCTGGGCAATGACTTGCATCGGCCAGACGTGAAGGTGGAAGGGATGATCGAGAGTGCTGTCGTTGCGGATCGTCCACTCCTCAAGGGCGCCGACCGACACATTCTGATCAACGCGCTTGGGATCGAACGCGGCACCATCGAAAGTGAACCCCATGCCCGCGCCATCACTACTCATCATGCCTGCGGCCATGTCCATCTCGAACGAAAGCGTCCGAGTCCCCGCAACCGGCAGGCCGCGCAGGTCGCGGGGCTCTAGTGGGGGCGGCATGTCGGCCGCTGGGCGGTTCTGGGCTGGGCCGGAGACTTCGATTGACGCCACTTCTCCGCCTTGAGGGATGGACGTGTTGAGGCCACCACCCATCATGTTGCCCATCCCCCCGCGATCGAAGGGCTCAGCGCGGAGAACTCCGCGACCTTCCTGCAAGGTCACAATCACTTCCGCCCGATTTCCTGGCGCAAGCAGGAAGCGGCCCTCGGAGGCAGGCGAGGCGAGGGGTCCGAGATCGAGTCCCAGAAGCTCGGGCTGCTGATTCTCGAGAATCAAAGATAAGTATCGCGATGTGCAGGCGTTTACCACCCGCCACCGCTCGCGCTCTCCCGTCGTTGCCTGGAGGACGGGGGCGACCTGGCCGTTGACCAGAAGGATGTCGCCCTCGCGGCCCATCATCATCTGCATGCTCGACGGGGCACGGACACGTCCGCTCGAATCAAGGCTGATATCAGAAATGACCATGACCCGATCCCGGGCTTCAGGGATGACGTCGTCCTCGACAACGATGGCTCCGTAGAGACCACCGAATACTTGGTCGGCGACACTGCCGTGTAGGTGCGGGTGATACCAATAGACGCCCGGCGGATGGTCGTCGCGGAGGATGTGCTCGTAGGCGAATGATTGCCCGGGATCAACACGGAGGAACACATTGTCCCCGTTGCCCTCCGGGGACACGTGAAGTCCGTGCACGTGCAGGTTCGTGGGCTGGTCGAGGTTGTTGACCAACAAGATCCTGACCGTGTCTCCGGGCTTGACACGCAGCGTAGGGCCGGGGAGACCACCGTTGTAGGCCAGCGTTGTGACCTTGCGCCCCGCGACAACGTGGGACCCGGACGCCGCCTCGAGACGCACTTCCAGAAGCCCGTCTCGACTCCGCAGTTGCTCCGGCTCGCGAAATGCCTGGTGGCTCACAACGTCCAATGGCAAAGAGTTGTAGGTCCGCCACAGACCGACCCCGCCAACCGTCGTACTCAGCAGCCCCGCGCCACCCAACATCAGGGCCGTGCGTCGATCGATGGGTTCCATCAACCGCCCTCACCCAAGGCACGTTTGCGTTCCTGGTACTCCTCAGTACTCAGATCGCCACGGGCATAGCGCTCCTGCAGGGTCTGCATCGCCGATTCGGCACCACCCGCTGCCGCACCCTCACCGGATCGCTTCACTCCACCGATGGCCATCCTGACCACCACGACTGCGAGCAACACCACGCCGAGCATCGCAAGGAGTCCAAAGAGCCCCATCGTTGCGCCACCTGACGTCATGGCTGACTCCTGTCGTCGGAACCCGCGTTCGCACCTCTTTCTCCCGGGCGCGCGCGGCGCACCTCTGCACGCGTTGCGCGGCGAGTGGGACGGAGCGTCCACCACGCCAGCGCAGCGAACCCGATCACCACGACGAACGCCACAATCCAACTCTTGTAGCCCGCGATCCCGGGGCCTGCGCTCCCGAGCCCGATCCAAGGCTCGATGGAAATAACAGATTCATGGCGTATGAGCACTTGAGTCCTCCCCGAGGCGCTTCCAGGTCAGTCGAGATTCGAATCCGATTGCCTTCGCATCTCGCCCTCTTCAGTCCCAACTAGCCTATCAGGAACCCCCTAGGGGGATATGCGACGGCGCCATGGCAAGTTGATTGTGCGCACCGTCGCCCCGACAGAGCACCCCCACTTCAAGAGGTATGGGAGTCAGAGTCCAGTGCCAGCCATGAGCAGTTCTGTGCGGCCCTGCTGCCTGATCTCAAGGACCACCACCGCCAGTACCGCCGGTGCAAACACGACACGCTTGGGGCTATCGACAGCGCGGACCACTGCAACATCACCAGCGATGCGCTACCCCGTAGCCGGCACGCACGATGCGAGCGCCGCGCCCCCATGACCACAATGAATCGCCCTGGGTTCTGTAGAGACTGCAAGAAACTTTGGGCGACTCAGTGCGCCGAGAACCGGGGGCAAGGCCGCGCAGATCGGAAGTCGGTTTCAACGAAGGCGCGAATGTGATGGGCCTCCCCCGATGCGCACCGCAGGGGAGGCGGACCGTAGACGCTCGTAGCCGGGCGAGCGTGCCACCGTCACGACAGAAACGCTGTGCCCAGTAAGCGTCTCGTCGAGTTCCAACGATGGCCCGACTAGGTAGCGCTTCCCATCAACCAGCCATCGCGTGCGTGTTCGATCCGCCAGCGGCTGGACCGACGCCGGAGCAACCGTAAGCACCTCGTTGGGCTCAACGATGCCGTTGATCGACGTAGAACCCTCCTTCGCGAACGTGCCTTTGGCGAGCGGCGACGTCGAAGGCGATTCCGTGACAGCTGTGCGTCCATCAGGTGTTACAGCGTGTACCTCTACTGTGAGTTGGGTTCCTAGCTGACGAAGCTGCGGCGTGAAGGCCGCGTCATTGGCGTCAGGAATCCGCCGCCCATCACTGAACCACTGATAGGTGACCTTGCGGGGTTGCTCACTCCAGGTTCCGCTACTCGCAAGATGCGGTTCTCCAATGCGGAATGCTCCGCTGATCGTTGGGGGCGCGGTGGCACGCAACGTGGGGCCTGCATCTTCGAATCGAAGGAACCCCGATGGCCATCCCGTGCCGCTCTTGGTGAGTCGCCGCCAGGAAAAGTCGCTTGCCCAATTCGATTCCGATACGACTATCTCCGTGGAAGAGACAACCTCTTCGACATAGGCCAGGTGGCCTGCGGAACTTGCGCCACCAACGCCTCGGTCCCACCACGCCACCGCGCCAGCCGTGGGAGTTTGACTCATCGCGGAGTGGTTGGCTCGGCCCCAGTTGTAGGCCATGCCAGTGCTCGACCACGGTCGGCGGTTGGATAGCCCGCCCTCCACGAGCCGGTACGCCACGTAGTTCGTGCAGTTGCGACCGGGGTACATGCCCCAGAACGATTCGCGATCGTTCACCTGGTACCCGCCGTCGGCGTAACCCCTCTTAGTGCAATCGTCGTACCCGCTGCACAGCGAGTTCGATGCGGCGGCAGACGAAGGGACCGCCGAGAGCAGCGCAGAAGCGACGCAGAGGATCAACAGGGCCACGACGTTGCGGGCCCCAGCAGAATTGCGGGTCCAGGTCGAGATGAGGGAAGGCACGATGGGCACTATGCACGATAGTAGCCACAGGGATCAACAGAAACCTCAACTTTCCCTTGCGTTACCGGCGTGTCGCCTTGACCGCGGCGTCCGCTCTGCTGGTCAGCCGCCAACCCGCGTTGGCACCTCTGCACGCGTTGCGGGGCGAGTGGGACGTAGCGTCGACCACGCCAGCCCAACCAACCCGATCACCACGACGAGCGACACAATCCAACTCTGGTAGACCGCGACTCCGGGGCCAGTGCTGCCGAGCCCGATCCAGGGCTTCATGGAACAACAGATTGATAGCCGAATGGCACTTGAGGCCTCTCTGATGCAATCGCAGATCAGTCGGAATTCGAATCCGATCGGCTTCCTGCGCCAAGATTCTTGGCCTGCCCTACCGGATACCCCCTGTGGGGATACGTGACCACAATGGCCGTGCGGCCTTCCTGCGGCTCCCACCACAGGCAGTCGAAGGGATTTCCAGCAGGAATCGACCTGTTCACTTCTCGATCGAGGAGTCACCAAACCCTCACATCCCGATTGGCGACGTCAGGTCATAGACGGCGATCCCGTCGACGGTCTCGTGTTGGTAGTGGGCGGCCACCCAGTCCTGGATCTTGGACAATGATGGACCGGCTGTCCAGCCGTCCAGGAAGTAGTGAACCTCGCCCGCCGCGACCAGCGACACGAACCCGGACAGGCTCGGAGCAGGATCGGTCCCCTTGTAGCCACCGATCGCTATCACCGGCGCTCCGCTGGACAGCTCGAGGTCGGCAGCCGCCCGAGACCCACCTGTGGCAGCCGCCCAGCGATAGCCGTCGGCTCCGCTGCGAAGCAACCCCGCGACCTGGAGCGACATGGCGTCCACGACCACCGCCGGTTGCTCCTCGAGCCTGGTCAGCAGCCAAGATGGCGAGAATCCCGGGTCGGACGCGGGGACCACCTCACCTGGGGAGTTGGAGTGCCGCGGACCGACCACTGGTGAGTCGCCGGCGTGCTGCGCGGCCACGGTGGCGACCGAGTACGCGGTCGGCGAAATCACGGCAACCAGCCCGGCGGCAAGGACCCAGTGCCATCGCTGTTGCGGAGTCATAGTGATCCGAGACGCGAGCACTGCCAGCACTACCGTTGCACCGAGCACGCCCCAACGTAGGAGCGGGAGCCAGCCTGGCGTCAACGTCAGGAGCACGAAGGCCAGCACGCCTGTCAGCGCCGCAGCCCAGACAAGAATGGTCTTCGCGGTGGGCAGCCCCTGGTGTTGCACGACCACCGCTCCGCCCACGACCGCCAGCACAGCGGTCGCGGGGGCGATCATGATGGTGTAGTACGAGTGGAAGATCCCCGTCATCACCGCGAACACCACCAGCATCGTCGCGGCCCATCCGAGCCACATCACCAATCCAGCACGCTGCCGACGAGATTGCGGATCCCCCCTCGTCAATCGCAGCGCTGCGACGGAGAGCAGCAGTGCTGCCGGAAGCAGCCAGAGCGATGCCGTCGCCGACGGCAGGCCGAAGACGCTGCCCGCGCGACTCAGCTGCCAAGTGCCACCCGTCGCAGCTGCGGCGTCAGCGCCGGAGATCCTTCCTACTCCGTTGTAGCCGAAAGCCAGGTCCATGACCGAGTTCGTGGTCGTTCCACCGATCCACGGCCGCGACGCAGCCGGCCAGATCATCACGATCGCCACCCACCAGCCGGCAGAGAACACGAGCGCCGCTGCTGCGCCGAGGAGATGCTTCGCGCGCCGAAGGAGCGGCGCGGCCGAGAAGGTCAGGTAGGTCAGGCTGAGAGCCGGCACGACCATCAACGCCTCGCCCATCTTGGTGAGGAACCCCAGCCCGACGAGGACACCGACGCCCACCATCCAAGCCCCGGCCCGCTCCGAGTCCAGCGCCCGCGTAGTCGCGCCAGCTGCTGCCACCAGAAGGAAGATCAGCAGCGCGTCCGGGTTGTTGTAGCGGAAGACCAGCACCGAGACCGGGGTGAGGGCGAAGATTCCCCCGGCGAGCAGCCCGAGGCGAGGAGAGTCCGTGAGGTGACGCACGGCGCTCACCACCAGGGCCACCGTGGCCACCCCGGCAAGGGCTTGCGGCAGCAGCACGCTGAACGGCGAGAGCCCCAACAAGCGCGCCGACAACGCCATCGGCCACAACCCGAGCGGGGGCTTGTCCACCGTGATCGCGTTGCCGGCATCGAGGGAGCCGAAGAAGAACGCCTTCCACGACTGGGCCCCGGCCTGCGCCGCCGCTGCGTAGTACTCGTTGCTCCAACCCGAAGCACTGCTCGGCCACAGGTACAGCAGCGCCGTGGCACCGAGGAGCGCCCCGAGGCCCACTCCATTGGTCGCGCGATGCGAAGCCGCATTCGCGGGGCGCCGAGGGGCGCTGATGCCCGGGGACGTGGAAAGCACTGCCAGAGCGACCATGCGGCGATCCTGACCGTGTTCACCTGACTTTTCCCTGACCGCCGTGGTCGTCAGGTTCTCGACAGGTTCATCGCGGGAGCATTGCGGCATGGACGCACCACGTACTCATCGGACACTCGCACGTTCGGCTCGACTCCAACGCTGGCTACGCAGCAGTCGGGGCGCAGCCCTCGCGGCCGTCCTGATCGGGGCCACCTTGGTCTCGACCCCGGCACCGGCTGGAGCCGACTCCGCGCCGCAGACACCATTGCGCGTCACCGGAGCCTCATCGAGTCCGGCGTCCTGGTCGGAGCAGCGGATGCTGGGCAGGTCGCTCGCCACCGAGTACGCCGGAGCGGTCCCAGCAGTCGAGGTGCGCGCCCTGGTGCTGCGGGTCACCGCTCAGCTGCAACGTGAAGCGTCTCCGAGCGAGCACCTGATGCGCACCGTCGAGGCGGTGTGCCGGCGCGCCCTGACCGACTACCTGGCCCGGGGCACCAGCCTCACCGCGGCTTAGGGACGCCCCGCTGGAGTCAGCCCACGAACCGAGGCAACTGCACCCGCAGCAGTGCGCCACCTAGACGGCCGCCGCTCACGACAACCGTGCCGCCGTACGCCGTGACGATGGTGTCCACGATGGCGAGCCCGAGGCCGCTTCCGCCGTCATCGCGGGCACGCGCCTCGTCAAGGCGGACGAATCGCTCGAAGACGCGCAGTCGGTCACGAGCGGGGATGCCTGGCCCGTCGTCCTCGACGTCCAGGACCACCGTCGAGCCACTTTCCGCAAGGGTCAGGGCGATCGTGGTCGCCGCATGGCGCTGGGCGTTGTCGACCAGGTTGCGGATCGCCTGCGTCAACAGCGAGGTGTCGCCCGCGACGCGGCCGGCGGACACCCCTGTCACGTCGATGCGCAGCGGAGTGGTGTGCCGGAGTCGCTGCGCCTCCTCGAAGACGATGTCGTCCAGATCGACTGGACCGTCGCTCGGAGGGGCGTCGCGCTCGTCGAGCCGAGCCAGGCTCAGTAAGGCGCTCACCAGTCGCTCGAGACGCACTGATTCCGCCAGGACGGTTTCCGCCAGCTCGGCCGCGCTGAGCTGGTCCGGGTACGCCGCAGCCACCTCGACGTTCTGCTTGATCGAGGCGATCGGTGAGCGCAGCTCGTGGGCGGCGTCCGAGACGAACTGGCGCTGCTGTTTCTGGCCCTGATCGAGACGATCCAGCATCCGGTTCATCGTGTCGGCGAGGCGGCCGATCTCGTCGTGGCGGGCGGGCTCGGGAAGGCGTCGGTGCAGCTGGGCTGCTCCGATCTCGTCGGCCTCGCGCCGGATCCGGTCGACCGGGGCCAGGGTCCTGCCGACGACGAACCAGGTCACGGCTCCGACCACCAGGACCATGGCCGGGAACCCGATCAGGAGCAGCCCGATCAGGGACCCGGTCGCGTCACGCGCGTCCTCGAGACTGGCGCCCACGACCACCGTCCTCGGACCGTCCGAGGTGGTCACGTCAGCCCGTGCGACCACGAAGGAGTCACTGTCGAACGGGACGTCCACATTGTCCCCGGTCGGTGACACCGGTTCGTCGGCCATGTTCGCGGTCGAGGCCACGACCCTCGCGCCCTGCAGGATCTGGATGAACTCGTCCTCGTCATCATCACCGAACGTCGACAGCGCCGCGCTGTCGACGTTCGGGTTGCCCGCCAGCGCGGTGGCGATCGACCCGGCCCGGAGCTTGGCATTCGACGCGGCGGTGTCGATCAAGCTCGTTCGGAGCTGCTGGACCAGCAGGCCTGAGCCCGCGGCGAGAGCGAGGCCCACCACCACGACGGCCACCGCTGTGATGCGCAGGCGCAGGGGCGCGACACGGAGGAGCCGCCGCTTCCCCGTGCGCGGACTAGCCACCATGGCTCGCCAGCCGATAGCCCGAACCTCGAACGGTCTCGACCGCACAACGTCCGAACGGGTGATCGACCTTGGTCCTCAGACGTCGGACGTACACCTCGACGATGTTGGGGTCGCCCTCGAAGTCGTAGTTCCACACGTGGTCCAGGATGTCCCGCTTGGACATCACCGCGCCCTTGTTTCGCATGAGGTACTCGAGCACGGTGAACTCCCGGGCAGTCAACGCCAGGTCCTGCCCGCCGCGGCAGACACTCTTCGACGACGGATCCAGCGAGAGGTCGCCGGCTTGGAGGACCACCGGCCGCTCGGTGGCTCCACGACGTAGGAGTGCGCGTACGCGCGCGAGCAGGAGCTGGAAGGAGAAGGGCTTGGTCACGTAGTCGTCGGCGCCCGTGTCGAGTGCCTCGATCTCGTCCCAGGTGCCGTCCTTGGCGGTGAGCATCAGGATCGGTGTCCAGATCTTGTCCTCGCGGAGCGCTTGGCAGACCTTGTAGCCGTTCATGCCCGGCAGCATGATGTCGAGGAGGATGACGTCATAGTTCTCCTCGCGGGCCATCCACAGGCCGTCCACCCCGTCATGGACCACGTCGACGGCAAAGCCTTCGGCCACCAACCCGCGGCGCAGCCCTTCGGCCAGGCGTGGCTCGTCCTCCACGACCAGAACCCGCATGCGCTTTCCGTCCTTCCTTCGTCTCGCTCCAGTGTCGGGCACCCAGCCCTGACGTGCAGTGGAACCACGGGACGTGAGCGTGCCCGGCACCCTGAGGCCGCCGGGCACGTCACGTCATGGTCAGCCTTGGCTGCCGCTACCGGTCTCGGCGGGATCGTTGGCCTCGTTGTCGGACTCCGTGCCCGACTCGTTGTCGGACTCCGTGCCCGACTCGTTGTCGGCCTCGTTGTCGGACTCGGCGGCCTCGGTCTCGGTCTTGACGACGCTGAAGGCCTCATCGAGCTGCACCTCGACCTCTTGACCGTCGGCAGTCTTGACCTTCACTTCGTAGGCGTAGCCGCTCTCGTCGCTGACCTCGGTCTCGATGACCTCACCGCCGCCGGCAGCCGTGATGGCGGCCTCGCTGGCCTGGGTCAGGGTGGTGCCCGTCAAGGGCGTGTCCTCATCCCCCTTCTCGTCTCCCGAACCTCCGGCCACGGCCGTGGAAACGCCCCCGATGGTGAGCGCCGCGGCCCCGATGAGGGCGCCCGCGCCGAGCCACAACTTCTTCTTCTTCGTCATCATGCTTCTCCTTCTGGATGGTTGGCTCCCCCAGAGTGATGCCGGCTTGCTGACGGGGACCTGAACGATGCTGAACCACCTGCGACGCCACCCGCGGTCGGGCTGTATCACGAGCAGGCCCGTTGCCCCTTGTCGAGCACCTCGCCGGAAACGTCGAGGAAACGCCAGTCGAACGACTCCGGCCCCAACGTGAGGACGAGGACTCCGAACGAGTCACCCGCCGCGAACTCGGACCCGGGCTGCGGGTCACCGATCTCGTACAGCGAACGACCTCCCGTGCCCACGACGAAGTGGGTCGTCCCTTGGTCAGTGCCGGTGACGTTGCCTGCGGCATCGATGGGGGCGAAGCGCTCGTAGTCATGATCGTGGCCGGCCAACGAAAGGTCGACACCACCATCAACGGCAGCAGCCCAGAGACCGTCGACCTGCTCCTGCGAGCCGTGCTCGGCCGAGGACGACCACCGCGGATGATGCATCGCAACGGCGGCGCATGCGGACGGATTCGCTGCCAGGTCGTCGGCCAACCACGTGGCTTCCTGCGCGCAGTCGATCTGGTCGCAGTTCGAGTCGAGCAGGTAGAACCGCCACGCACCGATCTCGCGAACGTAGTAGGGCCCGGTGTCGAAGTAGCGTTGATAGCCACCGGCGGCTTCAGTGCCGTACTCATGGTTGCCAGGCACCGGGGCGATGATGTCGTCGAAGCGGCCCCAGCTGGGCGCCCAGCTGCGTTGGAACTCATCGAACTGGCCCTCGTCGTACTGCAGGTCACCGAGAGCCACCACAGCGTCGGGTTCCAGTGAGCTGGCCAGGTCCGCAGTGGCACTTTGCTGACACTCGGTGTCGGTCACGGCCATGTCGGACTCGCACACGATGTCGCCGACGGTCACCACGTTGACGGTGTCAGCCTCGATGGCGGTGTCCGGTGGGAGGCCGGTGGACGGGCCCCGGACATCATCTTCGGCCACCTGGGTGGGGCCCTGGCACGCGGCGGTTCCGAAGACGAGAAGGGCCCCTGCCAAGGCGAGGAGCCTGGCGCCTCTGGATGTGTTGCGCATCGTCAACTCCTGCGTTCTAGTGGTGGTCTGCCGCCGGAGCGCTGGGAAGGGTCAGTCGAAAGTGCGCCCCTGACGGTGTGTCGAGCAGCACCAGATCGCCGCGGTGGGCCACCGCGATCCGTCGAGCGATCGGCAGCCCCAGCCCGGTGCCGCCGCTGTCGCGCGCCCTGCTCTCGTCCAGGCGAACAAACCGATCGAAGATCCGCTCCCGATCATGCGCCGGCACCCCTGGACCATCGTCGATCACATCGACCACGACCGTGGCCGCGTCGATGCTCACCGCGAGCTCGACCCGACTGTAGGCATGGCGCACCGCGTTCTCGGTCAGGTTTCGCAGCGCCCTCTCGACGAGGTGCCGGTCGATCGACGCCACAGCCTCGGTCGTGGTGGCGACGACCTCGATACCTCCCACTCGAGAGAGTCGCCTGGCCTCGGCATCCAGGAGTCCAGCCACGTCGAGGGCATCCAGCCTCAGCGGCAATCCGTGCTCGTCGGCACGAGCCAGGAGGAGGAGGTCGGCGACCAACAGGTCGATACGGTCGAGCTCGGCGAGGACCTCCCGACTGGTCATCGCCCAGTCCATCGCCTCGGGATGCAGGGTGGCCACCTCGTGGGCGACGCGGATCGTGGCCAAGGGACTGCGCAGCTCGTGCGAAGCGTCGCCGACGAACTGCCGTTGCGCCTCGGCATTGGCCTGGAGCCGCGCCAGCATGACGTTCATCGTCGTCGCCAGACGCGCTATCTCGTCATCGCCGCGAGGGACCGGCACCCTGGCCGAGAGCTCGCGTGCACTCTCGATAGTCGCTACCTGTCGGCGGATCCCTTCCACCGGGGCGAGCGACTTTCCGGTGAGCCAGTAGGAGGTCAGTGCCACGGTCAGGAGCACCAGCGGGTAACCGAGGAGGAGGAGTCCGCTGACCACCTCCGTTGCCCGGTCCACCGACTCTAGACTCTGGGCGGCCAGCACGTGGAAGGACCCGTCCGGGGTGTCGACTCCCTGCAGGACGACGACGAACCGTTCGCCCTCACCGATGGGAAGGGCCGCGGTCGTGGTGACCCGGACCTCGTCGGGGGCGACCTCCAGGTCGAGCACTGGCGCTTCGCCCTCCACCGAGGGACTTGCCGCGACTACGTCTCCGTCGAGATCGATGACTTGGATGAGTGCCTGGTCTCCCCCGCCGGGCGTGAGCGTGAGCCCCCGACCGTCACGTGCCGCAGCCGTGGCAACATCCGCCGCCTGCTGCCGGGCAACATCCTCCAGCGTGGAGTCGAGCTGTTGCCGCTGCAGCAGCACAAAGGCCACACCGGCGACCCCGAGCACGATCGCGACCACGGCGGTCGCTGCCACGGCTGCTCGGAAGCGAACCCCTCCACGCCAGCCCCGGAAGCGAGCCCGCTCAGCCACCGTCGCCTGCCAATCGGTAGCCGGCGCCACGGATCGTCTCGATGGCGCTGCGCCCGAATGGCGTGTCGATCTTGCGCCGGAGATAGCCGACGTAGACCTCCACCACGTTGTCGGCGCCGTCGTAGTGCAGGTCCCACACGTTGTCGAGGATCTCGGTCTTGGAGAGCACGTCGCCCCGATGCCGCAGGAGATACTGCAGGAGTCCGAACTCACGTGGTGTCAGGGACACCGCCTGCCCCGCTCGCAGCACCTCACGGGTCGCTGGATCAAGGCTCAGGTCGCCTGCTACCAGCAGGGTTGGCCCTTCCGGGGCGCCGCGGCGCACGAGTGAGCGCAGCCGGGCCACGAGGACCACGAACGAGAACGGTTTGGTCAGGTAGTCATCGGCACCGAGGTCGAACGCATCCACCTCGTCGTACTCCCCGTCCTTGGCGGTGAGGATGAGCACGGGTGTCCAGATCTCCGAGGCCCGGAGGTCCCGGCACACGTCGTACCCGTTGCGCTTGGGCAGCATGATGTCGAGGACGATGACGTCGTACCCCTGGGTCTGGGCGGCGAAGAGGCCCTGGTCGCCGTCATGGGCGACGTCGACCAGCATCCCCTCCGCCACCAAGCCGCGGCGCACGGTCTCCGCGAGCCGGACTTCGTCCTCGATCAACAGCACGCGCATGATTCATCCTTCCCGTGTTCGAGAATGACAGGTCAGTCAGCGGTCTCCGCACCGCCCGCGTCCTTCTGCACCGTCGCGGTCTGCGGGGCCGCGCCCTCGGCGCTCACGATGACGGTGACGTCCAGCGCATTCGTGTCGGTGCTGTAGAGGCTGAACTCGTTGACCGGAAAGTGGTCCGGTGCCCCGGTGTTGTCGAAGTGGGCCACGCGTTGTCCGCCGGCAGGAATCGTGAAGTCGGAGGGCAACGCCAGGTAGTAGCTCTCAGTGTCCCCCGTCTTCGGGTCGCTGAAGGTGTAGTAGACCTCCAGGTTCGCCAGGTCGCTGGCCCCGCTGTTGCTCAGTGCGACCTCGAGGTGGTCGTCGGCGGGGTTGCCGGAGGCATCGACGTTGTTCTCGACCAGGACCGAATCGATGGCCAACGGTGTGGCTGTCGCCGTGTTCTTGATGGGATTCGAGGTCACCGGAAGCACCTGGCCGGAGGTGGCGTTCGAGCTGGCAGAGGCACTGGGGGCCGTCGAACTGCTCCCGCCGCAGGCGCTGAGCAGCCCTGCGGCGGCAACGACCAGGGCGGCCAGGCTGACGCTCAGTCGGCGACTCCTGGTGGCAGGGCGGAGGTGGGATCGGTGGGTAGTCATGGTTGCTCCTCTAGGTGGTGGTCGATGACGCGGTTCTGGATTGACGGCGCAGGGTGTGGCGCAGACCCGCGACCAGGGCGAGCGCGTAGGCCAGCAGCCACGCCAGGTCCGCCTTGGTCTCGTTGATGAGCCACCCCAGGCCGTGGACTCGGTAGCGCTCCTTCACATCGGTCAGGGCGAAGGCGAAACGCTCGAAGTGCTTGGTGAGTGACGCATCCTCGATCCACGTGCGCGTCCGCTCGTAGCCCACGAAGTGCTGAAGGATGGTGACCTCACCGTCATGGCCGAGCCCGAGGGCAGCGAAGAGACCACCCGGCACCTGGTTGTCGGCGTCCAGGGTGTCGCCGATCTGCGGAAGGACGAGGACGACCACCAGCCACACGCCGAGAGCCACGATCAGCCCGTTGGTGGCCAGCGAAGCGCGCGTGGTCGCGATCACACCGAGGCAGTAGAAGATGCCCAGGTAGACGACGGCCGCCAGGCCGACGAGGACGACCCGGAAGACCTGCCCGATGCTGAGCCAGTCGTGGCCGATCACGCCGACACCGGCAACAGCAACGACGACAGTGGCCAGGACCAGCGTGGACAGCACGCCCACGGCGCCGATCAGCCGGCCTGCGGTCTGCTCGTTGATGCTCACGGGGCGCGAACGGATCAGGGCCAATGTCCGGTTCGAACGCTCTCGCGCCACGCTGAGGTAGCCGAGGGTGATGGCGATGACGGCGCCGATGATTTCCAGGTACTCCAAGGCTCCGCGCAGCAGCGAGAGCGGAGCGAGCGGGGAGGGGGCAATTCGCGGGAGGCCGTTGGCCAGTGCGGCAGCACGGTAGGTCTGGTAGTCGGCCAACTGTGCCGCGTACTCGACGGAGGAGACGTAGACGGAGACCAGGGTGGCGCTGACCAGGATCACGGCGAAGGCCGCCATGGTCCGGCTTCGCACTGCGGATCGGTACTCGTGTCTCGCCAGGGCGAAGATCTTGCCGGATGCCTCACTCATCGGAACCGCTCCTCGAGTAGTCGTGTCGGTGGATCAAGCCGAGGCAGAGAGCACCGAGGGCCACTGCCGCGACGAGCACCGGAGCGGTGTGCGTCAGGGTCTGACCCAGCGACTCTGCAGCGCCGGTGCGCAAGATGGTGGCGCTCGCGCTCTTGTACTCCTCGGACAGCGACAGGGGGCGCAGGTGCGAGGTCATCTGGAAGAACGACTGGACCGCGGGAGCCGGGGCGGTGAGCGGATTCAACGAAGCGACCGGACGAATCCCCGAGGTGACCTGGGGAAGCACGAACGTGATCGCCACCCATACGCCCAGAGCAGTGAGGAGCGCAGTGGCCCGCTGCCGGGTCACGAGCACAGTCACGATTCCCAACAGGACGAACACGAACAAGTAGGCCCAGGACAGCGCGAAGTAGGTCACCAGTCGGCCCACGTCGCCGGGCGAGATGCCTCCGTTGATCAGCAGCACCGCGACCGTGCTGATCGCCCAGCTCACGACCATGACCACGGCCAGTGCCAGGGCAACGGCCAGCACCTTGCTGGCCAGGTAGGTGCGCCGGCTCAGCGGACGCGAGAAGATCAGCCGACCGATGCCGGACGCCTTGTCGTCGATCACGGTCGAATGTCCGAGCACCACCGCGAGGATCGCCCCGATGAAGGGGACATAGATCGTCATGTTCGAGAGCAGCGCCAAGCTTGGCGTCACGTCGAACGGGTTGGGTGGAGCCGGCTGTCCGGTCTCGGCGAGCAGCTTCGTGGCCTCGTCGTACACGCGCACGATCGTTCGTGAGCTGGAGTACCCCAGGAGCGCGGCCATCGTTGTGATGAGGACGAACGAGCCGAGAAACATGACGAAGGTCCGCTGTCGACGAATCGACCGCAGCTGGTGGTGCGTCAGCGTCACGATCATGGCGTCGCGTCCTCGACCCGCACGTAGATGTCCTCGAGTGAGCGTTCATCCGGGAAGCGGCGCGTGGTCTCGGCCATGGAGTCCTGGTAGATCAACTGCCCGTGGCTCAGCACTCCGATCGTGGTGCACAGCCGAGCCACCTCGCTGAGGAGGTGGGTGTTCATGAACACCGTCATCCCCAGGTCTTCGTTGAGACGTTGGATGGTCTCCCGCAGTTGACGCACACCCTGGGGGTCGAGTCCGGACGTGGGTTCGTCGAGGAACAGCACGGCCGGACGGTGGACGATCGCCTGCGCGATGCCGAGACGTTGTCGCATCCCGGTCGAGAAGGTGCTGACCCGCAGTGGTGCCAGGTGTTCGGCCCCCAGGTAGGCGAGCGTCTCCGCTGCAGCCTGAGCAGGGTGCGGGACACCCGAGAGCCGCGCGAAGAACTCGAGATTTTCCTGCGCGGTCAGGTGCCCGTACATCCGGACCTCCGACGGCAGGTAGCCGATGCGCCGGGTGACCTCGTCACGATCGGTGACCGCGTCGTGGCCGCAGACGCGGGCGACACCCGACGTGGGGCGCAGCAGCGTGGTGAGGATGTTGACGGTCGTCGTCTTGCCTGCCCCGTTGTGCCCGAGGAACCCGAAGATCTCGCCGTGCTCCACGGTGAACGTCAGGTCGTCGAGCACCGGCTTGTCGTCATAGACGTGGTTGAGGCCCTTGACCTCGATGGCTGGATCAGGCATCTGTCGCCTCCTGGCGTCTGCTGCGCAGAGTCCGCGCTCGGCCCACTTGGTCCGATGTGACGACGCTACGAAGTCGCGCGCCAGTGCCAGGCGTGCAGAAGGTGAGCGGTGTGCCAGAAATGGCCCAGAAATGGTCCGAACTGGTCCGGCACTCGCGCTGGCGACCCGGATCCTAGGTCCTCGAGCCTGTCCTGGGCCTCAGACGTGGGCGCGTTGGAGCACCAAGGCGATCTCCGGGCGGGGTCCGGACCGCCGGATCACGAGACGTCCCGAGATCGACTCCAGGAGTCGTTGAGCCAGGGGCAGCCCCAGTCCGTGACCCAGCGGGCTCCGGGTCGCCGACCCTCGCTCCTCGGTCGGGTCCTCGATGAAGCCTGTCCCTTCATCGGAGACCGCGACCGTCACGGAGTCAGCGGTGACCGAGACCGACACGGTCACCCTGCCCTGACCGTGGGCGAGCGCGTTGTCCAGCAACACGTCGAGCGCCTGACGCAGGCTCCCGGCGTTGCCCAGCACCGGAGGCGCCTCGGCACCCAGCTCCATCGAGAGCGCACGACCGGCAGCACGCAGCCGATCTCGCCATACCGATTCCGTCTCGCGCATGACGATGGGCAAGGAGAAGCTCGACGTGGTGGCTGCGGCACTGCGGGAGAGACTCAAGATCTCGGTGATCGTGCGCTCCAGGCGATCGAGGTCGACGAGTGCGTCGGTGAGAACGGCCGTGCGATCGGACCGAGGAAAGGCGAGTTCGGTCTCGATCGAGGCTCGGAGCCCGGTCAAGGGGGTGCGCAACTGGTGGGAGGCATCGCTGCTGAACGATCGCTCCCGAGTCACCAGCGCGTCCAGACGGCCGGCCGTGACGGTCAGGGCAACAGCAGCCTGGTCCAGCTCGGGAATCCTGCTCGCGGGCACGGCGATCGTGAAGTCCCCGTCGCCGAGGTGGACCGCGGCGTCCCGCAGTCTTCTCACCGGACGTGTCAGACGGTTGGCGAGGACGAAACCGACCCCGGCTCCGATGGCGAGCACCAGGACAGCCAGCGCAGCGATCACGAGCACCAGGCGCCGGGTGCGGGCTGCACTGTCGGCCGTCGGCTGCTGGGCCCGGATCACGCCAACCACCTGCTCGTCCGCGGCGACGGGGACCGTGACCACGCGAAAGCCCTGGCTCTCGGTCTCGATAACGCGATTGAGCAGGGCCTGCCGGGTGGCGTCGTCAGCCCTGGCGGGTCCGGTCCCGGTCACCAAGTTGCCGCCGCGGTCGTAGAGGCCAACGGCGATACCGTCCTGGTCCGGTGGCAGCTCCACCGGATCATCTCCGGTGGCAAAGTCGCCCGGCACCACACGGGAAGCCAAGACCGCTGCGCGTTCGACGCGCAGCGCCGCGTCCTCGCCGATCACCTGGTCCACCACGATCGCCAGCGGCACACCGAAGAGAAGCACCGCCAGCGCGGAGACCGAGAGGATCGCGGTCAGGATGCGCGACCTCATCCGCGTTCCAAGCGATACCCAACGCCGCGCACCGTCGTGATCCGGCTCTCGTCGTCCGAGCCGTCGAGCTTGCGGCGCAGGGCGGCGATGTGGAAGTCCAGCGTCTTAGTCGATCCGAACCAATTCTCGTCCCAGACCTCACTCATCAGCGCCTCGCGCGTGACCACTTCGCCAAGGCTCAGCATCAACCGAGCCAGCAGATCGAACTCCTTGGCACGCATGCTGAGCTCCTCCCCATGGAGCCACACGCGGCGCGACGGGACTTCGAGGCGAAGCGAGCCAGCATCGAGGACCCCGGGGTCGCGACTCCCCTGACGCCGGAGCTGGGCGCGAACCCGCGCCAGCAGCTCAGCCAACTTGAAGGGCTTCGTGATGTAGTCGACAGCACCGGCATCCAACCCCACCACGATGTCGAGCTCCTCGTCGCGCGCCGTCAGCATGATCACTTCGAGCAACGGGTTGGCAGCGTGGATCCTGCGGCAGACGTCCAAGCCATCCATGTCAGGGAGTCCGAGGTCGAGCAGGATCAGGTCCGGCTCCCAGCTGATCGCGGTGGCCGCGGCCTCGTGGCCGGTTCGCTCCCAGCGCACATCGAAGTCGTTCCCGGTGAGCGCTCGGACGAGCGAGGAGCCGATGCGTTCGTCGTCCTCGACGAGCAGCACTTGTTTGGCATTCATGGGTAAGTCCGTTCTCGTAGTGGCCCCACCGTAGGACTCGCCGGCGGCATCGAGCATGTCGATCCTTCTTATGGGGCCCTCAGGTGATCTCAGCCTCTTCACAGCGCCCTGTTGCAACTCTGGTGCAACCAGACCGCACCAGGCGGTCGATGAAGGGAGAAGCAGATGCGCAACATCAAACGCAATGTCGCTGTGATCGGCGCTGGCGCCGTCATCGCCGGGTTCGGTATCGGCGGTGTGATGACCGCCCAGGCAGCCCCATCCACCCAGGGGTCCGACACCAGCGTGGTGCAGACCGACACCCAGAAGGGCGAAGGGCCGGAGGGCACCGAGGCCGCCGAGTCCGATGACGGCCCTGACGTGGGTCCGGACGCCAACCCCAACGAGCCCGGCCACCAGGACGCCGACGAGAGCGGCGAGGCCGAGTCCTCGGAGGGCACCGAGGCCGCGGAGTCGGGTGAAGCCGACGACGGTCCCGACGCCAACCCCAACGAGCCCGGCCACCAGGACGCCGACGAGAGCGGTGAGTCGGCAAAGTAGTGCGGCAGTGATCGGAGCCTGAGCCGGTCCCAAGGCCAACGGCCCCTCGTCCTCCGCGGAGGACGAGGGGCCGTTGCTCTGCTCCAGCTCAGGCCGTGACGACCTCGGTAGCCGCGGACGTCTGCAGCGCGTCAGCCTTACGCTGCTGCGAGGTGAACCACGCGACTGCCGCAACGATCACGACCAGGAACAGGCCGCTGGTGGCGTTGGCGCCCAGACCGAGGCCGCCATCGGCGGGGGCTTGGGTGAGGTAGTCGCCCACCGAAGCACCGAACGGGCGAGTGAGGATGTAGGCGGTCCAGAAGGCGAGGACGGCGTTGAGGCCGCCCTTGAGGTGGGCCAGGGTGACGAGGGCGATGAGCAGGCCGAACAGTCCCGCCGAGGGCAGGTAGCCCAGCGCGAGCTTCTCGCCGAACAGGTCGCCGGCCGAGGTGCCGAGGGCGAAGGTGAGCAGGATGGCCGACCAGTAGAAGCCCTCACGACGGCTGGTGAGGATGGTGTGGATGGACAGCGTCCGCTCGCTGCGGAACCAAGCGGCGAAGGTGGCGGCCAAGGCCGCGCTGAAGGCGAACGTGGTGGTCCACAGGCTGACGCCGAAGTTGTCCACCAGGTTGTCGGTGATCAAGGTGCCCATGATGCTGATCAGCACCACGCAGGCCCAGTAGATCGCCGGCACGTAGCGTCGAGCACGGAACTGGAAGGCCAAGGCGACCGCCGTGAGGCCGGCCATGATCAGCGAGGTCCCGGTGAGTCCCAGGCCGACGTTCGAGGCCAGGAAGTCGGCGGCAGTCTCGCCGACCGTGGTCGAGAAGATCTTCACCACCCAGAACAGGAGGAAGACCTCGGGCACCTTGTTCAGCATGGCGCTTGCGGAGCGGCGAGCTCCTTCGTTGACGGGGGACTTGGACGCCGGGCTCATGGCGGGCGTCGGGTTCTTTGTGGTCATGTGGAGGAGAGTGCCGTCCGCCGCCTGCCAGCCACCTGACTAGCTTCTTCAGGCTCGGGACACGATGTCGTGCTCCCGCAAGGGACCTGGTTCGAGACCCGCATTGCGGATGGCGGAGATGATCTGCGGAACGGCCCCGAGCGTGGCACGCCACGACCCTGAGGCCGACGTGCAGTCGCTGTCGTGGAGCAAGATGGTCCCTCCCGGCCCGAGGTGGCGCAGGACGTCATTCTCCACGGAGTCGACGTCCGCACGGCTCCGCCAGTCACGGCCCCACGTCGTCCACAACACGGGAGACAGGCCCAACCGGTGGGCGCTCCCGAGCGCTGACCAGGACAGCACCCCGTAGGGCGGGCGGTAGAACTGCGGCTCCACGCCGCAGACCTCGCGGACCTGCTCGGTGGCTCGAGAGATGTCGTTGAGCGTGGCGACGGGTCCTCGCAGTGGGAGGGGTCGATGGTCCCAACCATGGATCCCGATCTCGTGGCCGGCGTTGACCAAGTCACGGGCGACCGCAGGGTGACGTTGGACCATCCTGCCCAGGACAAAGAACGTGGCACGGACGTCGAGCTCCTCCAGCAGCCTGATGAAGTACGGCGTCGAGTCCACGTCCGGCCCGTCGTCGAAGGTGACCGCCACCCGCGATGGGCTGCCGACACCCGACAGCGAGTCCAGGCCGACCGCCCGGCGGACCGGCCCTAGCGCGCTCACGGCCGGTGCCAGGTAGAGCGCCGCGGCTCCCCCTAGGAGGGCCCTTCGGGAGAAGGGCATCACACGAGCACCGGGGCGCGGCCGGCGAGGCGCTCCCACGGAAAGTCGGGAACCGCCAACGGGACCGACGAGTGACCGACGGCTCTCTCGATGAGCCGGCCCAGATCCTCTGTCCGTCGTGCCCAGGGGGCCCACTCTGCCAGTTCCAAGGCGGCAGCGTTGGTCTCACCGTGACCCGGCAGTGCCCGATAGGTGATCACGGGCAGGCCCGAGGCCCGAGCCTCCAGCGAGGTCAACCCGCCGGCGTTCTGGATCACCAGGTCGCATGCACGCATCAGAGCCGCCATGTCGTCGACCCATCCGAAGGTGTGGACACCACCCCGACTCTGGAGCGTACGTCGGAGGGCCGGGTTGCTCCCACACACCACGACGGGAGTCGCTACCCCGGTCGCGAGAACGTCTTCCACCGTCGACGTCACGTCTCCCACTCCCCACGAGCCGGCCCCGACGAGTGCCAGGCGTTGGTCGCGAGGCAGGTCGAACTGCTTTCGGGTCTCGTCCCGGAGTGCAGGCGTCGTGGGTGCGAAAACATGGTGAGGTCTGGGGTCCTAGCACCTCCACCCCCCGTGCCCCGAGTGCAGCGGCCTCGGCGGCCGGGACCGCGTGCAGTGCGACGTGCGCATCGATGTCCGACGCCACCCACAGCGGATGGACGCTCATGTCGGTGAGATAGGTGATCGCGGGGATCGCCAGCGAACCGTCTCGGCGGAGCTGCGACAGCGCCTGGCTTGCCAAGGGATAGGTGGACACGATCACCCGGGTGCTCGGCTGGCAGGTGTTCATCTGGCGCTTGCGGGCAAGCGCCCCGACAAGCGAGGCGATCCAGTGATTATCGGATGGCGAACGCAGCGACCGGAGCAAGAGCCCCCATGTCCCGGGGATCACGGTGATCTGCCATCGATAGCCGCTACGCACCAGGCGACCGAGCCCCGGGGGGAGCAGGTCCAGGAAGTCGACGCGGTCCACCACGAAGCCTGCCTTGCGTGCCTGGCGGGCAAGCTCGACCGCTGCCCCGTCGTGGCCGGCGCCGATACTCGCCGACACGATCAGGACGTGGTCGCGCGCTGCGTCGTCGTGTGGGCGCGCGGACGAGGCCGCCGTCGGCCGCGCGACTGCACGCGTCGTCGGTCGGTGCCCCACCACGAGCCCGACCAGGACAAAGGCCAGGAGCACCACGGCCGCGAGCACGAGTGCCTCGATGAGGATCACGATCGCCAAGGAGGCGACCACTCCCGTCAGGTAGATCGAGAAGTGGTCGCGTCCGCCCACTTCGCGGTCTCGCAGGGAGGCCGTCCCGGTCGATGGACGAGCTGGGGTAGGTGGAGTTTCGATTTTGGCGGCTCTGAGGTCCATGTGCCTGATCCAAGTGCTACGCGCCTGTCGAGAACCTGAACAGGATCGGCCGGGCTCACCGATCAGGTGTCAGAGCACCTGGAGAGAGGGTCCGTCGTGCCCTTCTTTGCGCCAGGTCTCCCCGTCCGCGAACACGACGAGCGCCCCGAGTCCGGGCTGCGCCTCGAGCCACGTCTGACACCGTCGTCCCATGGCGAAGGCCGCGGTGGCCATCGCGTCGACGTGCGTCAGGTCCTCGCCGATGAGCGTGACCGACGCCAGCTCGGAAGCAAGCTCGGAGGGCGAGCGACGGAGGACGGGGTCGACGATGTGGGCGCCCCGCTCGGCGGTGCCCGAGGTGGCTACCGCCATGTCCTCCCCGGCGACCACGGCGGCGACCCGACCGCGGTCGAACGGGTCGACCACCCCCAGACGCCACGCGACACCCGGCACCGGCTGCCCACAGCTGCGCAGGTCGCCGCCGGCGGCGATGCAGTGCGACCGCGAACCGGCATCGCGCAGCATCCGACTGGCGACCTCGACACTCCAGCCCTTCACCAGACCGGTGGGATCAAGCCGCCCGTGAGGATGCGCGGTGAAGTAGCCGTCACTGGCCTCCACGGCGCGGCGGCAGCGTGCGAGAACCTCGCGCACTTCGTGCGGGCACTCATCGATCCGGCGGGTCCCGCTGGCCAGCTCAGAGATGGCACTGTCAGCGCGATAGGTACTGAACGTGGCGTCCACCCACTGCCACCACTCGACGACGCGATCGACCGGATCCGAGTCCGGGGCAAGGTCGCGGACGTCGAGGGTGAACACGGTGCCCATCACCGACACGATGCGCCGGGAACCCTGGACACTGTCAGCGAAAGGCGCCGGCGCTTGACGGTGCGTCGTCACGGCGATCACCCCTGGCCGTTCGAGGGAGCGCTAGGAGTGGCCGGCGACTGACCGGCCGCGATCTGGTCCAACGCACCTTGGAGGGACTCGGAGTACCCCTGACTGGTGTACGACGCCCCCGAGACGGCGTCGATGCCGGCACCCTGGGCGACCAGGGCCTCGCGGCGCAGCACCGGCGCCGAGTAGTCAGCGATCTGACCGGACTGTCCGCCGGTGGGCAGCTGGACCGCCTGGACGTCGGTGACCTTGCCGCCGGCGACGGTCACCCGCACCTGGACCGGCCCGTAGCGCGTGGTGATCAACGGACCGGTCACCGATCCCTGGTCACTGGCTGCCAGGTTGACGGCCGGGCCCAGACCCGCCGGGTCGGAGGTCAGCGTCTTGGCACCCAGCAGGAGGAGCACTCCGAGCACGGAGCCGGACACCTTCAACGCCGGGCCGAAACGGCCGAGAGCGCTGGGGGTCGTGAGCGATCGGGTGGTCATGTCGTCTCCTCAGAACTCGAAGCGTTCAGCGTGGATGTGGCGCAGCGGCACTCCGCAACGCAGGAGACAGGCGGTGGCCGCGTCCATGAAGGGCGCCGGGCCGCAGAGGAAGACGTCGCGCCGGTCGAGGTCAGGCACGAGATCGGCCAGCCGGGCGTCGACGAAGACGTCGTCCGCCCCACCGGGGTCGCCCAGCCCGTAGTGCACGTCGATGTGATCGGCTCTCGCGAGGAGGTCGATCTCCGCGCGGTGCACCAGGTCAGCGGCCGTCCGACCCCGGTAGATCAAGGTCGCGGGTCCCGTCGCCGGACCTTCGCGGTGCAGGTGCTCCAGCATGGCGCGCAAGGGCGTGATGCCGATGCCCCCAGCGAGCAGGAGAACTCCGCCGTTGCGACGACGGTGGGTCGTGAGGGCGCCGTACGGACCCTCCATCAGGACGCGAGTGCCGGGCGTGAGCGCGGCCAGCTCGGCGCTGTGTCGTCCGAGCCCTTTCACGGTGATCCGCAGCTCGGAGTCGGTCGGGGCCGCCGAGAGCGAGTAGGGGTGCGACTGCCACCAGCCGCTCGGGGTGAGGAAGCGCCAGCGGAAGAACTGGCCGGCCTGGGCTTCGAGGCGATCGAAGGCGCGTCCGGTGATGACGATGGAGACCACCCCGGGACCCTCGACGGTGACCCTGTCTACCTGCGGGTGATGGTGGACGGCGTTGCGGACCGGGTTCAGCCAGCGGTACCAGAGCAGTAGCCCGGCCACGCCGGCGTACATGGAGATCCACAGGGCCTTGGCCCAGCCGGCTTGGAAGTCAGCGCCAGCGCTCAGGACGTGGAGGAAGCTCAGGCCGATCGCGATGTAGGTGAGCAGGTGGACGAGGTACCAGGTCTCGTAGTCGACCCGCTTCCTCACCTGCCGCGCCGAGAGCCCCCCGACGAGCACCAGCAGGCCGTACCCGATGACAGCGAGCAGCACGTTGGGCACCGCGACCAGCATCAGGTTCGTCTGCGCCATCAGCCCGGTGCCCGAGGTGAGCGAGTAGCCCCAGATGATCAGGACGGCGTGGGCGCTCAGAAGTCCGATCAGGAAGCGCCCCGACATGGCGTGCCACCGCGACAAGCGGTCGGTCCCGAGACCGTGGTCGATCCACGGCCCCCGACACATCAGGAGCAGCGCGATCACGATCGTGTAGCCGCCCAGGAGTCCGGCGATGCGGCCGGCCGCCGTGACCCACTCCCCCAGACCCGGAAGCATGGTGGTGTCGTGCCACCACAGGGCGAGCACGGCAATGGCGCCCGACACCACGATCGCGACGAGACCGCGCTCGCTCAAGGTGCGCGGACGTCGCGTCGCCGGCCCGGACGGCGAGGACATCGGGGCGGTCGGCCCCTGGGGCCGGTGATGGGTGGCAAAGGTGGTCATGGCTGAACTGTCGCGCCGGAGACCTGTCGAGAACCTGACTGAATCCCGGCGCGGGCATAGTCAGGTTCTCGACAGGCGCCAGCTCCTGGCGTCCCACCATGATCGCCACCCTGACTCCCGTGCTGCTCGCCCTCGGCCCGCTGGCCCTGCTCCTCGCGATGGCGGTGATCTTCGCCGAGACCGGGCTCCTCGTCGGGTTCTTCCTGCCGGGAGACTCGCTGCTTTTCACGCTGGGTGTGATGGCCGCAGAAGGCGCCATCCACCTGCCGCTCTGGCTGATCGCCGCCGGCCTGTTCGTGGCCGCAGTGGTCGGGGATCAGGTGGGCTACCTGATCGGGCGTCGGTACGGGCCTCGGGTCTTCACCCGAGCCAACTCCCGACTCTTCGCCGCGTCTCACGCGACCAGGGCGGAGTCGTTCTTCGCCAAGCACGGTCCCAAGGCGGTGGTCCTGGCGCGCTTCGTACCCGTCGTCCGGACCTTCACCCCGGTCGTCGCCGGCGTGGCCGAGATGCCGCGCCACGCCTTTACCGGCTACAACGCGATCGGCGGACTGATCTGGACCGTCGGGTTCCTCTCCGTCGGCTACTTTCTGGGAGGCGTGCCGATCATCGCCTCGCACATCGAACTGTTCGCGATCAGCATGGTCGCCCTCACGCTGATCCCAGCGGCGGTCGGGCTCGTTCGGCATCGTCGCAGGAGCGCACGAGACAGCGCCGCGCTCTCGCGCGTCGACCACCCAGCCGAACTGCTGACCAGTTGAGCACGCCTCCCTGGAGCGCGCAGGCCGCTCGGGTGGGACGCTGTGCCCAGCAACCGGAAGGAACGACATCATGCTGATCGGCGTATGCGAGGACGATCCTGCCATCCGACGCCTGGTCTCACGGGCTCTGGAGTCCGCTGGCCACGAGGTCCTTAGTGCCCACGACGGCGGCGAGGCGTTGCGACTGCTGGGACCTGACAGCGGGGTCGACGTGGTCGTGATGGACGTCGGACTCCCCGACTCCGACGGCCGCGACGTCGTGCAGGCCCTTCGTTCCGAAGGCCAGTCCGCGCCGGTGCTGTTCCTGACCGCGCTCGGTGCCGTCCACGACCGGATTGCCGGCTTTCATGCCGGCGGCGACGATTACGTGTCCAAGCCGTTCGACATCAAGGAGTTCCTCCTCCGCGTCGAGGCACTCGGACGACGAGGCAGGCCGGCGCCGCCGACGGTGGGAGGTCTCGCTCTCGATCCGGCGGGGCACACGGTGCGCTGCCCGGGCGGGGAGGCGCTGCTGACCCCCACGGAGTACCGGATGCTCGCCGCGATCACCTCGCGCCCCGGAGAGGTCGCCCGGCGCAAGGCCGTGGTGGCGGCCGCTTGGCCGGATGGCTCCATGGTCAGCGAGAACACGATCGACTCCTTCATCCGACGTATCCGGGTCAAGCTCGAGAGCATCGACGCTCCGGTCAGCATCGAGACGGTCCGCGGCGTCGGGTTCAGGCTGTCGTGACCCCACCGGTGCCATCGGGGTCCTTCCGGCGACAGATCGTCATCCTCACCGCCTGTTCGACGGCTTTCGCCATGGTGGTGCTGACGGTGGTCGTGCAACTGATCCTGGCCGCCCAGACCAGCCGGGACGTCGACCGCGTCCTGGAGGACCGGGCCGACGCCGTCGCCGGGTCGACCACGAGCGAGCCCGGCCAGGGAGCGCTGTCCGTGCCGCAGGCGGACCTGGACCGCGGAGTCGTCGTGTACGCCGCCGACGGCACCCTGGTCGCCGGGATCGTCCCGAAAGAGCTGGCCGACACCTACGCCGTCCTGAGCGCCACCACCACCACCCAGCTGCGCAACGTCGGCGACGACCGACGGGTGCTGGCGCTGCCCTTCGCGACCGCCGGCGGAGCCCGCGGAGTGGTGATCGTCGACGAGCTCCTCCAACCATACGAGGATGCCGAGTTCTACGCCTTGCTCGTCAGCCTGATCACGGGAGCCTTCGCGACGGGCGCCGCGGCAGCTCTCGCCGCCTGGGTCACCAAACGCGCGCTCCAACCGGTAGCCGTTCTGGCCAGCACCGCCGCCGACTGGAGCGAGCACGACCTGACGCGTCGCTTCGCCCTGGGGCCTCCTCGCAACGAGCTGACGGCGCTCGCCGGCACGTTGGACACGTTGCTCGACAAGGTCTCCGCGGCCATCCGGTCCGAGCAGCGACTCACCTCCGAGCTGGCACACGAGCTGCGGACCCCATTGACCACCATCCAGGGCACCGCCGACCTGGCGCTCATGGGTGACGACCTCCCGACGTCCGCGCGGGAGGATCTCGAGCAGATCTCCGTGGCCGCCCACCGGATGACGGGCACGATCGCCACCCTCCTCGAGCTCGCGCGCTCCGACCGCAATGTCGCAGAGTCGGCGGTGTCGTCACTCGCCGGCGTCGTGAACGAGACCGTGCAGGCCACGCCCACCCCGACGGCGATCACGGTGGACGTCGACCTGCCGGATCTCCGCCTGGGACTCCCGCACGCCCTCGCCGTTCGAGCGTTGGCACCGGTCGTGGCCAACGCTGTGCGGTTCGCGACCTCGTCGGTGCGGATCGTGGTGCCGTCGTCGATGACTGCCGGGGTGGAGCTGACGGTCGAGGACGACGGTCCCGGCGTCCAAGCAGACCCCGAGCGCATCTTCGAGGCCGGCACCACCAGCGGCGGCGGATCCGGAGCCGGCCTCGGCCTGGCCCTGGCGCGTCGGGTCGCCCGGTCGTGCGGCGGCAACGTGGAGCTGACCAGGCGCGAGGGACCGACCCGCTTCACCGTCCGGCTCCCGAGGGCCTGATGCTCGCCCGCGTGGGAAGACTCCCCAGATGACCTGCAGCAGGTGGCCTTTTCCCGACACGAAGGTGCATCAACATCGTTCAACTAGTGGCCGGTTCAGAGTCCAGTGCCAGCCATGAGCAGTTCCGCGCGGCCTTGCTGCCTGATCTCAAGGGCCACCACTGCCAGCACCCCCAGTGCGAACACGAGACGCTTGGTGCGTAACGGCAGCACGGACCACTGCAGCGTCAACCAGCGGTGCGTTGCCGCCCCGTAGCCGGCACGCACGATTGCAAGCGCCGCGCCCATGACCACCACGATCCCCAGCGGGTTGTAGCGCCAAGCTTGACCCAGATCGCCAACCATCGTGTACCTCGCGGCGCGAGTTCCGCCACACAGCGGATCCATGATCCCCCAGCGATGAGTGATCGGATGAAGGTCCACGCCCGGAAGCCCAAACAGCGCCATCGCGGCAGCCACCCCGAGGCCGACAACGGCAAGGACCGTTGCCGGCCAATAGCGATCCCGAGGAGTCCAGGCCATGATCGTCGGCGCTGCCGCAAGCGAGCCATAGCGCTCGCCGCTGCCTTGCCCGCGTGGGCGTCGATCCTCGACCGGCATGCGCCACTCTCCCTACTGCTTGGATGACCGATGGGCTACGAGCAAGCCTAGGAGATTTGCCGTTGTCCCGCGAGGGCATTGGGTCATTGCTGGCGCCGCACCTCTGAGGGCCGATCTAACGACCGTCGCTTGGATCGAGCGTTGTTGGCCAGTTGCTTTACTATGTCGCATAGTATGCAATCCGTCGGACTTCTCACTGCCTCGCCGTCAGCCTTCCGAACGCTACGCCTCAGGTCGTCGGCTGCGCGCTCATTTCCGGGGCGACTTCTCAGTCTCGCCTGCGGCGTGGGTCTTGCGCTGGCGTTCGACCCGGTCGGCTGGGGCCTACTGGCGCCGCTTTCCTTGGCCATCTTCTTTTCTCGTGTCTGGCACCTCCCTCGCGCTCGGGTGGCGGCGCTAGATGGGTTTGTCTTCGGCGTTGCCTTCCTCGGCACGCACCTGTGGTGGCTGGTCGACTCCATCGGAGTGGTGGCCTGGGTCGCGCTGACTCTCGCGGAGAGCCTCTGGTTCGCGCTGGGGTTCGTTGGTGCCTACCTGTGCCGCAGGCAGGTGCTCTGGCCCGTGGCAACTGCGTTCATCTGGACTGCATTCGAGATATTCAGGCAGTCGTGGCCGTTCGGCGGCTTGCCTTGGGGACAGCTGGGAGTCGCGGCGCTCGACACGCCCTTAGAAGCGGCCTTGCCCTACGTCGGCGTCACGGGCACCTCTTTGCTGGTCGCCCTCGTCGCAGCGGCTGGCGCGCACTTGGTCGCAGGTCGCTCGAAGGCCGCGTGGGCGAGTGCCGGAGTAGTCGGCCTAGTGGTGTTGATCGCGCTGTCGACTCTCGGACGCACGCGGGCCGGGGCCGACAATCATTTGAGCGAGGAGGTTGGGGGCGGCAAGGTGATTGCCCTGGTGCAGGGCGGCGTACCTGGCGACGGACGTGACGTTCTGGCCTATCGACCCGAGATCCTCTCCAGCAGCCTGGAGCTGACGCGCGCAATCCGCGGGAGCCTTCCAGCGAACGCACTCGGTCCAGATCTCGTCATCTGGGCCGAAGGTGCTGCTGGCGGTTCTCCAGCCGATGACGACAACGTCCGAGCACAGATCACCGCGGCGGCTCGCGAGGTAGGGGCACCAATCCTCGTGGGGTCCATCAACGCAGGTCCCACGGCGGGGACGCGCTACAACCAAGGCGTCGTTTGGAGTGCGGAAGGGCCTAAACCGTTGGCATACACGAAGCTACATCCGGTCCCCTTCGGAGAGTTCATCCCTGCTCGGAACCTGATCGGCGGTCTCTCCTCGCAGTTCGATCGCATTCCCTTCGACATGGTGCCCGGGCCCAGCCCGGAGCCTATGAGCGCGGGAGGCATGGTGATCGCCAACGCCATCTGCTTCGACATCGCTTACTCAGGAGCTATCCGCGACCAAGTGGTCGCCGGTGCCGAACTGATCGTCGTGCAGACCAGCAACGCAACGTTTGCCGGCACGAGCCAGCCGCAACAGCAGTTCGCGATCACACGAGCCCGCGCCATCGAAACTCAGCGCGCGGTTGTTGTTTCGTCACTCAACGGCGTCACTGGTGCCATCCGACCAGACGGCTCAGTGATCGAGCAGCTCTCCCCCGAGGCTGTTGCTGCGGCAGTCGTGACCGTGACCCCTTCGCGCTACCTCACGCCGGCGGTCCGACTGGGTCCGCGCCTGCTCGAGGGCATCCTGGTCGGAGCCGGCTTGGCGTTGCTTGCAGAGAGTGTCAGGCGGCTACGAGAGGCGAGGGGCGCCTCGCGGAACCGCACCCAGCACCGCCCCGCCCGGTACCCCACTGGGGTACCGTAGCCTCACCCAAGGAAACGCGATACATGACCTACCATGTTTCGCTCTTCGCGCTGACTGTCCCTTTGGAGGGAGCCACTATGCCCATCATGTCGGCTCTCGAAAGCGGTTTTTGCAGGAGCGCGCCGTGGCGGATCTTCGCTCGGCGTCGCGTACTGCGTTGGGCTCTGCAGGGCCACGCCCTGTCAGGGCAGGTCTTGGAGCTCGGCGCCGGAAGTGGCGCCATGGCCGAAGGCGCGGCGATTGCTTTCCCGGAGGCACGCCTGACCGTCACGGACCTTGATCCGACGATGGTCAGATCGGCTCGCGAGCGACTGAGGCCCTACCCCAACGTCGAGGTCATCGAAGCCGACATCACCCGTCTCGCCTTCGAGGATGGATCGTTCGACATCGTCACCAACAACCTGATGCTGCACCACGTCGTCGAGTGGCCTGCAGCTCTGGACGAAGCTAGGCGTGTCCTGCGCCCGGGGGGGCTGCTCCTGGGCTACGACCTCACGAGGACGCTCGCAGCGGAGGCAATCCACTTTGTTGACCGTTCACCACATCGGCTCATCGAGGCCGACGACCTAGCGGCCCAGCTCGTGAGCAGCGGCTTCTACGAAGTCGCCGTTGATAGTGCGTGGCGAGGTCACGTCATGCGCTTCAGTGGGCGAGCGCCTAGGGCGTGGCTCCTTAATCAGGGCGGGCTGATCGGTTTTGATGGGTACATGT
>NZ_JAPYPS010000043.1 GCF_029937575.1 Nocardioides sp.
GGCCGCGACCGGCGGCGGAGCGGCGGGCGGAGGGCCACTGGGCGGCGGGCCGGACGGGGGCGGACCCGTGGGAGCGGCGATGGGGTCGGCCGTGGGAGCGGCGTTGGGGTCGGCCGTGGGAGCGGCCACCGGAGCGGCTACCGGAGCAGACGGCCCCGGTGGAGGCGCGGTAGGAGCCGAGGACGGCCATCCCGGGATCGGATCGGTGAGGGGATCACCCCTGATCGGCTCCGGCGCAGCCTCCGGGGCGGCTGAGGCCTCCCGGGCCTCCTGGGCCTCCTGGGCCTGGGGACCCGCCGTGCCCGCGGCCTGCTGCTTGGCATAGACGGCCAGCTCCTCGGGGGTGTACAGCCGATCACTGGTGTCAGTGGGCTCGTACGACTCCGACATGGTGATCCTCCGAGAGTGGGGGTGGGCGACAGCGCGGCCCGAGGGCCTGAGGTCGTCCTCTCCAGTCCCGGTCGCAGCGAAACATCCCCGCCCCCCGCTGCGGCCCGACGCGGACCCGGGGCGACGCCGTCCCTCAGCGGTCCAGGTGCCGGGCCTGCACGAAGCAGAAGAGGCCGTAGGCGGCGAAGCCGAGCCCGATCGCGGCGAGGAGCACCGGGCCGAAGGCCTGGTCGAGCACCGTGCGCAGTGCCTGGTCGAGACCGCCGGACTTCTCGGCCCGGTGGGTCACGGCGGCGCTCAGGAAGAGGACCCCGACCACGCCCAGGGCGAGACCCTTGGCGACGTAGCCGGTGCGAGCCAGCCACCGGAAGGCTGTGCCCGAGGACCCGCTGCGTCCCTCACCGTCGAGATTCTTCAGGTAGGACTCGCGCCACGCCGTGACCAGGTGGGCCACACCCACCGCGACGATGCCCACCCCGACCGCGCCCACGAGGAGCTGGCCGCCCGGGCGATTCATCAGGGTCGCGGTCATCGAGTCGGTGCCCCCGCCGGAGCCGCTCTTCTGCGGAGACCCCGTCGCCACGTCGACCGCGCTGTAGGCGATCGTGCCGTAGACCACGGCCTTGCCCACCGAGAGCAGGCGCCGCAGGGTCCGTTCGGCGCCGTCCTTGTCGCGGTAGCCCAGAGCAGCCTCGATCAGGCGCCACACCACCAGCAGGATCATCCCGACGGCGATCAGCCACACGAGCGTCTCGCCGTACGGCTGCTGGGCGAGCTGCTTGACCGCGCCGGTGCTCGAGGCTCCGCCCTGGCGGTCGCCGACGGCCAGCGTCACGGCCAGCCAGCCGATGAGCAGGTGGACGACGCCGTAGGCGACCAGGCCGACGCCGGCGATCCGGTCGACGACGTCGCTCTGGTGGGCCTGGTGAGCGGTGCTCTGGCTCATGGCGCGTCCGACAGGTCGCCCAGCGCCGTCTCGATGACGCGGTGGAAGGTCGGGTAGGCGTAGATCATCGTCTGCAGGGTCGCGACGGGTACGGCGGCATGCACCGCGACCGCGAGGAACCCGAGGATCTCCCCACCACCGGGACCCATCGCCGTACCGCCGACGAGCACGCCGCGGTCGACGTCCTCGACGACCTTGATCAGGCCCCGGGCCCCGGGGCCGTGCGTGAACCCTCGGGAGGACTGCTCGAGGGGTGCGAGCCCCACCCGCACGGACAGCCCGGCGTCGCGCGCCTGCTGCTCGCTCATCCCGACACCGCCGACCTCCGGGTCGGTGAACGTGGCGTGCGGCAGCGCGTGGTAGCTCGCCGGAGGACCGTCCTGGCCGAGGAGGTCGCGCAGCGCGATCGCGGACTGATACATCGCGACGTGGGTGAAGGCTCCCTTGCCGGTGATGTCGCCGATGGCCCATAGCGCATCTCCGGCGCCGGCCTCACCGCCCTGCACCCGCAGGCGCTCGTCGACGTCGATCGTGCGGGCAGTGGGGTCCAGGCCGACCGTGTCCAGCCCGAGGTCGTCGAGGTTGGGGGTGCGCCCCGCGGCCACGAGGAGCTTGTCGGCCACGAGCGTCTCCCCCGAGTCGAGGGCGAGCGTGAACGCGCCGTCGGCGTAGCTCACCGCGGTCGTCCGAGCCCCGGTCATGACCCGGAGCCCCTCGCTCACGAGCACCTCCTCGAGAAGGGCTCCGGCCTCGGGCTCGTCAGCGGGCAGCAGGCGATCGCCGGACTGCACCATCGTCACTCGCACCCCGAAACGGGCGAACGCCTGCGCCATCTCGCAGCCGATGGGTCCGCCGCCCACCACGACGAGCGAGCCGGGCAGCTCGGTGACCCGGACGGCGTCCCGGTTGGTCCAGTACGGCGTGTCCCCGAGCCCGTCGATGGGCGGAGCGGACGGGCGGGTGCCGGTGTTGAGCACGATCCCGCGACGTGCCGCGAACGAGCGGGTGCTGCCGTCGGGCAGCTCGACGTCGACCTGCCCGGGCCCGGCCAACCGACCGGTGCCGTGCAGCACGGTCGCGCCGGCGTCGGCCAGTCGGTCGACGGCCACGGTGTCGTCCCAGTGGTCGGTGGCCTGGACCGCGATCTTCTCGGCCACCGGGGACCAGCTGGGCACGACCGACGCCTCACCGGCCAGTCCGGTCACCCGGCCGGCCTCCGCCAGGGCGTCCCCGGCGCGGACCATCATCTTCGACGGGATGCACCCGTAGTAGGGGCACTCGCCCCCGACGAGGTGCTTGTCCACGGCGACCACCGACAGCCCCGCCTCGAGGGCCCCCATCACCAGCGACTCGGCTCCGGGGCCCTGCCCGATCACGACCAGGTCGGCGTCTTCGCTCATGGAGCCAACGTAGTACCCGCTCGGAGGCCCGGGCCTCCCCCGGTGAGGCGGTCACCGAACGGTCGGGCCGTACGTGCCGGCCGCAGGACCGCGAGCCGACCGTCAGGGCTGGATCAGCGTCGGCTTCTGCTTCTGGATGGCGCCGAGGATGCCGTTGACGAAGCTCGGCGAGTCATCGGTGGACAGCTCGCGCACGAGCGCGGCCGCCTCCGAGACCGCCACGGCGTCGGGGACGTCGTCGACGTACAGCAGCTCCCAGACGCCCAGGCGCAGCACGTTGCGGTCGACCGCGGGCATCCGCTCGAGGGTCCACCCCTCGGAGAACTCGCTCAGCAGCTCGTCGATGCGGGCCACGTGCTCGACCACGCCGCGCACCAGGGTGGCGGTGTAGTCGTTGGTCGGCCCCTCGCCGGCAGCGATCGCGCGGTCCAGCGCGTCGGTGGCCGACTCGCCGCGCAGGTCGGCGGCGTACAGCATGTCCAGGGCCCGCTTGCGGGCCTTCGATCGGGCTCCCACGTCGTCAGCTCTTGACGCGACCCATGTAGGAGGAGTCGCGGGTGTCGACCTTGATCTTCTCGCCCTGGTTGATGAAGAGCGGCACCTGGATCTCGTGGTCGGTCTCGAGCGTGGCCGGCTTGGTGCGTCCGGTCGCGGAGTCGCCGGCCAGGCCGGGCTCGGTGAACGTCACGGTCAGCTCGACGGAGGCGGGCAGCTCGATGAAGAGCACTCGACCCTCGTTGGTGGCCACGACGGCCTCCTGGTTCTCGAGCAGGAAGTTGGAGGCGCTGCCCACGATCTCGGGAGCGATCTCGAGCTGCTCGTAGTCGCTGGTGTCCATGAACACGAAGGACGTGCCGTCGTTGTAGAGGTACTGCATCGTCCGGCGGTCGACCGTGGCGGTCTCGACCTTGGTGCCGGCGTTGAAGGTCTTGTCGACGGTCTTGTTGGACTCGACGTTCTTCAGCTTGGTGCGCACGAAGGCAGGCCCCTTGCCCGGCTTGACGTGCTGGAACTCCACGACAGCCCAGAGCTGCTTGTCGATGTTGAGAACCATGCCGTTCTTGAGGTCGTTCGTGGTTGCCATGCGCGTGGGTCAGCCTTCTGCTCAGTGGACGAGGGCGCCGTCCGGGGCCAGCGGGATCGGGTGGGATCGGACGCGGGCGGACAACAGCCGCCGAGTCTAACGCTGCGCCGAGTCGTTTCCTCAGTCGGCGCGTCAGATGGCTCGATCGGGGTACCGGTGCCGGGACCCGGGGACGAGACCGCGGGTCGAGCACCGGCCGAGCACCAGCTGCAGGAAGGAACACCCGTGAGCCAGGACGACATCGCCTCGCAGACCGGCACCGACCCCGCCTCCGACGACACCGGCGCCGCCGGGAGCGAGAGCTACCACGGATACAGCGTGGACGACGAGACCCAGCCGCAGGGCGACGGAGACAGCCTCGTGGAGGACCGGGGCCTGGCCGAGCCACTCGACGAGGGCTACTCCCCGCCCGAGAAGCCGTCAGCAGCCCAGGGCTTCGGCAACACGCCCCTCGAGGAGAGCATGGGCGAGTCCCTGGACCAGCGGCTCGGGCAGGAGGTCCCGGAGCCGGACCCCTACGAGGAGGCCGACGAGATGGCGATCGAGCAGATCGAGGATCCCGCGGCGGAGCCGTTCGAGCCGGCGGCGTCACGTGAGGTCGGTGACGCGCGCTCGGGACGCCTCGTCGAGCCCGACGAGGGAGCGCGTGAGGACGTCGACGCGGAGGCCGCCGCGACCGACGTCGGCATCGACGGCGCGGGCTCGGGCGCCGAGGAGGCAGCCGTGCACGAGCTGCCCGACGACCAGCTGCCCTGACCGCTCGGCGTCAGCCGGGCCGTGCGTCGATCAGCTCGGCAATCGCGACCAACGCCCGCCGGTAGCCGTCGACGCCGTGGCCCGAGACGACCTGTGCGGCGTACGGCGTGACGACCGACGTGTGCCGGAAGACCTCGGGGCGCTGCGTGGGGTCGGAGATGTGCACCTCGATCAGCGGCGCCACGAGCTGGGCGCAGGCGTCGAAGAGCGCGTAGGAGTAGTGGGTCCACGCTGCGGCGTTGAGCACCACCGCGACCTCCTGGTCGGCCGCCTCGTTGAGCCAGTCGAGCAGGACGCCCTCGTGGTTGGTCTGGCGCACCTCCACCTCGAGCCCCACGTCGGCGCCCCAGCCCACGCAGCGCTCAGCGAGCTCGGCATGGGTGGTCGAGCCGTAGATCTCGGGCTGGCGTCGGCCGAGGCGTCCGAGGTTGGGGCCGTTGAGCACGAGAGCCTTCACGCCGTGACCGCCTCGTAGGCGGCGCGCAGGTCCTCCTCGGACGGCCCGGCGAGCACGGTGGGTGCACCGATGTCGGAGAGCACCACGAAGCGCAGCTGGTTGCCGCGCGACTTCTTGTCCACCCGCATGGTGGCGAGCAGGTCCTCGAAGCTCGCACCCTCGTACGACGTCGGCAGCCCGACCCGCGAGAACGCCTCCCGGTGCCGCTCGACGATCTCGGCGGAGAGCCCGGTCGCGCGGTGGGCGAGCTCGGCGACGTACACGCAGCCGATCGCGACCGCCTCGCCGTGCCGGATCTCGTAGTCCTCGGCCCGCTCGATCGCGTGCGCGAGGGTGTGACCGTAGTTGAGCGCCTCGCGACCGGGGTGGGCGCCGGTCAGCTCGCTGCCCCCTGCTTCTCGCAGATCCGCGACCACGACGTCGATCTTCACCTGGATGGCGCGCTCGACGAGCTCACGCAGCACCGGGGACGAGGCGTCCAGCGACTCGGGGTCGGTCTCCTCGACGAGGCGCAGGATCTCGGGGTCGGCGATGAAGCCGCACTTGACGACCTCGCCCAGTCCGGCGACGAGCTCGTCCCGTGGCAGCGACTCCAGCAGGGCGAGGTCGCACAGCACCCCGGACGGCTCGTGGAAGGCACCGACGAGGTTCTTGCCGGCCGACGTGTTGATGCCGGTCTTGCCGCCCACCGCGGCGTCGACCATGGCCAGCAGCGTGGTCGGGATGTGCACGACGCGCACCCCACGCAGCCACGACGCCGCGACGAAGCCGCCGACATCCGTGGTGGCGCCACCGCCCAGCGTGACCACGACGTCGGAGCGGGTGAATCCCTCCTCGCCCAGCGCCTCCCAGCAGGCGACCGCGACCTCGGCGGTCTTGGACTCCTCGCCGTCGGGCAGCGCCAGCACCGTCACGTCCCGGTCGAGCAGCGGCCCGACCGCGTCCTCGACGAGGTGCTCGAGGGCCTCGGGGCACACGACCGCGATCCGGGCGGCGTCGCCGACCATGTCGGGCAGGTGGTGCGCGAGGTGGTGCCCGACCACGACGTCGTACGGCGACGCGCCGCCGACGTGCAGGACGGACTCGGCCGGGTGGTCGGTGGACTCACTCATCGTCGGCCTCCAGGGCAGCGCGGACGCGCGCAGCGACGTCCTCGGGGACACTCTCGTCGGTGTCGACGGTCACGGTCGCGACCGAGGCGTAGATCGGGGCGCGCTCGTCGAGCAGCTTCTTGACCTGGGCCCGCATGTTGCCGAACAGCAGCGGTCGACCGGCCCCGAGTCCGACGCGCTTGACGGCCTCCGAGAGGCCCACGCTCAGGAAGACGACCCGGTGCCCCACCAGCAGCTCGCGCGTCGCCTCGTCCAGCACCGCGCCGCCTCCGAGGGAGAGCACGCCGTCGTGCTCGGCCAGGGCGGTGGCCACGGCGGAGCGCTCGAGCGCGCGGAAGTGTTCCTCGCCGGACTCGACGAAGATGTCCGAGATCGAGCGGCCCTCGAGCGCCTCGACGTCCGTGTCGGTGTCGCGTGCCTGCACGCCGTACGACGCAGCGAGCAGGGCGCCCACGGTCGACTTGCCCGAGCCCATCGGTCCGACCAGCACCGCCACCGGGCGGGTGCCGGACACGGGGCTCACGAGTACCTCAGGTTGGCCAGGTAGGTCTCGGCGTTGCGGCGGGTCTCGCCGACCGCGTCGCCGCCGAACTTCTCCACCACGGCGTCGGCGATGACCAGCGCGACCATCGCCTCGGCGACGATGCCCGCGGCCGGCACCGCACAGACGTCGGAGCGCTGGTGGTGTGCGACGGCAGCCTCGCCGGTCGCCACGTCGACCGTGCGCAGAGCCCGCGGCACGGTCGCGATGGGCTTCATCGCGGCACGCACGCGCAGCACCTCGCCGGTGGTCATCCCGCCCTCGGTGCCGCCGGAGCGGCCGGAGACGCGGCGGATGCCGTCGTCGGTGGGGACGATCTCGTCGTGGGCGAGCGACCCGGGCGTCGCGGCGAGCTCGAAGCCGTCACCGACCTCGACGCCCTTGATCGCTTGGATGCCCATGAGCGCACCGGCAAGACGCGAGTCGAGGCGGCGGTCCCAGTGGACGTGGGAGCCGAGCCCGGGCGGGAGCCCGTGCACGACGACCTCGACGACCCCGCCGAGGGTGTCGCCGTCCTTGTGGGCCTGGTCGATGCGCGCCACCATCGCGGCCGCGGTCTCGGGGTCGAGGCAGCGCACCGGGTCGTCGTCGAGCCGGGCGACGTCGTCGGGCTGCGGCCACAGGCCGGACGGGGCGCGGACCCCGCCGAGCTCGATGACGTGCGACACGATGCGGGCGCCGACCGACTGCTCGAGGAAGTTGGAGGCGACCCGGCCGAGCGCGACCCGGGCGGCGGTCTCGCGCGCCGAGGCGCGCTCGAGGATCGGGCGCGCCTCGGCGAAGTCGTACTTCTGCATGCCCGCGAGGTCGGCGTGGCCGGGGCGCGGGCGGGTCAGCGGAGCGTTGCGCGCCTGGGCGTCGAGCACCTCGGCGTCGACGGGGTCGGCCGACATCACGGTCTCCCACTTGGGCCACTCGGTGTTGCCGACGATCAGCGCGACGGGGCCACCCTGGGTGCGGCCGTGGCGCACACCCCCGGTGATCGTGACCTGGTCCTGCTCGAACTTCATCCGGGCACCCCGGCCGTAGCCGAGCCGGCGCCGCGCCAGTGAGTCGGCGATGTCGTCGGTCGTCACCTCGACGTGGGCCGGGAGCCCCTCCAGGATGGCGACCAGGGACGGGCCGTGGGATTCACCCGCAGTGAGCCAACGCAACATGGGAGCAGTCTTTCATCGACCACCGACCGGCCCGACGCCTCACCCCGAGATGAGACCGCCCACGAGGGCGTCGCCGACCACGATGCCGATCACGGCGCCGGCGAGCAGGAACGGGCCGAAGGGGTAGGCACGCTTCAGCAGCGACCGGTCGCGGCGCACCAGTGCCAGCACGAGCCCGGGAACGGCGAAGATGACGAACGGCGAGTAGAGCCCCACGGCGTACTGCTCCCACCCGAGGTAGGCGAGGACGAACCCGAGCAGCGCCGACAGTCGTACGTCGCCGAAGCCCATGCCCGCCGATCGGATGAACCACAGCAGCCAGAAGACCGACCGAGCAGCGACCATCCCGACCAATCCGCGGACCAGGGCGTCCGGCGAGCCGGTCAACGGCCAGGCCACGAGCGCGAAGACCAACGCCAGGGCGAGGGTCGGCAGGATCAGGCGTGAGGGAAGGAGCCGGGAGCGCAGGTCGACGAGGGCCAGTGCCGCGCCCACGGGTGCGAGGGGGAGCACCAGGAGGAGTGTCCAGTCCCAGCCGACGGCCCAGCCGAACAGCGCGCCGCAGACCCCGGCCGAGCAGGAGAGCGTCCTGGCGAAGCCCGGGGAGGTCGCCATCTCGACGTACGGCGGCTTCGGGCCCTCGTCGAGGACGATCTGCTGAGCAGGCGTGGGCTCCTCCCCCTCCTCCAGCGGCGGTACGGCGGGGGGTTCGGGGAGCCGGGCGACCACGCGTGGCATCAGCGCACCGAGACCCGCGCAGCCGACCCCCGCGACAGCGCCCACCATCAGCTCGTGCACGGCCTTCAGCCTCCGGACCGCGCGGACAGGGCGGCCTCGCCGGCTGCCCGCATCGCCGACAGAGGCGCCGCTCGCGAGGTGAACAGCTCGAACTGCAACGCTGCCTGGTGCACCAGGAGGTCGAGCCCCCCGACGAGAGCCTGGCCGCGTGCCGACGCCGCGGAGGCCAGCGGGGTCGGCCAGGGGTCGTAGAGCGCCTCGAAGACGAGGGGGAGGTCGGAGCACGCCGCCACGAGTGCCTCGTCCTGGGCCGCCGCGGGGATGGTCGAGACGACGCCGTCGCCCGCGATGCCGCGCGCCGACACCTCGCCGAGGTCCGCCCAGACCACGTCCGGTCCCGACACGTGCGACCTGATCGCCACCAGGGTCTCCGTCGCGCGCCCCCGATCGCGAGAGGCCACCACCACGCGCCGGGCCCCCAGCTCGCACGACGCCAGCCCGATCGAGGCGGCCGTGGCACCCGCGCCCAGGATCGTCACCGTGTCGACGGCGCCCGAGTAGCGCTCGCGCACCGCCGCCACCGCGCCGGGCAGGTCCGTGTTGTCCAGCAGCAGCCGGCCCTCCTCGATCACCACGGTGTTGGCTCCGCCGGCGAGTCGAGCGCGCTCGGAGACCACGTCACCGAGCGGGAGGACCTCGCGCTTCAGCGGCATCGTCAGCGACAGGCCGCGCCACCGATCACCTCGCCCGAGGAAGCCCGGCAGCGACCCCGAGGGCACGCGCACGGCCTCGTAGGTCCAGTCGAGCCCTGCAGCGACGTAGCCCGCCCGGTGCAGGGTCGGCGACAGCGAGTGGGAGATCGGGTCGCCCAGGACCGCGCACCTCGTCGGCGTCATCCTCAGCCCTGACGGCCGGGGGGACCCCAGCGCCTCAGCACCGGTCCGACTGCGTGGCGCAGTACTGGTCGAGCTCGGCCTTGAACTCGTTGAACTCGTCGAAGTCGTCGGTGAACTTCGTCTCCCCCGTCTCGAGGTTGACGGTGGCGTAGAAGAACCACGGGCCGTCGACCGGGTTGGCGGCCGCCTCGATCGCGTCGTCCCCCGGCGCCTCGATCGGCCCCGGCGGAAGCCCCTTCTGCCGGTAGGTGTTGTACGGCGAGTCGGCGACCGAGTCGATCTCGTCGGTCGTCAGCCGGGTGATCGGGCCCCGCCCGAGGGCGTAGTTGACCGCCGCGTCGATCTGCAGGAAGCCGGCCGACGGGTTGGGCTCGATCTCGAGGCGGTTGTAGATCACCCGGGCGACCTTGGGCATGTCGTCGCCACGACCCTCGGCCTGGACCAGGCTGGCGACGGTCATCAGCTCGTGCGGCGAGTAGCCGAGGTCCTCGGCGGCCTGCTCGAGACCCGAGGCCTCGGCGGCCTGGCGCCACCGGTCGACCATCGCGGTCAGGATGGTCACCGGCTTGGCGTCCGGGCCGAAGGCGTACGTCGCGGGGAACAGGTAGCCCTCGGCGTTGCCGTCGGCGTAGTCGGGCAGCCCGAGGTCACCGGGGTTGTCGACGATCTTGGTGAACTGCTTGGCCTTGAAGTCGGTGTTCTTCGCCAGGATGCCGACGATCTGCTCGACCGTGAGTCCCTCGGGGACCGTGATCGTGTCGGAGACGATGTTGGCGGGATCGACGAGGACGTCCACCACGTCGGAGGCGGCCATCTGGCGGCGCAGCTGGTAGAAGCCCACCTGGATCCCCCGCGACCCCTCGGGGTCGAGCGCGGCCGCATCGGTGAACGCCTCGAGGGAGGCGACGACGTCGGCCTCGACGAGGTTGGCACCCATGTCGGAGATCGAGTCGCCGGAGACGACCTGGAACGTGACGCGACCCTTGCCCGGGCCCGCGTAGTCCTCGGCCTCCTTGAACTGGTCACGGATGGCGTCGACACCACGCGTGATCCCGAAGTAGGCACCCCCGCCGAGCAGGGCCAGCACGAGCAGCACGGGGATGCAGCCGCTCAACCGGGCAAAGCGCCGAGGCTTGCGCCGGCTCCCGCCGGGCAGCGGCAGCTGGTCCTCGGCCGCTTCCCCGTCGGGGACGTCCTCCTCCAGGATGGAGGGGTCGCGCTCAGTCATCGGGCTCCTGGGATCGGGCGACGAGCTCTCCGGGTGGGTTCCCGGTGGCGCGTTCGCTGTCGAGTGCGTGCTGGAGGATCAACACCGCTGCGGCCTGGTCGACCACGGCGCGGCGCTTGGCCCCCTTGGTGCCACGGTCGCGCAGCATAGCCTCCGCCGAGACCGTGGTGAGGCGCTCGTCGCACAACCGCACCGGCAACGGTGCCACGGAGGCGGTGAGCCTGTCACTGAACGCGCGCACCTTCGCCGCGGCAGGCCCCTCCCCACCGGAGAGCGAGCGGGGCAGCCCGACGACGATCTCCACGACACCGTCGGCGGTCTCCTCGGCGATCTCGGCGATGATCTGCCGGATGCGCCGCAGGTCGCCCCTTCCGCTGCGCACGGTCTCGACCGGGGTCGCCAGGAAGCCGCCCGGATCGCTGCGCGCGATCCCGATCCGGGCGTCCCCGGGGTCGATGCCGAGACGTACGCCGTGTCGCATGCGCTGGTCGGTCGCTCGGCCGTCGTCAGGCGCCGGCCACGGTCGCCGTGACCGCGGCGAGCGCCTCGTCGAGCCGGCTGGTGTCGGTGCCGCCGCCCTGGGCGACGTCCGCCTTGCCGCCGCCCTTGCCGCCGACGAACGGGCCGACCGCACGGACCAGGTCGTTGGCGCTGAGCCCGCGCGCCTGCGCGGCGTCGTTGAGCGCCGCGACGACCGAGACCTTGCCGTCGGCCGCCCCGATCACCACGACCACGCCGGGCGCGTCGTGCGGGAGCCGACCGCGCACGTCCATCGCGAGCGTGCGTACGTCGCCTCCCCCCGCGCCGTCGACGCGGTGCGCCACGACCTGCACGCCACCAACGTCCTGGGCGCCTGCCGCGATCTGGGCGCCGCCCGCGAGGAGCTGGCCCAGGCGCGCCTTCTCGATCTCCTTCTCGGCGGCGCGCAGCCGCTCGACGAGGTCACCGACACGGCCCACGAGGTCGTCGGGCTGGGTCTTCAGCAGGCTGGTCAGCTGTCCGACGACATCGCGCTCCTTGGCCAGGTAGGCGAAGCCCTCGACGCCGGTGAAGGCCTCGATGCGTCGGTTGCCCGAGCCGACCGACGCCTCGCCGGTGACGACGATGGTGCCGATCTGCGAGGAGTGCTCGACGTGGGTGCCACCGCACAGCTCGCGCGACCACGGACCACCGATCTCGACCACGCGCACCTGCGATGCGTCGTAGGTCTCGCCGAACAGCGCGACAGCACCCCAGTCCTTCGCCTCGGGCAGGGTCATGTACTGCCACCCGACCGGCAGGTCGGCGCGCAGCGCCCGGTTGGAGACGTCCTCGATGTCTCGGACCTGCTCGGGGCTGAGCCCCGTGGTCCACCCGAAGTCGAGACGCAGGTAGCCCGGACGGTTGTAGGAGCCCGACTGCAGCGCGCTGGGCCCGAGCACCTCGCGCAGCGCCGCGTGCACGACATGGGTGCCGGAGTGCGCCTGGCGCGCGCCGGTACGCCACTCGGGGTCCACCTGCGCGTGCAGCATCCCGGCGCCCTGCACCGCCGCCGCCGACAGCTCGCCGTCGACGACGCGGACCTGGTGGACCACCAGGCCACGCACCGGTCGCTGGACGTCGAGCACCTCGAGGCGCCCGCCGTCGAACTCGATCATCCCCGCGTCGGCGACCTGGCCGCCGGACTCCGCGTAGAACGGCGTGCGGTCCAGGACGAGCTCGCCGATCTCGCCGCTGCCGAGCACGCTCGTCGCTCCACCGCCGCTCAGCAGGGCCAGTGCCCGAGACTCGGTGGACAGCGTCTCGTAGGCCAGCCACTCGGTCGGCCCGTGCTCGTCGAGGATGGCGCGGTAGACGCCGGTGTCGGCGTGCTGGCCCTTCTTCGACGCAGCATCCGCCTTGGCCCGCTCGCGCTGCTCGGCCATCAGCGAGCGGAAGCCCGCCTCGTCGACCGAGAGCCCGGCCTCGGAGGCCATCTCGAGGGTGAGGTCGATCGGGAAGCCGTAGGTGTCGTGCAGCGCGAAGGCCTGGTCGCCGGCGAGCGTCGTGCCGCCGGAGTCCTTCACCTTCGCCGCCGCAGTGTCGAAGATCGTCGTACCGGAGGCCAGCGTCTTGCGGAAGGCGTCCTCCTCGGCATAGGCGACGCGCGAGATGCGCTCCCAGTCGGAGTGCAGGTCGGTGTAGGTCTCGCCCATCTTGTCCCGGCTGATCGGCAGCAGCTCGGGCAGCGCCGGGTCCTCGTAGCCGAGCAGGCGCACGGAGCGCACGGCGCGCCGCAGCAGGCGGCGCAGCACGTAGCCGCGGGCCTCGTTGCCGGGCGTGACGCCGTCGCTGATGAGCATCATCGAGGAGCGGACGTGGTCGGCGACGACGCGGAAGCGGACGTCGTCGACCGGGTCGGCGCCGTACTTCTTGCCGGTCAGCGCCATCGCCCGCTCGATGACGGGGAACATCACGTCGATCTCGTACATGTTCTCGACGCCCTGCGTCATGAAGGCGACCCGCTCCAGGCCCATCCCGGTGTCGATGTTCTTCTTCGGCAGGGAGCCTGCGATGTCGAAGTCCTCCTTGGAGCGCACCGCGGAGAGCTCGTCCTGCATGAAGACGAGGTTCCAGAACTCCAGGTAGCGGTCCTCGGCGGAGAAGTCGCCGTCCGCGCCGTACGCCGGCCCGCGGTCGATCAAGATCTCCGAGCAGGGACCACCTGGTCCCGGCACGCCCATCGACCAGTAGTTCTCCGACTTCCCCAGCCGCGCGATCCGGTCGTCGGGCAGGCCGGTGATCTTCTTCCACAACGCGACCGCCTCGGGGTCGTCGACGTAGACGCTCGGGTAGAGCTTGTCCTCGGGGAAGCCCCAGCCACCGTCGGACTGCGGCTTGGTGACCAGGTCCCAGGCGAGGGTGATCGCCTCCTCCTTGAAGTAGTCGCCGAAGGAGAAGTTGCCGCACATCTCGAAGAACGTGCCGTGACGCGTCGTCTTGCCGACGTCCTCGATGTCGGGGGTGCGCACGCACTTCTGGATGCTCGTCGCCCGGTCGTACGGCGGGGTCTCCTGACCGAGGAAGTACGGCTTGAAGGGCACCATGCCCGCGTTGACGAACAGCAGGTTGGGGTCGTCCAGCAGCAGCGAGGCCGAGGGGACGGGGGTGTGTCCGGCGCGCTCGAAGTGCGCGAGGAACCTCCGTCGGATCTCCGCGGTGTCCATCAGCTGGTGCCTTCTTCCTCGTCGGTTGGTTCGGTGAATGCGTCGTGCCCGGCGGTGCCCGGGTCGGTGCCGGCCATCAGCTCACGTCGTTCATGGAGCCCCAGCGTGATCCGCTCGCGCAAGTCGGTCTCGGCCTCGGCCTTGCCCTGGGCGACCTCGTCGCGGAACATCCGGGCACCCACGACGACCGCACCGATGCGGTCACGAAGGCCGTCGACCGTCAGGATCTCGGCGGCCCGGCGGGCGCGCGCGGCAGCGTAGACCCCCGCGCTCGCTCCGGCCACGAACCAGAACGACCGCTTCATGCCGCAGCTTCTCCAGCGGCTTCCCCGGCGCGTTGGCGTGCCTCGTACTCCCGGCGGGCCTGACGGGCGTCGGCGCGGCGCTGCTTGCGGGCCCGCTTGAGCTCGCGACGCATCTCGAAGCGGATCCGGTTGAGGTGGGCGGGGTCGAGGGCGCGGCGCAGACCTGCGGCGAGCGAGGCCGCCTGGACCACGCTCTCGCGCAGCACCAGGTCGGCGAAGAGCGGCCCGTCGACGACGGGCTGGTCGCGTGACCTCTCGCCGTCGGCGCCCTCGGAGTCGTCGGCATCTCCGAGCCGGGTGATCACGTACTCGGGCCCGTCGGCGGCGCGGGTGGCTCGCGCGGTGGCGGCGAGCCGGTGCTCGATCGCCTCGACCTGGGCACGCAGCGCCTCGGACTCGGAGCGCGCCGAGGCGGCGAGGGCCGCGGCGCGGGAGGACGAACGGCGTACGACAGCCACGAGCGTCACCGCGACGACGAGGACCGCCCCGAGGGTCACGAGCAGCGCCCAGGCGGGCACGCTCCACTGCGTCGTCATGGGGTCAGACCCTACCGTCCCCGGATCAGCCGACGGACCCGCTCCCAGCGCTCCTTGATGCCGCCCTCGGCACCGATCTCGGTCGGGCGGTAGTAGGCCGCATCCGCAACCACGTCGGGGGCGTACTGCTGCTGGGCGATGCCGTACGGCGCGTCGTGGCTGTAGGTGTACGACGTGCCGTGTCCGAGCTTCTGAGACCCGGCGTAGTGCGCGTCGCGCAGGTGCGCGGGCACCGGCCCGACCTTGCCGGCTCGTACGTCGGCCGTGGCCGCCGCGATCGCCGTCGTGACGGCGTTGGACTTGGGGGCGACCGCCAGGGCGATCACCGCGTGCGCCAGGTTGAGCCCGGCCTCCGGCATCCCGATCAGCTGGACCGCCTGCGCCGCGGCGACCGCCGTGGTCAGCGCGGTGGGATCGGCCAGGCCGATGTCCTCGCTGGCCAGGATCACCAGGCGTCGTGCGATGAAGCGGGGGTCCTCCCCCGCCTCGACCATCCGCGCCAGGTAGTGCAGCGCCGCGTCGGCGTCCGAGCCGCGGATCGACTTGATGAAGGCGGAGGTGACGTCGTAGTGCTGGTCCCCCTGCCGGTCGTAGCGCACGGCGGCGGTGTCGACGGCGGCCTCGGCTGCCTCCACGTCGATCCGCTCGACCCCTCGTGACCTGGCCGCGCCCGCAGCGGCCTCCAAGTAGGTGAGCGACCTGCGGGCGTCTCCCCCGGCCAGGCGGACCAGGTGGTCGAGCGCCTCCTCGTCCATCTCCAGCGCTCCGTCGAGACCGCGCTCGTCGCTGAGCGCGCTCCGCATCACCCCGCGGACGTCGTCGTCGGTCAACGACTCGAGGCGAAGGAGCAGACTGCGCGACAGCAGCGGAGAGATCACGCTGAAGAACGGGTTCTCCGTCGTGGCCGCGACGAGGGTGACCCACCGGTTCTCCACACCGGGCAGCAAGGCGTCCTGCTGCGCCTTGCTGAAGCGGTGCACCTCGTCGACGAACAGCACCGTCTCCGCCCCGGTGCGGACCAGTCGGTTGCGCGCGGTGTCGATGGCCGCGCGCACCTCCTTGACGCCCGCGGAGACGGCCGAGACCTCGACGAAGTGCCGACCGGTGTGCCGGCTGAGGATGGACGCGATCGTCGTCTTGCCGGTGCCGGGTGGGCCCCAGAGCAGCAGCGACAACGACTGGTCGCCCTCGATCACCTGTCGCAGCGGCGATCCCGGCGCCCTCAGCTGGCCCTGTCCGGCCAGCTCGTCGAGCGTGCGCGGTCGCATCCGTACGGCGAGCGGAGCGCTCGCGTCCGGGGTGGCGCTCAGCGACCCGCCGCCGCCTCCCGGGGTTGCGGGACGTGGCGGCGAGTCGTTGTCGAACAGGGCGTCAGGCTCGTCCAAACGACTTCGAGTCCAGGTCGAACCAGGTGTCGGCGTAGCCGGGCTGGTCGGTCAGGTCGCCGCTCGGGCTGGCACCGGGATCGGGGCTCCCCTGGGCGTCGACGCCCAGCAGACCCGCCGTGATCGGGGTCGACGGGTGCTGGTTGATCCGGCCGGGGAAGTGACAGGCGACCTTGTGCCGCTTGCCGATCTGCAGCAGCGGTGGCTCGTGCTTGGCACAGATCTCCTGGGCGATCGGGCAGCGCGTCCGGAACCGGCACCCCGACGGCGGGTTGATCGGACTGGGCACGTCACCGGTCAGCCGGATCCGCTCGCGCCGCTCACCCGTGGCCGCCTGCTTGATGTCGGGCACGGCCGAGAGGAGAGCCTGCGTGTAGGGATGGTGTGCCCCCGAGTAGATGCTCTCGCGGTCACCGATCTCGACGATCTTGCCGAGGTACATCACCGCGACCTCGGGGCAGAAATGCCGCACGATGGCCAGGTCGTGGGCGATGAACAGGAACGCGATGTCGAACTCGCGCTGCAGGTCCTGCATCAGGTTGATCACCTGTGCCTGGATCGAGACATCGAGGGCCGAGACCGGCTCGTCGGCCACCATCAGCTTGGGCTGCAGGGCCAACGCTCGGGCGATGCCGATGCGCTGACGCTGCCCACCGGAGAACTCGCTGGGATAGCGGTTGTAGTGCTCCGGGTTGAGACCCACGACCTCGAGCAGCTCCTGGACGCGGCTGAGCGTCTTGTTCTTCGGCACGACGTTGTGCACCCGCAGGGGGGTGCCGACGATCGTGCCCACGGTGTGACGCGGGTTCAAGGAGGAGTAGGGGTCCTGGAAGATCATCTGCACCTCGCGGCGCAGCGGCTTCATCTCCCGGTCGGAGATCGTGGCCAGGTCCTGGTCGTGCTCGCCGAACTTCATCGAGCCGCCGGTCGGCTTGTAGAGCCGGGTGATCAGACGCCCGGTGGTCGACTTGCCGCACCCGGACTCGCCCACGAGTCCCAGCGAGCCCCCCTTGGGCACCTCGAAGGAGACTCCGTCGACTGCCTGCACGTCGCCGATCCGGCGACGCACCACGCCGCCGGACCTCACCGGGAAGTACATCCGCAGGTTGTCGACCGTCAGCACCGCCGGTGCGTTCGGGTCGAGGACGTTCGCGGCATGGGTCTGCTCGACCTGCTTCTCGAACGACGTGTGCTCCGACATCAGCTCTCCTCGCTGCTCTGGTTGCTCGCACTGGCGGCGAGGTCCGGCGCGATCTGGGGCAGGACCTCCGACAGGAAGATCGCGTCGGGATCGGGCAGGTGACAGCGCTTGAGGTGGGTCTGGCCGCGGCCACCGGGGCGCATGTCCGGAAGCGTCGTGGCACACAGGTCCCCGCCCACCTTGTCACTGTGGTTGCACCTCGCCTCGAAGGCACAGCCCGTCGGCGGGTGCAGCAGGCTCGGCGGGGTCCCGGGGATCGGGATCATTCGGGCGTTGATGTCCGAGCTGACGTCGGGGACGCTGGAGAGCAGGCCCCACGTGTAGGGCATCTCGGGGTGCGTGAGGATCTCCTTGCACGGGCCGTACTCGACCGCCCGGCCGGAGTACATGACCAGCACGTCGTCGGCCATCTCGGCGATGACACCGAGGTCGTGGGTGATCATGATGATCGCCGAGTTGAACTCGCGCTGCAGGTCCTGGAGCAGGTCCAGGATCTGGGCCTGGACCGTGACGTCGAGGGCCGTGGTCGGCTCGTCGGCGATCAGCAGCGACGGGTCGTTGATCAGCCCCATCGCGATCATCACGCGCTGACGCATGCCCCCGGAGAACTGGTGCGGGAAGTCGTCGACCCGGCTCTGCGGCTCGGGGATCCCGACGCGGTCCAGCATCTCGACGGCCCGCCTGCGGGCCTCCTTCTTCGAGGCCGACGGGTGGTGGATCCGGTAGGCCTCTGTCAGCTGCGCTCCGACCCGGTAGAAGGGGTGCAGCGCGGCGAGCGCGTCCTGGAAGATCATCGCGACCGTGTTGCCGCGCATCTGGCGCATGTGGGCGTCACTGAGCCCGACGATGTCCTTGCCGTCGACCCGGATCGAGCCGCTGATCTGGGCGGAGCGCTCGTCGTGGAGGCCGAGCACGGCCATGCTGGAGACCGACTTGCCCGAGCCGGACTCGCCCACGATCCCGAGGGTCTTGCCGAGCTCGACGCTGTAGCTGAGGTTGGAGACGGCCTGGACCAGGCCGTCCGCGGTCGGGAACCGCACGGTCAGGTCGTCGACCACCAGGTAGGGCTCGCCGGCGCTGGAGGCGGCAGCAGCCTGGCCGGGCTTGGCCTCGGTGGGGTGCGGGTTGGTCTCGCTCATCCCAGCCTCACTCTCGGGTCGAGCACGCCGTACACGAGGTCGACGATCAGGTTGGACACGACGATGAACACGGCGCCGATCAGCACCGTCACCGTCAGGATCGGAAGGTCCTGGGGCGGGCGGATCGCATCCAGCCCCCACACCCCGATGCCCTGGACGTCGAAGATCTTCTCGGTGAAGATCGTGCCGGCGAGCAAGGTGCCGAAGTCGAGACCGAAGATGGTCACGATCGGCACGATCGCGGCGCGCAGGGCGTGCTTGAACAGTACCGTGCGACCCCTGAGGCCCTTGGCCTTGGCCGTGCGGATGAAGTCGTCACCGAGCGTGTCGACCATCTGACCGCGGCTGTAGCGCGCGTACACCGGCGAGCTCGCCACGCCGAGCACCAGGCACGGCAGCAACAAGCCCGTGAAGGTCTTGAACGGATCGCCGTCGGAGAGGGGGAAGTAGCCGGTCGTGGGGAAGATGTCGGTCTTCAGGGTCAGGTAGAGCCACGCCAGCAGGCACAGCAGGTAGTAGGGCACCGACGAGACGAGCAGGCTGCCGCTGACCATCACCCGGTCACCGATGGTGCCCCGTCTGGCGGCGGCAGCGATGCCGATCCCGACACCCACGGTCAAGAACACGAGCGAGCCACCGATGGCGATCAGGATGGTCGGGACGATGCGCTCCTTCAGCTCGTCGGTGACCTGGGCGCGCGTGCCGTAGGAGACCCCGAAGCAAGGGGCGCCGCAGTCGTACTCGGCCGCTCCGATGACCACGTCGCGGCCGACGACGACACCCTTCATGTAGGTGCCGTAGGCCTCGAGGACCGGCTTGTCGAGGCCCATCGACTTCTCGATGTTCGCCAGCCGCTCAGGCGTGCAGGCGCGCCCGCTTCCCTCGCACACCGGCTGCGCGGGACTGGAGGGGCCGAGGTAGAAGATCGCGAACACGGCGAACGAGGCGAGCAGAATCACCAGCACCGACGACATCAGCCGACGTACTACGTACCCGAACAAGGGTCCTCCTGGGAATCGGTGTCCCGACGAGCACGTCGGGGCCGGCGCATGTGAGAAGTGTGTGGTCGCGGGCCCGGGGGCCACAAGGTCGTGAGAGATGGCGCAGGGTCACAGCGGGTGGCGGGACCGGCGAACCGATCCCGCCACTGCTGTGCCCGTCAAGCGCAGCGAGGGTCAGTGACCCTCACGCGAGGGTCAGGAGTTGACCCAGATGTTCTTCCACGTCGGCATGCCGATCGTGTTGTCGATGAAGTGACCCTCGATGGCCGACCCGTAGGCCTGCGCGACGCCGCCGTAGCGGGTCACGAAGAGCGGGAAGTAGTCGGTCATGATGGTGTCGTCCAGCTCGCCCCAGGCGTCGGCCTGCTCCTCGACCGGAAGGGTCTGGATCTCCTTCATCTGCGCGTCGATCTCGGGCTCGTTGAACTTCGAGTAGTTCGCGCCCAGGACGCCCGCGGCCACGTCGGTGCTCTTCAGCAGCGGCGGGAACCAGGAGCCACCCGACGGCCAGTCAGCGATCCAGCCACCGCTGCGGACGTTGATGTCCGTGTCGGGGTCGGCACGCAGCGACGAGAAGTCGGCGATCGTCGTCGGGACGGGCTTCGGGCTGAAGCCGGCCTTGGTGAGCGAGGCGACGATGGCGTCCTTCACCTTGACGCCGGAGTCGGAGTCCTTGGTGTAGAGGAACTTCACCTCGTAGCCGACGGCGTCGGCTTCCTCGAGCAGTGCCATGGCGGCGTCGGTGTCGGTGCTGCCGGGCTCGTGGTCGGGCAGCGGGTTGAAGTCCTTGCGACCGGCCGTGCCCGGGGGCAGCAGCTGGGCACCGGGGAGCGACGTGACGCCCTCGATGTAGCCACCCGCGAGGTCAGCGTCCTCGTACGGGTAGGCGTAGGCGAGTGCCTGACGGATCTTGATGTCGGTGATCTTGGTGTAGTCCGGGGCCCAGAACGACGTCAGCGGGAAGCTGCCGACCGCGGCACGGCCGTCGGCCTTGAACTGGTCGAAGTTGACCGCGAGCACGTCGTCGTAGGTGAGCGTGGCCTGGTCGTCAGCCGAGTCCTCGAGGAGGATCTGGTTGAGCTGGGCCTCCTCGACCTGCAGGTCGAACTCGTACTTGTCCGGGTACGCCGTGCGGGCCGGGTCGGTGGCCGGGTCCCACTCGGGGTTGCGCACCAGCTCGAGGGACTTCTCCGGGACGTACTTGCCGAACTTGTAGGGCCCGGTGGCCAGCGGCTTCAGGCGGTACTTCTCCGGGTCGGAGTCGGCACCTTCCTGGATCGGGCCCATCGCGGCGAAGGAGGCCCAGTAGAGCATGTCGGGGAACGGCGTCGCCATCTTGTAGGTGACGTCCATGCCGTTGATCTCGACGGCGTCGAAGCCCTTGAGGCCGTTGCCGGTGTAGGGGCCCTTGTAGGTGTCGCCACCGACGAAGTAGTCGTTGGAGAACGCCGGGCCCTCCGGGAAGGCCTCACGGTCGAACGAACGCGCGGCCGAGAACGCGAAGTCCTCGGGCTCGACCGGGGTCCCGTCCTCGTAGGTGATGCCGTCACGCAGGGTGAAGGTCCACTCGGTGAAGTCGTCGTTGGGGCGACCCAGGTCGGTGGCGAGGTCGGGGACGAGGACCATCGTGTTGTTTTCCTCGTCGTACGCGTACTGCGTCCAGGCGCGCGTGACCAGGCCGGTGAGGATCGAGGTCGTGTTCTGGTAGTACGCCTCGGTCGGGTCCATCGTGTTGAGGCCCGAGGTCGAGATCACCGTGACGGTGCCGCCCTCGGCAGCGCCCTCGATGGTGACGGGACCTTCACGGTCGGGGTCCTGCGTCTGGCCGGTGTTGCCGCCCTCGGACGTGTCCGGCTGGTCGTCGTTCCCTGATCCGGTGCCGGATCCAGTGCCATCTCCACCGCAAGCTGCCAGCGTGAACGCGCTGACGGCGGCGATCGCGATGATCGGTTGCTTCAACCGCATCGTGTGCCCACCCTTCTTTCCATCTTGTGTGTCTCCCGATGTCCAGGGTTGGCTCATCGGCGAGTCTTGGGGTCGAAGGCGTCTCGGATCGAGTCGCCCACGAGGTTGAGCGCGATCACCATGATCATGATGGTGACGACCGGCGCCCACAGGTAGAGCGGATACCGCTGGAACCAGACCGTGGCGGAGTCGACCGTCTTGCCCAGCGAGGGGCTCTCGGTCAGCCCGATGCCGAGGTAGGACAGCCCCGCCTCGGCGGCCACGTAGGCCGGCACGGACAGCGAGACGGCCACGACGATCGGGGCCACCAGGTTGGGCAGCAGCTCCTTGAAGAGGATCTGCCAGGTCGGCACGCCGATCACCTGGGCGGCCTGGACGAACTCCCTCTCACGCAGGGACAGGACCTGGCCGCGGATCAGGCGGGCCAGACCCATCCAGCCGAACAGCACCAGGATCCCGATGAGGGAGTAGAGCTCCGCGCGTCGGAGCGTGTCCTGGTCACCGCCGAATCGGCTGGTGATGATCGGGGCCAGCGCCAGCGCACCGAGGATGAACGGGAACGAGAGGAAGAAGTCGATGACGAAGGAGAGCACGGCGTCGACCACGCCCTTGGCGTAGCCGGCGAGCAGGCCGAGGGTCACGCCGACGACCACGGAGACCACCGTGGCCGCGACCGCGACGGTCAGCGAGGTCCGCAACCCGTAGAGCAGCAGGGCGAGGTTGTCGCGTCCGCTCGCCGGCTCGATGCCGAGCGGGTGGTCCCACGTGAAGGGGTAGTTGGGCGGACCGAAGGACGGGATGCCGCCGGTCTCGAGCATCTCGCTCGGCGTCGGCGCGTCGGGGTCCTTCTGGTCGGGATAGATGTTGAGCCAGTCGCAGATGAAGGGTGCCATGACGGCGAGCAGGACCAGGAGCAGCAGGATGCCGGCGCACACGACCGCGACCTTGTCCTTGGCCAGGCGGCTCAGCGCGATCCTCGTGGGCGAGCGTCCGGCGACCTGGGACGTCTTCGGCGTCGCGTCGTCCATGCGCTCTGCCTCGCCGCCACCCTCGGGGCCGTCGAGTTCGTCGACGCTGAGTCCGGACGACATGCTCACCTCGTTGGCCCGCTGGGGACGGGCCGGTTCAGCTCGGCCAAGGGCATGGGTGCCCCCGACGCGCTCTCCCGAGCGCCGTGGGGGACTCTATGTGAACAGGGCCCTACGGGCGGGTACGTAACCGTAACGATCTGATTTCGACCGCCCGTGGACCCTCCGCCACATCACTCCGCTGGCGGGAGATCCTTCGCCGGCGGGGCGTCCACACCCGCCTCCTTGCGCTGCTCGGGGGTGATCGGCGCCGGCGCCGCCGTCAGGGGGTCGTAGCCGCCGCCGGACTTGGGGAACGCGATGACGTCTCGGATCGAGTCGGTCCCGGCGAGCAGGGCGCAGATCCGGTCCATGCCGACGGCGATGCCGCCGTGGGGCGGCGCACCGAAGGTGAAGGCGTCGAGCAGGAAGCCGAACTTCTCGTGCGCCTCCTCGTCACTCAGCCCCATCACCGAGAACACGCGCTTCTGGACGTCCTGTCGATGGATCCGGATCGAGCCGCCGCCGAGCTCGTTGCCGTTGCACACGATGTCGTAGGCGTAGGCCAGGGCGCTGCCGGGGTCGGTGTCGAAGGTGTCGGCGTACTCGGGCTTGGGGCCCGTGAACGCATGGTGGACGGCCGTCCAGGCGCCTTCGCCCACGGCGACGTCGCCGCTCGCGACGGCATCCGAGCTCGGCTCGAACATCGGGGCGTCCACGACCCAGGTGAAGGCGAACGCCGCCTCGTCGATGAGGTCGCAGCGACGGCCGATCTCGAGTCTCGCCGCACCGAGCAGCGCCCGGCTGGCCTTGGTGGCGCCGGCGGCGAAGAAGATGCAGTCGCCGGGCTGGGCGCCCACGTGGGCAGCCAGGCCGGCCTTCTCGTCGTCGCTGAGGTTCTTGGCGACCGGTCCCCCCAGCTCACCGTCGTCGGTGACCAGCACGTAGGCCAGGCCCTTGGCGCCGCGCTGCTTGGCCCACTCCTGCCAGGCGTCGAGCTTCTTGCGCGGCTGGCTGGCGCCGCCCGGCATCACCACCGCACCGACGTACTCGGCGTTGACGGGGGAGAACACGCGGAACGGCGTCTCGGAGAAGTACTCCGTGCACTCGACGAGCTCGTTGCCCATCCGCAGGTCGGGCTTGTCGGAGCCGAAGCGGCGCATCGCGTCGGCGTAGGTCATCCGAGGGATCGGACGGGGGATCTCGACGTCGATGAGCGCCCACATGGCCGACAGGACGTCCTCCATCAGCGCGATGACGTCGTCCTGCTCGACGAAGCTCATCTCGATGTCGAGCTGGGTGAACTCCGGCTGCCGGTCGGCGCGGAAGTCCTCGTCGCGATAGCAGCGGGCGATCTGGAAGTAGCGCTCCATGCCGGCGACCATGAGGAGCTGCTTGAACAGCTGCGGGCTCTGGGGCAGGGCGTACCAGCTGCCGGGCTGGAGACGCGCGGGCACCAGGAAGTCGCGGGCACCCTCAGGCGTCGAGCGGGTCAGGGTCGGGGTCTCGACCTCGACGAACTGGTGGGCGTCGAGGACGTCGCGGGCTGCCTTGTTGATCTTGCTGCGCAGGCGCAGGGCGGCGTTGGGACCGCTGCGACGCAGGTCGAGGTAGCGGTGGGCCAGCCGAGCCTCCTCCCCCACGTCGACGTGGTCGCTGATCGGGAACGGCAGCGTCGCGGCGGCGTTGAGGACCTCGACCTCGGAGGCGACGACCTCGATGGCACCGGTGGCCAGGTTGGGGTTCTCGTTGCCGTCCTTGCGCGCCATCACCTCGCCGGTGATCTTGAGGCAGTACTCGGCGCGCAGCTGGTGGGCCGTGTCCTCGTCGCGGATGACGACCTGGACGACACCGCTGGCCTCGCGCAGGTCGATGAACGCCACTCCCCCGTGATCACGACGGTTGGCGACCCATCCGGCGAGGGTGACGGTCTGGCCGACGTGCTCGGCGCGCAGGGCGCCGGCGTCGTGGGTGCGGATCACTTCGTTGTCTCCTCGGTGTTGCTGATCACGGTGCTGACGACCTGCGGCCGCAGGTCCTCGTGGGGTGGGGTCCAGGTCGCCGGATCGGCACCGACCTGCTCCCCCGATCGGATGTCCTTGACCTGGTGGGTGGCATCGACGGTCGAGCCGGGGCCGAACCAGACGTAGGGGATGCCGCGACGCTCGGCGGCCTTGATCTGCTTGCCGAACTTGGCCGCGGTCGGTGCGACCTCGCACGGGACGCCGCTGGCCCGCAGCGCCGTGGCCACTGCATCGCTCTCGGCACGCGACTCCTCGTCGCTGACGGCCACCAGCACCGCGCTGGGCACCGGGCGGTCGGCTGCCACGGCTCCCTGGGCCAGCAAGGGCACCAGGGTGCGACTGACTCCGAAGGAGATGCCGACACCCGGGTACGTCGTGCGTCCGTCGTCGGCGAGCGCGTCGTACCGGCCGCCGGAGCAGATCGAGCCGAGGCCCTCGCTGCCCGTCAGTCGTGTCTCGAAGACGGTCCCGGTGTAGTAGTCGAGCCCGCGCGCGATCGACAGGTCCGCTACGACCGCTACGCGCTCGGTCGCCAGGGGTGCGCAGGAGCGGAGCAGGTCTGCCAGCTCCGCGAGCCCCTCGGTGAGCAGGGGGTCGCTGACCCCCAGCGCCTCGACCCGGGCGACGAACGAGTCGTCGTGCGTGCGGATCCGGGCCAGCGCGAGACATTGGTCGGCCTGGTCCCGGGTCAACCCCGCCTCGTCGACCAGCAGGGCGGCAACGCGCTCCACCGGCAGCTTGTCGAGCTTGTCGACGATGCGCATGACGGCCTCGACGTCGGAGGCACCGAGGCCGGAGTAGAAGCCTTGGATGAGCTTGCGGTTGTTGACCTGCAGGGTGAACCCGGGCAGGAAGTCCAGCCCGGCCAGCGCCTCGACCATGACGCGCGCGACCTCCACGTCGTGGTGGAACGGCAGCACGTCGCGCCCGACGATGTCGATGTCGGCCTGCGCGAACTCGCGGTAGCGGCCCTCCTGCGGTCGTTCGCCCCGCCATACCTTCTGGATCTGGTAGCGCCGGAAGGGGAACTCCAGCTTGCCGGCGTGCTCGAGGACGTAACGGGCGAAGGGCACCGTGAGGTCGAAGTGCAGGCCGAGGCCCGAGTCGCTGCCGGCGTCGGCGTCCTGGAGCCGGCGCAGGACGTAGACCTCCTTGGAGGTCTCACCCTTGCGGAGCAGCTGGTCCATCGGCTCGACGGCGCGCGTCTCGATGTTGGCGAACCCGTGCAGCTCGAAGGTCGCGCGCAGCGAGTCGATGACGCGCTGCTCGACGACGCGCTGCGCGGGCAGCAGCTCGGGGAACCCGCTCAGCGGGCTGATCTTGGTCGCCACCCGCGTCACAGACCCCGGGTGAGGGGCGCGGGCGGCTCGTCGAGGTCCTGCAGGAACGGGTTGACCATCCGCTCGCGGCCGATGGAGGTCTGCTCGCCGTGGCCCGGTAGCACGACGATGTCGTCGGACAGGGGCAGCACCTTCGTCGCGAGGCTGCGCAGCATCGTGGGGTGGTCTCCGCCAGGCAGGTCGGTGCGGCCGATGGAACCGGCGAACAGCAGGTCGCCGGAGAACATCACCTCGCTGATCCCCTCAGCGGGTCGCGGCGAGCGGAAGGTCACCGATCCCTCGGTGTGACCGGGGGTGTGGTCGACGACGAAGCTGAGCCCTGCCAGCTCCAGGGTCTGGGCGTCGCTCAGCTCGCGTACGTCGTCCGGCTCGGCGAACTCGTACTTCCCGCCGAGGAGCATGGCCGTGGTCTCCGGCGACATGCCCTGCATCGGGTCCGCGAGCAGGTGCCGGTCGTCGGGGTGGATCCAGGCCGTCGCGTCGTAGGTGCCGGCCACGGGCGCCACGCACCACATGTGGTCGACGTGACCGTGGGTGACCAGCACGGCCACCGGCTTGAGGCGGTGCTCGCGGACGACCTCGGCGACACCGGGCGCGGCGTCCTTGCCGGGGTCGATCACGACGCACTCGGCTCCCGGCGCGGTAGCAGCGACGTAGCAGTTCGTGCCCCACGGTCCTGCGGGGAAGCCAGCGATCAACACTGCGTCAGGGTAGCGAGCAGCACCCGCCTGCGTCGCCCCGGTATCGGGCTGCCGCGACCACGCCGGGCGAGGACGTCGCGGGCCGGGACCTACCTGGCACTAAGGTGGTGGGCGGCGCACGTGGACAACGAAGAGGGATACGCAGTGACGAGCAGCGAATGGGGTCGCGTCGATGACGACGGCACCGTCTATGTCAAGACCGTCGACGGCGAGCGGTCGGTCGGGTCCTACCCGGCCGGGACGCCCGAGGAGGCCTTGCACTTCTTCACCGAGCGCTACGAGGCGCTCTCCTTCGAGGTGCAGCTGCTCGAGCAGCGGGTCAACGGGTCCAAGCTCTCACCCGAGGAGGCCGCGGAGTCGATCAAGACCGTCCGCGCCCAGGTGAGCGACGCCAACGCGGTCGGTGACCTCGCTGCCCTCAGCGGGCGGCTCGACGCCCTGGCCCCGGTGCTCGCCGTCCAGCGCGAGGCCCGTAAGGCGGAGAAGGCGGAGAAGGCAGCCGCCGCCAAGGCCGACAAGGAGAAGCTGGTCGGCGAGGCCGAGAAGGTCGCCGCCGGCTCCGACTGGCGCAACGGCGCCAACAGGCTGCGCGACCTGCTCGAGGAGTGGAAGGCCCTCCCCCGCATCGACCGGGCCTCCGACGACGCCCTGTGGAAGCGCTTCTCGGGCGCGCGCACGTCGTACACCCGCCGGCGCAAGACGCACTTCGCCGAGCAGGACGAGAAGCGCGAGGGCGCGCGCCTGGTCAAGGAGCGGCTCGCCAAGGAGGCCGAGGCCCTCGCGACCTCCACCGACTGGGGTCCCACAGCGGGCAAGTACCGGGACCTGATGCGCGACTGGAAGGCCGCCGGCCCGGCGCCCAAGGACGTCGACGACCTGCTGTGGAAGCGATTCCGCGGGGCCCAGGACGCGTTCTTCGGCGCCCGCGACGCCGCGAACGCGGCGCTCGATGCCGAGTTCGCCGACAACGCCGTGGTCAAGGACGCGCTGATCCTCGAGGCCGAGGCGCTCGTCCCGGTCAAGGACGTCGACGCGGCCAAGAAGGCCTTCCGCGACATCGCCGACCGCTGGGACGCCGCCGGCAAGGTGCCGCGCGACCGGATGAAGGAGCTCGAGGGCCGGATCCGCGCCGTCGAGCAGGCGATCCGCTCCGTCGAGGACGACGCCTGGAAGCGCTCGGACCCGGAGAAGTCCGCGCGCGCCAACGACATGGTCACCAAGCTCGAGGACGCGATCGCCGAGGTCGAGGCCGACCTGGAGAAGGCCCGTGCTGCCGGCAACGACAAGCTGGTCAAGGACCTCGAGGAGAACCTCGCCTCGCGCCAGTCGTTCCTGGAGATGGCCAAGCGCGCCAGTGCCGACTACAGCGGCTGAGTGCTGCCCTCAGATCGCGAACGACCCGTCCGCGTTGCGGTAGCCCAGGCCCTGGATCGTGTAGACGACGGCGGTGCCGCGCTCGACCTGGATGCTGACCGTCAGCCCCACCAGACCGTCGAACTCGGCCCGGTTGGTCTCCAGTGCACCGTCGCCGTCGAAGTCGTCGGCCGCGGTGGCGCTCAGGCGCGCGTCGGGCCCCAGGTCGAGCCCGATCCCGGACAGGCACCAGCCTGCGGCGCAGGCTGACCACGAGCCGGAGCCGGACTTCAGCACGACGGGTGCGGGGGTCGGCTGCGGGGTCGGGGACGGCGTGGGGGTCGGGTCCGGGGGCCTGGGCGGCTTGGTGGGCTGGGGCGTCGGCTGCGGACTCGGCTCGGGAGTCCTCGGGGGCTTGGGTGGCTTCGGGGGCGCGCTCGGCGTCGTCCCGTTGCCCTGGTTGCCCTGGCTGCCCTGGGTCGCCTTGGCATCGACGTCGACAACCGTCTCGGCCTCCGGTTCCGGCTCCACCGGCGGGGCCGGGATGTCGAAGACCCCTGTGTGGTAGCCGACGGCGAAGGCGTAGACCAGGTCGACGTAGTAGTCGGAGTGGTTGTAGGTGAACAGGGCTCGACGCATGGCGGCCTCGTCGCCGATCGGTCCTCGGGCCGGGCACAGGTAGCCGGCGGCGGCCAGAGCCGCGTCGTCGAGGTCGTCGGGGTCGGCGATGCGGTCGCCGTCGCCGTCCACCCCGGCCGTGGCCCAGGTCGAGGGGATGAACTGCATCGGGCCCACAGCCCGGTCCCAGACCTTGTCGCCGTCCAGGCGTCCGTTGTCGGTGTCGCGGATCGCGGCGACCGGACCGACACCGTTGAGGGCGATCCCGCGGATCAGCGGCTTCGAGACGCCGTCGGTGCCCAGCCGGGAGCCGTCGTAGCGGCCGTGGTCGGACTCGACACGGCCGATGCCGGCGAGCAGGCCCCACGGCAGGTTGCAGCCGGGTCGGGTCCTCTCGATCCGCTTGGCGGCGCGCTGGTAGGCCCGCCTGGCCGCCTCGGGCAGGCCGAAACGGGTCTCGGCGCTGATGGTGAAGAGCTTCGTGCCGGTGGGGGTGATCTCACGCTCGCGATCCTCGGCACTCTCGGCTGCCGCCGCAGCAGCGGCCAGCACGTCGAGGATCGGAATCGGCTCGAAGGGCACCGACGAGCGGATCGGCGCCGCAGCGTCCCCGTCGCTCGCCCCCGACGAGACCACCACGTGTGTCGTGAACACCCCCGCGAGGAGCACGGCCGCGGCAGCGCCGCCCGCCATGGCGCCCTTCATCTTGCGGCCCCCATGGCCGCTGTTGAGCTTCACTCGTGCACTCCTCGTGCGTCGTCCCCGGGGGCCGGGGTGTTGCTACTGGGTCACACGATAGGCGTCGAAGACGCCTGGCACGGAGCGAACCGCCTTGAGGACGGTGTCGAGGTGCTTGGCCTCGGCCATCTCGAAGGTGAACCGGGTCTTGGCGACGCGGTCGCGGCTGGTCGAGAGGTTGGCGCTGAGGATGTTCACGTGGGCGTCCGACAGCACCATCGTGATGTCGGACAGCAAGCGGTTGCGGTCCAGAGCCTCGACCTGGATGTTGACCAGGAAGGTCGAGGACCCGCTCGGGGCCCACTCGACGTCGAAGACCTTCTCCGGCTGGAGCTGGAGGTTGCCGGCGTTGACGCAGTCGGTGCGGTGCACCGAGACGCCCCCGCCCTTGGTGACGAAGCCCAGGATGTCGTCGGGGGGCACCGGCGTACAGCACTTGGCGAGCTTGACCCACACGTCGGGAGCGCCCTTGACGATCACGCCCGAGTCGCCGCCACCGCTGCTGAGCCCTGTGCGGCCGCGCCGCCCGGTGATGGTGACGGCCTCGGCGAGGTCCTCCTGGACCCCGGCCTCGCCGCCGAGCAGCTCGATCACCTTGCGTACGACGGTCTGCGCGCCGAGGTTGCCCTCGCCGACCGCGGCGTAGACGCCGGTGACGTCGGGCAGGTTGAGGTGGGCGGCGACCAGGCTGAGCGACTCGTGCGTGAGCAGCCGCTTGATGGGCAGGCCCTCCTTGCGCATCAGCTTGGCAATCTGGTCCTTGCCGCGGTCGATCGCCTCCTCGCGCCGCTCCTTGGTGAACCACTGGCGGATCTTGGCCTTGGCACGCGGCGACTTCACGAACGTCAGCCAGTCGTGCGACGGTGCGGCGTTGGGCGACTTGGAGGTGAAGACCTCGACCACGTCGCCGTTGTCGAGCGTCGACTCGAGCGGCACGAGGCGCCCGTTGACCCGCGCGCCGATGGTGTGGTGTCCGACCTCGGTGTGCACCGCGTAGGCGAAGTCCACCGGCGTCGCACCGGAGGGCAGCGCGATCACGTCGCCGCGCGGGGTGAAGACGTAGGTCTCGGAGCGGTTGATCTCGAAGCGCAGGGACTCCAGGAACTCACCCGGGTCCTCGATCTCGCTCTGCCAATCGAGCAGCTGCCGCACCCACGACATGTCGCCGGAACCGCCCAGGTCAGCACGCTTCTCGGTGTCACGGCCCTCGCGGCCGTCCTCCTTGTACTTCCAGTGAGCCGCCACGCCGTACTCGGCGCGGCGGTGCATCGCGAAGGTGCGGATCTGCATCTCGACGGGCTTGCCCTGAGGCCCGATCACCGTGGTGTGCAAGGACTGGTACATGTTGAACTTCGGCATCGCCACGTAGTCCTTGAACCGCCCGAGCACGGGGTTCCACCGTGAGTGCAGGACGCCGAGCACCGAGTAGCACTCGCGGTCCTCGTCGACGAGGATCCGGATCCCCACCAGGTCGTAGATGTCGGAGAACTCCCGGCCACCCACGATCATCTTCTGGTAGATCGAGTAGTAGTGCTTCGGACGCCCGGTGACGGTGGCCTTGACCTTCGCGTCGCGCAGGTCGCCCTCGACCTGGCTGATCACCTCGGCGAGGAACTGGTCGCGCGACGGCGCGCGCTCGGCGACCATCCGGACGATCTCGTCGTAGATCTTGGGATGCAGGGTGGCGAACGCGAGGTCCTCCAGCTCCCACTTGATCGTGTTCATGCCGAGCCGGTGGGCCAGCGGCGCGTAGATGTCGAGCGTCTCGCGCGCGGTACGCTCCTGGCTCTTGAGCGGCACGTAGCGCAGCGTGCGCATGTTGTGCAGCCGGTCGGCCAGCTTGATCACCAGCACCCGGATGTCGCGCGACATCGCGACGATCATCTTGCGGATGGTCTCGGCCTGCGCCGAGTCGCCGTACTGGACCTTGTCGAGCTTGGTCACCCCGTCGACGAGGTGCGCGACCTCGTCGCCGAACTCCTCGCGGCACTGCTCGAGGGTGTACGGCGTGTCCTCGACGGTGTCGTGGAGCAGGGCGGCCACGAGGGTGGCCTCGGTCATGCCGATGCCGGCGAGGATGGTGGTGACCGCGAGCGGGTGGGTGATGTACGGGTCACCGCTCTTGCGCATCTGGGTGCCGTGCATCCTCTCGGCGGTCGTGTAGGCCCGCTCGAGCAGCGCGAGGTCGGCCTTGGGATGGTTGGCGCGTACGGCGCGGAAGAGCGGTTCGAGGACCGGGTTGCCGCCCTGGCCTCGGGTGCCCATCCGGGCCAGCCGTGCCCGCATCCCG
>NZ_JAPYPS010000044.1 GCF_029937575.1 Nocardioides sp.
CCGACCTACCGGGTCCCGCAGTCAAGGACGGCCGCAGGCCGCCGCGAAGCGGGCGAGCGCAGCGAGCTCCTTGACGGCGGGAGCAGGTCGGCTACGCGCGCGGCCCCACCACAACCACCACATGGGGCACCTCGAAGGGGGCAGGTCGACCACGCGCGAGGCCCCACCCACTGAACCACCAGGACCAACCCCGGAACAGACTCAGCCGCCCGACGTCGTCGGTTGACCCGGAACGCTGACGTCGTAGATCTGGCCGGGCTGCTGCAGGAGGGCCTCCAGGACCTCGGCCTTCTGCTCCGAGGCCTCCGCGCTGCCCCACCGCACCCGGCGGCCGTCGCGCAGCACCAGGTCGATCTCGTCGACGCCGTCGACCTCGAGGTGGTCGACGATGAGCCGGACCTCTGCGGTGAGTGAGGCGAGGACCTCGGCCGCGGCCTCGAGGGCGTCGGAGTCGGTGAGGTCGGCTGCCTGGATCCTGGGGAGACCGGCGGGCACTCGTCGATAGCTGTTGAAGACGATGCCGGTGTCGTCGACCGCGCGGAAGACTCCTCCACGGTCGATGACCGCGACCGGCACCCGTTCCTCGATCTCGATCTGTACGTCGTGCGGCCAGCGACGCGAGACGTCGACGGCCCCGACCGCGGCGATCTGCTCGACCCGGCGTTGGATCGCGTCCAGGTCGACCGTGGCCAGCGGGCCGCCCGTCGGGACAGCGGCGAACTCGAGGACCTCCTCCTCGGTGACGGTGTCCTCGCCGAACACGCGGACCCCCTGCACCGACAGCGTCTCGGAGAAGTACACGGCGTACACCCCGCCCCCCACGACGCCCACCAGGACCACGACCACGAGGACGTAGCGCCAGGTGAGCCAGCGCCGGGTCCACTGGCGGCGCGCGAACCGGCGTCGGCTGCGTTCCTCCGCGCTGCGCCTGCTAGGCATCGAGGAGCCTCAGCACCTCGGGCCCGACCTGCGTGACGGTGCCCGCACCGAGGGTGAGCACGAGGTCGCCCGGTCGGGCGCGCTCGACCAGGGCCGCCGCGGCGTCGCCCAGCGTGCACGTCGCCACGTGCCCCTCCGGCAGCGCCACCGCGTCGGCCACCAGCTGCGAGGTGACAGCCGGGTCGGCCGCCTCCCGGGCCAGATAGAGGTCCAGCACCAGCACCTCGTCGGCGGCGCTCAACGCCTGCCCCATCGCCGTGCCGAAGATCCGCGTGCGCGAGACGAGGTGCGGCTGGAAGGCGACCAGCAGCCGCCCCTCCCCCGCTAGCAGCCGGGCGGACTGCAGGTCTCCGGTGATCTCCGTCGGGTGGTGGGCGTAGCTGTCGTACACGCGCACGCCCTGTGCCTCACCCTTGAGCTCCATGCGGCGGCGGGTGCCGGTGAAACCGGCGATCCCGCGCACGAGCGCCTCGGGGTCGTGACCCAGCTCGACGCCGGCAGCCAGGGCGGCCAGGGCGTCGGAGAGGAAGTGGTCGCCGGGCGACCAGAGGGAGACGCCCGCCAGAGCGTCCGGCCCGACGTCGGCGCCGGCATCGGGGGAGCTGGAGACGGTGATCACCCGTCGACCCGCGTCCCGGTGCCGCTGCGCGAGGCGCGCGGCGCCCGGGTCGTCCACGCAGCACACCAGGAAGCCCGCCGGGTCGATCCGGTCGGCGAAGCGGTCGAACGCGGCGGCGTAGGCCTCCGGGGTCCCCCACTGGTCGAGGTGGTCGGCGTCGACGTTGGTCACGATGGCGGCCTCGGGCTCGTAGACCAGGAACGCCCCGTCGCTCTCGTCGGCCTCGGCGACGAAGAGATCGCTTTCGCCCACGGCGGCGTTGACGCCTGTCGCGCTCAGCTCTCCCCCGATGGCGTACGTCGGGTCCGCTCCGGCGCCCTGGAGGGCCACGGTGAGCAGCGACGTGGTGGTCGTCTTGCCGTGGGTGCCCGCCACGGCCACCACGCGGCGTCCCGACATCACCGAGGCCAGGGCCGCCGAGCGCGGGAGGACGCGCAACCCTTGCCGAACCGCCTCGCGGTACTCGGGGTTGTCCTCCGCGATCGCGGTCGAGACGACCAGCGTGTCGACGTCGGTGACGTGGGATGCCTGGTGCCCCAGCGAGACGCGAGCACCGAGTGCCCGCAGTGCGTCCAGGGTGGGTGAGTCCGTGCCGTCGCTCCCGCTGACGACGACGCCGCGACCGAGCATGATCCGGGCGATGCCGGACAGGCCGGCGCCGCCGATGCCGACGAAGTGGACCCGACCCAGCTCGTCGACGGGAGCGATCACCTCGGGGACCGGCACCCTCACCGGGAGGCCTCCTCGAGGACGATCGCGGCGAGCCGCTCGTCTGCGTCGCTCGGGATGAGCCCCGCCGCAGCGGCGCTCATGGTCGCGAGCCGCTCGGCGTCGGCAGCCAGTGCGGGGACGTTGGCGGCGACCCACTCGGCAGTGAGGTCGCCGTCGGAGACGAGAAGGGCTCCGCCCGCGTCGACGACCGGCTGGGCGTTGAGGGCCTGCTCGCCGTTGCCGATGGGCAGCGGCACGAAGATCGCCGGGACGCCCGTGGCGGCCGCCTCGGTGACGCTGTTGGCCCCGCCACGACAGATCATCAGGTCGGCTGCCGCGAGCGCGTGGTCCATCCGGTCGACGTAGGCCACGACCACGTAGGGGACGTCGGTCGGCTCCGGGGTGGCCTCGCCCTTCGGGCCGACGACGTGCAGCACCTGGACCCCGGCGTCGGCGAGCGCACGGGCGGCGGCCGAGACCGACTGGTTGAGCCGGCGCGCTCCCTGGGAACCACCGGTGACGACCAGGGTGGGGCGATCGGGATCCAGGCCGAAGGAGGCCAGTGCCTCCTCGCGCAGCGCAGCACGGTCGAGCTGGGAGATCATCCGCCGGATCGGGAGGCCGACGTACTCGGCGTGGCGCAGCGGGGTGTCGGGAAAGCTCACCGCGACCCGGGAGGCGACCCGGGCCCCGACCCGGTTGCCGATGCCCGGCAGGGCGTTCTGCTCGTGCACGACCAGCGGGAGCCTGCGGCGCCGCGCCGCGAGGTAGGCCGGCACCGAGACGTAGCCCCCGTAGCCCACGACGACGTCGGGACGGACCCGGTCGACGACGGCGAGCGCCTCCTTCACCGCGCCGCGCAGGCGTGCCGGCACGCGGAGAAGGTCGCCGTTGGGCTTGCGGGGCAGCGGGACCGGTGGGATCAGCTCGAGCGGGTAGCCGGCCTCGGGGACGACCCGGGTCTCCAGGCCTCGCGGTGTGCCCAGGCAGGTGATCTCGACGGACGGGTCGAGGCGCCGCAGAGCGTCGGCGGTGGCCAGGAGCGGGGACGTGTGGCCGGCGGTACCGCCGCCGGCAAGCAGGACTCGGGTCATGAGGGTGCAGACGCTACCGGCGGGCTCAGCGTCGGGCGGAGAGCCCCGCCGAACGCAGTCGACGCCGCTGTGCCAGGGCGCGGGCCGCCTCCGGCTCGCGCCGTGCGAAGCCGATCAGCAGCCCGATCGCAGCGAGCGTCGGCAACAGGCTGGAGCCGCCGTAGGAGACCAGCGGCAGTGGGATGCCGACGACCGGCATCAGCGCCAGCACCATGCCGACGTTGATGATCATCTGACCGATCAGCCACACCACGATGCCGAACGTCGCGTAGCGCACGAAGGGGTCCTTGGTCTGGCGCGCGATCCGCAGCGCCGCGTAGGCGATCGTCAGGAAGAGCCCGATGACCAGCAGGGTGCCGACCAGGCCGAGCTCCTCGCCGAGCACGGCGAAGATGAAGTCGGTGTGCGCCTCGGGCAGCGTGCCCCACTTCTGCTGGCTGGCTCCGATCCCCTGCCCGAACAGCCCACCGCTCGACATGGCGTACAGCCCGTGGGCGGGCTGCCAGCCAGTGCCCTGGAAGTCCTTGAAGGGGTCGACGAACGTCGTGATCCGAGCCAGCCGCTCCGTGTCGGTCGCGGCCAGGGCGAGGGCGATGACGCCGACGACCATGCTGGACAGCAGGAACAGTCGCGCCGGCGCTCCGACGACCCACAGCATCCCGATCATGATCCCGAACAGGATCAGGGCGGTGCCGAGGTCGCGTCCGAAGATGACCAGGCCGGTGGCGAGCAGCATCCCGGGCACCACCGGCACCATGATCTGGTGCAGGCTCCCGAGCCGTCGTTCCTTGTTGGCGTAGATGTGGGCGGCCCACACGACGAGCGAGAGCTTGGCGATCTCCGAGGGCTGGATCGTGATCGGGCCCAGGACCAGCCAGTTGGTGTTGCCGTTGCGCTCGACCCCGATGAACGCCGTCAGCAGCAGCAGGGTGAGGGAGATGGAGAAGGCCGGGTAGGCCAGGCGTCGTACCCAGACGAGGGAGACGCGGCTGGCCAGGAACGCGGCCGGCAGACCGATCACCGTCCACGTGAGCTGGCGACGCACGACGCTGTAGGAGTCACCGGTCTCGCGGAAGGCGAAGACGCTCGAGGAGCTCAGCACCATGACCAGGCCGATGGTGAGCAGCAGCCCCGCGGCGCTGAGCAGGAGGTAGTACGACGTCAGGGGCCGCTCGAGCGCCTCACGCACCGCCTTCAGCCAGGCGCCGGGGTGGAGTCGCACCGGCCCGACCAGGGGACGGGAGAGACTCGGTGCGCGCTCGGGATCGGCGGTGGTCACCCGGTGTCTCCCTCGCGGTCGGTGGGGTCGGTGCTGCTAGGTCTTGTCGACGATGCTGCGGACCGCATCGGCGAACCTCTCACCGCGAGCCGCGTAGTCGCTGAACTGGTCCTGCGAGGCACATCCAGGAGCCAGGAGCACCGTGTCGCCGGGGACGGCCACCGAAGCGGCTGCCTCGACGACGCGCCGCATCAGGGCCTGCCCACCGTCTACGGGGTCAGTCTGGTCGGCGTCGATCATGATCACCGGCACATCGGGGGCGTGTCGCGAAAGCGCTGCCGCGATGACGTCACGGTCGCGACCGATCAGCACCGCCGCACGCAACCGCGAGGCGACCGACCGCACCAGCTCGTCGAAGCCGGCACCCTTGGCCAGTCCACCGGCCACCCAGACGACGGGCTCGAGCGCCATCAGTGACGACTGGGCGGCGTGCGGGTTGGTGGCCTTGGAGTCGTCGACCCACGTCACTCCCGCGGCAGAGCCGACGACCGCGATCCGGTGACCGTCCAGTCGGAAGCTGCGCAGGCCGTCGCGTACGGCGGCCTGGTCGACGCCGTGGGCCCGGGCGAGCGCCGCGGCGGCCAGGGCGTTGGCGACCACGTGGGGTGCCGGCGGATGACCGTCGGCGGCCAGGTCGTCGATCGTGCACAGCTCGGCCGCACTGGTGCTGCGCTCGGCGATGAAGGCCCGGTCGACCAGCAGGTCCTCGACGACCCCGAGCATCCCGACGCCGGGCATCCCGAGCGTGAAGCCGACCGCGCGAGCGCCCTCGACGACCTCGGCGTCGCGCACCAACGCCTCGGTGGCGGGGTCGGCGGCGTTGTAGACGCAGGCCCTCTCCACCCCGGTGTAGATCCGACCCTTGTCGGCGCCGTAGGCGGCCATCGGGTCCACGCCGGGCGTGGCGCCGTACCAGTCGAGGTGGTCCTCGGCGAGGTTGAGCACCGCAGCCGCCTGAGCCCCCATGGTCTGGGTGTAGTGGAGCTGGAAGCTGGACAGCTCGACCGCGAAGACGTCGTACGGCGCGGGGTCCATCACTGCCTCGACGATCGGGAGACCGACGTTGCCTGCCGCCACGCTGCGCAGTCCGGCGGCGCGCAGGATGGCGTCGAGCATCTGCACGGTCGTCGTCTTGCCGTTGGTGCCGGTGACGCACAACCACGGGGCGGGGGCGCCGCTCGGGCCGGCGGCGCGCAGCCGCCAGGCGAGCTCGACCTCGCCCCACACCGGGATGCCGCGAGCTGCGGCCTGCTGCAGCAGCGGCGTGTCGGGGCGGAAGCCCGGCGACGTGATGACCACGTCGACGTCGTCGGGCAACGTCGCCGTCGCGCCCTGGTGGATCTCGACGCGGGCACCGAGTACCTCGAGGAGCTCGGCCTTCTCGAGCTGGGCGGGCGTGGCGGAGTCGGCCAGCGCGGTGACGGTGGCGCCGAGGTGCGTCAGGTTGTCGGCAGCGGCGAAGCCGGAGACGCCGAAGCCGGCGACCGCGGCTCGCACGCCGTCCCAGGAGTCCTCGCGCCCGAGCGCCGTGGGGTCTGGTCGACTCACAGCCGGGCGACCCACTCGGCGTAGAAGACGCCCAGGCCGGTGGCGACGAAGAGGCCGGTGATGATCCAGAACCGGATCACGACCGTGACCTGCTCCCACCCGAGCATCTCGAAGTGATGCTGCAACGGTGCCATCCGGAACACCCGGTGGCCGGCCTGGATCCCGAAGACGCGTCTGACGAGACCACTGGAGCGACTGACCTTGAAGACGCTGACCTGGATCATCACCGAGAGCGTGATCAGCACGAACAGTCCACCGAGGATGATCAGCAGCAGCTCGGTGCGGGTGAGGATGGCGAACCCGGCCAGGGCGCTGCCGAGCGCGAGCGAGCCGGTGTCGCCCATGAAGATGGCCGCCGGCGCGGCGTTCCACCAGAGGAAGCCGAAGCAGGCGCCGGTGAGCGCTGCGGCGATGATGGCGAGGTCGAGCGGGTCGCGCACGTTGTAGCACTGCGAGCTCGGGTCGTCCTGGCAGAACTGGTTGTTCTGCCAGATGTTCATCAGCGTGTAGGCGGCGAAGACCATCGCGCTGGCTCCGGTGGCGAGCCCGTCGAGCCCGTCGGTGAGGTTGACCGCGTTGCTGGTGCCGGTGACGATCAGCACGATCAGGATCACCGCGAGGATGGTGGGCAGCACCAGCCAGTCGATCTCGCGCAGGAACGAGATCTTGTGGCTCGCGGGGGTGCGGCCGTTCTCGTCCTCCAACCACGGTGAGAGCGCCAGGGCACCGAACACGACGGCGATGACGGTCTGGCCGATCATCTTGGCCTTGCTGCGCAGACCGAGGTTCCGCTTGTTGGAGATCTTGATGTAGTCGTCGAGGAAGCCGACCAGCCCCATGCCCACGAAGAGGAACAGCAGCAGCAGTGCCGAGGCCGACGGAGCCGTGAGCGTGATCAGCTTGGCGGCGAAGTAGGCCACCACGGTCGCCGCGATGATCACCAGGCCGCCCATCGTGGGCGTGCCCTTCTTCGTGTGGTGGGAGGCCGGGCCGTCGTCGCGGATCTCCTGGCCGTAGCCCAGCCGGGTGAAGTAGCCGATCGCCACGCGGGTGCCCAGCAGCGAGATGAGCAGGGACAGTCCGCCGCCCAGCAGGATCGCTCTCATGGCGCGGGGCTCCTCTCGTCGGTCGGGGCTGGTCGGGTGGGTGGAGCGTGGTGGAGCGTGGTCAGGTGACAGCCGGGGGTACGTCGTCCAGCAGGCGCTCGGCGACCTGCTCCAGGGCGGAGGCCCGTGAGGCCTTCACCAGGACCACGTCGTCGGCTCCAGCATTCTTCCGCACCCAGTCGAGTGCTTCGTGCTGCCCCGCCGTGACGATCGCCTCACTCCCCAGCTCCTCGACTCCCCGAGCGATGTCCGCGGCGCCGGACCCGACGACCACGACCCGGTCGATCCCGGCCGCGACGGCAGCGCGACCGACCTCGGCGTGCGCCTGGTCGTGCTCGTCACCCAGCTCCAGCATCTCGCCGAGCACGGCGATGGTGCGCCCGGTGCGGGCGACCCCGAGACCGGCGAGGGCGTCGAGCGCGGCGAGCATGGAGGCGGGATTGGCGTTGTAGGCGTCGTTGAGCACCAGGAGCCCGTCGGGGCGCTCGGTCAGCTCCATCCGCCAGCGCGAGGCGGCGGTGGCGCTCGACAAGGCGTCCGCCACTGCGGCGAGGCCCACCCCGGCGGCCAGGGCCATGGCCGCCGCGGCAGCGGCGTTGACCACCTGGTGCGCGCCCGTCTGTCGCAGGACGACCGGGGCCCATGCGCCGTCGTGGCCCAGGTCGAACGAGGCCCGGCCGCGAGAGTCCAGCGACATGTTCCGCCAGCGCACGTCACCGCTGAGTCCGAAGGTCGACACGTGCGCGGGGGTGCGGGGGGCCATCGCCGCGACCAGCGGGTCGTCGCCGTTGAGCACGGCCGTGCCCGAGGACGGCAGCGCCTCGATGATCTCGCCCTTGGCCCGGGCGATCGCGTCGCGTCCCCCGAACTCGCCCACGTGGGCGGTCCCGACGTTGAGGACGGCGGCGATCGTCGGCGGGCAGATCTCGCACAGGTAGGCGATGTGGCCGATCCCGCGGGCACCCATCTCCACGACGAGGTGGCGGGTGCCGGTGTCGGCACGCAGCACCGTCAGCGGCACCCCGAGCTCGTTGTTGTTGTTCGCGGCGGTCGCCACTGTCGGGGCGGCGGCGGCGAGCACCTGGGCCAGGAGGTCCTTGGTGCTGGTCTTGCCCTGGGAGCCCGTCAGTGCCAGCACGTCGACGTCCAGTCGGTCGACGACGTGGCGGGCCAGCCGCCCCAGCGCCACGGTGGGATCGCCCACGACCACGGTGGGCGCCGGGGTGGGCCGGCTGCCGAGCACGGCGTGGGCGCCGTCGGCGAAGTCGTGGCCGTCGACCCGCTCCCCCGCGATCGCCACGAACAGGCCGCGCTCCTCGGGACGGCGGTTGTCGACGTACGCCGGCCCCGCCACCACGACGTCGGGAGACGTCGTCGTCCCGCCGACGATCGCGGCGACCTCGCCGAGCGTGAGCGGGATCATCGGAGCTCCCGGGTGCGCGCGGCCAGGGCGGTCTCGGCCACCTCCTGGTCGTCGAAGGGGTGCACGACGCCGTCGATCTCCTGGCCGGTCTCGTGACCCTTGCCGGCGATGAGGACCACGTCGTGGTCCCCCGCCAGGGCGATCGCGGTCGTGATGGCCTCGCGGCGGTCACCGATCTCGAGGACCTCGGCCCCTCCGGAGGCGACTCCGGCCCGGACGGCGGCCCGGATCTGCGCGGGGTCCTCGCTGCGGGGGTTGTCGTCGGTCAGGATGAAGACGTCGGCGAGCCGCGCGGTGATCTCCCCCATCACGGGACGCTTGCCGCGGTCGCGGTCACCGCCGGCGCCCAGGACGACGACGACCCTTCCGCCCCGCGCCGCGGCGACCGGGCGGAGGGCGGCGATCGCCGCCTCGACGGCGTCGGGCTTGTGCGCGTAGTCCACCACCACGGTGAAGGACTGTCCGCACACGAGGCGCTGCATCCGCCCCGGCACGTCCGCCCGGCGCAGCCCTGCTGCCACCCGGTCGGCGTCGTAGCCCGCCTCGGCGCAGGCCGCGATCGCGGCGAGGGCGTTCTCCACGTTGAACTCGCCGGGAAGGGGCACGGCGGCGGCGACGTCGGGGGCCGCGGCCCCCTCGCGGCTGCGGCGGACCACGAAGGAGGAGCCCCCGTGCTCGAGGTCGTCGACGCGGAGGCCCGTGGCACACCAGTCGGCATCGCGACCCCGGGCCGAGAAGGTCCGGACGGGCAGCGACGTCTCGGCGGCCAGGCGCCGGCCGTGCGCGTCGTCGACGTTGATCAGCGCCAGTCGGGCGTGCTCGGGCGTGAACAGCGACGCCTTGGCCTGGTAGTAGTCCTCGACGTCACGGTGGAAGTCGAGGTGATCGCGCCCCAGGTTGAGGAAGACCGCGACGTCGAAGACCACGCCGTCCACGCGCCCCATCACCAGGGCATGGCTGGAGACCTCCATCGCGCAGGCGTCCACACCTCGCTCGCGCATCAGGGCGAACAACCCGTGGAGGTCGGGCGCCTCGGGCGTGGTCAGCGTGGTCCTGACGTCTTCACCGGCGATCCGGGTGCCCACCGTGCCGACCACTGCCGCGCGGACGTCGGCGTCGAGCAGCCCGGCCTCGGCCAAGCGGGTCGTCGTCGTCTTCCCCTGCGTGCCGGTGACCCCGATCATCGTCATCGACCGGGTGGGGTCCCCGTAGATCCGGGCGCTGACCCGGCCGAGCACGGCTCGCGGGTCCGCCACCACGACGACGGGTACGGCGAGAACGTCGACGGCGCACAGGTCGGCGCCGGCCGCGTCCGTCAGGATGGCCACGGCGCCGGCGTCCACGGCCGGGGCCACGAACTCGGCTCCGTGGGCACGGGTGCCCGGCAGGGCGGCGTACAGGTCACCGGGTTCGATCCGCTGCGTGCTGAGGCTGATGCCGGAGACCTGCGCGGAGGTCGGCGACGACGAGCCGGACTCCTCCTCGGGGAGCACGACCCGCACCGCGTGGCCGGCGTCGCGCAACCAGCCCACGACCACGTCGAGCGGGGTCAGGGGCGGCGAGGCGGGGCGGGTGGACGACACGAGGGGATCATCCTGACCCATCACCACTCGGCGGGCAGCCGGGAGGGGTTGGTCCCCGTCGGCTCGACGCCGTAGCGACGCAGTGCGTAGCCCATCAGCTTGGAGAAGGCCGGCCCCGCGACCGAGCCACCGCCCCCGCCGTTGCGCGGGTTCTGGACGACGACGTAGATGGTGAAGCGGGGGTCGTCGGCCGGGGCGAAGCCCGCGAAGGAGACGGTGAAGGTGCCGTCGTAGCACCCGCACTCCTCGCCGACCCGCTGGGCGGTCCCGGTCTTGCCTGCCACGCGGTACCCGGGGACGGCGGCGCCAGGAGCGACCCCGACCTCCGGGTCGATGACGCGCTCCATCATCTCCATCGTCTGGCGTGCGGCGTCCTCGCTGACGACTCGCCGCTCGGTGGCGACCCCGCTGCCGATCTCGGTGCCGTCGTCCAGCGTCGCCGTGCCGTGGACCAGGCTCGGGTCGATGCGCACGCCGCCGTTGGCGATCGTGTTGACCGCCGCTGCCATCTGGAGCGCGTTGACCGACAGCGACTGGCCGAAGGCGATGCGGTCCGCGGTCTGGCTGGTCATCAGGTCGGCCGACGGCAGGATGCCCTTCGTCTCGCCGGCGAGACCGACATCGGCCTTGCGGCCCAGCCCGAACGCGGTGAGGTAGTCGTGCATCTGGCCGGGCTCGAACTCGTCGGCGGCCATCACGGTGCCGATGTTGGAGGACTTGGCGATGATCCCGGCCAGCGTCAGCCGGATGGTCCCGTGCTGGAAGTAGTCGTGGATCGGTCGGTCCTGGCGGTTGAGGACCGGAGGCACCTCGAAGCGCGTCTTGTTGGTGACCTTGCCCGCGTCGATCAGGCCGGCCACGGTGAGCACCTTCTCGACCGAGCCCGGCTCGTAGACGTCGCTGAGGGCCCGCGAGGTGTAGGTGCTCTCCGGGTACTCCGCGGGCTCGGAGGCGTCGTACGTCGGGTAGTCGGCCTGGCTGAGCACCTCCCCGGTCTGGGTGTCCATCACCACGGCGTAGCCCGAGTCGCCCCGCGCACCGCGCACCGTCTGGCTGAGCACCCGCTGGGCGTACCACTGCAGGTCGCGGTCGATCGTGGTGGTCAGGTCGTTGCCGTCGCGGGCCTCCACCACCGTGTTGTCGCCCAACGGGATCCGAGCCCCCGCCCCGACCTGGTAGCGCGCCTCGCCATCGGTCCCGGCGAGGTAGTCGTCGAAGGAGGACTCGAGTCCGGCCAGGGGCCGCGCGGAGCCGTCGTTGCGCGGCGTGCCCAAGAACCCGACGACGTTGGCCGCCACGTCGCGCGAGGGGTAGAAGCGCACCGGGTCGTCCTGGGTGGTGAGACCGACGAAGCCGGCCTCGCGGGCCTCGGCGACGACCTTGCTCGCCTCGGCGGCCGGGACCTGGCGGGCGATGTACTGGAACTGGCTGTCGCGGGCGCGCAGGCGCTCGAGCACCTCGAAGTAGTCGAGGTCCAGACGCTTCGAGAGCAGGTCGGCGAGGTCGGTGGCGTCGTCGGTCGTCAAGGACGGGTCGGCGACGATCATCAGTCCGTCGGCGGACGCCGCCAGCGGCTCACCGGTGCGGTCCAGGATCTCGCCGCGCTCGGCGGGGAGCACGACCGACTGCGACCCCTCGGCGGCCGCCATCTGGGCGTACTGCTTCGGGTCGATGCCCTGCAGCTGCACCAGACGTCCCGCGAAGACCGAGACCACGATCGCGATCGCGATGAAGCCGATCCGCAGGCGCACGGTCGAGACACCTCGCTTGACCGGCCGGCGCCGGGTCCGCAGGCTCCGCGACGGCGGTCGGGTACGGCGTACCTGGCGCACGGGTGGCCGGCGCGGGGTGTTCCTGGGTCGACTCACCGGCAGTGCCCCATCCTCTTGAGCCTCGTCAGCCGCGTCCGCATCGGGACTCCTGTGCCCACTATCGGCCCGAGCCCTGCGTCCGGCCCTGCGCCGCGCCGGAGCGCTGCCCCGGAAGCACCGGCACGTCCTCGGGGACCGGACGCACCGGGCGGACCATGGGCTCGAACCCGCAGGGTCCGGCAACGGCTGCGGTCGGCGTGCCGGTCAGGGCCCCGGTCTCGACGTCGAGGAACGCGGCGGTCGGCCCGACCACCATGCCCAGCGCGCAGGCCTGGGCGGCCAGGCGCTGCGGGTCGCGCAGCTGGTCGAGCTCCATGGCCAGCGCCTCCTGTCGCGCGGAGAGGCTGCTCGCCTGGTCCTCGAGCTTGGAGGCGGTGAACGACGCCTGCTGCATCGAGGTGTTGAAGAGCAGCAGCCCCACCACCCCCGCCAGCAGGATCAGGCTGACCAGGGTGACGAACGGGATGCGTGGGGCCCGCGTGCGCAGGCGCGGCACCACCGAGAGCCGGGCCCGGTCGACCGCGGCCTCCGCGAAGCGGGGCAGCGAGGTGCGGCGCTGGGGAGAGGTACTGCTCATCGCGCGGCTCCTGTGGTCGACGGGGCGATTCGTTCGAGGGCTCGCAGCCGCACGGACGCGGCACGGGGGTTCGCGGCGGTCTCGACGTCGTCGGCCTGCTCGGCTCCGCGGGTGACCAGCCGCAGGGCGGGCTCGCTGCCCTCGGGCACGAAGGGCAGGTCGATCGGCACCGTGCTGCGCGTCGCCGCGGTGAAGGCCTGCTTGACCAGGCGGTCCTCGAGGGAGTGGTAGGACTCGACGACCACCCGTCCGCCGACGGCGATCGCGTCGATCGCAGCCGGGATCGCGCGACGCAGGACGGCCAGCTCGTCGTTGACCTCCATCCGCAGGGCCTGGAAGGTCCGCTTGGCCGGGTGTCCCCCCGTACGTCGTGCCGGAGCCGGGATCTCGGCGTACAGCAGCTCCACCAGCGCGGCGGAGGTCGTGAACGGGGCCGTCTCGCGCTGGCGCACGACGGCGCCGGCGATCTTGCGGGCGAACTTCTCCTCGCCGTACTCGCGCAGCACCCGGGCCAGCTCGGCGGCGCTGTAGGTGTTGAGCACGTCGGCGGCACTGGGGCCGGAGGTGTTGTCCATCCGCATGTCCAGCGGCGCGTCGACGGCGTAGGCGAAGCCGCGCTCGGCCACATCGAGCTGCATCGAGGACACGCCGAGGTCGAAGAGCACCGCGTCGACGGCGGACAACCCCTGGTCGGCCAGCACGTCAGGCAGCTCGTCGTAGACCGCGTGGACCCCCACGAAACGGTCCCCGAAGGGGGCCAGCCGCTCCCCCGCCATGGCGAGCGCGTCCGGGTCGCGGTCGATGCCGATCACCCGGGCGAGCTCGCAGCGCGACAGCACCGCCTCCGTGTGGCCGCCCAGTCCCAAGGTGGCGTCGACGAGGACGGCACCGTCGTGGTCGAGAGCCGGGGCCAGGAGGGCCACGACCCTGTCGATGAGCACCGGGTCGTGGGAGACCATCAGCGCCCCAGGTGGGTGAGCAGCAGCAGGGCCGCGGCACAGGCGACCGAGACGACGCCGGAGAAGGCCATCACGGCCACGACGTCCTGCGCCTGGTGGCGCACGCGTCGCTCGGGTGTCACGCGTTGCGTGGTGGGTGTGCTGCTCATCGGATCGACCCCTGATGTGCGTGCGGCCCGGGCCGCGGGTGGTTGCTGGGAAGGCGTGCTGCTGGTGGTGCTGGGCGATCCGTAGAGCCAGGGCTCCGCCCGCTCCCCGATGACTTGGGGAAGCGCTGTCTTCTGGGGCCGGGGAAGGTGTCCCAGACGACAGCAGGGAAGAGAGCGGGTCGGAGACCTCGTCCTGCGGATCGCTGTTGAGTTGTGGTGGGGCCCCGGTGGGGCTGGGTGGTGGGGCTCGGTGGTGGGCGTGGAGCGGGGTGGTCAGTCGTCGTCCTCGTCGTCGTCGAGCTCGGCGAAGCGGCGTACCTCGTCGGCCTGGTAGGCAGCCCAGGACGTGGGGTTCCAGATCTCCAGACGGTCGCGGACGCCGATGACCACGACCTCCTTCTCGAGCCCGGCGTAGTCACGCAGGGGTGCGGGGATGCCGATCCGCCCGGACTTGTCGGGGGTGGCCTCCTCGCCGCCGGAGAAGAACATCCGGGCGTAGCCACGGGCCGCCTTGCTGGTCAGCGGCTTCTCGGAGGCACGGTCGGCCTCGCGGTCGAAGACGGCGGGGGGCCACACGACCAGGCAGTTCTCCTGTCCCTGCGTCACGACGACCCCCTCGGCCAACTGGTCCCTGAACTTGGCGGGGAGGAAGAGGCGGCCCTTCTCGTCGAGCTTGGGGTGGAAGGTGCCCATGAATCGCATCGAGCACCTCCTGCTTCAAGCCACAGAGCCCCACGGTGGTGGTCTCTCGCTCCACTTTCCCCCACCTTACGCCACTTTCCCCCACCGTCAACCACATTCGCTCCCCCGTCCCCCACGACGCTCCCCAGGGCGTCCCTCCCGAGCCCCGCGGCCGGGCCACGGCAGTCGATCTCGCGACCGGCACCGCCGAGCGGCAACCAAATCGTGATCCGCGACGTCGCACCCTGGACCGACGCTCCGCGTAGGTTGCGGGGACGCCCTACCGTGGGGGCTCCACGGGGCCCACGACCTGGGCGCACAGGTGGGCGACGAAGCTGGAAGGACCGGACGTGAACAATCCGACTGCGGGAGCAGCCGACCTCGAGACCGTGGCACGCGTCGTAGGGCGCATCCGCACCAACATCGAGCGCGTGATCGAGGGCAAGCCCGACGTCGTGACCTCGACGCTGGTGGTGTTGCTCGCCGAGGGACACCTGCTCATCGAGGACGTCCCCGGGGTCGGGAAGACGATGCTGAGCAAGGCCCTGGCGCGCAGCATCGACTGCTCGGTGCGCCGCATCCAGTTCACCCCGGACCTGCTGCCCTCCGACGTCACCGGGGTGTCGGTCTTCAACCAGAACACCCGCGAGTTCGAGTTCCGCCCCGGCGGCGTCTTCGCCAACATCGTGGTCGGCGACGAGATCAACCGGGCGTCCCCCAAGACGCAGTCGGCGCTGCTCGAGTGCATGGAGGAGCGCCAGGTCACCGTTGACAACGCGACCTACTCGCTGGAGTCGCCGTTCATGGTGATCGCCACCCAGAACCCGATCGAGATGGAGGGCACCTACGCCCTGCCCGAGGCACAGCGAGACCGGTTCATGGCGCGTGTCTCGGTGGGCTACCCCGTCGAGGCCGCGGAGATCGCGATGCTCGACTCCCACACCTACGCGCGTCCGCTCGACGACCTCGAGGCCGTGACGGACGCCGGCGAGATCCGCAAGCTGTGCGGGATCGTCGGGCAGGTCCACGTCTCCCCCGCGGTCCAGCAGTACGTCGTCGCGATCACCGGCGCCACCCGCCGCACCGACGACCTGATGCTCGGCGCCTCGCCCCGCGCCACCCTGCACCTGGTCCGGGCGGCCAAGGCGTACGCCGCGATCCACGGCCGCGAGTACGTCCTGCCCGACGACGTGTCGCTGCTGGCGCGACCGGTGCTGGCCCACCGCCTGCTCCCCAGCGTCGAGGCCACCATGAGCGGTCGCACCGTCGCCGCCATCGTGGACGGCGTCGTCGGCTCGGTCCCGGTGCCGTCGCCGCGGCCGCCCAGCCACCGTGCGTGAGGCACTGCGAGGCCTGACCGTCCGCGGCCGCGCGTTCCTCGCCGCCGGGGTGACCGCGATCGTCTGTGCGATCGTGCTCGGTCAGCCGGCCCTCAGCCGCGTGGGCGTCCTCGTGGTGCTGCTGCCCCTGGCGACCGCGGCCCTGCTGGGGCGTGCCCGCTACCGCTTGGCGCTCGTGCGCACCACGTCACCCCAGCTGGTCGCCGCCGGGCAGCCCGCACGCGTCAACCTGTCGCTGACCAACGAGGGCCGCACGCCCAGCGGCGTGCTCCTCCTCGAGGACCACGTGCCCTACGTGCTCGGCACCCGCCCCCGCTTCGTGCTCGACGGCGTCGGTCACGGGTGGCACCGCCAGGTGTCCTACCAGGTGCGCTCCGACGTGCGCGGTCGCTTCGAGATCGGTCCGATGACCGTGCGCGTCAGCGACGCCTTCGGGCTGGTGGAGCTCGGCCGAGCCTTCCGCACCACCGTCCCCCTGACCGTCACCCCGCGCATCTCCCCCCTGCCGGCCATCCCACTCGGCGGCGGCTGGACCGGCTCGGGCGACAACCGACCCCGCGCCTTCGCCTTCGGCTCCGCCGAGGACGTCACCGTCCGGGAGTACCGCCAGGGCGACGACCTGCGCCGGGTCCACTGGCGCAGCTCGGCACGCACCGGAGACCTGATGGTGCGCCGCGAGGAGCAGCCCTGGCAGTCCAGAGCCACCCTGCTCATCGACAACCGACTGCTCTCCCACCGCGGCCAGGGCATCGCCAGCTCCCTCGAGGCGGCCGTCAGCGTCACCGCCTCCGTCGCGGTGCACCTCAGCCAGCGCGGCTTCGCCGTACGCCTGGTGAGCGCCGGCGGGGAGGACCAGGCCAACGCCTGGCACCTGCGCGACTCGACCCTCAACACCGGCCCACTCCTCGAGGCACTGGCGGTGTTGCAGACCGACAACAGGTCGCGGATGGACTCGACCTGGATGGGCGAGGCCTCCCAGGGGGGCCTGACCATCGCCGTCTTCGGCGCCCTCGACCAGCACGACGTCCCCCTGCTACGACGGGTCGCCCACCACACCACCTCCGCGATGGCCTTCGCCCTGGACGTCGACGCCTGGGCAGGAGGGGGACGAGCCTCGAGCGGGTCGGCTCCCGTGCTCACCTCGGCCGGCTGGCGCGCCGTGACCTTGGGTCCGCAGGACAGGATGGACAGCGCCTGGGAGGAACTCGGTCGGATGGGTAGCGCCCGGGGCCTGAGCGTCCCCGTCGGACAAGGATGAGCATGCACGACAGCCGCAGCACGCGTCCCGAGGAGGCGATCTCGCGATGAGCACCACTCGAGCGCGTGACCGCGCCTCGCTCGGCGCGGCCCTGCGCCTGTCCGGCACCGCTGCGGTCACGACCTGGGCCGCGATGCTCTCCTGGCGTGGCTTCACCGAGCTCGCCTCGCAGTTCCTCTTCGCGCTGATCGCCGTCGGGGCCGTGATCGCCCTCTCCGGAGCCCTCGGACGGTGGCGCCGTCTGCCCGGACCGGTCGTCTTCCTCGGCCAGGTCGTCGCGGGCTCCATCGTGACCTGCTGGTACGTCGGCGGACGTCCCTGGCCGGACGCCGCGTTCTGGACGGCGATCGACGATGCGTTCTCCGCTGCCCAGACCTATGCCGCGCCGGTGCCGAGCATCGGCGACATCAGCGTGCAGCCGCTCCTGGCCATCGGCGGCCTCGCCGCCATGCTGCTGGTCGACCTCCTGGCCTGCACGCTGCGTCGGGTGCCCCTGGCCGGCCTGCCGCTGCTCACCGTGTACAGCGTCCCGGTCAGCATGCTGGACGGCGGACTGTCCTGGTGGGTCTTCGTCCTGACCGCCCTCGGCTTCCTGATGATGCTCTTCCTCCAGGAGCAGGACCACGTCGGTCGTTGGGGACGGTCCCTGGATCCCGCCCAGACCTCGTCGCACCGCAGCGAGGCGGTGCGCGGCAGCGCGCTGCTCGTGGGTGTGCTCGCCACGGCCGGAGCCGTCGTGGCCCCCCTGGTGATCCCGACGTTCAGCCTCGAGGTCTTCGACCTGGGCGCCGGGCCCGGTGGGAACAACCAGATCACGATCGAGAACCCCCTCACCGACCTGCGTCGGGACCTGCGTCGAGGTCCTGACATCGACCTGGTGGAGATCACCACCGACGACCCCACCCCCGACCACCTGCGGATCTCGGTCCTGAACCGATTCTCGGACAACGAGTTCAGCTCCGGGGATCGCGACGTCCCGGCCGCCAACCTCGCCAACGGGCCGCTCCCCGCCCTGCAGGGCGTGAGCGAGGACGTCCTGGCCGCCGCCACGAGCTACTCCTACGACGTGCGCATCGACGAGGACTTCGAGTCGCGATGGCTGCCCACCCAGGCACCGGTCGGGGCGATCGACGCCGCGGGCGACTGGCGCTACGACGATGCGACCCGCGACTTCCTGGCCAGCCAGGACGACCTCACCACGGCCGGGATGACCTACTCCATGACCGCGCTCGAGTACGACTTCCGGGCCGACGACCTGAGGGTGACCCCCCTGCCCGGCGACGAGGTCGACGACGAGGTCACGGCCCTGCCCGACCGGTTGCCGTCGCTGGTCAGCCAGCTGGCTCGCGGTGTCACCGCCGGGTCGCGGACCGACTACGAGCGAGCCGTCGCACTCCAGCAGTGGTTCCGTGAGGACGGTGGCTTCCGCTACAGCCTCGAGGACGCGCCCGCCGGCGAGGTGGGCACCGACGAGCTCGAGGCGTTCCTGCGCGACGACGAGAACGGTCGCGTCGGCTACTGCGAGCAGTTCGCCACCGCGATGGCGGTGATGGCGCGCGTGCTCGACATCCCGTCGCGCGTCGCGGTCGGGTTCCTGAAGCCCGACCGGACCGACCGTCCGAACACCTTCGTGTACAGCGCGCACGACCTCCATGCCTGGCCCGAGCTGTACTTCCCCGGCGCCGGGTGGGTGCTCTTCGACCCCACGCCGAGCGCCCGCGTGCCGGGCGACCGGCTGCCGGCGTACACGACGCGCGGCGCCGAGACCCAGCTGCCGACCAACCAGCCGAGCGCCGAGCCGACGCAGGCGCCGTCCCCGCGCCCGACGGCCGAGGACCCGGCAGTGCCCACCCCCGCACCCGAGCAGGAGGACACGGCCCTCGACGGCACCGGGAGCGAGACCTCGATCCCGTGGCTGCCGATCCTCGGCGTCATCGCCCTGCTGCTGCTGATCGCCGTGACCGTGCTGGCCCCCCGGACCCTGCGGGAGCGCCAACGGGTACGTCGGTTGGCCGGCGGGCCGGAGTCCGCGTGGGAGGAGCTGCGGGCGACCACCCTCGACCTGGGACGGTCCTGGCCGGACGCCCGCTCACCGCGGGAGACGCAGGTCGTGCTGCTCTCTCGCCTCGGGCGCCCGGGTGACGACGACCAGCGACCCGCTCACGGTCCCGAGCGGGCGCCGGACGCCGTCGAGGCGTTGGGCAGGATCGTGACGGGCGTGGAGCGCGCGCGCTACTCCGCCGGCACGGCGGACGCGGCCGGCTCGTGGCACGACGACGTCATGACCTGCAGGGCGGCGTTGACGGCGGGGGCCACTGCGCGTGCCCGACGCCGCGCGACGTGGCTGCCCCGCTCGGTGACGCAGCGTCGCCCCGTCGTCGAGGCGCACCAGGACGCCGACGAGGACCGGTCCGGAGAGCTCGTCGAGCACATGTAGCCGGACCTGACGAAGGGCCGACCCGACGGGTCGACCCTGTGTGCTGATGGTGCCGGGCGGCTCAGTAGCCGCCGTTCTCCCGGCGCCGACGCCAACGGGCATCCATCCGCTCCATGAAGGAGCCGGAGGCACGCGACTTGGTGCGGCCACGCTTGGCGCGGCCACTCTTGCGTCCACCCTCGATGACCGAGAAGCCCGACGGGTGTCCCGCGGTCTGCTCCTCCGAGCCGGCCTGCTGCTGTCCGCGCATCGCCCCCAGGGCGATCGTCGCTGAGCCCAGCATCAGCACGAAGCCGATGATGCCGATGTACCAGCGGTTGTAGATCGCACCGGCCATCAGGATCGTGATCCCGGCGGTGAAGGCGACTCCGGCGATGATCGCTCGGCGGCGGGCGCTCTGGCGCAGCGTCGCGCCTCGCAGGGTGGAGGCGAACTTGGGGTCCTCCTCGACGAGCGCGCGCTCCATCTGCTCGAGCAGTCGCAGCTCCTCCTCGGAGAGTGGCACCGGGTCCTCCAGGTCGTACATGACGGGCGTGTTGCACGTGCGGTGAGGTCAAGGATAGGCAGGTGCTCGGCGTCACGGTAGCCGGGAGCCGATTTTTCATCGGCCAATCTTGTCTCGGCCCCGTGACGCGGCTCAGCCGAGCAGGCTCGCCGGGCGTACGGCGGCGCTGCCGAAGCGCCGGGCCGCCCGGTCGACGGCCCGGTCGGCCTCCGACCAGCCGTGCTCGCGCTCCCCCAGGACCCCTTGTCGTTGGACCTGCTCGCGGGGCAGCAGTCCCTCCACCCGGACCCCCACGAGCCGGACCCGGGCCCGCTGCAGCCCGAGAGCGTCGTAGAGGCGGACTGCCGCGGCATAGATCTCCTGGGTGACGTCGGTCGGCTCGGCGAGGGTGCGACTGCGGGTGATGGTGGTGAAGTCGGCGAAGCGCACCGTGATGGTGACCGTGCGACCGGCGACCTCCGCCGCCCGCAGCCGGGTGGCGACCTTCGCGGTGAGCTTGAGGACCTCGCGCAACACCACCTCCCGGTCGTCGGTGTCGCGCCCGAAGGTCTCCTGGGCGCCCATCGACTTCTCCGGGTCGGCCTCACCCCCTGCAGCACCGCGACCACCGTGTCCGAAGGCACCGGTGCTGCGTGGCGCGACCTCGCGTCGGTCGGCACCCCAGGCGAGGTCGTGCAGGTGGGCACCGAGGTGCACCCCCACCGCACGCTGGAGGGTCCGCACCGGGGTGTGGGCCAGGTCGCCGACCGTGATCAGCCCGAGCCGGTGCAGCATCGCCTGGGTCTTCTCCCCCACGCCGTACAGGTCACCGACGTCGAGGGGGTGCAGGAAGGAGGTGATCTCCTCGGGCGGCACGACCACGACCCCGTCGGGCTTGGCCCGCTTGCTGGCCAGCTTGGCGACCGAGATCGAGGCGGCGATGCCGACCGAGCAGGTGATCCCCTGCTCGTCGTGGATCGTGGCCCGCAGGTCCTCGGCGATCTCGAGCGGGCTGCCGAGCCGGCGTACGGCGCCGGAGACGTCCAGGAAGGCCTCGTCGAGCGAGATCGCCTCCACCAGCGAGGTCGTCCGGCGGAACAACGCCATCACCGCGGTCGAGACCGTGGTGAAGGTGTCGTAGTCGGGCTGGAGCACCACCGCGTGCGGGCACAGCCGTCGGGCCCGGGTCGCGGTCATCGCCGAGCGGACGCCGTACTCCCGGGCCGGGTAGTTGGCAGCCAGCACCACCCCGCGGTGACCGCCTCCGACGATCACGGGCAGGTGCTGCAGCTCGGGCCGGTCCCGCAGCAGCACCGACGCGTAGAAGGCGTCCATGTCGACGTGCAGGATCGGCGTGGACGTGCTGGCTGCGGCCCGGGCACCGGCCATCACCACCGCGGTCCTGCCGGGGAGCTACCGCGCGAGCAGGTGGACCTGCGTCGCGAGCGGGAGGTACTCCGCACGACCCGCGACAGCACGCTCGAGCTCGACGAGCGCACCTGCCGCACCGGGCTCGAGGTCGAGCAAGGACCCGGGGACGAGGTCGGCGAAGACCCGGACCCCGTGGGTCGAGACGACCTCGAAGTCGGCCCCGAGCAGCAGCTCGGTGGCCTCGTCGCGGGTGAACCGACGTCCGGTGCGTCCGGTGCGCCCGTGACTCTCCCGGCCGGCCGCGTCGTCGAGCAGGGACCTGGCCTGGGCGAAGTGCCCAGCCATCGCCCGGGCCACCACGGCGGCGTGATGCTGGGCGAGGAGCAGGCTGAGGTGGCCACCGGGGCGCAGCACCCGACGGATGGTCGCCACGGCACTCGTCGGGTCGTCGACGACCTCGAGCACCCCGTGGCACAGCACGAGGTCGACGCTGTCGGGCGCCACGACGTCCAGCAGGTCGGACAGGTCGCCCTGTCTTCCGGACACCTCCACCCCCTGCTCACGGGCCCGGCGGTCGAGCGAGGCGAGGGCGTCGGGGCTGGGGTCGATGACCGAGACCCGGTGGCCGAGCGCGGCGATCCGCACCGCGGAGCCGCCGGTGCCACCACCGATGTCGAGCACGTCGAGGGGACCGCCGGCGAGCAGCGGGTCGAGGACGTCCCACACCACGGCGGTGCGGGGAGCGGCACGGCGATCGGCGGACATGACGCCCACCCTAGACAGGTCGGCGGGAGAGTCCCGGAGCGCGTATTCATCCGGGACTCCCCGGGGAGCGGTGCCAGAGCTTGCGCGCGACCTGCTTGGGATCCTCACCGGCAGGCTTGATGTCGGAGTAGGGAGACATCGCGAACCCGCTGCTGTGCACCAGGACCCGTCGCTGGGTGGGCGCCTCCGTCGCTGCGGTGCCGGGCGCAGCACCGGACGGGCGGTCCCCGGGGCGCGGGGCGGCGGCGATCAGGTCGTGGACGGCGTCGATGCCCTCGCGACGCCAGAGTCCGTGCAGCTCGGAGAGCTCCCAGGCGCCGGTGGCACGCAGCGAGACCCCGCGGTGGCCGGTGCGCCGCAGCTCGCCGCGCACGACCAGCAGCCAGGACCCGAAGACCGTCTGGGCGTAGGGCCCCTGCGCGTCCTCGAAGAAGGTGGCGTCGACCGGACCGGTGGAGTCGTCGAGGGTGAGGAAGACGACGCGCCGACCACTGCGGATCGGAGGGGTCTGGGTGGCCACCTTGACCCCTGCCACCAGGAGCTCGCTACGGCTGCGCTGCTCGAGCAGGTCGCGGCTGTGGGTCGTGCCGAGGGCGGCCAGGAAGCGGGCGTGGCCGTCGATGACGTGGCGGCTCACGTCGAGGCCCAGGATCTCCAGCTCGGCCGCCATCGACTCGGCGGCGCTCATCTCGGGCAGCCCGGAGATCTCGCCCTCCCGGGGCGCGTCGCCGAGGTCGAGACTGAACTGCACGGAGTCGACCGGGGCCGGGTCAGCGCTCACCCGGCTCTGCGCCGAGGCCTTGGCCCAGACCCCCTGTGCTCCGAGCGCGTGCCGCTCGGGCCCCGGCCGGACGGCGGCACTCTCGCGCGCGCCGGGGTCGGTGCTGTTGCGGGCGACCGCGTCGTCGACCCGGACGTCGGCCGGACGAGACCGGGCCGGGGACTGGCTGCCGTGGCGGGCGACCCTGCGCCCGGCCAGGCCGCGCCCCCGGCCGGCGCGCTCGACCGCCTTGCCGAACCGCTCCAGCTCCGCCACCTGCAGCAGCAGGTCGCGGCGGGTCACCCGGCTGCGTGCGGACACCTCGCCGCGAGAGCCCCGCAGCCCGATCCCGTAGACGGAGTCGAAGGCACCCGCCAGGACCAGGCGCTCGACGATCGGGCGCGAGACCCGGGCGCGGTGCCAGAAGTCGGTCAGCGAGGCGTAGGGACGGGCCGCGACGATGCGGGCGACCTCACCGGCGTTGATGCCCTTGACCTCCGACAGCGAGAGCCTCACCCCGTAGACCCGGGGGGCATCGCTCTGCGACTCCAGCGGTTCGACCACGTAGGTGGCCTCGGAGTCGTTGACGTCGAGGCCGAGCACCGCGATGCCGAGACGGCGTACGTCGTCGAGGATCAGGCGCTTGGGGTACATCCCCGGGTCATGGGTCAGCACGCCGGCCAGGAAGTGGGCAGGCCAGTGGGTCTTGAGCCAGGCCGACTGGAAGGTCGGCAGAGCGAACGCCGCGGCATGGGCCTTGCAGAAGCCGAAGGAGGCGAAGGCCTCGATCACCTTCCAGATCTGCTCGACGAAGCCGAGCTGGTAGCCCCGGCCCAGCGCCCGCGGGTAGAACCACACCTTGGTCGCCGCCATCCCGTCGACGCTGCCGAGCGCTCGGCGCTTCTCGTCGGCCTCGGCGTAGGTGATGCCGGTGAGCTCGCCGATCAGCTGGATCACCTGCTCGTGGAAGACCACGACGCCGTTGGTCTGCTCCAGGATCGGACGCAGGTCGTCGTGGAGATAGCTGGCCTGCTTCCAGCCGTGCTTGACGTCGAGGTAGGGACTGATCATGTCGCTCTTGACCGGGCCGGGTCGGAAGAGGGAGATGTCGGTGATGATCTCGCCGAAGTCGTCGATGCCGGACTTGCCGATGAGCTCGCGCTGGCCCGGCGACTCGATCTGGAAGACCCCGAGGGTCTTGGCGCTGCTGATCAGCGCGTAGGTCTCGGGGTCGTCGAAGGGCACCTGGGCCTGATCGTCGAGGTCGATCTCGACGTCGTCGACGCGCTTGATCTCGGCCACGGCGTGCGCCATCGAGGACTGCATCCGGATCCCGAGGACGTCGAGCTTGAGCAGGCCGAGGTCCTCGACGTCGTCCTTGTCGAACTGGCTCATCGGGAAGCCGGCGAAGCTGGCCTCGACCGGGGTGCGGTCGAGCAGCGTCGCGTCGGAGAGCAGCACACCGCAGGGGTGCATCGCGACGTGGCGGGGCAGGCCGTCGAGTCGCTCGACCAGGTCGAACATCACCTCGAGCCGCGCCTCGCTCAGCCCCGCCGAGCGCAGCTCGGGCAGCTCGCGCAGGGCCACCCGGGCATCGCGCGCCCGGATGTGCGGGAACGCCTTGGCGATCGCGTCGGTCTCCCCCGGCGGCATCCCGAGCGCGCCGCCGACGTCGCGCACGGCGTGGCGCACCCGGTAGGTGTCCATCATCGAGACCGTCACGCAGCGCTCGCCGCTGAAGCGGTCGAGGATCCGCTCGTAGACCTCCAGGCGACGCGCGGACTCCACGTCCACGTCGATGTCGGGCAGCGCGCCGCGCAACGGGGAGAGGAAGCGCTCCATCAGCAGGCCGTGCCGGATCGGGTCGACCCCGGAGACCCCGAGCAGGTAGTTGACCAGGCTGCCCGCGCCCGAGCCTCGCGCCGCGCAGCGGACCCCCATCTCACGGATCAGGTCGGTGACGTCCCCGACGGTCAGGAAGTACGACGCGTAGCCCAGGCCCCGGATCAGCTCGAGCTCGTCGTCGAGCCGCTTCCAGACCACCTGGCGCGGTCCCGAGCCGTAGCGGCCACCGATCGCCCCCTCGCACCGGGCCCGCAGGGCGATGTCGGCGCTGGCGTGGTCGGTCGACAAGGTGAACTCGGGGAAGTGCACCTCGCCCAGCCCGAGGTCGGCGCGCGGATCGAGGGCGCAGCGGTCCGACAGCGCCCGGGTGGTGGCGAGCAGCCGGTCGGCTCCTCGTCGTCCGCCCTCCTCAGCGTCGCCGGCGGCGTGGCAGATCTCCTCGGCGACCTCGTGCATCTCCTTGCCGGACTTGAGGAATCCCTCGGCGTTGCGGCGCTCGAGGTGGCGCTGGTCGAGGGCCACGAGCCGGCGAGCGGCATCGAGGACGTCGACGGTGACCGCGTCGCGGCGATCGGCGTAGCGCACCGCGTTGGTGAGGATCGCCGACAACCCGGCGCTGCGGGCGATCGTGGCCATCCGAGCCGCGTGCGGGGTGGTGCCGGGGCCCCATCCGTGGGCATGGCTGCCGGGCAGTCGGTGGGAGACCAGCTCGACGACCAGGTGGGTGGACGGCACCAGCCGCTGCCACGGCGCGAGAGCCGCCCGGGCCAGGTCGTCGCGGCGCCGGGTCGCCCCCAGGCCCACCTCGGAGTCGGCTCCGAGCAGCACGACCAGGTTGCCGCTGCCGAGCAGCGTGGCGATCTCGTCGGACAGGTGCTCGGGGTCGGTGAGGTCGAGGACCGGGCTCCCTCGCTCGCCGGCGAGGTGGACCGCGGAGACCAGTCGGCACAGCGCCGCCCAGCCGGCCCGTCCGCCCCCGGTGTCGGCGCTGGCCAGGAACCGCACCCGCGCCGCCCCGCCCTGCTCGAGGGGCAGGTCGCGGTAGGCGCCGCCTCGGGCCGGCGTACGACCGGCAGGCGAGCGGGAGGCGAGCGCTGCCCGGTAGGCCAGGTCGACCCCCAGCACCGGCCGGATCCCCGCCTGCTGGCACGCCTTGACGAACTTCACCGCGCCGTAGGTGCCGTCGCGGTCGGTCAGCGCGAGGGTGTCCATGCCCTGCTCGGCGGCCCGCTCGACCAGGACGTGAGGATGGGAGGCGCCGTACTGCAGGGAGTAGCCCGAGGCGACGTGCAGGTGGGGGAACGGGTCGGAACCTGAGATCATGGGCGAGGGCCTCCACAGCCTGGCTCGACCCCTGGCTCGGACAACGGGACGGGGCCGGACCGGCACCCCTGTCGAACAGGTGTTCGACTGCGCCTACTGTACGACGGGCCTCCGGCAGCGCGTCAACCCCAGAGCGCGTCGGCCCACTCGGGGTGGTCGATGAAGGGGTTCCGGTTGCCCTGGTAGTCGTCGTAGATGACGTCGTTGCGGCGCATCTCGAAGGCGCTGGGCGGGTCCTCGGCGTTCCACTCCAGCAGCACCGAGAGCTTGCCGATGTGGGGCGCGGAGCCGTTGCCGACCTGGTCGTTGACCTCGAGGTCGGCGAAGCCGTCGCCGCCCTCGTAGCGCACCGACATGTAGAAGACCATCCGGGCGACGTCGCCCTTGACGGCGTCGCGCGGCTCCCAGGAGTCGGAGTCGGCGTAGTTGCCGGGCGCCTCGGAGCTCTGCGTGCCGCCCTCGTCGAAGTCGAGGTTGCCGCGGGCGCCGTTGACCGTCACGTCGGTCGGACGCAGGTGGTGGATGTCGGTCCCGGGACCGGTCGCCGTACCGAAGTCGCCGTGCGACTTGGCCCAGACGTGCTCGCGATTCCACTGGTCGACGCCGCCGCCGTTGGCGTTCTTGGAGATCGAGTCGCCGGAGTAGAGCTCGATCACGTGGGAGGAGTCGGCCGGGTCCTCGTCGGTGTCGCGCAGCGCCACCCACACCTGGGAGTAGGACAGTCGGGTCACGCCGCTCGAGATGATCGCGTGCAGCGACGACTCGAGAGCCGCGCCGCTCTTGCCGATCGCCGGCGCCCAGTAGGTCGAGTCGTACTCCGTGGTCCCGCCGCCGGCACCCGGCTCGGGGCCCGGGTCCGGGTCGCCGGGGCCGTCGGCGAGGGCGAAGTCCGAGGCGGACTTGAGTCCTGGCCGCGAGAAGTAGGCCTCCTTGGCGCCGGTCACGTCGATCTGCTGACCCAGCAACGACGGGTTGCTCTGCAGCCCCCACGCGTCGCGGAAGGAGCTGGGGACCTGGACGTAGAGCATCTGCGAGGTGTCGGTGACCCCGGGCGAGTCCGCCAGCGCGAGGGCGTAGTCGTTGGGGAAGCCGCTGGTGACCACGGTCGAGGACGACGTGGGCTGGCCCACGACGTAGCCGCGCACGGTAGCCGTCGAGCCGTCCTGACCCGCCCGGGCGGCCGCCACCGAGGTCGTCGCGGCCTGGGCCGCGGTGATCGGTACGACGGGAGCCAGCCCGGCCACGGTCGGGCCGAGCGCCAGCAGCAGGAGCGTCAGGAGCCGGGCCACGGGTCGCCGTACGGCGCTGGGCTCGGCGGGGTCACCAGGATGTCCGAGAGTCATGCCCCCAGCCTCGCGGGAGTCAGTGGCGTGGCGCAGTGGGGATAACCCTTGCGCTCACCTCGGCCCACCCAGCCGGTCGCCGGTCAGGCCGGACGGCTGACCAGATGCTCACGCACGGGTGCGTGCGGCATCAGGCCGAGGGCGGACTCCACCACCCCGAGGAAGCGGTCGGCGTCACGCACGAGGTCGTCGGCCTCCCGCTCGGTGACCGCTCGGCTCGAACCCGCCTCGGCGGCCGCCCGCTTGCCGGCACCGGCCGCGAAGAACGAGGCCCACTCACCCAGCTCGGGGGCGACCTCGGCCAGGAGCACCCAGGCATTCTTCTGCGGACGCCGCCGCGCGGGCGCCGGCCGAGCTCGCGCGGCGAGCAGTGCGGCGGCGGCCCGCAGGGCCGCGACGTGGGCACAGGCGTAGCGAGTGGCGACGTCACTGGTCGCGATCGCCTCGCTCAGGGACTCTGCCGCCCGCAGGAGGTAGGAGTGCGTGGTCGCGGGCAGCGTGTAGGGGTTGATCTCGGTCGGGCCGATGGAGGACGTGATCACGAGCCTGCCTCTCAGTCGTCGCAGCCGACGAGCGACCAGCGGCCGTCGTCGTGGTCGAAGGACAGCTCGAAGACACCGGTGATCGCCTCTCCCCCGGGACCGCCGGCACCGCTGCGGCCGGCCTCGACCCGCCACAGCTCACGCTCACCCAGCAGGTCGGGGACCGAGCGCACGGCCACCGCCCCGGACTCGGCCGTCGCCCGCGCGTCGGTGCCGAGCACCGCGTCCACCTCGGCCGAGGACCACCAGGCGCCGGTCTCCACCCAGCTGGCGAGCACGGCCCTGACCTTCCAGAGCCGCCCCCTCCAGAGGAACTGCTCGGGCGCGCAGCCGGCGTCGAGCGCTCCGTCCACCCAGCCTCGTCGGACCTCGACGGGATCGTCATATCGCCTCACGACCGGCCTCCTGCTCTGAGCACACGGTGCCGCCACAGGGACGCCACGAGACGTCACGGGGACACGAAGGGGACCGGCGGGGCCGGGGGTCGAGGTCGACCCCACCGGTTGATCGAACACACGTTCGAACAACCCGAACGCTACACCTCCCCGCCGACAGTGCGTCAAGGGTGAGCCCGCGCCAGGCACCGAGACCTGGTCCCGGCCGGGCTGCGGCAGGGCCTCAGGTGGCCGTCAGGTGTCGATCAGGAAGCGCGCGACGGTCTGGCGATCTTGCCCACGTAGGCGTTCGTGGTCGGGAGGTAGAGCAGCACGAGCAGGATCGCGGCGAGGACGACGATCACGATCGCTGCCACCGCGAACTCCACCGGCGGATCGGTCCGCAGCCCGGAGAGCACGGAGAACGCAGCGAGCGCCGCACCGGCGGCGATGCAGTGCCGGGCCCAGTTGTGACCACCGCGCAGGAAGGCCAGCAGCACGAGCAGCAGGACGGAGATCACGACGTACAGGACCACCACGACGGGCGTGAACGACGGCGGGACGCGGGTGTCGTCGACCGAGCGCCCCTGGCCCCCTGCCCAGGCTGCGACCAGGTCGTCGTCGCGGACCACCGCGAGCACGGTGACGGCGGTCGCCACCACGACCAGCGTCCAGATCACCCACGAGGCACGGGCGACCGACGCGGGCCGCGCCATCACGGATCGACCTTCCCCTGCCGGATTCGCCGGATTCGCCGGGCTCGCCGGGCTCGCTGGACTTGCTGGGCTCATCTGGTCCTCCACGATCGGTCCCTACCCCCGCAGGCGTGCGGCCGAAACACAGATGCTCCACCGCCAGGTCGAGCATAGGGTCGCACCCATGTCGACCGAGCACCCCTCCATCGCCCGGTTCCGAGACGTGCATGCCCGTCTCGGCGGGACGGGTGAGATCGTCACCCTGCCCGACGCCGTGCACACCGCGGCCCTCGCCGCCGAGGCGCTCGGGTGCGAGGTCGGCGCGATCGCCAACAGCCTGCTCTTCGACGCCGGCGGCGACCCGGTGCTCGTGCTCACCTCCGGCGCCCACCGCGTCGACACCGACAAGGTCGCCGCGCTGATCGGGGTGGAGCGGCTGCGCCGGGCCACCCCCGACTTCGTCCGTGAGCACACCGGCCAGGTCATCGGCGGGGTCTCCCCCCTCGGCCACCCGGCGCCGGTCCCGACCTACCTCGATCGCTGGCTCGAGCGGCACCCCGTGGTCTGGGCGGCCGCCGGCCACCCCGCCGCGGTGTTCTCCACGACGTACGACGAGCTGGTGCGGCTCACCGCGGCACCGCCGATCGACGTGGAGTGACGGGACTTCGCGATGGCGCTCGACCTCGCCGACGACACCACCCGCGACGCGGCCACCGCCCGCCTGGCCGAGACGTACTCCGGGCGGCCGGTCCTCCTGGGTCCCGGCATCCTGGCCGGCTGCACCGGTCTCGTCGAGCACTTCGTCGCACTCGGGTGCCGCGTGCTCGTGCTCTCGACGGGGACCGGTGCCGGTCCGGTGCCACCCGAGGGCTCGTGCACGGTCGTCGAGGTCGATCTCCCGCCGACGGCGTCGATGACCGAGGAGGTGCGGGTCCTCGACCGGGCCGTGCGCAACCTGCCCAGCGACGTGGCCGACACCATCGAGGCCTTCGACCCGGAGCGGCGCGGCGTCTGGCACACCTCTCCGTTCGTGGCGGACGACGAGCCGATCCTCGGTCGCCCGGTGACCGGTGGCAGGCCTGCGTCCTACCTCGCCCTGGAGGACAAGATGCTCGCCGACGGCCTGTGGGAGGCCGCCGGCGTGGACCACGCGCCGTACCGGATCTGCCCGGTGGAGCGTGCCGAGCTGGCCGCGGCGAGCAGGTCGCTGGCAACCTCCGGGGGCGTCGTGTGGAGCGGCGATGCGCGCGACGGGCTCAACGGCGGCGGCAACTTCGTGCGGTGGGTGCGCGACACCGACGACGAGGCCGCGGCGTTCGCCTTCTTCGCCCCGCGCTGCGACCGGGTCCGGGTCATGGGCTTCCTCGACGGGGTGCCCTGCTCGATCCACGGGTTCGCGGTGCCGGACTCGGGGACCGCGGCGTTCCGCCCCGTCGAGCTGGCGATCCTGCGCGACGAGGCTCGGCGCCGCTTCGTCTACGGCGGCCTGAGCACCTGGTGGGACCCGCCCGCCGCGGATCGTGAGGCGATGCGAGCTGCGGCTCGCCGCGTCGGAGACCACCTCGCCGCCCGCCACGACTACCGCGGCGCGTTCGGGATCGACGGGGTCCTGACGGTCGACGGCTTCCGTCCGACCGAGCTCAACACCCGTGCCAGCGCGGGCGTCTCGACCATCGCCTCGGTCGATCCGGCGTTCTTCTGGTTCCTCCAGGCGGCACTCGTCCGCGGGATCGACACCGGCCTGAGCGCGGCCGACCTCGAGTCGCTCCTCCCGCTGATGGACGCGCGTCGACACGGCCGACCGAGCGCCGTCGGCCAGGGTGTCTCCGTCTCCGGCACCCACTCCTACCCGGTCTCCTACGACGGCACGGCGCTCGCCCGCACCGACTGGCCGACGGGCAGCGAGCTGATGGCCGCCGACACCCCGGTCGGGTTCTTCGCCAAGATCGACCCGTGCACGCTGCTCGAGCCCGGTGACCGGCTGGCCCCGCTCAACGTCGCCCTGCTGGCGCACCTGGACGCGGCGTACGACACCGGGTTCGGTGAGCTCACGGCTGCCCCCGACCTGCGCTGACCACAGTGGGGTTCGTCGCGGGTCCGCGGTGACGCGGCACTAGCCTCGGGATTTCACGAGTGATCGGGCGACACCGGGGCTAAAAGCACGGA
>NZ_JAPYPS010000045.1 GCF_029937575.1 Nocardioides sp.
CGCCAAGAAGGCCGCGCCCGCCAAGAAGGCCGCGCCCGCCAAGAAGGCCGCGCCCGCCAAGAAGGCCGCGCCCGCCAAGAAGGCCGCGCCCCCGAAGAAGGCCCCGGCAAAGAAGGCCCCGGCCAAGAAGGCCCCCGCCAAGAAGGCCCCCGCGAGCGCGTTGGTGGTGCAGGAGGGCGAGTCGGCGTGGACCCCGGAGGAGCTCAAGGAGGTGCTCGACGAGCTCCACGAGCAGCGCGAGCACAGCTCGGGCATCGTCGAGCAGCATGAGTCAGAGCTGGACGGTCTCCTCCGCAACTCCGGCGACGGGGCGGGCCAGGACCAGGCGGACGTGGGTGCCTCCAGCTTCGAGCGCGACTACGAGATCACGCTGCTGGGCAACGAGCGCGACAAGGTCGCCCAGATCGATCGTGCCCTCGCGCGCATCGACGACGGCACGTACGGCGTGTGCGAGTCGTGCGGTCAGGCGATCGGCAAGATGCGGCTCATGGCATTTCCGCGTGCCACACTGTGCATGACATGCAAGCAGCGCGAGGAACGCCGGTAGGCACCGCTGAGGCCGCCGGAGGATCCCGCGGCCGTGTTCGCGTTGTCTTCGTCCTCGTGGCGCTGGCGGCCTACGCGACCGACCAGGTCAGCAAGGCCATCGCTGTCGCGAAGCTCGACGGTCGTCCCGACGTCAACGTGGTCGGCGAGCTGCTGCAGCTCAACCTGGTCCGCAACCCCGGCGCCGCGTTCAGCATCGGCACCGAGCTCACGCCGGTGCTCACCGTGCTGTCAGTGATCGCGGCGGTCACCGTGCTGTGGTTCGCACGTCGTCTCGGAAGCCCGGCGTGGGCGGTAGCTCTCGGGCTGCTGCTCGCGGGTGTGACCGGCAACCTGACAGACAGGATCCTGCGCCCGCCCGGGTCGTTCCAGGGCCACGTCATCGACTTCCTGCAGCTGCCCAACTGGCCGGTCTTCAACGTCGCGGACATGTGCATCAACGTGGCGGCCGGCCTGATCATCCTGCAGGCCTTCCGGGGCATGCGTCTGGACGGCACGCGAGAGTCGGACGACGACGCCGACGCCATCGAGGCGGAGCGCCACGCGGCACCAGCCGCCGAGGACACGACCGAGGTGGAGTCGGAATGACCCAGTCCGACTACCGGAGCCTGCACGTCCCCGAGGGCCTGGCGGGCGAGCGGGTGGACTCCGCCATCGCGCAGATGTTCGGACTCTCACGCACGCGGGCGGCCGACCTGATCAGCCGCGGCTTGGTGCAGGTCGACGGTGCGGAGGTCAGCAAGAGTGAGCGGGTCCTTCCCGGTGGACTTCTCGAGGTGACGATCCCGGTGGAGTCCGACCCCTTGGAGGTCGTCCCCGAGACCGTCGAGGGGATCGGGATCATCCACGACGACGACTCGATCGTGGTCATCGACAAGCCCGTCGGCGTCGCGGTCCACCCCTCACCTGGCTGGTCGGGCCCCACGGTGGTCGGGCACCTCGCGGGTGCCGGCTTCCGGATCGCGACCAGCGGTGCCTCCGAGCGCCAGGGCATCGTGCAGCGCCTCGACGTCGGCACCTCGGGCGTGATGGTGATCTGCAAGTCGGAGCACGCCTACTCCGTGCTCAAGAACGCCTTCCGGCACCGGACGGTCGACAAGACGTACCACGCCGTCGTGCAGGGTCATCCCGACCCGCTCGAGGGCACGATCGACGCGCCCATCGCTCGCCACCCCGGCGCCGACTACAAGTTCGCCGTCCTCGACGGCGGCCGCGCGAGCGTCACGCACTACGAGACCCTCGAGGCGCACCGCTTCGCGAGCCTGCTCGAGGTGCACCTCGAGACCGGGCGGACCCACCAGATCCGGGTGCACATGTCGGCGCTGAAGCATCCCTGCGTGGGTGACCTGACCTACGGCGCCGACCCGACCCTGGCGAAGAGGTTCGACGTCACCCGCCAGTGGCTGCACGCGGTCAAGCTCGGCTTCGAGCACCCCGACAGCGGGGAGTACGTCAGCTACGAGTCCGCCTACCCGGTCGAGCTCGCCCGGTCCCTCGATGCCATCCGAGACTCCCACTGACCTGACGCTGCGCCCGGCGACACCGGACGACGCGGCCTCGGTCACGGCCGTGCACCTGGCGTCGCGGGCTGCGGCCGTGAGGTCCGCGACGATGCCGGCCAGCGTGCACCATGACGACGAGACACTGGCCTGGCTCACCGAGCGCCTGGGCATCGACGAGGTGTGGGTCGCCGAGGCGGCGGGCGCGATCGTTGCCTACGTGCGCCTGACCCGCGAGTGGCTCGACGACCTGTACGTCGTGCCGGGCCATGCCGGTCGGGGGATCGGGTCGGCGCTGCTTGCCCTGGCACAGGCGCGACGCCCCGCCGGCTTCGGGTTGTGGGTCTTCGAGGTCAACGCGCCCGCCCGCGCCTTCTACGCCGCCCACGGGCTCGTGGAGGTCGAGCGCACCGACGGCAGTGACAACGAGGAACGTGCACCGGACGTCCGTGTCGTGTGGTCCCCGTGAAGCGGGCCGCGGGGGGCGCGGACGACCTGTGGCTGTCGGCGGCGCCTGGCACCATCGGCGGTGCCGGTGACGTAGGCTGAGGACCCTTCCCCCAGAAGGTCGCTCGGCTGCTCACCGGCATGCACGAGACCACTGCAGCACGCCCGTACACGACCCGACGAGGACGCCACCGATGTCTGCCGGCACCCCTGAGACCGCCACGACCAGCACCACCGCAGGCTCGGGCGGCAGCAAGGACTCCTTCGTCCACCTGCACGTCCACACCGAGTACTCCATGCTCGACGGTGCGGCGCGGCTCGGGGCTCTGACCGAACGTGCCGCCGAGCTCGAGATGCCGGCCGTGGCGATGACCGACCACGGCAACGTCTTCGGCGCCTACGAGTTCTACTCCAAGGCCAAGAAGGCCGGCGTCAAGCCGATCATCGGCATCGAGGCCTACTTCACCCCCAACATCAGCCGGCACGAGCGCAAGCGGGTCAACTTCTACGACGGCGGCCCCGACGACGTCTCCTCGCGGGGCGCCTACACCCACATGACGTTGCTCTCGGAGTCGACGCAGGGCATGCACAACCTGTTCCGCATCTCGACGGGCGCCTGGCGCGACGGGTTCTTCCAGCACCCTCGTGCCGACCGCGAGCTGTTGTCCCAGCACGCGAAGGGGATCATCGGCACGACCGGCTGCCCGTCCGGGGAGATCCAGGTCCACCTGCGCTACGGCAACTACGCGGCCGCGCGCCAGACGGCGGCCGACTTCCAGGACATCCTCGGTCGGGAGAACTACTTCCTCGAGCTGATGGACCACGGTCTCGACATCGAGAACCGCGTCCGCGACGGGTTGCTGCGCCTGGGGGCCGACCTCAAGATCCCCCTGCTGGCGACCAACGACTCCCACTACGTGATGCGCGAGGACGCCAAGTCCCAGGAGCACCTGCTGTGCATCAACTCCGGCTCCACGATGGACATCCCGGCCGGGGACGGACCAGGGCAGCGCTTCGCGTTCTCCGGCGACGGCTACTACCTGAAGTCGGCCGCCGAGATGCGTGCGCTGTGGGTCGACAAGTACGACCTGCGTGAGGCCTGCGACAACACCCTGCTCATCGCCGAGCGGTGCGACGTCGAGTTCTCCGAGGCCGTCGGCAAGTACATGCCCAAGTTCCCTTGCCCCGAAGGCGAGAACGAGGACTCCTGGCTCGTCAAGGAGGTCCAGCGCGGGCTGGAGGCGCGCTACCCCGGTGGCGTTCCGGAGGCCTCGCAGAAGCAGGCCGAGTTCGAGCTCGGCGTCATCATGCAGATGGGCTTTCCCGGCTACTTCCTCGTGGTCGCCGACTTCATCAACTGGGCCAAGAACAACGGCATCCGCGTCGGGCCCGGCCGTGGGTCGGGGGCCGGGTCGATGGTCGCCTACGCGATGCGGATCACCGACCTCGACCCGTTGGTCCACGGCCTGATCTTCGAGCGGTTCCTCAACCCCGACCGTGTCTCGATGCCCGACTTCGACATCGACTTCGACGAGCGTCGCCGCGGCGAGGTCATCAAGTACGTCACGGACAAGTACGGCGACGACCGGGTCTCCTACATCGTCACCTACGGCACCATCAAGGCCAAGCAGGCCGTCAAGGACGCCAGCCGGATCCTCGGCTACCCGTTCGCGATGGGTGACCGGATCACCAAGGCGATGCCGGCCGCGGTGATGGGCAAGGACGTACCCCTGCAGGAGGTCTTCGACCCCCAGCACAAGCGGTACGGCGAGGGCGGCGAGTTCCGGGGTCTCTACGACGGCGACGCCGACGTCAAGAAGGTGGTCGACACCGCGATCGGGATCGAGGGCCTCAAGCGGCAGTGGGGCGTGCACGCCGCCGGGGTGATCATGTCCTCCGAGCCGCTGCTCGACATCATCCCGATGCTCAAGCGCCCCGCCGACGGCGCGATGATCACGCAGTTCGACTACCCGACCTGCGAGAACCTCGGCCTGATCAAGATGGACTTCCTGGGGTTGCGCAACCTCACCGTCCTCGACGACTGCGTCAACAACATCCGCGCCAACCGCGGCGAGGAGCTGGTCCTGGAGGACCTGGCCCTGGACGATCCCGCGTCCTACGCGCTGCTCGGGACCGGCAACACCCTCGGCGTCTTCCAGCTCGACGGGGGAGCGATGCGCAGCCTGCTGCGACTCATGCGCCCCGACAACTTCGAGGACATCTCGGCCGTGCTGGCTCTGTACCGACCCGGGCCGATGGGTGTCGACTCCCACACCAACTACGCCCTGCGCAAGAACGGCAAGCAGGAGAGCACCCCGATCCACCCCGAGCTCGAGGAGCCGCTCAAGGAGATCCTGGGTCAGACCTACGGCCTGATCGTCTACCAGGAGCAGGTCATGGCCGTGGCCCAGAAGCTCGCGGGCTACACGCTGGGTCAGGCCGACCTGTTGCGGCGCGCGATGGGCAAGAAGAAGAAGGAGGTTCTCGACGCCGAGTACGTCCCCTTCTCCGACGGCATGAAGGCCAACGGCTACTCGGCTGCGGCCATCAAGGCGCTGTGGGACGTGCTGGTCCCGTTCTCCGACTACGCCTTCAACAAGGCCCACACCGCGGCGTACGGACTGATCTCGTACTGGACCGCCTACCTCAAGCACCACTACGCGGCCGAGTACATGGCTGCCCTGCTCACGTCGGTGAAGGACGACAAGGACAAGATGGCGATCTACCTCAACGAGTGCCGCCGGATGAAGATCCAGGTCCTGCCGCCCGACGTCAACGAGTCCGCCGCGACGTTCACCCCCGTCGGCACCGACATCCGCTTCGGCCTGACCGCGATCCGCAACGTGGGTGCCAACGTGGTGGACCACATCGTGGCTGCCCGCACCGAGCGGGGACGCTTCGAGGACTTCAACGACTTCATGGACAAGATCCCGCTGCAGGCGTGCAACAAGCGGGTGATCGACTCGCTTGCCCGGGGTGGCGCCTTCGACGACATGAAGCACAAGCGCAAGGCGGTCGTGAGCATCGTCGACGACGCCGTCGACCGCTTCGTCGACTCGAAGAAGAACACCGAGGGTGGGCAGGACTCGATGTTCGACCTGCTGGAGGCCACCGACGTGGGTTCGGCCGGGACGAGCATCGCTGTTCCGGACATCGACGAGTGGGACAAGATGACCCTCCTCGGGCACGAGCGCGACATGCTCGGTCTCTACGTCTCCGACCACCCGCTGCTCGGGCTCGAGCACGTCCTGTCCACCGGCACCGACTGCACCATCGGGCAGCTGATGCTCGACGAAGAACGCGCCCACGGCAGCACCTTGACGATCAGCGGCCTGATCACGTCGGTCAACCGCAAGATCACCAAGCGTGGCGACGCCTGGGCCACGATCACGCTCGAGGACCTCGACGGTGCCATCGAGGTGCTGCTCTTCCCCAGCTCCTACCAGCTGGCGAGCCCCTACCTCGTCGAGGACGCCATCGTGCGGGTCAAGGGCCAGCTCTCGCGCGACAAGGAGCAGCCCGAGCTGCGGGGGCAGGAGCTCACCGTGCCCGACCTCAACACCGGTCCGGGTGGGCCTACCGGGCCGGTCACGATCAGCCTGCCCTCCACCCGGTGCACCGCCCCGGTGATCGAGCAGCTCAAGGACGTCCTCGGCGCGCACCCGGGCCTCACCGAGGTACGGCTACGGTTGCTCGCACGGGAGTCGACCAAGGTGATGCGCCTGGACGACCGCCTTCGGGTGACGCCGACCTCGGCGTTGTTCGCGGACTTGAAGCAGCTGCTGGGACCAGGATGTCTGACGGGATGATCGCGCACGGTCGTGCGACCGGCGTTGCGTCCTCCACTCCCTCGACAGGTCGGTCTCGACCCCTCGGGCAGGTCGTGGAGCCCCTGCTGGTCCTGACGGCCTTCGCCGGGGCCGGTGCCTTCGTCGGCTGGATCTGGGAGCGATGGTGGACGCCGACGGTCGGGGTCGTGGTCGACGGCACGTGGGTGCCGGGCTATCGGGCCGAGGGCGACCTGTTCGTCTTCGACTTCCCGAGCCTGGAGGGGTTCTTCGACGGCACGGCGATGTACGTCGTGCTCGGCGTGGCCGCAGGTGTGCTGCTCGGCGTGCTGTGCAGCCTGCTCGGGCGTCGCTCGGAGCTCGTGATGCTGGTGGCCGTGACGGCGGGCTCGGCCCTCGCGAGCCTGGTGGCCTACCGGCTCGGCACCCACCTGGGACCGGTCGACCCGACGACGCTGGAGGCCGATGCGGCCACCGGCACCGTGCTGCCCGCGGCGCTGTCGATCAAGGGGGCCAGCCCCTTCGTGGCGTGGCCACTGGGCTCGCTCCTGGGTCTGTGCGTGACCTACCTGCTCACCGCCGTGACCGCGGAGTCACGACGCCGGGAGAGCGACGACCCGCGCTGGCTGGAGCGGCCGACGTGGCTGGACGAGGATTCATCCGGAACCAGACCGGGTAGTGCTTCGTCCTAGACCCGTCCCACCGTGCTGCATCCGCTCCCTCCGCCGACATGTCGAATCGAGGATGACCCACATGTCCAGCAACCTTCCTCCCACCGGACCTCCCTCGGGTCCGCCGCCACCGCCGCCACCGCCGCCACCGCCGCCGCCGCCGGCCCCGCCAGGCTCGCCTCAGGCGTGGTCGGACGGTGCTGCCGAGGTGCTGCAGAGCGGTCGGGGTGGTCCGATCCCCCCGAGCCCGTCAGGACCACCAGGCACCGGTGGCCGGGGGCGGCGCGGTGCGTTCATCGCGGGCGGTGCCCTGCTCGGGGCGGGAGTCCTCGCTGCGGGGGCGTGGGCGGGATACTCGATGATCTTCGCCACCGGCCCGCAGCCCGCCGAGGCGCTGCCCGACTCGACGATCGGCTACGTCTCGGTCGACCTCGACCCCAGCGGTCGGCAGAAGCTCGAGGCGCTGCAGGCCCTGCGGAACTTCCCGGCCTTCGCCGACAACGTCGACCTCGCGGCCGACGACGACCTGCGCCTGCGGCTCTTCGAGGAGCTCCAGGGCGACGGTCTGTGTCCCGACCTCGACTTCGCCGACGACGTCGACCCATGGCTCGGTGACCGGTTCGCCGTCGCCGCGATCGACATGGGTGGCGCCTCAGGGCCCCTGGACCTGGGCATCAACGCGGTCGGAGTCGTCCAGATCGACGATGCCGAGGCAGCCGAGGAGGGGTTGGCGGCGCTGCGTGACTGCGGTGGCGAGGGCGACACCTTCGGCTGGTCGGTCGCGGGTGACTGGGCGGTCGTCGCGTCGACCGACGACATCGCCGCAGAGGTCACCGAGGCTGCCGCCGACGCGCCGCTGGCCGCCGACGGCGACTTCCAGCGCTGGACCGGCGAGGCGGGCGATCCCGGGATCCTCACGGCCTACGTGGCGCCGGAGGCCGCCGAGCTGCTGGCCGACGTCGCGGAGGTCTTCGGTGGCTTCGAGTCTGCCTTCAGCGGTGACACGTGCCTGCCTCCGCTCGGTGACGACCCGTTCGGTGACGACCCGTTCGGTGACGACCCGTTCAGCGAGGATCCGTTCGGCGGTGCCTGCGATCCCTTCGCAGGCCCCACCACGGGGATGAGCGACCAGCTGGCGGGCCTTGCCGACGACTTCGCCGGCGCCGCTCTCACGATCAGGTTCGACGACGGCGGCCTCGAGCTCGAGGCCGCCGTGGGCTCGGCTGACGTCGAGGCCGCCTCGGGCGTGGACGACGGCGGCGACGACGTCGTCGTCACCCTTCCCGAGGACACTGCGGTGGCCTTCGGTCTGGGCTTCGAGGACGGTTGGTTCGATGCGATCGCCGAGTCCGCCGACGAGGTGCTCGGCGAGGGTGGCCTCGACGCATTCCTCCTGATGGCCGAGGAGGAGACCGGACTCGACCTGCCCGACGACCTCGAGACCCTCGTGGGCGAGTCGGCCGCGCTCGCGCTCGGCGGGGACGCCGACCTCACCGGCTTCGAGGAGCCGGAGCCGCCCACCGACCTGGAGCTCGCGCTGAAGGTCGAGGGGGACGCGGACGACATCGGCGACCTCGTCGACCAGCTGGTGAGGACCTCAGGGGACGACTCCCTCGCCACGCTGCTCGGCTACGACGCAGACGACGACTTCGTCGTCGCCGGCCCGTCGTCGACCTACCGGGCCTCGCTGCTCGAGGACGGCGGCCTCGGAGAGACCGACGCCTACCAGGACGCAGTCGTCAACGGGGACGAGGCGGGCGCCGTCCTCTTCGTCAACTTCGACGCCGGTCCGTGGTTGACCGGGCTGCCCGACCTGCCGGGGGAGGTGCGGGACAACCTCACCCCGCTCCGTGCCCTGGGACTCTCGGCATGGAACGACGACGGCGTGGGTCACGCCGTGCTGCGGGTGACGACCGAGTAGCTCGCTCAGGCCCGGCCGACCTCGTCGACGATCGCGCTCGTGATCGCGACCAGGTCGGTCGGTGCCAGCTCGATGTCCAGCCCGCGACGTCCACCCGAGACGAGGACCGAGGCGTGATCGAGGGCTGAGGTGTCGAGGACCGCTGGGTGCGCCCGCCGTTGACCGACCGGCGAGATCCCACCCACGACGTACCCCGTGGCCCGTTCGGCCGCCGCGGGGTCGGCCAGCACCGCCTTGCGGCCGCCGACGGCGCGTGCGAGGGCCTTCAGGTCGAGCTGTCCGCTGACCGGCACGATCGCGACCGTCAGTGCGCCGTCGACATCCGCGAGCAGGGTCTTGAAGACCCGTTCGGGAGGGACACCGAGTGCCTCGGCAGCCTCCAGCCCGAACGAGGCGGCTCGCGGGTCGTGGTCGTAGGGGCGCAGCGTGAAGGCGATGCCGGCTCTCGTCAGCGCGACGGTGGCAGGCGTGCCGCCGGGGTGCTTCTTGGGCATGGGGTTGATGGTGGCATGCCGGCGCGGAGGCTGAGCAGGCGAGGAACGAGCCGTCGACGAAGCCCAGTGCAAAGTGCGCCGACCGTCCCCACCGTCGGCGCTCGGCTCGCCGGATTTCGATGCGCGCGTCGCGAGCTCGTTCCTCGCTCGCGGCGCTTACTCAATCTTCACTGACGACGGGTCTGCGCTCGTTCCTCGCGCAGTCCCTGTCAGTTCGGACTCCAGCGGGTGCGCGCCACCTCGGTGGCCGGCAACGAGGGGATCACGTTCATCGCCTTCAGCTCCGAGCGCAGCAGATCGGTGACGAGCACGAGCCGGTCGGTCGCGTCGTCCGCCTCGAGCAGGGCCTGGCGGTCCTGGAGCGGGAGCGGGGCACAGGCCGCCAACGTCCAGGACAGGTACGTCGGGTCGCGCGGCAAGGTGCCGGTGTAGGGGTCGGTCCGGATCTCGGTGAGCGCCATCCGGTAGGCGGTGAAGGTGGATCGTGCGCGCTCGAGGACGTCCTCGTCCACCGGTGGGGTCTGCTCGGGCTGCTCGGTCACGTGGCCGAGCGGGAACAGGTCGCCCCGGTCGAGACGATCGAGCTTGATCCGCTCCAGACCGACCGCGACGACGTCGAAGCTGCCGTCGTCGTGCGACTCGATCTCGGTGAGCTGGGCCTTGCAGCCGATCCGGAACAACGACTGGGCGCCGTGGTCGCCGACCTCGTAGCCCTCCCGGATCGCCACCGAGCCGAAGACCCGTGCGGCGGGGTCCTCGATGCGCAGCAGGTGGTGGACCAGCGCCCGGTACCGGTCCTCGAACACGTGCAGGGGCACGCTGAGGCCGGGGAAGAGCACCGAGTTCAGCGGGAACATCGGCAGGGTCTCGGTCACGCGCCCAACCTACTGCCCGCCCCGGCGCCGTCCAGCCAGTGTCGGCGATGCCGGGGGAGTCGGCACGACTTCGTAGACTGGACCCCATGATTCGCCGCATCGACCTGCGAGGCAACGCCCTCGCCGACTACCGCAGCGCCGTCCCGCGCGCGGACTTCGACATCGAGGCGGCGGTCCCGGCGGTCCATGACATCTGCGAGGCCGTGCGCACCCGCGGGCTCGAGGCGATCCTCGACTACAACGAGCGCTTCGACGGGGGGACCGCCGACGACGACATCCGGGTCCCGGCGGCGACCATCACCGCCGCGCTCGACGACCTCGACCCCGCCGTCCGGGCCGGACTCGAGGAGTCGATCAGGCGCCTGCGCGTCACCTGCGCCGCCGAGCTGGAGCAGGATGCCCACACCGAGCTCGGGCCAGGGGCCCGGGTGACCCACCGCAAGGTGCCGGTCGACCGGGTCGGGCTCTACGTGCCCGGCGGGCTCGCCCCTCTCGTCTCCAGCGTCCTGATGAACGTCGTCCCCGCCCAGACAGCCGGGGTCCCGTCCCTGGCGCTGGCCTCCCCGCCGCAGAAGGACTTCGGCGGGCTGCCGCACCCCACGATCCTGGCGGCGTGCGCCCTGCTGGGCGTCGAGGAGGTGTACGCCGTCGGTGGTGCCCAGGCGATCGCGATGTTCGCCTACGGGATCGGACCCTGTCGACGCGTCGACCTCGTCACGGGGCCGGGCAACATCTACGTCGTCACCGCGAAGCGGCTCCTCAAGGGCCAGGTCGGTATCGACAGCGAGGCCGGCCCCACCGAGATCGCGATCCTGGCCGACGACACGGGTGACGCGGGCTTCGTGGCGGCTGACCTGATCAGCCAGGCCGAGCACGACCCGTTGGCGGCCTCCGTGCTGGTCACCACGTCGGAGCGCCTCGCGGACGAGGTGGACGTCGAGCTCGACAAGCAGGTCTACGCCACCCGCCACACCGAGCGCATTCGCACCGCGCTGACGGGCGCCCAGTCGAGCATCGTGCTGGTCGACGACCTCGACCAGGGCCTCGACGTCGTCAACGCCTACGCCGCCGAGCACCTCGAGATCCACACCGCCGACGCGTCGGCCGTCGCCGGGCGCGTGCGCAACGCCGGCGCGATCTTCGTCGGCCCGCACGCACCGGTGAGCCTGGGCGACTACTGCGCGGGTTCCAACCACGTGCTGCCGAGTGGCGGGTGTGCCTGTCACTCCTCAGGACTGTCGGTGCGCGCTTTCACCAAGTCGATCCACGTCGTCGACTACTCCCGAGACGCCCTGGCCGAGGTCGCCGACCACGTGGTCACCCTGGCCGAGGCCGAGGACCTGCCCGGCCACGGTGCCGCGGTCAGCATCCGGTTCGCGGACTGAGGCCCGCCATGGCATTCCCTCCTGTGCGGGAGGAGCTGCGCGGCATCGAGCCGTACGGCGCTCCGCAGCTGGACGTCCCGGTGCAGCTCAACACCAACGAGAATCCCTACGGCCCCTCCGAGGCGTGCACCGACGACATCGCGGCGTCGGTCAAGGCGGCAGCGACGTCGCTGAACCGCTACCCCGACCGCGAGCACGTCGAGCTGCGCGCCGCGCTCGCGGACTACCTGGCACGCGACACGCCTCACGCGATCACGCCCGACCAGGTGTGGGCGGCCAACGGCTCCAACGAGGTCATGCTGCAGCTCCTGCAGGCATTCGGCGGCCCGGGCCGCACTGCGGTGAGCTTCGCGCCGACGTACTCGATGTATCCCGAGTACGCCCGCGACACCCACACCCGGTGGGTGGCCGGCCGGCGTGCCGACGACTTCGGTCTCGACCTCGAGGCCGCCCGCGAGCTGGTCGAGGCCGAGCAGCCCCACGTCGTCTTCCTGCCCTCGCCGAACAACCCGACCGGCACCGCCCTGGCCCCCGAGGCGATCGGCGCGCTGTGCGAGCTGGTGGGGGAGCGCGGCATCGTCGTCGTCGACGAGGCGTACGGCGAGTTCCGCCGTGCCGGAACCGCGTCGGCGCTCGAGCTGCTGCCCCAGCACCGCAACCTCGTGGTCACCCGCACCATGAGCAAGGCCTTCGCCGCGGCCGGACTGCGGCTGGGCTACCTGGCGGCGGACCCGGCCATCGCCGACGCCATCCGAGTCGTCCGGCTGCCCTACCACCTGTCGTCGATCACCCAGGCCGTCGCGCTGGCGGCCCTGCGGCACGCGCCCGAGCTGCTGGCCGCCGTCGACAGCCTGCGGACCGAGCGTGACGCCACGGTGACGTGGCTGCGCGACCTCGGCCTGGACGTGGCCGACTCCGACGCCAACTTCGTCCTCTTCGGCACGTTCGACGATCGTCGGGCCGCGTGGGAGGGCCTGCTCGCACTCGGCGTGCTGATCCGCGAGACTGGTCCTGAGGGATGGTTGCGCGTCTCCATCGGCACGGCGGACGAGATGGCCGCGTTCCGGCAGGCCCTCACCACCGTCATCAAGGACGCCACCCAGGACTCCAGCAAGGACTCCAGCAAGGAGCAGTCATGAGCCGTACCGCCCGCATCGAGCGCCAGACCAGCGAGTCGAAGGTGATCGTCGAGGTCGACCTCGACGGCTCGGGGCGCCACGACATCTCCACGGGCGTGGGCTTCTACGACCACATGCTCACCGCGCTCGCCCGACACGGACTGCTGGACCTCACCGTGCAGACCGAGGGTGACGTGCACATCGACGCCCACCACACTGTCGAGGACACCGCGATCGCCCTGGGTCAGGCCCTGCGCCAGGCCCTGGGCGACAAGGCCGGGGTGCGTCGCTTCGGTGACGCCACCGTGCCGCTCGACGAGGCGCTCGTGCAGGCCGTCGTCGACGTGTCCGGCCGCCCCTACTGCGTGCACACCGGCGAGCCCGAGGGGCAGGCCTACGTGCAGCTCGGTGGGTCCGGGGTGTCCTACCTCGGATCGCTGACCCAGCACGTCTTCGAGTCGATCGCCTTCCACGGTCACTTCGCCCTGCACGTCCGCGTGCTGGCCGGACGCGAGCCGCACCACATCGTGGAGACGCAGTTCAAGGCGTTCGCCCGGGCGCTGCGTGATGCGATCGCCCTCGACCCCCGCGAGACGGGCATCCCCTCCACCAAGGGCGCGCTTTGAACCCTGCACGCTCACAGGTCGTCGTCCTCGACTACGGCTCCGGCAACGTCCGGTCGGTCGTGCGCGCGGTCGAGCGCGCCGGCGCCGAGGTCACGCTCGCGTCCGACTTCGACGCCGCCCTCGAGTCCGACGGCCTGGTCGTCCCGGGTGTCGGTGCGTTTGCCGCGTGCATGGCGGGGCTGCGCGCGGTCAAGGGCGAGCGGATCATCGGACGTCGGCTCGCAGGCGGTCGGCCGGTGCTCGGCATCTGTGTCGGCATGCAGGTGCTCTTCGAGCAGGGCGTCGAGCACGGCGTCACCACCGAGGGCTGCTCCGAGTGGCCGGGTGTCGTCTCGCGGCTGCAGGCGCCCGTCGTACCGCACATGGGCTGGAACACCGTCGAGGTCCCCGACGAGACCTCGCTGTTCAGCGGCATCCAGGACGAGCGCTTCTACTTCGTGCACTCCTACGGTGCACGCGAGTGGGTGCTGGAGACCAACGACCGCACCCGCGCCCCCCTGGTCACGTGGGCCGAGCACGGCGGGGACCGTTTCGTCGCCGCCGTCGAGAACGGCCCCTTGACCGCCACCCAGTTCCACCCCGAGAAGTCCGGCGACGCCGGCGCCGCGCTGCTGCGCAACTGGGTCGCGTCGCTGTGAGCAAGGAACGCGCCCGACGCCGCGAGGAACGCGAACGACAAGCTGCCATCGCCGAGGCGGCGCGGGTGGTCGCGGCTCAGAAGGCTGCCCGCAGCGCTCGGCGGCGCGAGGTGCTGCTGGGCTGGATCCCACGCCCGGCCCCAGGCCCCAGCGGCACCCTCGCGGCTCGACGTCGGCGCAGCACCGGGATGGTCCTGGCCGCGGTCTTCGGGCTCAACCTCGTGGTGTTCCTGGCCTCGGACGGGTGGGAGCTACGTTCGCTCGTGCTGCTGCTCAGCGTCCTGCTGACTCCCGTCGCCCTCCTGCTGCTCACCCAGACGTAGTCCCAGACCGAGTCCCGAAGTCCTAGAAATGAGTGTGGCGTGACCTATCTCCAGCTGCTGCCTGCCGTCGACATCACCGAGGGTCGTGCGGTTCAGCTCGCCCAGGGTGTGGCCGGCTCCGAGCGCGTGTACGGCGACCCGGTCGCCGCCGCGCGCCGCTGGCAGGACGCCGGTGCCGAGTGGCTTCACCTCGTGGATCTCGACGCTGCGTTCGGGCGTGGCTCCAACCGGGAGCTGCAGGCCGAGATCGTCGGCGCTCTCGACATCCAGGTCGAGATGAGCGGCGGGATCCGCGACGACGAGTCGCTGGCGGCCGCCCTGGCCACCGGTTGTCGGCGCGTCAACATCGGTACCGCCGCCCTGGAGCAGCCCGAGTGGTGCGCGAAGGTGATCGCCGAGCACGGCGACCGGATCGCGATCGGGCTCGACGTGCGCGGACGCACCCTGGCCGCGCGGGGCTGGACCCGCGACGGCGGCGACCTCTACGACGTACTCGCCCGGCTCAACGCCGAAGGGTGTGCGCGCTACGTGGTCACCGACGTCAACAAGGACGGGATGCTGCAGGGCCCCAACCTGCAGCTGCTCCAGGACGTCTGCGCGGTCACCGACGCCCCGATCATCGCCTCCGGGGGTGTCACCGAGCTCGCCGACCTGGAGGCACTGATGACCTTGGTGCCGTCCGGCGTCGAGGGAGCCATCGCGGGCACCGCCCTCTACGAGGGTCGCTTCACCCTCGAGGACGCGCTGGCGCTGACCCTCCCGGCGGACCACCCGAACCGGGCGGCCGGGAGCGGGCGGTGAGTCTCGCCGTACGCGTCATCCCGTGCCTCGACGTCGACGGTGGGCGCGTGGTCAAGGGCATCAACTTCCTGGACCTGCGCGACGCCGGCGACCCGGTCGAGCTCGCCCGCACCTACGACGCCGAGGGCGCCGACGAGCTGACGTTCCTCGACATCTCCGCCTCGCACGAGGGCCGGGCCACGACGATGGAGATCGTCTCGCGCACCGCGGAGGAGGTCTTCATCCCGCTGACGGTCGGCGGCGGCATCAGCTCGGTCGACGACGTGGACCGGCTCCTGCGTGCGGGAGCCGACAAGATCGCCGTCAACACCGCGGCCATCCACCGTCCCGAGCTGGTCGCCGAGATCGCGGACCGCTTCGGCAACCAGGTCCTCGTGCTCTCCGTCGACGCCCGCCGCGTCACCGCCGGCGGGGCGAGCACCGACTCCGGCTGGGAGGTCACCACGCACGGCGGTCGCAAGTCCGCGGGTCTCGACGCCATCGAGTGGGCCCGGCGCGCCGCCGACCTCGGCGCCGGCGAGATCCTGCTCAACGCCATGGACGCCGACGGCACCGAGGACGGCTTCGACCTCGACCTGATCGCCGCCGTACGCCGTGAGGTCACCATCCCGGTGATCGCCTCGGGCGGTGCCGGCGCGGTCGACCACTTCGCCCCGGCCGTCGACGCCGGCGCCGACGCGGTGCTGGCCGCGACGGTCTTCCACTTCGGCACGCTTCGCATCGCCGACGTCAAGGGAGCACTCGGCGCGGCCGGTCACCCGGTGCGGTGACTGCGTTCCGGTCTCGGTCTGCGCGGATGGGCACGGTCTCCGAGGTCTGGCCCCTCGCGCAGGGACAGTCGGGGCCGGGAAGTCCTTGATCCGTGACGCCCTGGTCCTGCGCCACCGCCTCCCGTTGATCTGGGCCCGGATGCTCGCCGGGGAGGTCCAGGCCTGGCGTGCACGCCGGGTCGCGCAAACCGTGCTCGGCGCCCATGCCGACGTCGTGGCCGACATCGACACCCGCGTGGTCGACATCGTCGACAAGGTCGGACCCGCCACCCTGGACCGGCTTCTGGACGACGCGATGCTCCGGTGGCACGCCGAGGAGAGGGAGATCAAGCAGATCGAGGACCTCGACGCCCGCTTCGTGCGCCTCGACGAGGCCTCGATCACCGACACCGGTGTTGCCGACCTGATGGCCCGCGGCGACTGGAAGGACCTCCACGACCTCGACCAGGCACTCAACCCGGTCGCCGCAGCTCTCAAGGCCAACGGGTGCGAGGAGTCGCACGACGTACGCCGTTCGATGGCGCTCGGCGTCCTGGCCGACCCGGCCGCGGCCGCGGCCCTGCTGGGCGCTTCACGGCACGCTCCTCCTCGCCACGGCATCGGGTCGTGTGCCTCACCACGGTGCATGGACCGGTCTCAGGCACACGACCCTGCCGTAGGCGGTCGACGCCCTCGTCTGCCGCCTCGAGGGCTCCGCCTGACCAGGACGCGATCCGTGCGGACGGCCGCGCCGTCGAGCTCGTCAGAAACCAGCTCGACCCCCACTAGCCGGAATGTTGCATCAACCCACGTGAACGGGAACTCCGTTTAGTCCCGACGGTGTGTAGAAGGTCGCCTCCGTGAGGGCGCGAACCTGTTCCTGTCGCACCGGTAGGCGGCCCCCGAGACGCACCCTCACGACGTCCATCGGGCGTGCGTGCCGACCACGCACTCACACTCCGCACCAGCTGCTCATCCGAGGACGGCGGGATGCCCTAGCCTGAAGTGCCGGCCATCGGGGGGCCGGGACGCGAGGAGCGCAGTGAGCGACACGAGGGGCCGGTCCGAGACGGGGCTCGCCGACCGCAATCACCGTCAGGGACGCGGGTCGACCCGGGCGGGCTTCGCGGTGCTGTGGGTCGCCATCAAGCGTGAGCCCGGGGTCTTCGCGATCTCGACGGCCGGATCGATCCTCTTCGGCGCGCTGACCGTGGCCGACGCCTGGGTGCTCGGCTGGTCGACCGACAACGTCGTGCTGCCGGCCTTCCGCGACGGCGAGGTCGACGGCGGGCTCCTCTGGGCCATCCTCGCGCTCTTCATGGGCGTGGCCATCCTGCGGGCGGTCGGCATCGTCGCTCGCCGGGTCGGCGCGGGGGTCATGCAGTACCGCCTCCAGGCCAGCACCCGACGTGCCGTCACCCGGCGCTACCTGGCGCTGCCGATGGAGTGGCACCAGAAGCACCCGACCGGGGAGCTGCTCTCCAACGCCAACTCCGACGTCGAGGCCGCGTGGGGCCCGATCGCGCCGCTGCCGATGGCCGTCGGCACCGTCGCGATGATGGTGATCGCGATCGGTCAGATGCTCGTGGCCGACCTGGTCCTGGCCGTCGTCGGTCTGCTCATCTTCCCGGCGATCATCGCGACCAATGTCGTCTACCAGCACCTCTCTCAGGGCTGGGCGACTCGCGCCCAGGAGCTGCGTGCCGAGGTCAGCGAGATCGCGCACGAGTCCTTCGACGGCGCCATGGTCGTCAAGACGCTCGGCCGCGAGCCGCAGGAGACCGAGCGCTTCGCGGCCAAGGCGCGCGAGCTGCGCGAGGTCAACATCCGCGTCGGCCGGATCCGGGCGGCCTTCGACCCGATCCTCGCCGCCCTGCCGAACGTCGGTGTCCTCATCGTGCTGGCCGTCGGCGTCTCGCGGGTGAGCAGCGGCGCGGCCGTGGCCGGCGACGTGGTCACGGTCGCCTACCTCCTGACCATCGTCTCCTTCCCGATCCGCTCGATCGGCTGGCTGCTGGGCGAGTTTCCTCGCAGCGTGGTCGGCTACCGCCGCGTCGACACCGTGCTGCGCAGCACCGGCGAGATGCCGTACGGCGACCAGCCGGCGCCGACCGGGACCGGTGGTGTCGAGCTCCGCGTGGAGGACCTCGGCTACGGCTACGAGCCCGGTCAACGACTCCTCGAGGGACTCTCCTTCGTGGCCGCCCCCGGCAGCACGATCGCCCTGGTCGGTGCGACCGCGTCGGGCAAGAGCACCATCACCACGTTGCTCACCCGCCTCGTCGACCCCCACCGCGGTGCGATCACGATCGACGGCGCCGACCTGCGCGACCTGGCGCCCGGCGCCCTCGCCGAGCAGGTGGCGATCGTCCCGCAGTCCGCGTTCCTCTTCGACGACACCATCCGCGGCAACGTCGCCCTGGGTGCGGACGTCTCGGACGAGCAGATCTGGGCAGCACTGCGTGTCGCCCAGGCCGATGGCTTCGTCGAGCAGCTGGCCGAGGGGCTGTCCACCAGGCTGGGGGAGCGGGGCACCTCTCTCTCCGGAGGGCAGCGCCAACGCATCTCCCTGGCCCGGGCCCTCGTCCGACGTCCTCGGTTGCTGATCCTCGACGACGCCACCTCGGCGGTCGACCCCGAGGTGGAGCAGCGGATCCTGGCCGGACTGCGCAGTCACGACGGCGGACACGGCAGCACGTCGGACGGCAGCAGCGGGACCACCCTGGTCGTGGTCGCCTACCGCAAGGCGACCATCGGCCTGGCCGACGAGGTCCTCCACCTCGAGGGAGGCAGGATCGCCGACCGGGGCACGCACGCCGACCTGCTGCGCCGCTCCCCGTCGTACGCGCGCCTCGTCAACGCCTACGAGCACTCCTCCGAGCAGGTCACCCGATGACGACCGTCGAGCGCCCCGCCGAGCCCGATTCGGAGCCCCCCGACCCGTCCGAGCCGTCGGAGCCGTCCGAGCACACGGCGCCGGGAGGAGGAACGCGCAACCGGACCAACGACACCAGCCTGGCCACGGGCGAGGACCTGGGCGCGATGGCGACAATCCGACGTGGTCTCCACTACTCGCCCGAGCTCAAGGACGGCATCGCCGGCACGCTCCTGCTGGCCGTGCTCGCATCCGTCGGCCAGGTCATCGTGCCGATCGCCGTGCAGCAGACGCTCGACCGCGGCCTCAACGGCGACGGAGGTCCCGACACCTCCTTCACGGTGCTGATGGGGCTGGTCGCAGCCGGCGCGATCGGGGTCACGACCTGGGCGTCGTACGCCATGACGAGCCGGCTGTTCACCACTTCCGAGCGTGGCCTGGCCACGCTGCGGATCAAGGCGTTCCGCCACGTCCACGACCTGCCCCTCCTCACGCAGAACACCGAGCGTCGCGGTGCCCTGGTCTCCCGGGTGACCAGCGACGTGGACCAGGTGAGCCAGTTCCTCGTCTTCGGCGGACTGCTCTTCATCATCAGCGTCGGCCAGATCCTGATCGCGACCGTGGTCATGCTCGTCTACTCCTGGCAGCTGACCATCGTGGTGTGGGTCTGCTTCGCCCCGCTGTTCCTTTCGCTGCGCTTCTTCCAGCGCAAGCTCTCCGAGGCCTACGGCATCGTGCGTCACCAGGTCGGACTGATGCTCTCGGCCATCTCCGAGCCCGTCGTGGGGGCGGCCGTGGTCCGCTCGTACGCCGTGGAGGCGCGCACCCAGGCCCGCATCGACGAGGCGGTCCTTCGCCACCAACGCGCCAGCGTGCGAGCCCAGGGCTACACGGCGTTCTCGTTCTCGCTCGGCGGGGTCTCCGCCGGGCTGGCCAACGCCGGCGTCCTGATCGTCGGCATCTGGCTCGGGTTCGCCGGCGACATCACCTCCGGCACCGTGCTGGCCTTCGCCTTCCTGGTCACCCTGTTCGTGGGGCCGGTGCAGATGGGCACTCAGATCGTCACCGAGGCGCAGAACGCGATCGCCGGCTGGCGACGGGTCCTGGGCATCCTCGACACCCCGGCCGACCTCGTCGACCCCGGCCCCGACGGACACGTGCTGCCGCGCGGACCGATCGACGTGCGCTTCGCCGACGTCGGCTTCGCCTACCCGTCCGGACCACCGGTGCTGCGCGCCGTCGACCTCAGCATCGGCGCGGGTCGACGGATCGCGATCGTGGGGGAGACCGGGTCCGGCAAGTCCACCTTCGCCAAGCTTCTGACCCGGCTGATGGACCCCACGACAGGAGCGGTCCTGCTCGACGGGATCGACGTGCGCGACATCTCCGAGACCTCGCTGCGCAGCAGCGTCGTGCTGGTGCCGCAGGAGGGCTTCCTCTTCGACGACACCATCAGCGCCAACGTCCGCTACGGGAGGCTGGCGGCGACCGAGGCGGAGATCCGGGCGAGCGCCGACGAGCTCGGTCTGGACGACTGGCTCGCCGGACTGCCGCACGGTCTCGAGACGCGTGTCGGCCAGCGGGGTGAGTCGCTCTCGGCCGGTGAGCGTCAGCTCGTCGCTCTGCTGCGGGCCCACCTGGCCGATCCCGACCTGCTGGTGCTCGACGAGGCCACGAGCGCGGTCGACCCCCAGCTCGAGATGCGCATCGGGCGCGCCCTCGAGCGGCTGATGTCGGGCCGGACGTCGGTCACCATCGCTCACCGGATGTCCACCGCGGAGAGCGCCGACGAGGTCGTGGTGGTCGACCGCGGTCGGATCGTCCAACGCGGACCCCACGCGGTGCTCGTGGCCGAGCAGGGGTCGGTCTACGCCGGTCTGCACCACAGCTGGGCGGCGCAGACCGCCTCGTCATAATGGGAGCGTGACTGCTCTCGACCCCGCCATCACCGCACGCCTCAAGCGCAGCCCCGACCCCGACGACCCGCAGGGCTCCTCGGGCCGTGGCCTGGTAGCGGCCATCGCGCAGCAGCACGACACCGGAGAGGTGCTGATGATGGCCTGGATGGACGACGAGGCACTGCACCGCACCTTGACCACCGGGCGCGCGACCTACTGGAGCCGCTCACGCCAGGAGTACTGGGTCAAGGGCGACACCTCGGGCCACGTCCAGTGGGTCAAGGAGGTCCGTCTCGACTGCGACGGCGACACCCTGCTGGTCAAGGTCGACCAGGAGGGCGCGGCGTGCCACACCGGCGCTCGCACCTGCTTCGACGACGGGCTGCTGGGTGCCTGAGGTCCGCGGCCGCCTCGTCCCGGTCGTGGTGGCCGGGCTCGCCTCCGGCGGGTTGGCGGCTATCGCGGGCAACCAGGACTGGGCGAGCATCGACCGCGGTGGTGACGCAACGGCGACGGCCTTCTCCTCGGCCGCGGCCTCGACGCTCGACGCCACCGCTCCACCGGTGACGGCCCTGGCTCTCGTGCTGCTGGCGACCTGGGGCGTGGTCCTGGTCTCGCGGGGTCGTGCCCGCCTCGCGGTGACCTGGCTCGGGCTGCTCGCCGCCCTCGGTGTCGTCGGGTTCGCCGTGGCGGCGTGGCTCGCGACTCCGGGCAACCTCGTCGACGTCAGGGCCAGCGTCGAGGTGGCGGCCTCGCGCACCGTCTGGTCGTACGTCGGTGTGCTCGCCGCGCTGGTCGCGTCGGGGACCTCGGTGCTCGCGGTCCGCTCGGTGGGGCGCTGGCCCGAGATGGGGCGCCGCTACGACGCCCCCGGGGACGGCACTGCCGCGCCACCGCCCGCCGTACCGCTGGAGGAGCAGACCAACCTCGACCTCTGGCGCGCGATCGACGACGGGCGTGACCCGACGACCACGACCGATGGCCCGACCGACGGGGTCAGGCACTAGGGTTGCCTCAGCCGCGCTGACCCGCGGCATCGAAGTCGTACGTCACCGAAGGAGCACCATGTCTGACAACCACGGCAACACTCCCGCCGCCTGGAGCGCGGTCGCGGTCGGGCTGCTCGGGTTCGCCGTGGGCGGCGCCGGGCTGATGCTCAGCCCGATCAGCTACCCGGTCTTCTGGGTCGGCGTCGCGCTGGTCGGCGTGGCCGGGGTCCTCTTCGTGGTGATGGCCAAGATGGGCTTCCACGAGACCGGTCACTGACACAGCCGATGAGCCAGCATCTCGTCGAGGCGCCGCCGCAGGGGACCGCGCGGGGACGACGGATGCTCGCGCCCCTCGCCACGATCGGTGGCCTGGGCCTGGCCACGATCGCCCTGCACCTGCGCGACCCGCACGAGTCGGGGTCCTGGGGGCTGTGCCCGTCGGCGGCCCTCGGCTTCTGGTGCCCGGGCTGCGGGGGTCTGCGGGGGGTCAACGACCTCACCGACCTGCGGATCGTCGACGCGGCCTCCAGCAACCTGGTCCTGGTGCTCGCGATGCCGGTGATGATCTTCCTGCTGGGGCGCTGGGCGCTCGACTCGTGGTCCGGGCGCGTGCGCGGGCCGATGGACCACCGCGTCAGCGCCGTGCTCCTCACCCTCTCGCTGACCGCGTTGGCGGCCTTCACCGTGCTGCGCAACCTGCCCGCCGGGAGCTGGCTGGCTCCCTGACGGGCAGGCGTTGCGCGAGGACGGTGACGGAGTGGGTCAGTTGACCTCGAAGTAGAAGTTGCCGGTCGCCAGCAGGATGATCTGCAGGACGCCGAAGAGCGTCCCGATGATCCCGAGGACGAGGCCGGCGGTGGCCAGGCCGCCGCCGGGCTGCCCGTTGGCCATCTCCTTCTTGGCGGTGTTGGACAGGAAGAGCGCCACGGGTCCGAACAGGATGCCGCAGCACAGCAGGCTCAGGATGCCGGTCACCAGGGACCAGATGGCCTTCTGGTTGGTGCCCTGCGGGACGGCGCCGTAGCCGCCTCCGGGAGCGCCGTACTCGGGGGGCGGCGGGGGCTGGTTGTAGCTCATCGTCGGCTTTCCTTCCGGTGGTGGGCTCGGTCTGCCCGGGCTCGCCTCAGACCCTATGGCCTGGCGTGCCAGACTTGCGGAGTTCGCGGGCATGAATTTCCGACCGCGCTCGCAGTTCGTGCCCATCCAGCACCAGTCCAAACCCGCCCAGTCCAGACCAGCCCAGCCTCAGCGAGGAGCAGTCGTGTCCGTGCTCGACGACATCGTCGACGGAGTCCGGATCGACCTCGCGCGACGCGAAGCCGAGCGGCCCTTGGTCGACGTCCGCGCGGCGCTGGCCGACGCGCCGCCCCCGCGCGACCCGATGGCGCACTTCCGGGCGCCCGGCTCGAGCGTCATCGCCGAGGTCAAGCGACGCAGCCCCAGCAAGGGCGACCTGGCCGAGATCCCCGACCCGGCCGCCCTCGCGATGGAGTACGCCGCCGGCGGAGCCGCCGCGATCAGCGTCCTCACCGAGGAGCGTCGCTTCGGCGGCAGCCTCGCCGACCTGTACGCCGTGCGTGCGGCCGTCGACGTACCCCTGCTGCGCAAGGACTTCATCGTCGAGACCTACCAGCTCGTCGAGGCCCGTGCTGCCGGGGCCGACCTCGCCCTGCTGATCGTGGCTGCGCTGGACGACGACCGGCTGCGTCGCCTTCACGACGAGGCGCGCGAGCTCGGGCTGACCGTGCTCGTCGAGGTGCACGACGAGCCCGAGACCGAGCGGGCCGTCGACCTGGGCGCCGAGCTGATCGGCGTCAACGCGCGCAACCTCAAGACGCTGGCCGTCGACAACGACACCTTCGGGCGCCTGGCGCCCCTGCTCCCGGACGACCGCGTCGCGGTCGCCGAGTCGGGCATCACCGACCAGGACGACGTGGCGCGCTTCGTCGGTGAGGGCGCCCGCGCGGTGCTGGTCGGCGAGGCCCTGGTCAAGGACGGAGCCCCGCGCGCAGCCGTGGCCGGCATGACGGGACTGACAGGACTCACGACAGGAGCGCAGGCATGACGGCTGACGGCGTGCAGGACCCGACCATCGACGCCTACGGGGCGGACGAGCGCGGCTGGTTCGGTGACTTCGGCGGGCGGTTCATGCCCGAGGCGCTGATCGCTGCCCTCGACGAGCTCACCGACGCCTGGCACGACGCTGCTGCGGACCCGGCCTTCGGGGCCGAGTTCGACGCGATCCTGCGCGACTACGCCAACCTCCCCAGCCCCCTCTACCTCGCCGAACGCCTCAGCGACCAGGTCGGTGTCCGGGTGCTGCTCAAGCGTGAGGACCTCAACCACACCGGCGCCCACAAGATCCGCAACGTCCTGGGCCAGGCGCTGCTGACCAAGCGGATGGGCAAGAAGCGCGTGATCGCCGAGACCGGCGCCGGTCAGCACGGTGTCGCCAGCGCCACCGCGGCGGCGTACTTCGGTCTCGACTGCACCGTCTACATGGGCGCCGTCGACGCGAAGCGTCAGGCCCTCAACGTCGCCCGCATGCAGCTGCTGGGCGCCACCGTGATCACCGTGGACTCCGGCAGCGCCACGCTCAAGGACGCGATCAACGAGGCGCTGCGCGACTGGGTCGCCAGCGTCGACCACACCGCCTACCTGTTCGGCACCGCCGCAGGACCCCACCCGTTCCCCAGCATGGTGCGCGACTTCGCCCGGGGGATCGGTGACGAGGCCCGCGCCCAGTGCCTGGAGCAGATCGGCCGGCTCCCGGACGCCATCGCGGCGTGCGTGGGAGGCGGCTCCAACGCGATCGGGCTGTTCCAGGCCTTCCTCGCCGACGAGGACGTCCGCGTCTGGGGCTACGAGCCGGGCGGGGACGGCGTCGAGACCGGTCGTCACGCCGCGACCATCCACGCCGGCGACAGCGGGGTGCTCCACGGGGCCCGCACGTTCGTGCTCCAGGACGAGGACGGTCAGACCATCGAGTCGCACTCGATCTCGGCCGGCCTGGACTACCCCGGAGTCGGGCCCCAGCACGCCCACCTGGCGCGGGTCGGACGGGCGTCGTACACCCCGGTCACCGACACCGAGGCGATGGAGGCGATGGCGCTGCTCAGTCGCACCGAGGGCATCATCCCGGCGATCGAGAGTGCGCACGCGATCGCCGGCGCCCTGCGTGACGCGCCGCGACTCCTCGCCGAGTGCGGTCCCGACGCGACCATCCTGATCAACCTCTCCGGTCGCGGCGACAAGGACATGGAGACCGCCCTGGAGTGGTTCCGACTCGGCCAGCCCCAGGGGGAGACGGGCGGGGAGGCCTCATGAGCAGCCACAGCGTGGCCACCGCCTTCGAGAAGGCGCGCGCCGACGGCCGTGCCGCGCTGGTGGGGTACCTGCCAGCTGGGTTCCCGGACGTCGCAGGCGGCATCGAGGCCCTGCAGGCCATGGTCGCGGCCGGGTGCGACGTCATCGAGGTCGGGCTCCCCTACAGCGACCCGGTGATGGACGGACCCACGGTTCAGGCCGCGGCGCAGCAGGCGCTCGAGGCCGGGTTCCGCACCACCGACGTCCTGCGCACGGTCGAGGCCGTCGCCGCGACCGGCACACCGACCCTGGTGATGACCTACTGGAACCCCGTCGAGCGGTACGGCGTGGAGCGCTTCGCCGCCGATCTGGCCGGCGCCGGGGGAGCGGGCCTGATCACTCCCGACCTCACCCCCGACTTCGCGCCCGAGTGGATCGCCGCGGCCGACGCCCACGACCTCGACAAGGTGTTCCTGGTGGCGCCGTCGTCGACCGACGACCGCCTGGCGATGACCGTGGCCGAGTGCCGCGGCTTCGTCTACGCGACGGCGGTCATGGGCGTCACCGGCGCCCGGGCCAGCAGCAGCGACCTCGCGGGTCCCCTGGTCGCGCGCACCAAGGCGGTCACCGACCTGCCCGTGGGCGTGGGGCTCGGGATCAGCAACGGGGACCAGGCCGCCGAGGTCGCGTCGTACGCCGACGCCGTCATCGTCGGCTCCGCCATGGTCCGCACGCTCCTCGACCACCCCGACGACCGGGCCGCCGGGCTGCGGTCCCTGTCGGCACTGACCGAGGACCTGGCCGAAGGAGTACGTCGCGGTGCGTGACCCCCGTGCCCGCGCCGTGCGCTCCGGACGCTCCGGGCTCGGCGCCGTCGTGGCGACCCTGCTCCTGGCGCTGACGGCGTGCGGTGGCGAGGCCGACGTGCCGTTCTCCGGACGTCCGCTCGACTCGCCGTACGTCGTGCCCGACGTGGACCTCGTCGACACCGACGGCGACGCCTTCTCGCTCGCCGCCGACACCGACAAGCGGCTGACGATGGTCTTCTTCGGCTACACCCGGTGTGAGGACGTGTGCCCGGCCGTGCTCAGCCACCTCGCCTCCGCGCTGACGCGCCTGGACGACGACGACCGCTCCCAGGTCGACGTCGTGATGGTCACCAGCGACCCCGACCACGACACACCGCAGGTCATCCGCGACTACCTGGACACCTTCGACCGCTCCTTCATCGGCGCCACCTCCGACTTCGACACGATCGTCGACGTGGGCCGCTCCCTGGCGGTGGGCATCGACCGCGACGACCCCGGTGGGCACACGACCCAGATCCTCGGGGTCGACACCGCCGACGAGGCCCCGATCTACTGGGGTCAGGACACCACTCCGGCCCAGTTCGCCTCCGACATCCACACGCTTCTCGAGGACTCCTGACGTGACCCTGACCATGCTCTCCGGGCTGACCGCTCTGTCGATCCCCAGCCCCTCCTCGGGTGTCTGGTACCTCGGCAGCATCCCGATCCGCGGCTACGCGCTGTCGATCATCCTCGGCATCGTCGTGGCCATCTACATCGGCGAGCGACGCTGGATCGCCCGCGGTGGGCGAGCCGGCGACGTGCAGGACCTCGCGGTGTGGGCGATCCCGTTCGGCCTCGTCGGTGCCCGGCTCTACCACGTGGCGACCGACTCGGGCCTCTACTTCGGCGAGGGCAAGTCACCGATCGAGGCCCTCTACGTGTGGCAGGGAGGCCTGGGCATCTGGGGCGCCGTCGCGTTGGGCGCGGTGGGCATCTACATCGGCGCGCGTCGCAAGGGCATCCGGCTCCTGCCGATGCTCGACTCGCTGGCCCCCGGCGTGATCGTCGCCCAGGCGATCGGGCGGTGGGGCAACTGGTTCAACCAGGAGCTCTACGGCAAGCCGACCGACCTTCCCTGGGGCCTCGAGATCGACCCCGAGAACTACCCCGGCGGGCTCGACTTCCCGGCGGGTACGACGTTCCACCCGACCTTCCTCTACGAGTTCCTGTGGAGCCTGGGCGTCTTCGCGATCCTCGTCTGGGCCGACCGGCGCTTCAAGCTCGGCTTCGGCCGCGTGATGGCGCTCTACGTCATGGGCTACACCCTCGGCCGCGGCTGGATCGAGGACCTGCGCATCGACTCCGTCGAGCTCAGCGACGTCGGAGGCCTGCGGTTCAACGTGTGGACCTCGATCGTGCTCTTCGTCGCCGCGGCGGCCTACTTCGTGTGGAGCAGCAAGCGTCACCCCGGCCGTGAGGACGACGTCTTCCGGCCCGGCTTCGGTCCCGCCGCCGAGGACGGCGTCGACCAGGGCGTCGACCAGGGCGTCGTCGACGACGAGACCCCGGCGACCTCGGAGGGCGATTCCGACGCCGACTCCGACGCCGACTCCGACGCCGACTCCGACGCCGACTCGGACGTGGAGTCGGAGCGGACCTGATCCACGGCCGACGAGGTGTCCATCACCGGGGTTCGGGGCCACCTCCGAAGTAACCCGGTGGTAATCTCGGGCTTCCGCCGCGTGGGCCAACGTTGTCCCCTGCGACCCACCGTTGCCGCCGGTCCGCCCCCTCGGGGGCAGCACGGCCGCAACCGACGCCGACGGGAGAACACCAGTGCCGTATCCGCACGCGTTCCCGCCAGTCCAAGGGCTCTACGACCCAGCCAACGAGCACGATGCCTGCGGTGTCGCCTTCGTCGCCACGCTGACCGGAGAGGCCTCCCACGACATCGTGGTCAAGGCCCTCACGGCGCTGCGCAACCTCGACCACCGTGGCGCCGCGGGCGCCGAGGCCAACTCCGGTGACGGAGCGGGCATCCTCATGCAGGTCCCCGACGCGTTCCTGCGCGACGTCGCGGCCGATGCCGGCTTCGAGCTGCCCGCCCCCGCGTCGTACGCCGTCGGGATGGCCTTCCTGCCCGGCGATGCCGACCAGGTCGCCACCACGCGTGCGCGGGTCGAGGAGATCGCCGCCGAGGAGGGCCTCAGCGTCGTCGGCTGGCGCGAGGTCCCGACCGACCCCGAGATCCTCGGAGCGGCCGCCCGCTCGGTGATGCCGGTCTTCAGTCAGCTCTTCGTCGCCTCCTCCGGCCAACGACTCACGGGGATGGGCCTGGAGCGCCTGGCGTTCTGCCTGCGCAAGCGCGCCGAGCGCGAGACCGACGTCTACTTCCCGTCCTTGTCCTCGCGCACGCTGGCCTACAAGGGCATGCTGACGACCGACCAGCTCGACAACTTCTTCCCCGACCTCGTCGACGAGCGCGTCGCCTCGGCGATGGCCGTGGTCCACTCGCGCTTCTCGACCAACACGTTCCCGAGCTGGCCGCTGTCGCACCCGTTCCGGTTCATCGCCCACAACGGTGAGATCAACACCGTCAAGGGCAACCGCAACTGGATGCGCGCCCGCGAGGCGCTGCTGGACTCCGACCTCATCCCCGGTGAGCTGGAGCGGCTCTACCCGATCTGCACCGAGGGGGCCTCCGACTCCGCGTCCTTCGACGAGGTCCTCGAGCTGCTGCACATGGGCGGGCGCAGCCTGCCCCACGCCGTGCTGATGATGATCCCCGAGGCGTGGGAGAACCACACCGAGATGGATCAGCAGCGCCGCGACTTCTACTCCTTCCACTCCGCGATGATGGAGCCCTGGGACGGACCGGCCTGCGTGGTCTTCACCGACGGCTCCCAGATCGGCGCGGTCCTGGACCGCAACGGTCTGCGGCCCTCGCGCTACTGGGTCACCGACGACGGCCTGGTCGTGCTGGCCTCCGAGGTCGGTGTCCTCGACCTCGACCCGGCCTCGATCGTCCGCAAGGGCCGGCTGCAGCCGGGGCGGATGTTCCTCGTCGACACCGAGGAGCACCGGATCATCGAGGACGAGGAGGTCAAGACCGAGCTCGCCGAGGAGCACCCGTACGGCGAGTGGCTCCACGCCGGGCTGATCCACCTCAACGACATCACCGACCGTGAGCACATCGTGCACACCCACGCCTCGGTGACGCGCCGTCAGCAGATCTTCGGCTACACCGAGGAGGAGCTGCGCGTCCTGCTCACCCCGATGGCCAACACCGGGGGAGAGCCACTCGGCTCGATGGGTACCGACACGCCCATCGCGGCGCTGAGCGACAAGCCGCGGCTGTTGTTCGACTACTTCACCCAGCTCTTCGCGCAGGTGACCAACCCGCCGCTCGACGCGATCCGCGAGGAGCTCGTCACCTCGCTCAACGGCACGATCGGCCCGGAGGCCAACCTCCTGGAGCCGACGCCGGCGTCGTGCCGCCAGGTCGTGCTGCCGTTCCCGGTCATCTCCAACGACGACCTGGCCAAGATCCGCCACATCAACCGCGACGGCGACATGCCCGGGTTCATCACCCACGTCTCGCGCGGCCTGTACGACGTGTCCGGCGGCGGGGCCGCCCTGGCCGCCCGGATCACCGAGATCTGCGACGAAGTCAGTGCCGCGATCGCCGAGGGTGCTCGCGTCATCGTGCTCTCCGACCGGCACGCTGACGCCGATCTGGCGCCGATCCCGTCGCTGCTGATGACCGCTGCGGTCCACCACCACCTCGTGCGGCAGAAGACCCGCACCCAGGTGGGGCTGCTCATCGAGGCCGGTGACGTCCGCGAGGTGCACCACGTGGCCCTGCTGGTCGGCTTCGGAGCCGCCGCGGTCAACCCCTACCTGGCCATGGAGTCGGTCGAGGACCTGGCGCGCGAGGGCTACTACGTCAAGGCGGAGCCCGAGGCCGCGGTCGCCAACCTGATCAAGGGGCTCGGCAAGGGCGTGCTCAAGGTGATGTCCAAGATGGGCGTCTCCACCGTGGCCTCCTACACCGGCGCCCAGATCTTCGAGGCCGTCGGACTCTCCCAGCAGGTCGTCGACGCCTACTTCACCGGCACGACGTCCAAGCTGGGCGGCATCGACCTCGACACCATCGCCGAGGAGGTCTCGCGGCGCCACGCCACGGCGTACCCCCGTGGTGGCGTGCTGCCCACCCACCGCGAGCTCGCGATCGGCGGTGAGTACCAGTGGCGTCGAGACGGTGAGCCGCACCTGTTCAACCCCGAGACCGTCTTCCGCCTCCAGCACTCCACGCGCGCCCAGCGCTACGACATCTTCAAGCAGTACACCTCCGCCGTCGACGACCAGTCGTCGGCGCTGATGACGCTGCGCGGGATGTTCCGCTTCAAGGGCGCCGAGCTCACCGGCCGCGACCCGATCGCGATCGAGGAGGTCGAGCCGGTCTCGGAGATCGTCAAGCGCTTCTCCACCGGTGCGATGTCCTACGGCTCCATCTCCAAGGAGGCGCACGAGACGCTCGCGATCGCGATGAACCGGCTCGGTGCGAAGTCCAACACCGGCGAGGGCGGCGAGGACCCCGAGCGGCTCTACGACCCCGAGCGGCGCAGCTCGATCAAGCAGGTCGCCTCGGGTCGCTTCGGGGTGACCTCCGAGTACCTCACCAACGCCGACGACATCCAGATCAAGATGGCGCAGGGCGCGAAGCCCGGCGAGGGTGGCCAGCTGCCCGGCAACAAGGTCTATCCGTGGGTGGCCAAGACCCGGCACTCCACGCCGGGCGTGGGCCTGATCAGCCCGCCGCCGCACCACGACATCTACTCGATCGAGGACCTCGCCCAGCTGATCCACGACCTCAAGAACGCCAACCCGTCCGCGCGGGTCCACGTCAAGCTCGTCTCCGAGGTCGGTGTCGGCACGGTCGCGACAGGTGTCTCGAAGGCGCACGCCGACGTGGTGCTGATCTCGGGCCACGACGGCGGCACCGGCGCCTCGCCGCTCACCTCCCTCAAGCACGCCGGCGGCCCCTGGGAGCTCGGCCTGGCCGAGACGCAGCAGACGCTGCTCCTCAACGGGCTGCGCGACCGGATCGTCGTGCAGGCCGACGG
>NZ_JAPYPS010000046.1 GCF_029937575.1 Nocardioides sp.
CCGCAGGCGATCCTTGACGGCGGGAGCAGGTCGGCTACGCGCGCGGCCCCACCACAGCAACCACCAGGGCCAACCCGAAGGTCGGCTACTGCGCGGCCCAGAAGCCCGCTAGAACTCCACCTGCAACGGCACCACCAGGTCGCCCACGATCAGCACGACCCCCATGATCAGCAACGCCGAGGCCACGACGTAGGCCACCGGCAAGAGCTTGGCCGCATCGACGTACCCGGGGTCGGGGCGGCCGCGCAACCGCGCGAAGCCGCGACGTACGGCCTCCCAGAGCGCACTGGCGATGTGGCCGCCGTCGAGGGGCAGCAACGGGATGAAGTTGAACATGCCGATGAAGAAGTTGAACCCGGCGATCAGGGCGACGAGGAAGGCGAGCTTCTCGGTGACGTCGAGCTGGTCGGTCGAGGTCGTCTCGCCGGCCAGGCGGCCGCCGCCCACGATGCTGACCGGGCTCTCGGGGTCGCGCTCCTCGAGGCCGAGGATGGCCTGGCCTACGTCGAAGACCTTCGCCGGCAGGGTGACCAGGGCCTGGGCGGTGTCGACGGTCATCGACCCCATCTGCTGGAGCGTGTAGATCGGTCCACCGGTCTCGACCACGGCCTGGGCCGTGGGGGTGACGCCGAGGAAGCCGACCTGCGTGAGGGTCTCGTCCGTCGACGACGTCGGCCTGGCCTCCACGGTCGTGCTCGTGGTCCCCGAGCCAGCCTCCCCGTCACGCAGGTAGCCGATCTCGGCGTTGCCGTCCTCGTTGTCGCGGATCAGGTCGCGCAGCTGGTCCCAGTCGGTGACGGGGGCGCCGTTGAAGCTCGTGATGGTGTCGCCGGGCAGCAGCCCCGCCTCCGCTGCCGGAGCCGCGGGGTCCTCGTCGGTGCACGGGCGATCACCCTCGGCGTAGGGCAGCACGCACTCGGAGACCGAGGCCAGGACGGGCTGACCGGGCTCGGGGATCGTGTCGACCTGCTGGCCGTAGGTGGAGAAGACGCCCCAGAAGAGGAAGAACGCGATGGCGATGTTGACCGACGGCCCGCCGGCCATCACGACGACCTTCTTCCACCAGGCCATCTTGTAGAAGAGCCGGTCGGCGTCCTCTGGCTTGACGAGCTCCCACTCGGCGGCGCGCGCGTCCGAGATCAGCTGGGTGAACATCCCCGTGTTGGACTTGCGGACCTTGACGATCTGGTTGCCGGTGGCCGCGTCGATCTCGACCTGCTCGGCCACGTCGAGCGCGTCCGGCGGCAGCATCCCGACGATCTTGACGTAGCCGCCGAGGGGGATCGCCTTGACGCCGTACTCGGTCTCGCCGACCTGTTTGCTCCACACCGTCGGGCCGAACCCGATGAAGTACTGGGTGACCTTCCCGCCGAACCTCTTCGCCGGGATCATGTGCCCGAGCTCGTGCAGCCCGATCGAGGCGAGGATCGCCACGAAGAACGTGATGAGCCCGAGGGCGTAGAGAAGGGCGGTCATGTGCTCCCGATCAGGCCGGAACGAGGGTGTGGGTGTGCTGGCGGGCCCAGGCGTCGGCGGCGAGGATGTCGTCGACGGTCAGGGCCACCCCAGAGCGTACGTCGTGGGCGGCGAGCACGTCGTGCACGCGCGCGACGATGTCGGTGAAGGGCAGTCGCCCGGCCCGGAACGCCTCGACGCACACCTCGTTGGCCGCGTTGTAGACCGCGGGCGCCGTACCCCCCTGCTCGCCGGCCGCCCGCGCGAGGGCGACGGCCGGGAACGCATCGTCGTCGAGGGGGTGGAACTCCCACGTCTCGGAGCGGGTCCAGTCGACGGGCGACGCGGCGCCGGGCACCCGGTCCGGCCAGGCGAGCCCCAGGGCGATCGGGATCATCATGGTCGGTGGGCTGGCCTGCACGATGGTGGAGCCGTCGACGAACTCGACCATCGAGTGCACGACGCTCGTGGGGTGGACGACGACCTCGATCCGGTCGAACGGAATCCCGAAGAGCAGGTGGGCCTCGATCACCTCGAGGCCCTTGTTGACCAGGGTCGCGGAGTTGATCGTGATCACCGGTCCCATGTCCCATGTCGGGTGCGCCATCGCCTCCTTCGGGGTGACGTCGACGAGCTCCCGCCTGCTGCGGCCACGGAACGGTCCGCCGCTGGCCGTGAGCACGAGTCGTCGTACCTCGTCGCCTCGGCCCGACCTCAGGCACTGCGCGATGGCGCTGTGCTCGGAGTCGACGGGCACGATCTGCCCGGGCGCCGCGCGCTCGAGCACGAGCGGGCCGCCCATGATGAGGGACTCCTTGTTGGCCAGCGCGAGGGTGCTGCCGGCGTCCAGTGCGGCCAGGGTCGGGCGCAGTCCCACGGCGCCGGTGATGCCGTTGAGGACGACGTCGCACGGGTGGGCGGCGGCCTCGACGGAAGCCTCCTCCCCCATCCCGGAGACCGCCGGAGCGAACTCCGCGACCTGCTGGGCGAAGAGCTCGGGCTGGGACCCGCCTGCGGTCAGGCCGACCACTCGGAAGCGCTCGGGGTTGGCACGCACCAGGTCGAGCGCCTGGGTGCCGATGGAGCCGGTGGAGCCGAGGACGACGACGTCGCGGCGTTCGGGCGTGTCACGCGAAGCGGTGCTGGTCACGCCTCCGAGTCTGGCAGGCGACGGTGCGGGGTCAGCGCAGACCGTTTGGCCTGGTCACCGCCGGGGCGCGTGGAGCCGTGAGCCACACGCGGAAGAACCGGTCCAGATCGGTGCGGCTGACCTGCTCGACGTGGCGTCGGAAGGCCTTGACCGACCCGTTGCCGTACTGGCGCTCCTCGACCCAGCCCTGCAGCGCCTTCCAGAAGTCACGGTTGCCGATCCGGTGCCGCAGTGCCTGCAGGGCCATGCCGCCACGCAGGTAGACGGCCTCGTCGAAGATGTGTCGACGACCGGGATCCGCGAGGTCGAGCCGCCAGAAGGAGGCGTCGCCGCGACGCGAGTCGTACTGGGCGCGCAGCCACTGCTGGGCCGAGCGTCCACCGTGCTTCTCGGCGTAGGCCGCCTCCATGAACGTGGCGAAGCCCTCGTTGAGCCAGATGTCGCGCCAGCGTCGCACCGAGACCGAGTCGCCGAACCACTGGTGGGCCAGCTCGTGCACGATCGTGGGCAGGTGGGTCGCCGAGGAGCCCGAGTACGTCGGGCGGGTCTGGTTCTCCAGGGCGAAGCCGACGTTGATCGACGGGGCGACGCCGCCGGTGGACTCGAACGGGTAGGCCCCGAGACGCTTGTCCAGCCAGGCCGTCACGGCGGGACTGCGCTTGAGCGACGTCATCGCCCGGTGCCGCTGCGCGTCCGGCAGCTCCTGGGAGACCGCGACGTACCACGGCAGACCCTGACTCACGCCCTGCTCGACGTCGTACCGACCCAGGGCGAAGAACGCCAGGTAGGCCACCATCGGGTCGGTCGCGCGCCAGTGCGTGGTCGCCTGGTCCCCGTCGACGACGCGATCGACGAGGAGCCCGTTGGAGATCGTCTGGTGCGTGGCCGGCCCGGTGATCGTGATGTCGTAGCGGGCCTTGTCGGTGGGGTGGTCGTTGCTCGGGAACCACCACGGAGCCATGTGCGGCTCGTTCATGGTGACGACCTCGTCGCTGTCGGCGGCCCAGTTGCGCTCCCGCGCGTAGCGGATCGGGCCGGGCTTGCCGGCGTACTCCACGACGAGCTCGAAACGCTCACCCCGCACCAGCGGGGTCGCGGGAGCGATCCGCAGCTCGTGGCGGTGCGGGCGGTCGTGGACCGCCTCGACCCCGTCGACGCTGACCGAGGAGACGGGGAGGAGGAAGTCCAGCTGGAAGCTCGAGAGTGCCTGGGTCGCCCTCACCCGCAGCGTCGTGGTGCCCGACAGGGTGCCGCTGTCGAAGTCGTAGGAGTCGACGATGTCGTAGTGCTGGACGTCGATGCCGCCGTTGCCGTCCAGCGGCCAGTAGCGGTCGCCGATGCCCTGCGCACCCGGTGTCGGCTCGAGGAGCCGCTCGGTGTCCGGAGTCGCCACGGCCTCGTTGGACGCCCCCGCGCCGGTGGGTTCGACGGCACCGCCCGACGGCGTGGCCAGGAACCCGGCGGCCACGGCCACGCCGACGGTGGCGGCGAGCAGACGTGGAGGGACGGCGAGGGCCACCAGTCGAGTGTAGGTGTCCGGGCGGGGGCGCAGATGTGCTTGGCTTCCTGGGGTGACGTCCGAGACCCCCGAGATCTGGTACGCCGCGTACGGCAGCAACCTCGACCCGCGCCGGCTCGCCTGCTACCTCGAGGGCGGGACGCCGCCCGGCGGCTCCCGGGCGACCCCCGGGGCCCGCGATCCCCGGCCTCCTCGCGCCGCGCGGGCGGTGACGCTCCCCGGGGAGGTGTACTTCGCGTGGGACTCCCCGACGTGGGGCGGCGGGGTGGCCTTCCTGGACCCGGGGGCGCGCGGCACCAGCCCCGGGTGCGCCTACCTGCTGAGCCATGAGCAGTTCAGCGACGTCGTCGCCCAGGAGATGCACCGCCCGCCCGGGGTCGACCTCGATCTCGCGGTGCTCGGGGGGCACCGGTCCTGGGCGTTCGGCGACGGCCGCTACGAGACGATGCACGTCCTCGACGCGATCGACGGTGTCCCCGTCGTCACCTTCACCGCACCGACGACGGCGCCCCTGGACTACCTCGCCCCCAGCGGGTCCTACCTGACCGTGATGGGACTCGGCCTGATGGGCAGTCACGGCTGGGACTCGGCTGCGGTGGCGTCGTACCTCATGGGATGCCGCGGCATCGGCGACGGCTGGACCGTGGCGTCGATCTCGGCACTGCTCGACGATCGGCGATAACCGGTTGCGCCCGCGCGACGCCTCCCCCACGCTTGCCCAGCAGAAGACACCGGACGAGCCGGTGCCGTCGAGAGGAGCTCTGACATGTCCATGACTGTCCTCGGCCTGACCGCCGACCACCTCCTCCACGAAACGAGCACCGCCACCGATGTCTTCGCAGGACTTCACACCTGACCCCGACTTCACCTTCGACTTCCAGGTCTACGACGACCTGGATGAGCACCAACGCTGGTCGACCTGGCTCGACTGCGAGCCGCTGTGCCGAGGACCCGAGCCACGGCCCGACTGGGTCGTGACCTCCCAGGGAGCTGTCGACACCGAGCTCGGGATCCTCAAGACCGGCAAGGAGGCCGACGTCTTCCTGCTCGAGCGCGCTGATCCGCACGATCCCGACTCGGGCGTCGTGATGGCTGCCAAGCGCTACCGCACCCCCGAGCACCGCAGCTTCCACCGGTCCGCCTCCTACACGGAGGGCCGCTCGATGAAGCGCACGCGCGACGAGCGCGCCGTCAAGCGCAAGTCCACCTTCGGCCGACAGGTCGCCGCCGGCGAGTGGGCGGTCTCGGAGTGGAACGCACTCAAGCGCTTCCACGAGCTCGGGCTGCCCGTCCCCTACCCGGTCCAGATCGACGGCACCGAGCTGCTGATGGAGTGGGTGACCCACGACGGGGAGACGGCGCCGCGGCTCGCCCAGACCCGGCCCGAGTCGGCGCTGCTGGGGTCCTACTTCGATCAGCTGCGAGAAGCGATGGCCACGATGGCCCGGGCCGGCGTGGTCCACGGCGACCTGTCGGCGTACAACATCCTGGCCGCCGGCGAGCGGCTCGTGATCATCGACCTGCCGCAGATCGTGGACCTGGTGGGCAACGTCAACGGGATGGACTTCCTGATGCGCGACTGCTCCAACATCTGCGGCTGGTTCCGGCAGAAGGGCCTCGAGCGGGCCGACGAGCACGAGCTGTTCGGCGACCTCGTGGCGCACGCGTTCTGACAGCCGACCTACGGTGCAGGGGTGAAGCGCACACGCGGCAGGACCGTGAGGGTCGAGTCCACCGAGGACCTCCGACGTCGACTGGACGGCGGCACCTCCACCCTGCGCGCGTGGCGCGTCCACGGCCTCGACCTGCGAGGACACGGCAGCGCACTGCTGGCCAGGGACGTCGCAGGAGCGACGTTCCTCGGCTGTCGCTTCGACCCCGGCGTCGACGACGACCTCACCTCGGGTGGGGCTCTGGTGCTGCCGGACGTCGGCGCCTCACCGCTGGACGTCTACCGCCCGCGGCTGTACTCCCCCGACGAGCTGATGGACACACCTCGCTACGCCGACTCCCTCGACGGCCGCGCGTACTCCTGGACCCAGCGCTCGGCGGGACGCGACGACACCCTCGCTGCTGCCCTGCACGACCACGCGATCGACGAAGCACTCGCGACCTGGGCAGCCGACCGCTCGATCGTGGGAGTGATGGGGGGTCACGCGCTGCTGCGTGGTGACCAGGCGTACGCCGACGCCGCCCGCCTCGGCGCCGTGTTGGGCCGCTCGCTCGTCGTGGCGACCGGCGGCGGGCCCGGCGCGATGGAGGCGGCGAACCTGGGCGCGCGTGTGTCGGACGATCCCCACGCGGCTCTGGACGTCGCGCTGGACCTGCTCGGACGGACGCCGTCCTTCCGGCCTTCCATCGACGCCTGGCTCCACACGGCTCGCTCGGCGATCGCCGGGCTCGACGCACCCCGCGAGACGCTCGGCATCCCCACCTGGCACTACGGTCACGAGCCGCCCAACGTGTTCGCCACCGCGATCGCCAAGTACGTCGGCAACGCCACCCGCGAGGCGGTGCTGCTGCAGATCTGCAGTGCCGGGATCGTCTTCCTGCCCGGTGCCGGAGGCACCGTGCAAGAGGTCTTCCAGGACGCCTGCGAGAACTACTACGCCGACGAGATGTCGGCGGCGCCCATGGTGCTCGTCGGCCGCGACTACTGGACCGCGACGCTGCCCGTGTGGCCGCTCCTCAGGTCGCTGGCGCGCGGGCGCGTGATGGAACCCCTCATCCATCTCGTCGACACTCCCGAGGAGGCCGCCGCGGTGATCCTCGCCGGTGCGGGCTCAGCCAACTGAACGCAGTCCCTGTGCCCGACGGTCGGCCACGACCTCGCGGTAGTGCCCGACCAACGCCTCGTTGACCGAGACCCACGACCGTCCCTCGACACTGCGCCGGGCCGACACCGCCATCCGGTGCCGAGCGGCCCCGTCGCCGGCCAGCCGGTCGACGTACGACGCCAGGTCAGCGGCGTCCCCGGGCGCGTAGAGGTAGCCGGCGACGGTGTCGTCGACCACGTCGATCGGACCGCCGGAGCGTGGCGCCACCACCGGGACCCCCGAGGCGAGAGCCTCCTGGGCCGACTGGCAGTAGGTCTCGTGACGACCGGTGTGGACGAAGACGTCGAGCGACGCGTAGGCGGCGCCGAGATCGTCGCCGTGCAGGAGACCGAGGAAGGTCGCGTGCGGAAGGACCGTGCGCAGGCGCTGCTCCTCGGGCCCCCCTCCGACGAGGACGACGGCGTAGCGGGGGTCCTGGTCGAGCACGCGGAGCAGCTCGAGCTCCTTCTCCGGCGCCAGCCGGCCGACGTACCCCACGATCAGCCGACCGTCCGGGGCCACCCGGGCACGCAGGTCGTCGTCGCGGCGCGACGGGTGGAACTGCTCCAGGTCGACCCCGCGCGGCCACAGGGCCGTGTCCGGGACCTCCATGTCGGCCAGCTGGGCCAGGCTCGCCGAGCTGGGTGCGAGGGTGCGGTCGACCTTCACGTGGATCCGCTTGGTCAGCGACGCCATCGCCCGGGCGCCGCCCGGCAGCTCGTAGCGCTCGGCAAAGCCGACCAGGTCGGTCTGGTAGATCGCCACCGTGGGGATCCCGAGCTCCCCGGCGGCTTTCGCCGCCTGGTAGCCGAGCGTTGCCGGGGAGGCGATGTGGACGACGTCGGGGCGGAAGCGCAGCATCGTCTGACGCAGCCGGCGACGGGTCTCCAGGCCGATCTTGAAGTCCTTGTAGAACGGCAGGGTCGCGCCCCGAGCGTGGCGCACCCGGAAGCCGGCGTAGGTGTCGGGGCCGGTGGGGGCGACGAGCTCGGCGCGGTGGCCCCGATCAGCGAGGTGCTCGAGCACTCGGCGCACCGAGTTGGTGACGCCGTTGATCTGCGGGAGGAAGGACTCGGCGACCACGAGCACGCGCAGCTGCTCGCCGGTCTCGGGGACCGCAGCGCGCCGCGAGTGCAGCAGAGGGTGCGGGACCGGGCGCCGGGTGAGGTGCGGGAGGGAGGGAGCGATGGGGACGAGCGGAGTCATCTCAGCCATGGCTGGGACGCTAGGGACGAGCCTGCAACGAACGCCCAGCCCGGTGTAGACGTCACGTGAACAGCATCTGACCGCTTCGGTCGGCCGTGCGCCACCGCCGAGGTACGCCACGACACGTCCGCCCTCGCCTCGCTCGACGTTGCCGGACTCCCGGGCGAGCTCGGCCGCCACCAGGGGAGGCCGATTCAGGAGCTGGTACTCGCCGGTCTTCTCGACGTGGGTCGCGTGGGGAGGGAGCTCGACCGGCCGACCGCCGCCACGACGGCGTCGTTCCCCGGCGTCATGACCTGGGCGTGCTCACTCGGTGGCGGCCAGCTGCCCGCAGGCCCCGTCGATGTCGCTGCCGCGGGTGTCGCGCACGGTCGTCGGGATGCCCTTGGCCTCCAGACGTCGCACGAACTCACGCTCGTCCGCGGGATCGGAGGCGGTCCACTTGGACCCCGGGGTCGGGTTGAGCGGGATCAGGTTGACGTGGACCCAGCCCCAGTCGCCGCGCATCAGGACGTCGGCGAGCAGGTCGGCACGCCAGGCCTGGTCGTTGATCCCCCGCATCATGGCGTACTCGATCGAGACCCTGCGCTTGGTCACCTGGGCGTAGTTGTAGGCCGCGTCGACCGTCTCGGCCACGGAGTAGCGGGTGTTGATCGGGACCAGCTCGTTGCGCAGCTCGTCGTCGGGTGCGTGCAGGCTCAGCGCGAGGGTGACCGGGATGCCCTCCTCGGTCAGCTGATGGATCCTCGGCACGAGACCGACCGTCGAGACGGTGACGCCGCGCGCCGACATGCCCAGGCCGTCGGGGGCAGGATCGACGAGCCGTCGTACGGCGCCGATCACGGCCTTGTAGTTGGCCAGCGGCTCCCCCATCCCCATGAAGACGACGTTGGAGACCCTCCCCGGGCCGCCGGGCACCTCTCCGCGGGCAAGCGACCGCGCGCCCGCGACGACCTGCTCGACGATCTCGGCGGTCGACATGTTGCGCTGCAGCCCGCCCTGGCCCGTCGCGCAGAAGGGACACGCCATGCCGCACCCGGCCTGGCTCGAGACGCACATCGTGGCGCGGTCGGGATAGCGCATCAGCACCGACTCGACCAGGGCGCCGTCGAAGAGCTTCCAGAGCGTCTTGCGGGTGGTGCCCTTGTCCGCCTCCATCGTGCGCAGGGGCGTCATCAGGTCGGGCAGCAGGGCGCCCACGAGCTCGTCGCGCTGACCGGCCGGGAGATCGGTCATCTCGGCCGGGTCGTCGACCAGGCGGGAGAAGTAGTGGTGGGACAACTGCTTGGCGCGGAAGCCGGGCAGTCCGTGCTCCTCGAGCAGCGCCTTGCGCTCGGGCGAGGTGAGGTCGGCGAGGTGTCGCGGAGGCTTCTTGCGGCCGCGGGGTTCGTCGAAGACGAGGGGCAGGGTCTTGATCTCAGACATGACTCTCCCAGTCTCGCACCGCTGCGTGATGCGCCCTAACCGTCGTTGCTGATGAGCAGGTAGAGGGTGACCGCCCCGACGGCGCCGACGACCACCGGGGTGACCAGCAGCCCGAAGAGCATGTAGCGGGCGAAGCGGCGGGTGACCGGGGCGACGAGCAGGACCACGTTGATCACGAACAGCGAAAGGATCGCCACGAGGAACGGCCCTGGGTGCTCGCTGAGGTCCACCCCGAACAACGCCTTCAGGATCAGTCCGAGCCCGCCGAGCACGAGAACGACGAGCAACGTGCCGGTGAAGAAACCGGACAGCGGCAGGAAGGTCGGGTGCGACCGGTGCCAGAAGCTGGGGCCGGTCTCGGCCTTGCGCTTGCCACGGCGGCTCGGCTCAGCGTCTCCTCCCTGTGTGGACGACGTCTCGCTGGAGGCGAGGTCGATCCCCTCGTCGGTGGTCATCTGATGATCGTAGGACGCTCGGCGCAGACACAGGGTCGATCAGGCGAAGACGAGGTAGTGCAACAGCAGCCAGATCGGCGCGATCGTGGCCAGCAGCGAGTCGAGCCGGTCCATCAGACCGCCGTGGCCCGGGATCACCTGACTCATGTCCTTGATCCCGAGGTCGCGCTTCATCACCGACTCGCAGAGGTCACCGAGCGTGGCCATCACGACCGCGATCAGCCCCAGGCAGAGTCCGACCCACCAGTCACCCTCGAGGAGGAGCACGACCAGCAGCCAGCCCATCGCGACGGTGGCGATCAACGATCCGGCGAAGCCCTCCCAGGACTTCTTCGGCGAGATGACCGGAGCCATCGGGTGCTTGCCGAACAGCACGCCCGCGATGTAGCCCCCGATGTCCGAGGCGATGGTGACGAGGATGAAGGTCAGGATCCCCTGGACTCCGTCGTTGTCGAGACCGCCGCCGTCGCGGCCGCCCTCGGACAGCAGCAGCGCGACGAAGGAGCCGAGGAAGGGCACGTAGACGAGGGTGAAGACCGACGCGGTCGCCGTCTTGACGTAGCCGTCGATGCCACGGCGCAGGAGCCAGAGCATGACCACGAGGGCCGTGACGGCCGTCGCTGTGACCAGGGCGTCGGAGCCGTACAGGTACGCCACCACCACCATGACCGCGCCGCCGAGCATCAACGGCTGCTCGGGAAGGTCGATGTCCTTGGCGAGGAGCCCCTGGCGCAGCTCCCAGATCGCGACGACGACCGCGATCACGACGATCAGCATAAACGCCGGCTTCCAGAACGCCAACGAGGCCGCGACCGCGCCCAGCAGGACGACGCCGGAGGTGATCGCGGCCTTGAGGTCGCGACCGGCCCGCCCGTGGTCCTTCTGCGGGGCGGATCCGTCGTCGGTGCCGGAGCGCGAGCCGTGGTCGTGCAGAGGATCGTCGTGGGGGCCGGTCTCCGGGCGAGCGTCGGTCATGGTGGACGAGCCGTGCGAGGTCCTCAGACCTCGAGCAGCTCGGCCTCCTTGCTCTTGAGCATCTCGTCGATCTCGTCGGTGTGCTTCTTCGTGACCGTGTCGAGCTTCTTCTCCGCGCCGGTGACGTCATCCTTGCCGACCTCGCCGTCCTTCTCCAGCTTCTCGAGGTTCTGCTTGGCGGTGCGGCGCAGGTTGCGGACCGCGATCCTGCCGTCCTCCGCCTTCCCCCGAGCGATCTTGATGTACTCCTTGCGTCGTTCCTCGGTCAGCTCGGGGAACACGCAGCGCAGGACCTTGCCGTCGCTCGACGGGTTCACACCCAGGTCGGAGTCGCGGATGGCCCGCTCGACGTTGTCGATCGCGGTGATGTCGAAGGGGGCCACGATGATGATCCGGGCCTCGGTCGAGGTGAACGACGCGAGCTGCTGCAGCGGCGTCGGTGCTCCGTAGTACTCCACCACGATCTTGTTGAACATCGTCGGCGTGGCACGGCCGGCGCGGATGGCGGCGAACTCCTCACGGGTCGCCTCGACCGACTTGTCCATCTTGGAGTCGGCCTCGTTGAGGATGTCGTTGATCACCGGTGTCGGCCTTTCGTTGAACGTGCCTGAGCATGGAGCCGGGGGCGTGGCGCAGGCCCTCAGTCTGGACTGACGAGCGTCCCGATCTTCTCACCCTGCACCGCGCGCAGGATGCTGCCCTCGGCCGCCATGCCCAGGACGATCATCGGGAGCTTGTTCTCCTTGGCCAGGGTGAAGGCGGTCTGGTCCATCACCTTGATGCCGCGCGAGATCGCCTCGTCGTAGGTGAGGGCGTCGAGCTTGGTGGCCCCGGGGTCCTTGCGGGGATCGGCTGTGTAGAGCCCGTCGACGCCGTTCTTGTCGTAGATCACCACGTCGCAGCGGCTCTCCAGCGCCCGCTGGACGGCGACGGTGTCGGTGGAGAAGAAGGGCATGCCCATGCCGGCGCCGAAGATCACGACGCGACCCTTCTCCATGTGCCGGATCGCGCGTCGCGGCACGTAGGGCTCGGCGACCTGCCCCATCGTGATCGCGGTCTGGACCCGCGTCTCCACGCCGAGCTTCTCGAGGAAGTCCTGGAGTGCCAGGCAGTTCATCACGATGCCGAGCATGCCCATGTAGTCGGCGCGCACGCGGTCCATGCCGCGCTGCTGCAGCTCGGCGCCGCGGAAGAAGTTGCCTCCACCGGTGACCACGGCGATCTGGACGCCGGAGCGAGCCACCGCGGCGATCTCCTGAGCGATCGTGGCCACGACGTCGGGGTCCACCCCGACCTTTCCGCCGCCGAAGACCTCACCCGACAGCTTGAGCAGCACCCGCTCGTAACCCGCCACCCGTGGCACCCCTTGGTCGTCGTTGGGACGTACGTCGTCTGGTCCTGTGCAGGACCCTGCAGCAACCTATCCGATGAGCATCCGCACGAGCACCGCTACCCGAGGCCACCAGGGCTTCCGAGGCCGGGGCCGCCCACCCCGGGGCCGCCACCTCCCCCTACGGTGGTGCCCGAGCCGCTGTTGCCGCTCACGACGAGGAACACGATCACGGCGACGACCGCCAGGACCGCGAGGACCGCCATGGTGATCTTCGCGACACTCCAAGGGCGGTCACCCACGACCTCGCCGGTGTTGGCGTTGACCATCACCTGGAAGGTCTTGCCCGCGAAGATGTACGTCGCGATCCACAGCGGCATCAGGACGAGCTTGAACATCGCCTGGGAGTAGGTGATGTCCATGTCGCTGACCCGTTGCTCGTCGCCGCCGATGTCGCGGCGGCAGTCGCCGTCGATGACCGACCGCATCTCCTGGCGTGCCTCGGCGGCGCCCTTCTGCGGGTCGACGTCGTAGCGCAGCGCGGAGTATCCGGTGATGTACTCCTGCTGGAACGGCCGGGCCTCGGTGAGCTTCCAGGGGCCCATCTTGTTGAGCTTCTTGGGGTCCAGGCGGTTGCTGGCCACGACCAGGACGTCGTCGAAGAACCGGGACACGTGACCCGAGGCTCGACGCCACCGCGTGCGGCGCTCCTGTCTCGTGACCTGCCGGGTGCCGCCCTTGCCGTCCGAGACGGTGTCGGTGACCGTGACGTAGTAGTAGTCGCCGCGCTGGCCGTGATAGTCGGTGTGGGTCTGGGCGTCGAAGGTCCAGTGCGGCACGTAGGTGCCTTGCAACGCCTCGGTGGAGCCGACCTTCTTCAAGGCGCTCGGGGCGAACCAGCGTGACTTCACCCACTCGCCGAAGGCGTCCTTGGCCCCGCGCTTGTCGACGTGGAAGGGCACCACGGCCTCCGGCGGGACCAAGCCCTCCGGGTGGTCGAGGGCGACCAGAGCTCCACCGCAGAACTGGCAGGCCGTGGCGAGGTCGGTGGTCTCGGTCGTGGCCCCACAGCCGGTGCACTGGACGACCTGGCCGCCGAGGTCGGCTACCTCGACGCTGCCGTGCCGCGCGCGCCACTCGTCGTACGAGTGCTCGTTGATCTCGGTGTCGGGACCGGCGATCTCCAGCATCGAGCCGCACGACGTGCAGCGCAGGGCGGTGGTCCCGGGGGCGTAGGCCGTCTGCGAGCCGCAGTTGGGGCAGGTCGAGCTCAGCGGGGGCGGGCCCGTGGGGGCAGGCGTGCTCTCGTCACTCATGTCCTGACGTGGCCTCAGGCTTGCGGCGGCAGCGGCGGCGGGGTGGCCGGGAAGATCGAGCGCAGCTCGGGCAGCTCGGAGGCGGCGGTCCACTGCGGCATCCCGTCGCGCCACACCAGCGTGGTGGGCGTCAGCTCTCCTGAGGCCACCTTGGCGGGCATCTCCGCGACGGTCACCGGGCCCACCTGCTGACCGTTGACGGCGAGGAAGAACGCTGCGGCCGCCCCCGGGATCGGCGGCGGACCACCCGCCGGCGCCTGCTGCGCGGCAGGCCGGCTCTGCTGGTTGAGGTTGTTGGCCATCTGCTGGCCGAGGGCCATGCCCATCCCCATGCCCATGCCCTCGCCGGCACCGCCCGGGTTGTTGGCGGCGTCGCCGATCGCCTCGGCCGCCTGGAACTTCGCGTACTGGTCCAGGTTGCCCAGGACCCCCATGGAGGTGCGCTTGTCGAGCGCCTCCTCGACCTCCTTCGGCATCGAGATGTTCTCGATGACGAAGCGGGGGATGCTGATCCCGAAGTCGGCGAGGTTCGTGGTCAGCGTGCCGGCGAGCGTGTCACCGATCGTCTGCTGGTTGGCGGCGAGGTCGAGCATGGGCAGGTTGGAGTTGCCCAGCGCCGTACCGACCTGGCTGACGATGTTCTGCCGGAGGAACTCCGAGACCTCGTCGGTGCGGAACTGCGGGTCGGTGCCGACGAGCTGGCGCAGCATCTTGGCGGCGTCGACGACCTGGAGGGAGTAGGTGCCGAAGGCGCGCAGCCGGACCATGCCGAACTCGGCGTCGCGCAGGGTGACGGGATTCTGGGTGCCCCACTTCATGTCGGTGTACTGGCGCATCCCGACGAAGTAGACCTCGGCCTTGAAGGGCGAGTTGAAGCCGTACTTCCAGCCCTTGATCGTCGAGAGGATGGGGAGGTTCTTCGTCTCCAAGGTGTAGGTGCCAGGCGTGAAGACGTCGGCGATCTGGCCCTCGGACTCGAAGACCGCAACCTGTCCCTCACGCACGATCAGCTGGGCGTTGTTCTTGATCTCGTTGCCCTGACGCGGAAAGCGCCAGACGAGCGTGTCGCGGCTGTCGTCGAGGAACTCGACGATGTCGATGAACTGGCCCTTGACCTTGTCGAACAGACCCATGGTGTGTGTTCTCTCCACTCGTCAGTGCCCGTCGCCCGGGCCGGAAAATACCCCCGCTGAGGGTACTGGAGTCGTATCCCGCCCGATAGGGACCACGGTCGGGACGGGCGCGGCGGTGTCAGGACTCGGAGCGACCGCGCGCGACGAGCCGGTCCACCCATCGGTCGTAGCGCCCGTGTGCCGATCCGTTGAGTCGAAGGAGCAGCTCGGGACGGTCGAGCGACTTGGTGGTGAAGTTGTCCGAGCCGGTGAGCACGAAGCGCGTGTCGCGCGGCTCGTCCGGGTAGCGCACCAGCGTCAGCTTGTGGTGCACGTCGTCCCCGTCGGCGAAGACTCCGGGCCGCACGACGATCGCGGAGTCGTCGATGAGCGTCCGGACCTGCTCCCCGATGCTCGGACCGAGGACGACCTCCACGTCGGCGCCGGCGGCCGCCTTGTCGGCGAGCAGACGGGCGATGGCGAGGCCTCGCTCGTCCAGCCAGGCATACATCACCACGCGGATGCGGGCACCCTGCGGGGGAACCGCCGCCAGCTGAGCCAGCAGTGGGTCGTCGGCCGCGTCGTAGCCGGGGAAGAACCACGCCCGGTCCTCACCGAGCCGGACGCTGTCCCGGGCGCTGGCGCCGGGAAGGTTGCGCACCAGGTCCACGAAACGCCGGTCGAAGACGCGCCGTACGTCGCGACGCCCGACGTAGGAGACGACGTCGGTGTACTGGCGCGCCGACTGGTAGGTGAGATTCATCGACCCGACCAGGACGACGTCACGGGAACGGCCCGTGCGGGTGAAGGACCAGGTCTTCTGGTGCAGGTCGCCCGGGGCGAAGTAGATGAACGACGACTGACCCCGAGCCGTGCCGAGCTCGTCGCGCAGCAGGCCGGGCGCCTTGAAGTCGCCCGAGACCCCTCGGTCGACGACCACCTGGACCCTGACCCCCCGCCGGTGGGCCTCGATCAGCTCCTCGGCGGCCGGGACGAACGAGAAGGAGTGGGCGAGGATCCGGATCCGCTCCCCCGCAGGCGTGTTGCGCACCAGGTCGAGGAAGACACCGAACGTCGTGTTGTCCTCCTCGGGGTCCGACGGTCGTGCGAGGAGGATGCCGGACGGGGCACGGTACGACGCGGCAACGCTCGGGCTCGGCTCCGGCGGTGCTGGCCCGTCGTGGGGGCTCGAGCAGGCGGTGAACAGGCTCAGGGCCAGCACCAGCGCAGTAAGGAGGGCGGCCACGCCGGAACAGCGCGATGGCCGGCCGCCCCCGTAGGAGTGGCCGGCCATCGCGGACGAACAGATGACGGGTCGGAGACTCAGGCGCCGACCTCGAAGCGGGCGAAGCGCTTCAGGGTCGTGCCGGACGCGTCGAGGACGGCCTTGACGGTCTTCTTGTTCTCGGTGACCGACGGCTGCTCGAGCAGGACGACGTCCTTGAAGAAGCCGTTCAGGCGGCCCTCGGTGATCTTGGCGATCGCCTGCTCGGGCTTGCCCTCCTCGCGCGAGGTGGCCTCGGCGATCTCGCGCTCCTTGGCGACGATGTCGGCGGGGACCTCGTCGCGCGTGAGGTACTGCGGACGCATGGCAGCGACCTGCATGGCCGCCGCGCGAGCGGCGTCCGCGTCCCCGTCGTACTCGACCAGGACGCCCACGGCGGGGGGCAGGTCGGCGGCACGCTTGTGCATGTAGGCGACGACGGGACCGTCGAAGTGGACGTACTGGCCCAGCTCGATCTTCTCGCCGATCGAGATCGCCAGGCTCTCGACGACCTCGCCGACGGTGCTGGCCTCCAGCGCCACGGCCTTGAGCGCCTCGACGTCGGCCGGCTTGGCCTCCGCGGCGGCGTCGGCGATCTTCTGGGCGGTGGTCACGAAGTCGTCGCCCTTGGCGACGAAGTCGGTCTCACACTTGAGCTCGACCAGGACGCCGGCCGAGTGGGCCACCAGTCCGGCCGAGGCCTCGCGCTCGGCGCCACGGGCCGCAGCCTTGGCGGCACCCTTGACGCGCAGCAGCTCGACGGACTTGTCGAAGTCGCCGTCGGTCTCGTCGAGCGCCTTCTTGCAGTCCATCATCCCGGCGCCAGTGAGCTCACGGAGCTTCTTGACGTCGGCCGCGGTGAAAGCCATGGGTACTCCTTCGTACGTAGTTCAGGTCGGGGCCGAACGTGGGCCGGCCTCGTGCGAGGTCGGCCCACGTCGGGTTGATCGAGGGTGGGTCCGGCAGATGCGGACCCGGGTGAGGCGGAGCCGGGGCTCAGGACTCGGTGGTCGCCTCGGCGGCCTCGGGAACCTTGGTCTCCTCGGCGACGGGCGCCTCGGCGACGGGGGCCTCGGCGACGGGGGCCTCGGTGGTCTCGGCGGCAGTGGCCTCGGCCGGCGTCTCGACGGGAGCAGCAGGCTCGCTGGCGCCCTCGGACGACGCACCGGTCGCCTCGGCGGCCGGGGTCTCGGCTCCCGGCGTGGCGGTCGCCGAAGCGGCGGCCTCGGCAGCGTCGCCACCCAGGAGCTCGCGCTCCCACTCGGCCAGGGGCTCCTCGGCACCGGGGGTGTCCCCACCGGACTTGCCGCCCGAGCGGGCGATGAGCCCCTCGGCGACGGCGTCGGCCACGACGCGGGTCAGCAGGCCGACCGCGCGGATGGCGTCGTCGTTGCCGGGGATCGGGAAGTCGACGACGTCGGGGTCGCAGTTGGAGTCCAGGATGCCGATGATCGGGATCTTCAGCTTGCGGGCCTCCTCGACGGCGAGGTGCTCCTTGTTGGTGTCGACGATCCACACCGCGGCGGGGGTGCGCGTCATCTCACGGATACCGCCGAGCGACTTGTTGAGCTTGTCGCGCTCGCGGCGCATCTGCAGCAGCTCCTTCTTGGTGCGGCTGCTGCCGGCGACGTCGTCGAAGTCGACCTCGTCGAGCTCCTTGAGGCGGTTGATCCGCTGGTGCACGGTCTGGAAGTTGGTGAGCATGCCACCGAGCCAGCGCTGGTTGACGTAGGGCATGCCCACGCGCGTCGCCTGCTCGGCGATCGCCTCCTGGGCCTGCTTCTTGGTGCCCACGAACATCACGGTGCCGCCCTTGGCGACGACGTCCTTGACGAAGGCGTAGGAGCGGTCGATGTAGGCCAGCGACTGCTGCAGGTCGATGATGTAGATGCCGTTGCGCTCGGTCATGATGAAGCGCTTCATCTTGGGGTTCCAACGACGGGTCTGGTGCCCGAAGTGGACGCCGCTCTCGAGGAGCTGGCGCATGGTGACGACTGCCATGATCTGTTCTCTTCTCCTGTGGAGCACACCCCGTGTGCGCGTCCTTGTCCCCCAGTCGGGCTGGGCAGGACGCACCGGTGGTGGCTCCGGTCGTGTTTTCAGTTCGTTGCGCCCGACGGGTGCCGGGTGCCCTGACGCCTGTGCGCGACCCGACCGGTCCGGTTGACATGTCGCGCGGACTGGACTGAGGGTCGTCGCCCACGGGTGCTCGACGCCTCGCCCGGGGGCTGCGGCGACGTCGTGGTCGACAAGCGTGCGAATTTCACTCCGAGGAGTGATGCGGCCAGCGTAGTCCAGGCACGGCGGATGCCGGTAATTCACTGCAGGGGCCACCAGTCGTCCACAGCCGGCGCTCTCGCGGCGTCATCCACAGCTTCGCCGACGTCCCCTGGGCGGGCGACGGCAGCCGGCCCCATCCTCGAGACGTGATCCGTGCCCCTCGTCCCCGTTCCGCTCGACCGGCCCTCACCCTCGCCTCGCTCCTGGTGTGGATGTGCGTCGTCACCCTGGCGACTCCCGTCGAGGCGCACGGCGCACCGCTGGTGGAGCCCTCCGACCCCGACCCGGTGGGCGTGTGGCCACTGCGACCCGAGCCCGAGGTCGTCGCCGCCTTCGACCCACCGACGTCGCCGTACGGCGCCGGCCACCGCGGAGTCGACCTGGCGGGCAGCAGTGGGCAATGGGTCCTCGCCTCCCTGCCGGGCACGGTCACCTATGCCGCCCCGCTCGCCGGCCGCGGGGTGGTCGTGATCGACCACGGGGCCACGCGCACGACGTACCAACCGGTGACGGCGACGGTGGCGGTCGGGGTTCAGGTCGGCGCCGGCGACCGGATCGGTCGCCTCGACGTCCCCGGCAGTCACTGCCCACCGCGCGCCTGCCTGCACTGGGGGTGGCTCGAGGGCGAGGCCTACCTCGATCCCTTGCGGCTCGTCGGGGGCGGCCCGGTCCGCCTGCTGCCGTTGTGGCGGGACCTGCCGCTCGACTCCCCTGCGCGGACGAGCACGACCGACCCGGTGCCCTCGAGCCCGTTGTCCGGCTGGCGACCCTTGCTCAGGATGCTGCACCCGTCCGGTGTCGTGTGAGGACCCCTCGGCGCCTACCCCGGACAGGGCTCGACGACGAAGCGGTGGGACGCCGTCCCCACGGCCCCGTGGACGTCGGTGGCGCGCACCTCGGCCACCAGCTGCGCTCCGGGTGGGAAGGGCCCGATCTGGGTCGTCCACCCCTGTCCCCCGATGCTCATCGGCGCGCTCCCCGAGGCGTCCCCGGACCAGGCGAGACGCACCGCGTCCAGGTCCGACTCGTCGACGACCCGGGCGGTGACCACGAGGAAGCGGGCTGTGCACGAGCCGCTGGTGGCGTGGGTGACGACGACGGGCCCGACGGCCGGCGCCCGGGCCGTGCTGACCCGCACGTGCACCGGGATGGTCGGCCCGCTCCAGGTGACCTGGACCCGGGTGGCGGCCTCTCCCTCGTCGAGGGCACCGCGAGCCACCTCGACCAGCACCTGCTGAGACGCACCGGGGGCGAGACTGCCTGCTCCGGGGGCCGCACTGACCCACGTCGCTTGCGGCGCCAGGGCGAAGTCGAGTGCTCGGCCGCCGGTGTTGGTCAAGGTCAGTCGGGCACGGCTGGTGTCCTGACCGAGGTCGAGGAGTCGGGTGGACACGCTGAGCGATCCCGGGCTCGGCTGCGGGGTAGCGGGCGGTTGCGGTGTCGGGCTGGGAGTGGGTGCCGGCGGCGCCTCGGACGTCGCCTCGGGCGAGGCCCCGGGTCTCGGGGTCCTCTTCTGCGTGGGCTGCGCCTCGGCCGTGGCTGTGGGCACGAACGGTGTCTGCGACGTCGGAGGCGCGGCCGCCGACAGGCCCGTCGTCGTCTCCCCAGTCTCCTGCAGTGCCGGCGACCCCTCCGACAGCTCAGGGTCGTTCGTCGAGAACGGCCACACCAGCGCCAGGAGACCGCCCAGGACGAGGAGCACCACCGCGGCAGTAGCCGACCTCACCAGAGCTCCCGAGCGGCGGTGCGACTCCTGCGCGACCTCGAGCTCGGGTGAGGCGCTGGGGTGACCAAGGGTACTGCTGGGGCTGTTGCTCCAGAACCCCACGAGCCGTGGGTCGTCGAGCACCCGGTCCCGCAGGGCCAGGGGCGCTCCCACGAGCGGAGCCACCGAGAGCAGCGCCCCGGGCGCCACCAGGAGGGCCCGGCGCCGCTCGCACACGAGGCAGCCGTCGACGTGACGCGCGACCCGCTTGCGGATCAGCGGGTTGAAGAGCCCGTCCCAGTCCTGCAGGACGTCCTCGAGGCCCGGGCAGTCACGTCGCCCCTGCCGCGCGACGAGCAGGGCCCCCAGCGAGCGGCCCACCTGTTCGCGCAACCGGTTCATCAGGGTGTAGGTCCGCTCCGGGCTCTCCCCGATGGCCGCACCCAGCTCGGCTCCGTCGAGGCCGTGACGCAGATGGAGGTCCAGGACCGTCCGGTCCCGCTCGTTCAGACCTGTCGCCGCGTCCTCGAGCAGGGCCCGCAGGGACGCCTGCTCGGCTCGCTCGGAGGGGCCCGGCTCCTGCTCAGCCATCGCGGTCAGCCTGTCCTCCGCCTCGAACGCCTGCCGATCGCGCGCTCGGATCCGGCGCAGGCACTCGTGCCGGACCACCGAGTAGAGCCACGGTCGGAGCAGCTCCGGCTCGCGGAGCTGCTCCAGACGTTCGGCCATGATCACGAACGCGTCGGCCACCGAGTCCGCGGCCTCCTCGCGGTGCCTCAGCAGGGAGTGCGCGAAGTCGTGCAGGCGGTCGGCGTACCGGTCGTAGACCGCAGCGAACGCCTCCCGGTCTCCGGCGAGCACCGCCGCGACCAGGACCGCATCGGGAACCTCCGCGCCCTCCGGGCTCATGGGGACAGCCTAGGAGATGCGGCCGCCGGTCGGCGTTCGTGGAGACTCGAAGCCCCGGCTCGCACGAACGTCGTCGACCGATCGTCGTGGGGCCGGGCTCCGAGCTGCACGACGTCACCCCTGGTAGTCCGTGATGTCCGCGACCGCGACGTACACCTCGCAGTCGGAGAACTCGTCGTCGAAGTCCCAGTCGCCTTCCGGGTAGTAGAGGGTGTCGGTGCCCTTGCCGCAGAAGACCTGGTCGAGCCGCTTGTCGTTCTGGAGGTAGATGGCGTCGTCTCCCGGGCCCGCCTTCACCACGTCGGTGCCCTTCTGGGGGTGCAGCACGTCAGCGCCCGGACCGCCCTTGATGATGTCTGACCCCTTGCCGGCGTACACGGCGTCGGCGCCGCGTCCGCCGCGGATCCGGTCGGAGCCGTTGCCGCCGAGGATGGTGTCGTCGCCGTTGCGCGCGTTGATGATGTCGCCGCCGCCGAGTCCCTTGATCACGTCGTCGGCGCCGGTCCCGTCGAGGACGTCGCCCTGCTCGGTCCCGGTCACGGTGTCGGCATGGGCCGGAGCCACGGTCAGGGCGAGCGTGCCGACGGTGGCCACGGCGACCGCCAGTGATCCGGCGCCGCGGCGCAGGCCTCGGGTGCGAACGGTGGGCAGCTGGTGCAGGAACATGGTGGTTCTCCTCTGATCTCGAGTGGTGGTGGGGTCTTGCACCACGTGGAGCATGGAGAGGCGGAGAACCTCACACTTTTCTCGGGACTTTCTTTCGGGAGTTCTTGCGGGGTCCCGCGCGACGGCCACCGGCGGTCCCGATCAAGCGCGTGGGTGCGCCTGCTGGTAGGCCCGCCGCAACCGGTCGGTGGTGACGTGCGTGTAGCGCTGGGTCGTGGCCAACGAGGCGTGGCCGAGCAGCTCCTGGACCGACCGAAGGTCGGCACCCCCCTCGAGCAGGTGCGTGGCAGCAGAGTGGCGCAGCCCGTGAGGACCCAGGTCGGGGGCTCCCGGGACGTCGGCCAGCCGCTGGTGGACCAGGGTGCGCACGGCGCGCTGATCGATACGACGTCCGCGAGCGCCGAGGAACAGCGCACCCGCCGCGCCCTCGACCACGACGTGGGGCCGCCCGTGGCGAAGCCACAGCCCGAGGGCTCGCGCGGCCGGTCGACCGTAGGGCACGGTGCGCTCCTTGCGCCCCTTCCCGAGCACACGTACGACGTGTCGCTCGCCGTCGACGTCGTCCACGTCGAGCCCCACCAGCTCTCCGACCCGGATGCCGGTGGCGTACAGGACCTCCAGCATCGCGACGTCCCGCAACCCGAGGGGGCTGCCGTCGTCGGCGAGCTCGGCGGCTGCGGTCAGCAGGTCGCGCGCCTCGTCCGCACGAAGCACGTCCGGCAAGGTCTGGTGTGCCTTGGGCGAGCCCAGCGCCGCGCCGACGTCCTGGGGGGCGCGCCCGGTGCGGGCGAGCCAGGCGGTGAACACCCGCGCCGCAGTCGCCCGGCGAGCCAGCGTCGTGCGCGACCGGCCCATCGTCTGCTGCTTGGCCAACCAGCTGCGCAGCGTCCTGAGGTCGAGCTCGCCGGGGTCGGTCTGGCCCAGCCGTTGTGCGTGCTCGAGCACCCCTGCCACGTCGGCGAGGTAGGCCCGGACGGTGTGCGGGGTGAGGTCGCGCTCGGCGACGAGGTGGCGCTCGTACTCCCCGAGCACCCGCGCCATCGGCTCGGGCAGGGCAGCATCGTCGGTGGCGCGCGCTCGGTTGCCCTCGTCCATCCAGCCATCGTAGTTTTCTCCGACCCCGTCACGCGTGAGCCAGCACGGTGATCCGCCACCCACCTTCGTCCGACATGACGAGCCCGGCTCGTTGCAGGGCAGCCAGGGCAGAGCGCACCTCGAGCAGTCCCAGACCGGCCACCCGGGCCAAGGAGTCCGCCCCGACGCCGTGTGCCACCGGAACCGCGTCGAGGACCTGGCGCTGTCGGGCCGTGAGCCGGTCGCGCACCGTCTGCGGCGCTCGTGCGGGCTCGACCAGATGAGTGCCCGACTCGCCGATGAGCTCGAGCACGTCGCTGCCGGAGGTGACCAGGGACATCGCGCCGGTCCTGAGCTGTTCGTGCACCCCGGTCGAGCTGACGCTCGTGACGGGCCCCGGCACTCCCATCACGACGCGGTTGAGCCTGCCTGCCCAGTTGGAGGTGTTCAGCGCTCCGCTGCGGGTCGCGGCCTCGACGACGACCGTGCCGCTGGTCAGAGCTGCGATCAGACGGTTGCGGGCCAGGAACCGGATCCGCTGCGGCGCGCACCCGGGGGCGGCCTCGGAGACCACGGCGCCCGAGGAGGCGATGCGGGCAATGAGCTCGCGGTGCGCGGCCGGGTAGACGCGGTCGGCGCCGCAGGCGAGGACGGCGACCGTAGGTCCGTCGACGCTCAGCGCACCGCGATGAGCCGCGTCGTCGATCCCGAACGCTGCCCCGGAGACGACGATCGTCCCGGCCATGGCCGCGACCGCACCCATCTCACCGGCCACGTGCGCGCCGTAGCTCGTGGAGGCCCTCGATCCCACGACGGCGACGGACCGGCTGATGGCCGACAGCCGCAGCGGACCCTTGACCCAGAGCCCGATCGGCACTCCCCCGCGCTCGTGAAGCGGCTCGAGACCGGCGAGATCGCCGACCTGGACCGGCCACTCCTCGTCCCCCGGCACGACGAAGCGCAGCCCGAGCCGGCTCGCCTGCTCCAGCTCACGCTCGGGCTCGATCCCTGTCAGGCGAGCAGCCACGTCGGTCTGCAGACCCATCAGGTCTCGTTCGTCGGCCAGCAGTTGGTGCAGGGTGACGGCTCCCAGCTCATCGGTGAGGGCTGCCAGTCGGAGGTCCCCCGGCTCTGTCAGCCGGCTGAGGGCAACACGGGCGAGCCGTTCCTGCTCGGAGACGCTCATCCGGCCACCCCCAGGATCCGGTCGACCAGCAGGGGCTCCCCCATCCGCAGCCGCAAGGCCGTGTCCACCTCGTCCTCGCCCGGCACGACCTCCTCCTCGAGGTCCACCGACCGGAGGTCGGCGACGGTCAGCGCGAGTCGATGCACGCGCACGGCGCCGCGGCTGCTGAGGTGGCCGGCGTACAGGGCTGAGTCGATCGGCCTTCTGGCCGCGGTGTCGAGCGGCCAGCGGTCGCGGAGCACCGATCCGGGGACGTGCGCGTTGAGCCGCCAGGCGCAGCCGTCGTACCGCTGGTGCTGGCGCCGACGGGCCGCAGTGACCCGCGCACGCATGCTGTCGGAGGTCTCCGCCGCGGGTCCACCGCGCTCGTAGGGTTGCAGCGGACCCACGTGACGAGTGATGTCGACGCGGTCGGCGAGGGGACCACCCAGCTTGGCCCGGTAGTCGCGCAGCTGCTGCGACCGGCAGGTGCACTGGCTGCGGCCTACCTTGACCGCGTAGTTGCCACAGGGGCATGGGTTGCAGGCCAGGACCAGCATGCCGCGGGCCGGCAGGGTGACGGACTCGTCGCGCCGGGCCACCGTGATGTCCCCACTCTCGAGGGGCTGACGCAAGGCCTCGATGATGTCGGAGCGAAAGAGTGGAAACTCGTCCAGGAACAGGACACCCGCGTGAGCACGGCTGATCTCGCCCGGCCGCACCTGGCCACTTCCTCCCCCGACGATGCTGGTCTTGCTGGCGTCGTGGTGCGGGGCCGAGTAGGGCGGGGTCGTGATCAGGTCGTCACCGGGCTCCAGGGCGCCCGCCAGCGAGTGGATCGCCGTGAGCTCGAGGGCCTCCTCGGGGATGAGGTCCGGGAGGATGGTCGGGATCCGCTCGGCCAGGCTGGTCTTGCCCGCTCCCTTCGGTCCGGAGAGGAGTACGGCGTGCCCTCCCGCCGCCGCGACCAGGGCGGCGTACTTGGCGTCGGCCATGCCGTCGAGGTCGGCGAAGTCGACCTGCTCCAGGCGCTCGTCGCCGCGCCAGGTCAGCAGGCGGCTGCCCGACATCGGCGCGACCGGTGGAGCCGCGGGCACGACCTCGCCGCGCAGCTCGGCGACCACTTGCTGCAAGGAGCGCATCCCGAAGACCGCCATGCCCGGGACCATGCTCGCCTCACGGGCCTGCGGCTCGGGCACGAAGACGTGGCGAATCCCTCGTTCGGCGGCCGCGAGCACCATCGGGAGGACCCCTGGCACCGATCGGAGCCCGCCCTCCAGAGTCAGCTCTCCGATGAAGGCGGTGTCGGTCAACGCCCTCGCCGAGACCGACTCGTCGGCGGCCAGGACCGCCACCGCCACAGCCAGGTCGAAGTGGGGCCCGCGCTTGCTGAGGTCGGCCGGGGAGAGCAGGATCGTGATCCGCTTCGTGGCCGGCCATCCGAGGTCGGAGTTGATGATGGCCATCCGGCAGCGGTCCCCCGCCTCACGCAGGGAGACGTCGGGTCGGCCCACCATCGTGAAGCCGGCCTGTCCGGGCGAGACGTCCGCCTGAACGTCGATGAGATGGCCCAGCGCGCCCTGCAGGGAGACCGACCGCGCGGTCGCGACGGGCATCAGCCGATGCCCCGGACGTGGTCGACCTCGGCAGCTCCGCGTCGCGGTCGCATCACCGCGACCAGGTCGACCCGGGTCTCCTGCGGACAGATCCCGTGCGTCGCCGCCCACAGGGTGCCCAGACGTCGCAGGCGGTCGAGCTTGCTGTCGGTGATCGCCTCGTGTGGCGTGCCGTTGACCGTGCTGGTGCGGGTCTTGACCTCGCATACGACCAGCACCGCTCCGTCACGGAGCACGAGGTCGATCTCACCCTCGCTGCACCGCCAGTTGCGATCCAGGAGGGCCATCCCCTGCGCGAGGAGATGGTCCTCGGCGACTCGCTCGCCGTACGCCCCCAGGGCCTGCTTGCTTGCTGCTGTCGTCGTCATCTGATGACCTCCTGACGACCAGCGTCACGGGATCAGCGGCGTTGCGCCGGTGCCGACGGAGCGGCCTGTGGAGAAGTCGTCCGACGTGGTGCCTGTGGACGACTGGTGGGCATGCGCCTCAGCCCACGAGGCGCGGAGCCGTGCACGACAATGCCGGCTCGCTGTCGAGGATGACGTCGGAACCACCCACCTGAGCGCCGATCAGCGCCAGCAACGGGTCGAACACGGTGGTGGCCAGGCTGTGCGGCGCTGTGGGGCTCAGGAGCGCGTTGAGTCCAGAGTCGAGGACCGTGTCGAGGATGCTGTTCCTCTCGCCGTTGCTGAGGTTGATGTTCGCACCGAGCAGCCCGCCGAGAAGTTCGACGTTCGCCGAGACATTGGCACCCGACCGCGAAGACGCTGTCACGTTGATCCCCCCGCTGCTGGTGGGGTACGGCGTGTCGAAGGCCTGCGGCGGCACAGCAACGTCGACGGCCGCGTCGCCGGACTGCCCGATCGTGGCCGTCACGCTCACGATGGCGTTGATGCTGATCACGGCATCGACGAGGCCCCCCAGGAGCCCCTTCGCGAGCTGGGCGCGTACCTCGGCTCTCAGTGGCGTCGAGAACGTCACCGTGGCGAGCCCGTTCGAGACGTTCAGGTCGACACCCTGGGCCTCCCCGCACGAGACCGACATCAGTCGGGAGGAGGTGCCGGCGACACTCAGGTCGAAGGTCGCGTAGTTCTCCGCCGTGATGGTCGCCGAGGCCACGGAGGAGAGCAGCCCGGTGATGGCTGGCGGCACGAAGTCGATGATCGACGGGTTCAGCTGACCGCCCAGGGTGACGCGCAGCTGCTCGGTGTCGGACGTGACACCTGCGGTGGAGGACCCGCCGGGGGTGCCGCAGTACTGGTGGGGGCCCTGGGTCAGCTTCACGGTCAGGCCGGCGTTGGCCATGCTGGGGAGGGTTGCACCGAGGTAGATGTTCGCGACGTTGGTGCCGTTGAGCAGTGCGATCGACCCGCCCACGATGTCGAGCACGTTGGCCCGCGCGCCGAGCAGCGAGCCGGCTCCGGAGTCCGCGACCAAGACCTTGCTGAGGTCCGCGCCCACGGTTGTCTTGGTCGCCGCGGCCAGCGATCCGAGGGCCGCAACCGTGGTGCTGTCGTCCGGGCGGGCGAGTGCCTGCAGCGCGACGTAGAGATCCTTGAGGTTGACGGTCGCGGCCGCGAGCTCGTCCAGCGAGGCAACGCCCAGCCTCGCGGCGAGGTCGAAGAGGTCGACACTCGCGGCGGCCAGACCCCGGTAGTCGAGTGCCCTGACCGTTGCGCCGTTGGTGAAGGACCCGGACTGCTCGGCCATCTTCTGCAGTACCGGGTTGAGGAGCAATGAGCTCTCGGTGTCGAGCGATGCCGCCCACGAGCCCACCTTGTAGCAGGCGAACGAGGTGGCGGCGCCGATCGCGGACCTCGATGCGCCCCCCGACGTGGCGACCCCGAAGGCGAAGTCGACCGACGTGCTCGCGGTGACTCGGACGGCAGTCGGTACGTCCTCCCCTCTCTCGCTGGGGAGGAACTGCCCGCTCGAGACGTCCATCCCCCCCAGCTCGGTCTGGACCACGGGCGCGTCACCGAGGCTGCCCCCGTTGCGCGCGACGCTGGCGGCGAGGGCTGCGTCCCACGTCGGATCGGCCTCGAGTGCTGCCGTGTCGGAGCCGTCGAGGCGACGTGACATGTCGAGAGCGACGACGTCCGACAGTGCCTGCATGTCGGCTCGCGCGACTCGCTGCATGCCGATGTCCACGACGAAGGCGGCCATCAGGACCATCACCATCGCGAGCGCCGCCGTCAGGACCGCTACCGCTCCACGATCGTCACGTCCAGGGCCGCGCGTACGCCGCCAGGTGAATTTCTCCCGAGTGATCACACCGGGCCCGTGCCCTGGTCGAGGCAGCACCATGTACCGCGGCGCCGCTAGAAGCCCGCTTCGAACCAGTTGTGACCGATCGACCACACCGGACTGGTCACATCGGGCCAGTCGTCGTCAGTCGGTCGGACCAGCTCCTCAACAGGTCAGGTACGGATCGTCCGCCGAGCCCGTCCGAGCGGTCTGCACGCGAGCCTCGGCCGTCTGCGTCACCACACCGTCGTGCGGGATCGGAAGCAGACCGAGGTCGAGGCTCTGGAAGGAGATGGTGACCTCGACGATCTGACCGGCGCCGGGATTCCCGCTCGTCGGCGTGTACGTGACGATGACCGGGCTCAGCGCCGAGGTCCCCGCGTGGTCCACGGCCTCTGCCATCGTGCACGCCGGGTCAGTCCCGACGGCGAGTCGCCGAGCAGCTTCCCGCGCCGACGCGGCAGCGGTCTCCAACGACCAGTACTGGTACCCGTACTGGAGCACGCCGAGGAGGAGGGGGAAGATCACCAGGGTGAAGACGAGGGCGAACTCCACCGCCGTTGCTCCCCGCTCGTCGCGCCTCACAGGACCAGCCTCACGATCCTCGGACCGCTGCCGAGGTAGTCGTTGACCGGGCCGTCATAGTCCGGGTCGACGGCAGGAAGGGCCCCCGGGTTGATGTTCATGACGCGCAGCGCCTTCAGCTGGCTGTCGACGGGCGCGGAGGTGTCGAGGACCAGTCCGTACCTCTCGACCTTGGTCGGGTCGTCGAGCGACATCAGCAGGCTGGCCGTCGTCGTGCTCAACCCCAGCGACGAGGAGAGTCCCGAGATCAGTCCCAGACCGAGCAGTGACGAGACGCCGCTGGCCGCGAGGGCCTTGAGGTCGTTGACCGTCTCGACGCTCAGCGCGTTGAGCAGCGCCTGGGTAGCCGAGGTCGAAGGCGTCTCCTCGGTCACGAACGTCGGTCGGAAGGTCAGGATCGGGTAGTAGGCGTCGGTGCTGGTGCTGAAGACGGTGGTGAGCACCGGGGCCCAGAAGCAGCGGGGGGAGCTGTACAGGTCCTGGCTCAACAGGTCCGCAGGCGTGGCCACCGGCACGCTCGGCGTCAAGAAGGTGTCGAGGCTGGTCAGGAGCATGTCGTCGAGGACTGACTGCTTGTTGGTGCCGCTGATGAAGTCGGTGATCTTGTCGTTGTTGTAGCTGCCGTTCAGGCCGAGCTCCGACCCCGGGAACGTCCCGTGGTCGCACGCGGCGACGGAGCAGCTGAGTCGACCGCTGCCGGTCAGGAAGCCCTGGGTGAACTCGTACGACCACGACTGCGACGTGTTGACGTTGACGCAGTTGGGGAAGTTGGCGCGATTGGCTGCAGTGTCGAGCACGCTGACTCCGTCGCCGACGCTGCAGGAGAAGGCGAACGTCGTCGGATCGGCGAGGACGCCGCTCGGACCGGTCAAGGTGCTGATGGGGGTCGTGGCGATCCCCGACGCGCCGCCCAGTGCCGTGATGACACTGGGGTGCTGGTCCAGCTCATGGTCGACGCCACGGCGGATGTTGTCGATCATGTCCTGAGAAGGGCCCGCAGTGGGGTTCCGAGGGCTGACGACCGGCTTGGCGCACGAGAGAAAGTTGTCCAAGTTGGTCACGTCCGCGGCGCTGGCCGGGACGGTGATCTGCTTCGCTGCGTTCGACGACAGTCGGAGCGTCGTCGCGGGCGAAGCGCTCTGGCCGTACGTCGTGGTCGTGACGCCCAGCAGGCTCACCTCTAGGGAACCGCTGATCAACACGCGATTCCCTGCGTGACCGGGGCTCGGGCCGGTGAACGTGACCAGGAGCAGCCCGGGGCTGGCTCTCTACCGCCGCTCGGGCCCCTGTTGGGGGCCTTCTGGGCGGCTTCGGGCAGGCTGCCGCTATGCCGTCGCCGGGGTGAGGGCGACGGCACGGGCGCGCATCAGCCAGTTCGCGGAAGCGAACAGCACGTGGAGGTGGTTGAGGTTCTTGGCGATCCCGCGGTAGCGCGTCTTGGAGAAACCGAAGTCACGCTTGACGATCAGGAACGGATGCTCGACCTTCGCGCGGACCGCGGCCTGGCGTGACTGCTCGGCACGGTCGGGCTCGGCCATCACCTTCAGCTTCCCCTTACGCGCCGCAACCCGCCACTCGATCTTCGAGCGGCGCTCATCGCCGGCGATCTCGGGCCGCTTCTGCGCACCCTGATAGCCCGCGTCGACATAGCCGACCTCGTCATCCTCACGCACCAAACGGTGCGCCTCGTCCAGGTCGTGCACGTTCGCCGCGGTCGCGGATACCGAGTGGACGTATCCGGTGCCGGCATCGGTGCCGATGTGGCCCTTCATCCCGAAGTACCACTGGTTGCCCTTCTTCGTCTGGTGCATCTCCGGATCCCGGGTCCCAGAAGCGTTCTTCGTCGAAGACGGGGCCGCGATGATGGTGGCATCGATGATCGACCCGCCCCGCATGATCCAGCCCTCGGCCTCGAAGATCTCGTTCTGGGCGGCGAACAGCTTCTCCCCGAGCTTGTGCTCTTCGAGCAGGTGGCGAAAGTGCAGCAGCGTGGTCGCGTCGGGGACCTGCTCGAGGGCGAAGTCCAAGCCCATGAACCGCCGCATCGCATACGAGTCGTAGATCGCGTCCTCCACGCCCTCATCCGAGAGCGAGAACCACGCCTGCAGCAGATACATCCGCAGCATCGTCTCGACCGGCTTGGCCTTACGGCCACGCTTGCCCGCCCGGTCGGTGTAGTAGTGCGGCTCGATCACCCCGACCCAGACCTGCCACGGGATCGTGGCGTCCATCATCTCCAGGAACCGCTCACGCTTGGAGGTCCGTCGCCGGTTGCCGTACTCGACATCAGTGAAGGAAGGCTGCTCGCTGTTCACGACAGCCATCATTTCGCGCCGGCGGCCACCGCGCACCGCGACACCCCG
>NZ_JAPYPS010000047.1 GCF_029937575.1 Nocardioides sp.
AGGCCGCCGCCCGCGAGGCCGCCGAGACCGTGCTGGCGCTGCGCCAGGAGCTGGCGCTGGCCCGGGGCGAGGAGCCGCCGGCGGCGCCGGTCGTCGCCGCCGCGCCGGTGGACGTGGTCGCCGAGGTGGACGTCGCGGCGCAGGCGGAGGACTCCGCCGAGACCGAGGCCGCTGCGGAGGCCGAGGCCGCTGCGGCCGTGGTCGCCGAGGTGTCCGTCGAGGAGCTGGAGGTCGAAGCCGTCGAGCTCGACGAGGCCGCTCCCGAGGAGGTCACGGAGGCTGGGGGCGATCTTGCGACCGTGGACGACGTCGACACTGACGACGGGTCCGAGATCGACGCCGCGGCGTCCCCGACGCCGGAGGACGAGTCACCGGGTCTCGAGGCTCGTCGCCCAGGGGCTCCTCACACCTCGACCAGCCGGGAAGACGACGCCGAGGCCGAGGAGGCCGTTGAGGCCGTCGAGGCCGTCGAGGCCGTCGAGGCCGTCGAGGCCGTCGAGGCCGTCGAGGAGCAGCCTGAGGACGAGGGTGTCGTCGCCGAGCCAGAGCCCGACCCCGAGCCGGTGCCGGACGCCGAGGCGCGTGCCGAGCGGCTGACGGTCCGGGCGAGCGACCTTCTGCCCGACCACGGTCCTGCAGTCGTTGCCGGGCCGGCCTCGGCGCTCTCGCGCGCCTGGCGCCGCGTCCGTGGCAAGCAGGCGCCGGCCGAGGGCCCCTCCTGGAGCGAGGTCGTGGTGCCCCCCGTGCCGGCGATCGGGTCGCGAGGTCTCGAGGCTCCTCGCCCAGGGGCTCCTCACACCTCGACCGGCGTGGAGGACGAGGAGGTCGAGCTGGAGCCCGATGTCGCTCCCGAGCCCCCAGTAGAGCCGGACCCCGAGCCCGACCCAGAGCCCGACCCAGAGCCCGACCTGGAGCCGGAGCCCGACCCCGAGCCCGACCCCGAGCCCGACCCGGAGCTGGACCCGGAGCCCGACCCCGAGCCCGAGCCCGACCCGGAGCTGGACCCGGAGCCGGAGCCCGACCCCGAGCCGGCCACCGTCTCCACCCCCGAGCGAGAGGCCCTTGCGGGGCTGCCCGCCCACGTCGTACGCACCGCCACCGTCAGCGGCGCGAGCCGTGAGCCGTACTCCGCGCGACGGCGCGGAGGGTCCGGGTTCGTGGGCGCGCTCCTTGCCGTGGCCGGCGTCGCGGCCATCGTGGCCTTCGCCCTCGGCGGGACGCTCGACGTACCCCTCGGAGTCGGCCTGGGCGTGGCGTCGTTCCTCGCCGCGCTCTTCGCCTACCGCCGGATCGGCCGCTCCAGCAGGGTGACGCTCTCCGAGGAGGGCATGCTGACGCTGGTCTTCGGCGACGCGCAGCACAGCTTCGACCTGTCCACCGACGCCACCGACCTCGAGATGGTCGGCTCCCCCGGGGACGCCAACTGGGCGGTCCGCCTGCTGCGGCGCGGGTTGTCGCCGCTGGAGGTCGACGCCGGCTCGGTCGACCCGATGCTCTTCACCGAGGCCTTGCGGCAGTGGCGGCCCGACCTGTGAGCGTCCCCGCCTCCGAGTCCAGCGACGCCGAGCCCTCTGGGCCGACCGAGCCCACCGATCCCGCCGAGCTCGCCGCACTCCGCGCCGAGCGGGACTCCCTGCGCCGGCGAGTGCGTGAGGCCGAGGACATCGCCGAGCAGCTCGCCGAGGAGCTGGGCCACGCCCGCGCCCGCCTCGCCGCGGCCGGGATGCCGGACGCCGACGCCGGACGCCTCCCCCTGCTCGACCAGACCGGGCTGACTGCCGCCCCGAGGTCCCTCGCCGGCGACGGCGGCGCCCCGAGCGAGGATCGTGGCGGTCCGCGCAGCATCGCGCGCTCTGCCGACGGCAGTGACCCGATCCTGCTCCCCATCGCCCTGGCCGGCACAGCCGCGGCGGTCTTCCTCGTCGCCCTGCTGTCGCTGGCCAACAACGGGTTCCTCAACCTGTTCAGCCTCGGCGCACTGCTCGCCTCCGGGCTGCTGGCCCGCGCCGCGTGGCGCACGCGAGTGGTCCCGGTCGAGGTGTGGGTCGAGGAAGGCGTCGTGCAGGTCCGGCGGGGCGACCAGGCCCTTGCCTTCGACCTGACCAACGAGACGACGCGCCTCGAGGTCTCCGGCGACACCGACGACACCCACTGGCGGGTGCGCTTCTACCGCCGGGCCCTCGACCCCTTCGACGTGGACGCGACGATGGTCGACCCGGAGGAGTTCATGGCGTTGTTGCGGCGGTACCGGCCGGGGCTGTAGCGGTCGGGTCTCGGGGTCTCGGGGTCTCGAGCCTCGTCGCTGGCGCTCCTCGCACCTCGACCACCGTCCGTCGGCCCCGGTCAGGCGAGACCGGCCTTGAGGGCCGCGGCGATCTCGAGGACGGCGGCGCGCGAGCGGCGTCCCACGCCGACGATGTTGAAGAAGCCGTGGATCTGGTCGGGGAAGCGGTGCAGCTGCACCTCGACACCCGCCGCCACCAGGGCCTGCGCGTAGGCCTCCCCCTCGTCGCGGAGCGGGTCGAAGCCCGCCGTACAGAGGTATGCCGGCGCGAGCCCCGCCGGGACGTCGTGGCGCAGCGGTGAGATCCGGATGTCGTCGCGCTCGGCGACCACGGGGACGTAGCTCTCGTTGGCGAGGGCCATGAACTCCGAGGTCAGGTAGAAGCCCTGGCTGAAGAGCTCCAGGCTCCGGGTGGCGCGGCGCGCGTCGACGGCCGGGTAGACGAGCAGCTGGAAGGCGAGCGGCAGGCCCTCCTGAGCGGCGGCGATGGCCGTCGCGGCGGCCAGGGTGCCGCCGGCGGAGTCGCCGCCGACCGCGAGCCGCTGCGGGTCGGCGCCGAGCGACGCGGCGTGCTGGACGACCCAGCTGTACGCCGCCAAGGCGTCGTCGTGCGCCGCCGGGAACGCGTGCTCGGGTGCGAGGCGGTAGTCGACGGCCAGGACGCGGACGCCGGCCTGCTCGGCCAGGAGCCGGCACGTGGCGTCGTGGGAGTCGAGGCCGCCGTACATGAAGCCGCCGCCGTGGAAGAAGACCAGCAGCGGTGCCGGCTCCGGGGCCGCGGTCGTGGGGACGTACAGGCGGGCAGGCAGGTCGCCGACGGCGAGGCCACGCACCGACCCGATCGGCTGCGTGCCGCCCGCCATCGCCGCCTCGTGCTCCACGACCACCCGGCCCTGGGGCACGGGCAGCCGCTCGGCGGAGGGCAGCCGGGCGAGCTTCTTGAGCCGCAGCATCAGCTGGGTCTCCGGCGCCAGGGTCTGGCCGTCGAGGACGATCGGGGCGCCGGCCAGGCGGCGCTGGACGACCTCGGGCAGGCCCATCGTGAGGCGCAGGGACAGGGCTTCGACGCGGTCGGTGAGGCTCACCGGGGCAACCTACCGGTTGGGGTCGAGGTTCGCGGACGACTGTGTCTCCCGCTGTTCACATGACGGTGACAGAGTGACTCCATGAGTTTGGAGATCGTCCCCGGCACCGGCACGTCGATGAGCTCGGGAGCCTCGGGCACCGCGCGCGTGGAGTCCTCGACCGGTGTGCCGGACGAGGCCTACGAGGTCGACGCGATCTACGAGCCCGACCCCGAGCTGGTCGCGGCGGTCAAGGGCTTCGAGGACCGCTTCCTCGACCGCGAGCTGTCCTGGCTGCGCTTCAACCAGCGCGTGCTCGAGCTCGCCGAGGACGAGAGCCAGCCGCTGCTGGAGCGGGCGCGGTTCCTGGCGATCTTCACCAGCAACCTGGACGAGTTCTTCATGGTGCGTGTCGCCGGTCTCAAGCGACGCATCGTCGCCGGGCTCGCCGTACGGGCTGCCTCGGGGTTGATGCCGCGCGAGGTGCTGGAGCAGATCTGGACCACGACCCGCGAGCTGAGCTCGCGCCAGGCCGGGCTGTTCCGCGACCAGATCGTGCCGGCGCTGGTCGCCCACGACATCGAGCTGGTCCGCTGGGACGACCTCGACCGCGACGAGCAGAAGGCCTGCAAACGGCTCTTCCGCGACCGGATCTTCCCGGTGCTGACGCCGCTGGCTGTGGACCCCGCGCACCCGTTCCCCTACATCTCCGGGCTCTCCCTCAACCTCGCGGTGGTGATCCGCGACCCGCAGTCCGACAAGGAGCACTTCGCGCGGGTGAAGGTGCCGCAGACCTTCGACCGCTTCATCCCGCTGTCCGCGGCCGCCGGTGCCGGCAAGGGCGCCCGGTTCGTGCCGCTCGAGGACGTCATCAGCGCCCACCTCAAGCGGCTCTTCCCCGGCATGGAGGTGCTCGAGGCCCACACCTTCCGGGTCACCCGCAACGAGGACCTCGAGGTCGAGGAGGACGACGCCGAGAACCTTCTCGCCGCCCTGGAGAAGGAGCTGCTGCGGCGTCGCTTCGGCCCGCCGGTGCGCCTCGAGGTCGAGGAGTCGATCTCCGACGCCGTGCTCGACCTGCTCGTCTCCGAGCTCGGGATCTCCCAGGAAGAGGTCTTCCGGCTGCCCGGGCCGCTCGACCTGCGCGGGCTGCACGGCATCGCCGACCTCAGCCGCGAGGAGCTCAAGTACCCCGCATTCGTGCCGACCACCCACCAGCGGCTGGCCGAGGTCGAGTCGTCGGCACCCGTGGACGTCTTCAAGGCCGCCCGGCGCCACGACGTACTGCTGCACCACCCCTACGACTCGTTCGCGACCTCGGTCCAGCGCTTCATCGAGCAGGCCGCCGCCGACCCGCACGTGCTGGCGATCAAGCAGACGCTCTACCGCACCTCCGGCGACTCCCCCATCATCGACGCCCTCATCGACGCCGCCGACGCCGGCAAGCAGGTGCTGGTGATCGTCGAGATCAAGGCGCGCTTCGACGAGCAGGCCAACATCCGCTGGGCGCGCAAGCTCGAGCAGGCCGGCTGTCACGTCGTCTACGGCATCGTCGGGCTCAAGACGCACTGCAAGCTCGCGCTCGTCGTGCGCGACGAGGGCGGCTCGGGGCACGGGATCCGGCGCTACACCCACATCGGCACCGGCAACTACAACTCCAAGACCGCCCGGATGTACGAGGACCTCGGGCTGATCACCACCGACGAGGCGATCGGCGAGGACGTCGCCCACCTCTTCAACAACCTCAGCGGCTGGTCGCGCAACGCCTCCTACGAGCACCTGCTCGTGGCGCCGGACTCCGTGCGCTCCGGGCTCGTCGAGCAGATCCACGCCGAGATCGCCCACCACGCCGCCGGGCGACCCTCCGGCGTACGGCTCAAGGCCAACTCGGTGGTCGACGAGGGCATCATCGACGCGCTCTACCTGGCCTCGCAGGAGGGCGTGAAGGTCGAGCTCCTCGTGCGCGGGATCTGCGCGCTGCGTCCCGGCGTACCCGGCCTGTCCGAGAACATCACCGTCCGCTCGATCTTGGGTCGCTTCCTCGAGCACAGCCGGGTCGCGTGGTTCGAGGGCGGCGGCGAGCCGACCGCGTGGATCGGCTCGGCCGACATGATGCACCGCAACCTGGACCGCCGCGTCGAGGTGCTGGTGCGGCTGCCGCACCCCGACTCGATCGCCTCGGTGGGCGCGATGCTGGACACCGCCTTCGACGACGACACCCGCGCGTGGGTGCTCGGCAGCGACGGCAGCTGGGCCAGCAACGAGGGCTCCGTGCACCTGCAGGAGTCGCTCATCGAGGGCCAGCGGCGGCGCCGTACGACGTCCTGAGCGGCTCGTCGCCCGGCCATCGTGCGGCATCCGGTGCCCGGCCGTGAGGGGTCGAGGCCCCGACCCTCTAGCATGTTCGGCGGTTCATCTTCGCCTCATCAGGAGTTCACGTGGGTCTGCGCTTCAAGCCGGTCGATGCGGCCTTCTACGACCTCTTCACCGAGGCGGCACAGCACCTCGTCGTCGGGTCCGGCCTGCTGGCCGAGATGCTCGCGGCCGAGGGCTCGGCCAAGGAGGACGTCGCCAAGCGGATGCGCGCCGCCGAGCACGACGCCGACGAGACGACCCACGGCATCGTGCGACGGGTCAACACCACGTTCATCACGCCGTTCGACCGTGAGGACATCTACGCCCTCGCCTCGGGGCTCGACGACGTCATGGACGAGATGGACGAGGCCGTCGACCTGATCCTCCTCTACGAGGTGGAGACGTTGCCGGCCGCGCTCTCCCAGCAGGTGGAGGTGCTTGCCCGGTGCGCCGAGCTGACGGCCGCGGCGATGCCCAACCTGCGCTCGATGAAGTCGCTCGACGAGTACTGGATCGAGGTCAACCGGCTCGAGAACACCGGCGACCGCAACCACCGCCAGATCCTGGCTCAGCTCTTCTCCGGCGAGTACAAGACCATGGAGGTCCTCAAGCTGAAGGACATCGTGGAGGCACTCGAGTCCGCGATCGACGCCTTCGAGAAGGTCGCGAACATCGTGGAGCAGATCGCCGTCAAGGAAGGCTGAGGCTTTGTCCCTCACCCTGACGATCGTCATCGCGGTCGTCGTGATCGCGCTGGCCTTCGACTACACCAACGGGTTCCACGACGCCGCCAACGCGATCGCCACGTCCGTCTCGACCCGCGCCCTGACGCCCCGCATCGCGCTGATCCTGGCGGCGGTGATGAACTTCATCGGCGCCTTCCTGGGCCAGAAGGTCGCCCAGACCGTCTCGGAGACGATCGACCCCGGCGTGGGCAACGACGCCCTGGTCGTGGTGATGGCCGGACTCCTCGGCGCCATCGCGTGGAACCTCCTGACCTGGTACTACGGCCTGCCCTCCTCGTCCTCCCACGCCTTGATCGGCGGTCTCGTGGGGGCCGCGCTCGCGGCCGGCGCGACCGCGAAGTGGGACGTGGTCGTCAACAAGGTCGTGATCCCGATGGTGCTCTCCCCGGTGATCGCCTTCGGCCTCGGCTTCGCGGCGATGATCGCGATCATGTGGCTCTTCCGCCGCGCCAACCCCTCGCGCGCCAACCGCGGCTTCCGCCTGGCCCAGACCCTCTCGGCCGCCGCGATGGCGCTGGGCCACGGCCTGCAGGACGCCCAGAAGACGATGGGCGTCATCTTCCTCGCGCTGCTCGCCGGAGGGTACGTCGGCGCCGACGACGGCCTCCCGCTGTGGGTGATCCTCTCCGCGGCCTCCGCCATCTCGCTCGGCACCTACGCCGGAGGCTGGCGGATCATGCGCACCCTCGGACGCCGGATCATCGACCTCGACCCCGCCCGCGGCTTCGCTGCGGAGTCGGTCGCGGCCTCCGTGCTCTACACCACGGCGTACGCCTTCGAGGCGCCGATCTCCACCACGCACACCATCACCTCCTCGGTGATGGGGGCCGGCGCGACCAAGCGGTTCACGGCCGTGCGGTGGGTCGTCGCGCGCCGGATCGTCACGGCCTGGGTGCTCACCTTCCCGATGGCCGGCCTCGCCGCCGCGGCGTCGTACGTCGTGCTGGCGGCGGTCGTCCCGACCTGATCGGGCCCGCCGAGACGGTCCCTGACGAAATGGCCCTTGATCGGCGCGTCCAGGGGCCACTTCGTCGGTTCTGAGGGAGCCGAGGGACCCGTCACGCCGCGCGGTGGCCCAGGAAGCGCCGCCGTTGGCGCTCGGTCATCGCTCGCCGGTGCGCCACCGTGTGCGACGGCGTCCACCAGGGCGGTTGCTCGAGCGTCCAGGTCCGCTCATCGACCGGGTGCTGCGCCGCGTGCCGGTACGCCGTGTCGAGTCGCTGCAGGAAGGCCGACGGGTCGTGTCGGTCCGGCGCCGTCATCGTCACGGTCTCGATGTCGCGGCCCCGGAAGGCCCCCTCACGTCGGAGGTCGTGGTCGCGCTGGGAGCGCACGAGGTGCAGGTCCCCGTCGTACTCCCCCGCGACCCCGGCCACCGGATCGATGACGTCGGGGGTCCCGATGTGGGCTCCGGTGCGGAGGTCGAAGACCGGTCGGTTGCACACCGGGCGGGGTCTGCCGCCCGGTCCACTCCAGACCAGGCGCAGGTCCACCTCGGGTGGCGACCAGCTGTTCTCGTCGGCCAGCGCCAACGCCCGGCGGGCGCGAGGCACCCCTGTCCACCCGCTCTGGGTGGCGAGGTAGGTCGCCATCTCGTCGACGGAGACCAGGTCGGAGTAGGCCGCCATGTCGAGCACCACGACGGCGGCGCGGTCGCTGGCGGCGTACCTCATCTCGAACGACACGGCGAAGCAGGCGTCGGTGACCAGGATGCCGTCGACCCCCTGCACACGCCGCGGGTCGAGTCCCTCCCCGCTCGGGCGCATGCCCGGCTGCCCACGGATGTCGCGAGTGCCGGACACGATCGTGATCGGCAGGCGCTTGCCGGAGGCCGTCCGACCGTCGAACCACCGGCCTCCCCTCCAGCACAGCGCGGCCCAGCCCGTGATGGCACCACCGGGCGGGACGAGCACGGACGCCTCGACGATGCGTTGACGTACGTCGTCGTCGGTCACCGAGGCCGGCACGTAGAAGCCGTGGCTCGTGCGACGCCAGTGGGGCCCGCGCGCCGCCTTGCGACTCGGACCTCCGGGGCCGCAGCGCACCGGCAGCACCAGGCCGGGCGGCAGCGACGCGGCATCGGGCGAGCTGGACATGCGTCCATGGTGGCCCGAGAGCACGTGGCGCGGCGCCGGCTCTCCACAGGCCTCTCAGAACCGACGAAGTGGCCCCTCCACGACGTCGGGAGGGGCCACTTCGTCAGGGACTATCTCGACTGGCGGCCGGATCAGCCGAAACGACCCGAGATATAGGCCTCGGTCGACTCCTCGTCGGGGTTGGAGAACATCTTCTTGGTGGGGTTGAACTCCACCAGGTGGCCGGGCTCGCCGGTCGCCTTGAGGTTGAAGAAGCCGGTCTCGTCGGAGACGCGGGCGGCCTGCTGCATGTTGTGGGTGACGATGACGATCGTGTAGTCGGACTTCAGCTCGTGGATGAGGTCCTCGATCGCGGACGTCGAGATGGGGTCGAGCGCCGAGCACGGCTCGTCCATCAGCAGGACCTGCGGCTCGACGGCGATCGCGCGGGCGATGCACAGGCGCTGCTGCTGGCCGCCGGAGAGACCCATGCCGGGCTTGTTGAGGCGGTCCTTGACCTCGGTCCACAGGTTGGCGCCGCGCAGCGACTTCTCGACGAGCTCGTCGGAGGCCTTCTTGCCCAGCCGCTTGGCGTTGAGGCGCTTGCCGGCCAGGACGTTGTCGTAGATCGACATCGTCGGGAAGGGGTTGGGCCGCTGGAAGACCATGCCGATCTGGCGGCGCACGGAGACCGGGTCGACGCCGGGGTCGTAGAGCGACTGGCCGTCGACCATGACCTTGCCCTCGACGCGGGCACCGGGGATCACCTCGTGCATCCGGTTGAGGGAGCGCAGGAAGGTCGACTTGCCGCAGCCGGACGGGCCGATGAACGCGGTCACCGAGCGGGCACGGATCGTCATGTTGACACCCTCGACGGCGAGGAAGTCGCCGTAGTAGATGTTCAGGTCGGAGACGTCGATGCTCTTGGCCATGGTGTGGTGTTCCTTGCTGTCAGAGTCTCTGCTGGGGCAACGCTAGGGCAGAACGGGGCGGTACGGCGGCTCAGCGACCGGACTTGGGTGCGAAGACCGCGCCGATCACGCGGGCGAGCACGTTGAGGAGCATGACGATCGTGACCAGGGTCAGCGCGGCGCCCCAGGCGTAGTCCTCGTACTCCTGTCGGTACAGCCCCGGCGGGGAGGCGATCGACTGGAAGATGTAGACCGGCAGCGTGGTCATCCGGTCGCTGAACGGGTTGAGGTTGGTGTCGGTCGTGAAGCCGGCGATGATCAGCAGCGGCGCGGTCTCGCCGGCGACGCGGGCGATGGCCAGGGTGACACCGGTGACGATGCCGGCGATCGCGGTCGGTACGACGACCTTCACGATCGTGCGCCACTTCGGCACCCCGAGGGCGTACGACGCCTCGCGCAGCTCGTCGGGCACCAGCTTGAGCATCTCCTCGGAGGAGCGCACCACGATCGGGATCATCAGCACCGAGAGCGCCACCGACCCGCCGATGCCGAGTCGGACGCCTGGCCCGAAGATCAGGACGAACAGCGCGTAGGCGAAGAGCCCGGCCACGATCGAGGGGATGCCGGTCATCACGTCGACCAGGAAGGTGATCACCCGCGCGAGCTTCTTGCCCTTGCCGTACTCGACCAGGTAGATCGCGGTCAGGATGCCGATCGGGACCGAGATCGCCGCGGCCAGAGCGGTGACGATCAAGGTGCCGAAGATGGCGTGGTAGATGCCGCCGCCCTCGCCGAGGACGTTGCGCATCGAGTTGTTGAAGAACTGCCCGGACAGGATGCCCGAGCCCTTGCTGACCACCGTGTAGATCAGCGAGACCAGCGGGATCATCGCCAGGCCGAACGTCGACCAGATCAGCAGGGTCGCGACGCGGTCGACGGCCTTGCGTCCGCCCTCGACCGCGAGGGACCACAGGGGCAGCGCGACGACGAGCGCCAGCCAGGCGATGACCAAGGCGGCGACGGAGCCGGCGCCGATGACCATGCTGACCAGGGCGCCGACGGCGATGGCGAAGACGATGGCGAAGATCGTGCCGTAGCGCGGGAGGCTCGGTGCCTGCAGCGGCAGGGCGTCGGAGGTGCTCGGCGTCGTGGTGAGGTCGGTCATCGGCTCAGCCCTTCACTTGTCCGCGGGCCGCGATCGCGCGGCCGAGGAAGTTGACGGCGAACGTGATCACGAACAGCACGAGGCCGGAGAAGATCAAGGTGTCGACCTTCGAGCCGGACGCGTTGCCGAAGTTGTTGGCGATGTTGGCCGCGATCGTGGAGGACGCGCCCTCGGCGGTGATCAGGTTGAGCGAGACCAGCACGCTCGGCGGCAGCACCAGCGCGATCGCCATCGTCTCGCCGAGCGCGCGGCCCAGGCCGAGCAGGACGGCGGAGAACATGCCCGAGCGGGCGTAGGGGAAGACCGTCATCCGGATCATCTCCCAGCGCGTGGCGCCCAGGGCCAGCGCGGCCTCCTGGTGCATCTTCGGCGTCTGGGCGAAGATCTCGCGGCAGATGGCGGTGATGATCGGCAGCGCCATGACCGCGAGCACGATGCCGCCGGTCATCATGGTGCGTCCCGAGTTGGGCACCGGGCCCTCGAAGAACGGCAACCAGCCGAGGTTGTCGCCCATCCAGTTGTAGACCGGCACCAGGTTGAGGGCCAGGAAGTTGATGCCCCACAGGCCGTAGACGACGCTGGGGATCGCGGCCAGCAGGTCGATCAGCCACCCGAAGGCGGTGGCGATGCGGCGCGGCGCGTAGTGCGAGATCACCAGGGCGACCCCGATGGCCAGCGGCGTCGCGATGATCATCGCGATCAGGGCCGCGAGCAGCGTGCCGAACAGCAACGGGCCGACGTACGCCCAGATGTTGTCCTTGCCGTAGGCCGACTCACCGCTGTTGCCGAGCGCGGGCAGGCCCTGCTCGAGCAGGAAGATCGCGACGCCGGCGAGGACGATGACGATCAGGACGGCCGATCCGACGCTCAGGCCGGCGAAGACCCGGTCACCGACGCGACCCGTGGATCCTCCGTCGTCGGTCGTGACGACGGAGCCACCGGGTCCACCCGGGTCCGGCTCGGTCGGGCTCTCCTGGACTGTTCCAGCCACAGTTGTCTCTTCCTCAGATGCTGAACGGTCGGACATCACGATTGCCGTGACGGGGCCGGCTTGGCAAGCCGCCGACCCCGTTCACGACCTCGTGGGTGGTGCGGGGATCAGCTCAGCTGATCGCGTCGACGATCTCCAAGGCCTGGGCCTGCAGGTCGTCGTTGAGCGGAGCAGAGCCGGCCTCGGCGGCCGCCTGCTCCTGACCCGCGTCGCTGAGGACGTAGGTCACGAAGCCCTTGACCAGGGCAGCGGTCTCGGCGTCGTCGTAGGACTGGCAGGCCAGGAGGTACGACGTGAGCACGACCGGGTAGGTGCCGGACTCCTCGGTCGCGAAGTCCAGGTCGAAGACCAGCTGCGTGTCGGTGGCGACGTCGGCCGGGGGCGAGGCGAGCAGGATCTGCGCGGCGGCCTCGGCCGACGGCGGGACGAACTCGTCGCCGACACCGATGTTGGCCAGCCCGAGGGCCTGGGCCTGGCTGGCGTCCGCGTAGCCGATGGAGAACTCGGAGTTGGTGATCGTCTGCACGACACCGGAGGTGCCGTTGGCGCCCTCGCCGCCGTACTCGGTCGGCCAGATCTCGATCGCACCGGCGTCCCACACGTCGGGGGCGACGGCGGTCAGGTAGTCGGTGAAGTTCTCCGTGGTGCCCGACTCGTCGGAGCGGTGAACGGCGTTGATCCGCTCGGAGGGCAGGTCGGCGTCGGGGTTCTCCTCGGCGATCTCCGGGTCGTCCCAGGTGGTGATCTTGCCGGCCATGATGCCCGCGAGGGTCTCCGGGGCGAGGTTGAGCGTGTCGACGCCGGGGAGGTTGTAGGCCACGGCGATCGGGCTGACGTAGCTGGGGACCTCGATGACGGTGCCGCCGCACTGCTCCTCGGCAGCGCTGAGCTCGCCCTCGTCGTCGGTCAGGTAGGCGTCGGAGCCCGCGAACGGGAAGCCGCCCGAGATGAACTGCTCACGCCCACCACCGGAGCCGATGGGGTCGTAGTTGATCGTGGTGTCGGGGTTGATCCCCTGGAAGCCCACGGCCCAGGCGCCCATGGCGGCCTGCTGCGTGGAGGCTCCGCCGCCCGAGAGGGTGCCCGTGAGGCCCGTCTCGACAGCCTCGGTGCCCTCGCCGCCACCAGACGGAGCGGCGTCCTCGTTGTCGGCGCCGCAGGCGGTCAGAGCAAGGGCAAGTACCGCAATGCCGGGCACGATGGCCTGGCGCGCAGAAGTGATCTTCACTTCGGTTTCTCCTCATGAGTCAGTGTCTTGACGTTGACCCACTCTGGGGAGGCGAAGTGGCGGGCTCAGTGGTCATGGGTGAACGAGCGGTGAACTCAAACAAGTAAAATGATCACGACTGTCGGACGGTGAGACGTCGATCACGTGAACAAGCCTCAAAGGCCTTGACTCACCGCGGCAGATGGCGTTCGATCCCCGCCACCTTGTTCTTGCGCAGGTGCACCACGAGCATCTCGCCCAACTCGAGGCCGGGGTGCTCCAGGCCGAGCGCGTCGCACAGCGCAGGCAGCACGGGACGGTGCGTGCACACCACCGTGGAGCGGGTGTCGCCGAGCACCTCGTCGACCACGCGGGCCAGCCCCTTGGACGACACGTCCTCCTCGGACAGGCGCCGCCGCTGCTCCAGCTCCCAGCCGGTCGTGGCGCTGAAGGGCTCCACTGTCTGCACGCAGCGGGTGCTGCTCGAGCTGATCACCCGCGTGACGCCGTACGCCGCCAGCAACGGCACCAGGCGCTCGGCCTGGAGCTGGCCGGGCTTGAGCAGCGGGCGCTCGCGGTCGTCCTGGCGCCACGCCCGCCGCGACCTCGCCTTGGCGTGGCGCAGCAGGATCACCGCCCGGGTCTTGCGGCGGCGCTTGAGCGCCTCGGTCAACGTGGTCCGGTCGTGGGGGTAGGTGAGTCGCTCGGCGGCCTCCTCGGCATCGACCCACTCCACGGCGTCGACCTCCGCGTTGGGGCGGTAGTCGCTCACGTCGTCGTCGCCCACGGCCCGGCCGGTCCAGTAGAAGACGGTCTTGCTGCGCTGGGCGCCGGGATCCCTCGGCGCGCCGGCCCGCTCCGGGTGGCCGCCCAGGGAGTAGCGCTGCGCTGCGAGGGCCGGTCCGAGGCGCACGTGCAGGCCGGTCTCCTCGGCGACCTCGCGCACGGCTGCGACGGTGTGGTGCTCGCCCCGGTCGAGCTTGCCCTTGGGGAACGACCAGTCGTCGTACTTGGGGCGGTGGACCAGCAGGACCCGGCGCCCCGGCCGGAAGACCACCACGCCGGCGGCGAGGACGTCCTGCGGGCTCCCCGTCGCGAGGTCCGTGGCGGACGCGACGGGACGCGGGGCTCGTGCGGCTCGTGCGGGAGAGGCGGGCACGAAGGCTAGTCTCACACCACCCCCGCTCATCGAGGAGACCCGGCACCACCGTGATGCGTAAACGTCTGATGACCATCGTGGGTGCGCTGGTGGCGCTCGTCGTCCTGGTGACGGCGGTGGTCGTGCTGGTGCAGTCGCTCGGGGACGACGACGCCGAGCGCACCCGCCTCGCCGGGGCACTGGCGATGGCGCCCGCGGACAGCGCGAGGTTCTCGTGGACCGACTGGACCGCCGTACGGCGTGAGGTCGGGCTCGACCTGGACGCCGCGTCGCCGGGCTCGGCCGTCGAGGACCTCCTCGACCGTGGCTTCGAGGACGACCTGACCTCGACGTCGGCGCTGGGCGCCTCGGCGGTGGTCATGCAGGAGCGGCTCGGCTTCTCCCCCGCCACGCTCGACTGGGAGCTGTTCAGCCAGGGTCCGACCGTGGCCACGCTGACCATGCGGGCGGGGCCCGACCTGGACTTCGACCGGGTGATCTCCTCCCTGCGCAAGGCGGGCTACGCGGAGCCCGACTCACCGACGGGCGCCTGGGTCGCCAACCCGGTCGAGGACCAGATCACCTCGATCATCAGCCCCGAGCTGACGATCATCGCGCTGGACAGCGAGGCGGGGCTCCTCTTCGCCAGCGACAGCTCGGCCGGCCTCACCGCCGCGGTGGCCGCGGGCGAGGTCGCCGAGACCGACGCCCTGCCGCAGGACGTCGTCGAGGCCGTCGGCGAGCCGCTCTCGGCGTCGTTGGCGACCGGCGACCAGGCCTGCAGTGCCCTGGCCATGGCTCGCGCCGACGCCACCGACGAGGACGAGGGCAAGGCGCTGGTCGCGGCGGCCGGCGACGTCAACCCGCTGACCGGCTTCTCGATCGGCGCCGGCCCCGGCGGTGACGTCCGGGTGGTGATGGGCTTCGAGTCCGAGGAGCAGGCCCGCACCAACGCCGAGACGCGCGCCGTGCTGGCCACCGGTCCGGCGCCCGGGCAGGGCGGCACCTTCGGCGAACGGTTCACCCTCGACCGGGTCAGCGTCACCGGTCAGGCGGTCGCCCTCGACCTGGCGCCCGAGCCAGGGGCCTACGTCCTGTCGGACCTCAGCAACGGGCCGGTGCTGTTCGCGACCTGCTGAGGGAGGTCGCCGGTCGGCTGGTCGGCCTACGCCTCGCGCCTCGCCGGGGGTACCTCTGGCCTGACCCCGAGAATGCGATCGATCTCGTCCGGACTCAGCATCTCCTCGGCCTCACTGGCCGCGATGATGAGGTTGGTGGTGAGCTCCACCTCGCCGAGAAGGTCCACGTCCTCGAGGGTGACGTCGAATTGGTCGTGCATCGGTCCCCCTCGCTCCCGAAATACGTGACTGGTCGAACCTGTGGCCCCGAGTCTACGGCCTGGGCCAGCAGGACGTGATGGTCATACCGGGCCATTCGGCACGTTCCGGACGGGCCAGGCCCGGACAGCCCTGAGCAGTACCCGGACAGCGTTCGGTCGTGTCCGGGATTTGTCCGGGGTCGGGGTCCGGACGCGCTCAGGGAGCTCTCAGGGAGCGGGCACGGAGCGGACACGGAGCGGGCCCGCGCTGTCCTCGCGACCCGCCGCTGACCCGAAATGCAACACGAGGCCCCGCCGTACGGCGGGGCCTCGCGTCAAAGTCTGGTCAGCGACCAGCAGGTGTCACACGGGGCGGACGTTCTCCGCCTGCGGGCCCTTGGGCCCCTGGGTGACGTCGAACTCGACCTTCTGGTTCTCGTCCAGGGACTTGTAGCCCTGGGTCTGAATCGCCGAGTAGTGCACGAAGACGTCGTCGCCGCCGTCCTCCTGCGCGATGAAGCCGAAACCCTTCTCGGCGTTGAACCACTTCACGGTGCCTTGAGCCATGTGCTCGATACTCCTCATTCGGGTGGGAGCCGTCACTTCGACGACCCACAGCAAGTGCGGTGACACTGCGCTCCGACCCTGATTGAGCAATTGAGCTTAGCCAAGAGAAGAAACGCCGTTGGATCACAAACTCCGCGGGCGTCAGACCTGCTGGAACTTGCACCTGTTGCGAGAACAACAGTAGCAAGCACCTGGCCAGGTAGCACGGTCTGTACGCCCCCAATCCTCCCGACCCGTGTGAACGTTGCGTGACACGACGGTTGCCGAGGACGTCTCCAGGCCAGACGGAGGCTTCGCCGTACGACGAATCGCTCGCTCGAGGCGGGCCGGGGCGCCGGCGAGAGGTGTCGCCGGGGCGGGGTCAGGGGATGCCGTTTGGTCCCAAACGACAGGGATCCGGGCGGATTCGTTGTCGTTTGGGACCAAACGGCGCAACCTGCGGGCGCACCCCGCGGGCCGGACGCCGAGCAGCGATACGCTGGCGCCGCTGCACACCGGGCCCCTAGCTCAATTGGCAGAGCTGAGGACTTTTAATCCTTAGGTTGTGGGTTCGAGTCCCACGGGGCCCACTCCTTGAGGTCGCGCCATGGCGGCTCGACCTATGCCGACTGCCTACCGGTGCTCGTGGTAGCGGGCACGCGCCCGGTCGATGTCGGCCAGATTGGCGGCACCCCAGTCGATGAGGGGGGCAATGGCGTCGAGGAGGGTGTGGCCCATCGGAGTCAGCGTGTAGGTGACATGCGGGGGCATCACCTCGAGCACGGTGCGGGTCAGGATGCCGTCACGCTCAAGACCACGCAGGGTCACGGTGAGCATACGTTGACTGATGCCGTCGACCTCACGCTTGAGCACAGTGAACCTCTTGGGACCCGCGCCCAGGCTGGAGACGACGTAGAGCGACCACTTGTCGGCGACCATGTCGAGCACCTCTCGGACGCGACAGGCCTCGGGGGCGTTGGGAACGGCTTCGACAGGACTCGAGGCCGTGGACGCTGGGTCGTTGCGTTGGGCGCTCATGCCGGTTACCTCCAGGGAACCCGGTTATCGCAATGTGCCGCATTGACCGCTGGCCCACGGGGCCGGGACTGTGGCTCTGGTAATCAAACAGTACCGAGTCACACATCGGAACCATACAAAGGAGCACAGACATGTCCACCGCCACTGAGATGCCTGCCCGCGACTGGGTCGCCGGGACCTGGACCATCGACGCCGTCCACTCCCACGTCGGCTTCATGATCAAGCACATGATGGTCAGCAAGGTGCGTGGGCACTTCGGCACCTTCTCCGGGACCATCGTGACCGGGGCGACGCCGGACACCTCGTCGGTTGAAGCCACGATCGAGGCGACATCGATCAACACCGGAAACCCCATGCGCGACGACCACGTCCGTTCTGCCGACTTCTTCGATGCAGCCGAGCACCCGCAGCTGACCTTCCGTTCCACCGGCGTGCGCTTGGTCGAGGGAGACTTCCTCATCAACGGCGACCTCACGATCCGTGGAGTCACCCAGCCGGTGACACTCACGATGGGCCCACCCGAGTTCGGTCCGGGTATGGAGGAAGGGACTGGAAAGGCGGGCTTCTCGGCCACGACCGAGATCGTGCGCCACGACTTCGGGGTCAGCTACAACGGCCCAATCCCGGGCGGGGGCGCCGCACTCGGCGACAAAGTCAGCATCGAGCTCGAAATCGAGGCCGACCTCGTCTCGGAGGCGGAGAGCCGATCATGAGCTTGATCGGTGGCATCCCCGCGACCCACCAGGACCTGGTCAGGTCCTCCACGGTGGCGCTCAGCACGGTCAACGACGACGGATCCATCCAGACCACAGCGGTCTGGATCCTGCTCGACGATGACGGCGTGCTGCGCACGTCGCTGGCCAAGAACCGCCAGAAGTTCGCCAACCTCGCGGCGCGGCCCGTGGCCACCGTCTTCGCGCTCGACCCCGCCAATCCCTTGCGGACCCTCGAGGTCCGCGCCACGGTCGAGATCGAGGACGACGATGAGGAACGGTCATTCATGGCCAAGATCATCGGCACCTACGGCCAGAGCCTGGAGGCGATGGCGGATCAGGCCGCCGAGGAGCGAGTCGTGGTGACCTTCCGACCCACCCGCGTGCGCGCTCAGGGCTGAGCCAGTCGACGGACGGCTGCTCGCGAAGGGCCGACGCCTGCCAGGCTGCGTGCCCACAACCAGGGCGATGCTCTCGTGAGGCACATCCCCCGGATGTGTGCTGTCACCTCGACAACCGACCACGCGGAGATCTCATCGGGGTGGAATCCGGGTTCGGTCGGTGGTTTCCCTGATGTCGGAAGAGCCTCCACCACGTGCATCGTGCGGGCATGACCCCTGTTGTCGGTTCTGGAGGAGACCGTCCGATCGTCCGGACAGACGGTGACCCGCCCGTCCCGCGATCTGCCAGTGTCGCCGTCGGCACGATGCTCATCCTGGGTGTGTTCACCAGCCTCGCCGGGACGCTCGTGCTCGGTGAGCGGTTCAACGGTGCGGGCGCCGTGGCCGCGGCGGGGGACCATCAGAGCAGGGTCATGACGAGCGCAGTGCTGCAGCTGGTCACCGCCGCAGGTGCGGTAGGGATCGCCCTGGGGTTCCACGCCTTGCTGCGTTCCCACTGCCCCACCCTCGCGGTCGGTGCGGTCGCATTTCGTGGCGTGGAGGCCGTGTTCGCCGCAGGCTCTGCGTTCGCACTGGTGGCGCTGGTGGTGCTGGCGCAGCTGCCGAGCGGTTCCGTGGAGCAGCCCGGCATTGCGAGTCTGGGCCTCGTGGTGACGAGCCTGCGCGACGCGTCACACTTCGGTTTCGGCGTCGTGTTCTACGGATTTGGAGCACTGCTCACCTATGTGGCGCTCCTCAAGTCCCGGCTACTGCCACGTGCATTGGTGGTATGGGGTGTGATCGGCGTCGTGCTGATCTTCTGCACCGCCCTGCTCGGCCTGTCCGACGGGCCGCCGTACGCGATAGACGGATGGCGGACGGTGCTGGCTGCGCCCATAGCGCTGCAGGAACTGGTGATGGCCGTGTGGCTGATCAGCCGAGGCCCTTCATCGAGCCCTGCCGTAGCGGCGAGCACGGACTGACGGCGGTGGGACCACCGGCCCGACCCGATCATCTGCGCCCCAGCCGGGCGTCGATCGCACTGGGCCGCAGGACCTGGTCGAGCGCCATCGCGGCGCAGCCGACGACTCCGGCGCGGTCGCCGAAGGTGGCGGGCAGGACCTGGAGGCCGCTGGTGGCCAGGGCCGAGGAGCGTGCGTAGACGCGCTCGCGGACGCCGGCGGCGTAGACGTCGAAGGCCGCCGCCATGTCGCCCCCGATCACCACCGCCTCGGGGTTGAGCAGGTTGATCGCCACGGCGAGGACGTCGCCGAGGCGACGGCCGCTCTCGCGCAGCAGGTGCTTGGCCTCGGCGTCGCCGGCGAGGGCGAGGGCGACCAGGTCCCGCACGTGCCCGAGCGGCCGGCCGGCCCCACCTGCCTCGGCGAGCCGCGCCACCAGGGCCCACCCGCCCGCCAGGGTCTCCAGGCAGCCGGTGTCGCCGCAGCGACAGGGCAGCCCCGCCGCGTCGTCGACCTTGGTGTGCCCGATCTCGCCGGCGGCGCCGCGATGTCCCGAGACCACGCGCCCCTCCGCGATGATGCCGAGGCCCAGGCCGGTCGAGGCCTTGACGACCAGCAGGTCGGAGTGGTCCTGGGCGTGGCCCATCCGCTCGGAGCGCGCCAGCACGTCGGCGTCGTTGCCCACGAAGAGCGGCGCTTCGGCGAATGCCTCGACCTCGGCGAAGTACGGCGCCAGGGCGACCTCGTCCCAGCCGCCCATGACCGGCGAGTCGATGCTGACGCCGCGCGCCGGGTCCACGGTGCCGGGCAGGCTCACGCCCACTGCGAGGACGCGGGTGGCCGAGACCTCCGCACCCAGCTCGGCCAGGCGCCGTACGGCGGGGGGCAGGACCTCCTCGGGGCCCGTCCCCTGCGCGTGGTCGAGCGACGCCGCCGCGAGCTCGCGGCCCGCGAGGTCGAAGACGGCCACCTGGGTGCGGGAGCGGCCGACCGCGGCGGCCAGGACGACTCCCGCGTGGGCGTTGAGCATCACGCCGGTCGCCGGGCGCCCACCGGTCGAGGGCTGGTCCTCCCCCAGCACGACCAGGCCCGCGTCGGCGAGCGCCGCGACGCGCGCGGTGACCGCCGTACGGGAGAGGCCACTGAGCCGGCGCAGGTCGGAGCGCGACCCGGCGGCACCGGTGCGCACCAGGTCGAAGAGGTCTCCCGCGGACAGGCTCACGGCGGCCACTCTAGGCCGATCGTCCGGTGACTTTCGACTCCTCCCCCTCGCGATCGCTTTGCTTTTGTCTCAGAAAGACGTAAGTAGTGCTTGTCGTGGGCGTCTTCGAGGCTTAGCGTTGACGCGTGACCCTGCCGACCTCGGAGCTCTCAGAGTTCGACTCCCTCGCCAGCCAGCTGCCGCCGTGCGACTTCACGGTCTTCGGCGGCACCGGAGACCTGGCCCTGCGCAAGATCCTCCCCGCCCTCTACCAGCGCGAGCGCGAGCAGCACCTCGACGACGCGACCCGGGTGATCGGGGTGAGCCGGACCGACTTCGACGACGCCGGCTACCGCGACCTCGTCGCCGCCTCGCTGCGCGAGCACGTGCCCGCCGCCGACCTCGACCAGGCCGTCGTGCAGCGCCTGCTCGACCGCGTCCACCACCTGACCCTGGACGCCGAGGACGGCGAGCACTGGGACCAGCTGCACGCGGTGCTCAAGACGGCCCCGCGGGCGGAGCAGACGGTGCGAGTCTTCTACCTCGCCGTCGCCCCCGCCCTGTTCGGCCCCATCTGCGAACGCCTCCAGGACATCGACGTGGTCGACGAGGCCTCGCGCGTGGTGATGGAGAAGCCGATCGGCACCGACCTCGCCTCGGCCCGGCGGATCAACGAGGCCGTCGGCCGGGTCTTCACCGAGACCCAGATCTTCCGGATCGACCACTACCTCGGCAAGGAGAGCGTCCAGAACCTCCTCGTCACCCGGTTCGCCAACACCTTCCTCGAGCCGCTGTGGAACTCGCGTTGGGTCGACCACGTGCAGATCACGGTCGCCGAGACCCTCGGGGTCGGTGAGCGCGGCGGCTACTACGACGGCTCCGGCGCGCTGCGCGACATGGTGCAGAACCATCTGCTGCAGCTGCTCTGCCTCGTGGCGATGGAGCCTCCGACGTACGTCGGTCGCGAGACGGTGCGCGACGAGAAGCTCAAGGTCCTCCAGGCCCTCAAGCCGATGCAGCCCGCCGACGTCGACCGCGACACGGTGCGCGGCCGGTACGGCTCGGGCCTGGTCGACGGCGCGGCCGTGGCGTCGTACACCGACGACCTGGGGCACCCGGGCAGCAGCACCGAGACCTTCGTGGCGATCCGCGCCGAGGTGCAGAACTGGCGCTGGGCCGGGGTGCCGTTCTACCTGCGCACGGGCAAGCGGATGGACCGCCGGGTCTCGGAGATCGTGGTGGTCTTCAAGGAGCCGCCGCACGCGATGTTCCCGCACAGCGAGGGAGCGGTCGGTCCCAACCGGCTGCACATCCAGGTCCAGCCCGACGAGGGCATGAAGCTGCACATGACGGCCAAGGAGCCCGGCCCCGGCGGGATCCGGCTGCGGCCGGTCTCGCTGGACCTCAGCTATGCGACGACTTTCACCCAACGCTCGCCAGATGCCTACGAACGCCTCATCATGGACGTAGTACGCGGCAATCCAACGCTCTTCATGCGTCGTGACGAGGTCGAGGCGGCCTGGACGTGGGTGGAGCCGATCCTCCAGCGGTGGGCAGAGTCGCCCGACCGACGACCGAAGCGTTACCCGGCCGGCACCAGCGGGCCGACCGCCGCCGCCACGCTCCTCGAGCGAGACGGCCGCCACTGGCAGGAGTCCGACGAATGAGTTCTTCCACCGTCCCCCCGGCACCCACGCTGCACCCGGTCCTGGCCGAGGTCACCGCCCGCCTGGTCGAGCGCAGCGCGAAGCCACGCGCCGCCTACCTGCGCCGGGTGAGGGCCTCCGACGAGAAGGGGCCGGCGCGCGGCAAGCTCGGCTGCGCCAACCTGGCCCACGGGTTCGCCTCCGCCGACGTCGCGGACAAGAAGGTCCTGCGCGGCGGCACCAAGCCCAACCTGGCGATCGTGACCAGCTACAACGACATGCTCTCGGCCCACCAGCCGTACGTCGACTATCCGCCGGTCCTCAAGAAGGCCGCGATCCGCGCCGGCGGCATCGCGCAGGTCGCCGGCGGCGTGCCGGCCATGTGCGACGGCGTCACCCAGGGCCGCGCGGGCATGCAGCTCTCGCTCTACAGCCGCGACGTGATCGCGATGTCGGCGGCGATCGCGCTCAGCCACGACATGTTCGACGGCGCCCTGATGCTCGGCGTGTGCGACAAGATCGTGCCCGGGCTGCTGATCGGCGCCCTGTCGTTCGGCCACCTGCCGACCGTGTTCGTGCCCGCCGGTCCGATGGAGTCGGGCCTGCCCAACAAGGAGAAGGCGCGGGTGCGCCAGCTCCACGCCGAGGGCAAGGTCGGCCGCGACGAGCTCCTCGAGGCCGAGGCCGCGTCGTACCACTCGCGCGGCACGTGCACGTTCTACGGCACCGCCAACTCCAACCAGCTGCTGATGGAGATGCTCGGGCTGCACCTGCCGGGCTCGTCGTTCGTCAATCCCGGTACGGCGTTGCGCTCCGCGCTGACCGAGGCCGCCGCCGCTCAGGCCGTCGCGATCACCCACGCCGGCGGGTCGCCGACACCCATCGGCGAGCTGGTCGACGAGAAGGCGATCGTCAACGCCTGCGTGGGTCTGCTCGCCTCCGGCGGGTCGACCAACCACACGCTGCACCTGGTCGCGATCGCGCGAGCGGCCGGCGTACAGCTCACGTGGCAGGACCTGTCCGACCTGTCGGCCGTCGTGCCGCTGCTGTGCCGGATCTACCCCAACGGCTCGGCCGACGTGAACCACTTCCACGCCGCCGGCGGGATCGGCTACCTCATCCGCACGCTGCTCGACAACGGACTGCTGCACGAGGACGTGCAGACGATCATGGGTCCGGGCCTGCGCCGCTACACGAAGGAGCCGGTGCTGCGTGACGGTGCCGTCGAGTGGGTCGACGGGACCCCCACCTCGCTGGACCTCGACGTGCTGCGACCGGTCGAGGAGCCCTTCGCCCCCGACGGCGGCATGCGCGTGCTCACCGGCCCGCTCGGTACGGCGGTCATCAAGACGTCGGCGGTCAAGCAGGAGCACCGCGTCGTGCGCGCGCCGGCGATCGTCTTCGACGACCAGGCCGACTTCCTCACCGCCTTCGGCGAGGGCGAGCTCGACGGCAAGGACCTGGTCGCGGTGATCTGCTACCAGGGTCCGTCTGCCAACGGGATGCCCGAGCTGCACAAGCTCACCCCGGCCCTCGGTGTGCTCCAGGACCGCGGCCAGCACGTCGCGATCGTCACCGACGGACGGATGTCCGGCGCATCGGGCAAGGTCCCCGCCGCCATCCACGTCACGCCCGAGGCCGCGATGGGAGGCCCGCTCGCACGGGTCCGCGACGGCGACATCGTGGTGGTCGACGCCGAGCGCGGCGTGCTCGAGCTGGAGGGCGTGACCGACTTCGCGCACCGCGCCCCCACCGGGCGCGCGCCCGAGGGCGAGGAGTGGGCCGACACCGGCCGCATCCTGTTCGCGGCGTTCCGCGCCACCGTCGGTCCCGCCGACCAGGGCGCCAGCATCTTCCCCGCCGACGCCCTGGCCGGCGGCCCGGCGGTTCCCGTCCCCGACCAGCCCACGCAGGAGGCCTCCGTTGTCCAACACGTCTGAGTCCGTCGCACCACTGTCCGGGCCCGACGGCGGGGCCGCCTCGCTGCTCGACGTCGTGCCCGTGATGCCGGTCGTGCTCGTCGACCGGGTCGAGGACGCCGTCCCGCTCGCTCGCGCGCTGGTCGCCGGCGGGCTGCCCGCGATCGAGCTCACGCTGCGCACCCCGGTCGCGCTGGAGGCGATCAGCGTGATCGCCTCCGAGGTGCCCGAGATCGTCCTCGGCGCCGGCACCATCGTCGATGCCCGTCAGGCCGACATGGCCGTCGCCGCGGGGGCGCGCTTCCTGGTCTCGCCCGGCGCGACGCCGGGTCTGCTCGCCGCGATGACCTCGACCGGCGTGCCCTTCCTGCCCGGGACCGCCACGGTCTCCGAGGTGATCGCCGTCCTGGAGGCCGGCGTGACGGAGATGAAGTTCTTCCCGGCCGAGGCGGCAGGTGGGGCGGCCTACCTGAAGTCCATCGCCTCGCCCGTGCCTGCCGCCCGGTTCTGCCCGACGGGCGGGATCACGGCGGCGAGCGCTCCGTCGTACCTCTCCCTGCCCAACGTCGGTTGCGTCGGCGGCTCCTGGCTGACGCCGGCCGACGCGATCGCCGCCGGCGACTGGGGCCGGATCACCGAGCTCGCGGCCGCGGCCGCGGCGCTGAGGCCGGCCGCCTGACCTCACCCGGACGTGATCAGACGGGCCTCGGTCAGACTGGGGCCGTGGATGCACCAACGACGCCCCGCGGATCGACACCCGCGCGCAGCCGGCTGATCGCCCGGATCATGGACGACGCGGTGACGGTGCCGGGGACCCGGATCGGGATCGGCCTGGACTCGGTGATCGGGCTGGTGCCCGGGGTCGGCGACCTCGCCGGCTCGGCGATCTCCGGCATCGTCGTGTACGACGCCGTCCAGGCGCGGGTGCCCGTGCCGACGTTGGCGCGGATGGGCTGGAACATCCTCCTCGACGCCCTGCTCGGGCTCGTCCCGGTCGCCGGCGACCTCGCCGACGTGGCGCACCGCGCCTCGCGCAAGAACGTGCGCCTGCTCGAGGCCGCCGTCGCACAGCACCCCGACGCCGGACCACCGACCGCCGGCTACCTGGCTGCGGCCCTCGGGCTCGTCGTACTGCCTCTGGTGCTCGCGGTGGTCGTCGGCGTCGTGGTGCTCGTGCTGCTGGTGCGCGCGGTCCTCTAGCCGGCCGCCCGAGCCCGCGGAGGAGGCGAGCTACAGGTTGCGCCAGCGCGGCTTCTGCTTGAACGCGAACGCCGTCACGCCCTCGCTCGTGTCGCGGGAGACGAGCAGCTTGTCCAGCGCGTCGCTCGGCGCCTCCAGGGCGTCGACCGGGTCGGCGTGCGCGCGGGCCTCCTCCATCACCTGCAGCGAGATCCGCACCGACGTCGGCGAGCTCTCCATCAGCTCGTCGGCCAGCTCGCGCGCAGCGGCCAGCGCCGAGCCCGTGGGCACCACCCGGTTGACCAGGCCCCAGCGCTGCGCCTCCTCGACGCCCATCCGCCGACCGGTCAGGATCAGCTCGTTGGCCAGGTGGGGCGGGACGACGCGCGGCAGCCGGACGAGTCCGCCCATCGCGGCGACCAGGCCGACCTTCACCTCGGTGAGCGCGACCTGGGCCTGCTCCTCGGCCACCACCAGGTGGCAGGCGAGGGCGAGCTCGAAGCCGCCGCCGAAGGCGTGGCCGTTGAGGGCGGCGATGATCGGCTTGTCGACCCCACGACGCGAGGTGAGTCCGCCGAAGCCGGTCCTCGGCATCCACAGGGCACCGCCAGCGGCGGTGTGGAGCAGGTCGTTGCCGGCGCAGAACGCACCCTTGCCGTCCTCGCCCGGGGCGCCGGTGATGATCGCGACCCACAGGTCGCGGTCGGCGAGGTAGGCGTCGAGCACCTCCTCCATCTCGAGGCTGGAGTCCGGCGTCAGCGCGTTGCGCACGTGCGGGCGGTTGATCGTGACCTCCAGGACGTGACCGCGCCGCTCGACCACCACGTGCTCGTAGCTCTCCCGGAAGCCGACCGGCCGGGTCGGGACCAGCTCGGACATCCGCTCCTCGCTGATCGCCACCCGGTTGCCCTGCGGCACCGAGCGCACGAACACCCTGGCGCCATGGGCGTTCTCGCCCAGCAGCAGGGCGATCAGCTCGCCGCCGTCGGCCCCGCCGTCGAGGTCGTTGGCCAGGAAGCGGCGACCGTCGTCGAGGAGCCCGACGACCACCGTACGCGTCGGCTCGCCGCCGACGTACTGCACCGTCCAGGTCTCGATCGTCGCCCAGCCGTCGGCCTCGTGCGCGACGAGATGGTCGGGCACGGCGTCCAGCTCGGCCTGGAGCCGGACGTCGTCGCCCGCCTGCCAGACGCCGGGCGCGGTCGAGTAGACCCCCACGGAGTACTTGCTGAGCGTGCCGCCGTTGGCGCCGACCAGCCCGAAGGCCCCCGGCGTCGCGCGGCACAGCTCGACCGTCTCCGCGATCGCGTGGAGCGAGTAGGAGTTGCCGGGACCGCCGAAGAACGGCAGGCCACCGGTCACCGTGAGGCCGCGCGGGTCGTCGTGCGCCAGGCCCAGGCCGTCGGCGACGATCGAGACGGCGACCGGGAAGCACGAGTACAGGTCGTACGTCGCCACGTCGGCCAGCCCGATGCCGGCCATCTCCAACGCCGCACCGACCGCGGTCACGGCCGGTGTCGCGACGCTCAGGTCGGTACGGCGCATCAGCTCGCGGTCGCGCAGGTCGCTGTGGCCGCGCAGGTAGACCCACTTCTCCCGCGGGATCCCGAGCTCGGCCGCGACCCGCTCGGAGGTCAGCACCAGCGCCGCCGACTGGTTGACCTTGTCGCGCGAGACGACGGCCTTGGGGTAGGGGTCGACGATCATCCGGTTGGCGTCGGTGGCGGTGACGATCTCCTCGGCCGTCCGCGCCTCGCGCACGGCGGCGTGCGGGTGCTCGGCGGCCTTCGCCGAGAACGGTGCGAAGAGGGTGCCCATCTCGTCGGCCAGCTGGGCGCGGGTGAGCCCGAGCCGCGAGCGCCGCGCGTGCTCGAAGAGGGCGTACTGCGTCGGGGCGTCCACGAGACCGTGCCCGGCCTGGTAGCGCGTGGTGATGCCCTCGAGCCCCGCCCCCCTGTCCCCGTCGCTGCCCGTCACGGTCTCGCTGAGGTCGGGCCTGTCCTCGCCTCGGGCGAGGTCGAGCACGGTGGAGATCGCCTCGGAGCCCGCGATCACGCCGACCGTGACGGCGCCGGACGCGATCTCTGCGCACAGCTCGGTGACGAGGTGCTGCGGCGACTGGCCGCCGGAGACCTCGTAGATCACCCGCTCGGGGTAGAGACCGACGCGGCCGGCCACCGAGCGCGGGAAGTTGTCGGAGCGCCCCAGCGGCGCGGGCATCCCGGGGAACGACTCGTCGAACTGGCGGGTGCAGGCGACGACGTCGATCCGCCCACACACGCCCGCGTCCGCGCCCGTGTCGTCGAGCGCGAGACCGACCGCGCGCGCCGCCAGGTCGACCGGCGACAGCGCCTCGTAGGCCTCCTCGCCCAGCCGCTCCGACCACTGTGCGGCACCCACCAGGATCGGGACGTCCACCGATCCGTCCACCGAAGCACTCATCCGCGCGGCTCCACGAGGATCTTGGCGTGCGCCTCGGGGTTGCCGAGGTCCTCGAAGGCCTGCGCCACGCCGTCGAGCCCGACGGTGCCGGTGACCAAGGGGGTCGGGTCGACCTTGCCGTCGGCCAGCAGGTGCAACGACTCGCGGAACTCCGCCGGCGTGTAGCCGAGCACGAAGCGCAGGTCGACCTCCTTGTTGATCGCGATCGACGGACGGATCCGGTCCTCGCCCATGCAGACACCGACCACGACGACGCGCGCGTAGACGGGGGCCGCGGCGATCACGCCGTCGAGGATCCCGGGCACGCCGACGCACTCGAAGATCACCGGCCCCTTCGGGGTCGCGCCGGCGACCTCGGCAGCGCGGAAGACGTGCTGCCACGGGAGGAACGGCACCGCGCGCAGCTTCTCCATGCTGCCGACGGCCAGCTCCAGCAGGCCCGGTGCGTCGAGGAACTTCTCGTCGTAGACCTCGTACGGCGACTGCTCGCCCGGGTCGACGACGACGTCGGCGCCCATCTGCTCGGCCAGCGCCCGGCGTCCGGGCGAGAAGTCGCTGGCGACCACCCGGCGTACGCCCTGGGCCTTGAGCATCGCGATCACGCCGAGCCCGATCGGGCCGCACCCGATGACGATCGCGACCTGGCCCTTGGCGACCTGCCCCCGTCGTACGGCGTGCAGCGCGACGCCCATCGGCTCGGTGAGAGCGGCCGTCGTCGGGGAGAGCCCGTTGGGGATCGCGAACGTCAGCGCCTCCTGCACGAGCACCTGCTCGGCGTACCCACCCGGAGCCTTCGAGGTCAGCCCGGTGAGCTGGACGCCGTCCTGGCGAGCAGCGGCCCGCAGGATGGGCATCGCGACGACCGGCGTGCCCTCGGCTGTCTTGGCGCCCTCGCCGGCCGCGCGCACGGTCCCGGAGAACTCGTGGCCCATCACGACCGCGTCGCCGGAGCGCATGAAGTCCTCGTAGCCGGCCGCGGACGCCGCGTCGGCCATGTCGTCACAATGCCGACGGGCGTGGAGGTCGGAGCCGCAGATGCCGCACGCGACGACGTCGAGCACGAGCTGGCCCTTGCCGGGCACGGGGTCCGGCACGTCGCGGACCTCCAGGTCGCCGGCCTGGCAGACGAGCGCCTTCATCAGTCGGTGACCCGCAGCTGGTCGAAGATGCTCGGTGGCAGGTCGAAGAGCGGCTCCCGGGTGAGCTCGGCGCGCGCCAGGGTCGTCAGGTGCGCCTCGTCGGGACCGTCGAAGAGCCGCATCGCTCGGTGCCAGCCGTAGAGCATCGACAGCGGCGTGGCGTCGGTGACGCCCGCGCCCCCGTGGAGCTGGATGGCGCGGTCGATGACCGAGCAGACCGCCCGGGGTACGGCGATCTTGGCCGCCCCGATGAGGTGGCGCGCGGCCTTGTTGCCCTCGCTGTCGACGACGTACGCCGCGTGGTGGCACAACGCCCGTGCCTGCTCGAGCTCGACGCGCGACTCCGCGATCCGTTCGCGCACCGCGGACTGCTCGGCCAGAGCTCCACCGAAGGCGGTGCGCTGCTGGGCGCGGTTGACCATCATCAGCAGGGCCCGCTCACCGGCCCCGAGCGCGCGCATCACGTGGTGGATCCGGCCCGGACCGAGTCGAGCCTGCGCGGCCGCGAAGCCGCCACCCTCCTCACCGAGGATGTTGGTGACCGGGATCCGTACGTCGGTGAACTCGACCTCGCAGTGACCGTGCTGGTCCTGGCGACCGAAGACCGGCAGCGAGCGCTGGATGTCGACGCCGGGGGTGTCGACCGGCACGATCACCATCGACTGCTGGCGGTGGGTCGCTGCCTCCGGGTCGGTCTTGCCCATCACGATCAGCACGGCGCACCGCGGGTCGGCCGCACCGGAGATCCACCACTTGCGGCCGTTGATGACGTACTCGTCGCCGTCGCGCTCGATGCGGGTCTCGATGTTGGTCGCGTCGCTGCTGGCGACCCGGGGCTCGGTCATGGCGAAGGCGGAGCGGATCCGACCGTCCATCAGCGGCTCGAGCCACTGCTGCTGCTGCTCCTCGTTGCCGATCAGGTGCAGCAGCTCCATGTTGCCGGTGTCGGGTGCCGCGCAGTTGATGGCCTCCGGTGCCAGCTCGAGGCTCCAGCCCGAGAGCTCGGCGATCGGGGCGTACTCGAGCTGGGTGAGGCCGCTGGCGTGCGGCAGGAAGAGGTTCCACAGGCCTCGCTCGCGTGCCTTGGTCTTGAGCTCCTCGATCACCGGCGGCACGGTGTGGTCGCCCGGACGCTGCTGCGCCGTCTCGTGCCGGAACGTCTCGTAGGACGCCTCGGAGGGCAGGACGTCCTCACGCAGGAACGCGAGCATCGCGTCGTAGTGCCGCTGCGCGGCCTCGCTGGGGGCAGGGTAGGCGGGGTACATCCCCGAGGGCCCGTAGCTCATGTGGCGACTCTCCTGGTGACTCGGTGTCGGCCGACCTCGCGGCGCCGGCGGCTGGGTGATCGAGTGGATCGATCGGCTCGTGGGACGTGTCGATCCCCTGGGCACTATGTCAGGCGCGGCGGCCACACCCGCCCCGGGCGGGGAGAGCGTCCGTCCGGCGTCGGCACTGGTCTGTACCTGTCGGTAACACGGGCGTCCATGCACCCGGAACGTCCAGACATCGGCCGCCGAACGGCGTAGGTTGGCGGCCGTGACCAAGCGGGACGCCCCTGGGGCTGGGGAGACCGGGTACTCCGGCGACTCCGAGCGCCCGATGGACGCGACGGGTCCCGGCGAGGCCAGTGACGAGACCCCGCGGACCGAGGGTCGTGCCGCCTCGCTCCTGGACCGCTGGCAGGCGCACCACGACGAGCAGCAGTCGGACGTCGACGACGAGACAGCCGACGCCGCGAGCGGCACAGACGTGGCAGCCGGCGACGCGAGCGGCTCCGCGCCCGACGGCGACGGCGACGGCGACGGCGACGGCGACGGCGACGGCGACGGCGACGGC
>NZ_JAPYPS010000048.1 GCF_029937575.1 Nocardioides sp.
GTCTATCTGCGGACCGACGCGCCCGGCCGACCTACACCCTCATCTGGGAAGAGCCGGGAAACTCCCAGTGGTCGCGGCGTTGGGCGACGGAATCGATGGCGTCGCTCTAACGTCATGCCATGACCACCACAGACGAACCGGCCTGGCTCTCGGCACTTCGGACAGCAGCGGTAAATCGGCCGCGTACTCAGTTCCAACGCATTCGTTGGGCGCACCTGCAGATCCTGTTGCGCGAGTACGACGCCCTTCTCCATGATGCGTCACCCGAGACACTGGAACGCTTGAAGAGCGCCCGCCAACACGACGCTGTGCGTACTCGCTACTAGACGCTGGTCTAGCTGCTGGCCTGGCCGAGCCGCCGCCGATCTGGCTTGTGAACCTTCGGCACCGAACTGAGGCGCGGCCCTCCGCTGGGTGGCACGATGCAGAGGTGCAAGCTGGCGATGTAACGCTCAAGAGCGTCTTCTCGGATAACCACCGCTACGAGATCCCGATGTTTCAGCGGCCGTACGTGTGGGCCGCCGACCGGGAGTGGTCCCCGATGTGGGACGACATCCGAGCCGCCGCCAACGGTGTCGTCCAGGACACGACGGACGACTCCTGGCCGGACGAACCGCCGCGCTACTTCCTTGGATCCATCGTGGTGAAGACGATCCAACGGAATCCCCAGCGGATCGACGGGTCGCTGCTGATCGATGGTCAGCAACGACTGACCACCTTGCAGATCTTGCTGGCCGCAGCACGAGCTGTAGCGGCGGTAGCTGGAGCTGAGACCGCTGCCGGGCGCTTCGCTGCCTGGCTGGAGAACGATGCCGCCACCGTCCACGACAACTTCCCCGATGACCGCCACAAGCTCTGGCCGCTGCCTCAAGACAGGGACGAGTTCCTCTGGGCGATCCGTCCTCCCGGAGACCTGAGCAACTGCCCGGACCCCCTTCACCAGGTCTGCCGTGCTCGCGTGTGGTTCGAGGAGGCCATCGCAGATTGGGCGGGCGACGGTGTCGATGCCGACGACCGGCTCACCGCTCTACACAGCGCACTCAACGACCGGATGCAGGTCGCGATGATCACCCTGGAGAAGACCGACAACGCACAGGTCATCTTCGAGGCGCTCAACCATCGCGGCGTCGAGCTGTCGCAATCAGACCTCATCAAGAACCTTCTGTTTCGGCTGGTCGAAGACCAGGGCCAGCGCAAGGAAGCCGAATCGCTACTCGTGAACCACTGGCTGCCGCTGGACTCGCGACGGTGGAGACTCGACGTGACGAGCGGTCGGATCACACGTAACCGCCTCGACGTGGTCCTGGCCTACTGGCTCACCATTCAGAAGCAGAGCGCCGTCTCGGTAGAGCACCTCTTTGACGAGTTCAAGACTTGGGTCCTAGACGGTAGCCACAACGCAGCCGACGTCATCAAGGCCGTGCGGGAACACGCTGATCTGTACGACCGCTTGATTGACGATCCGCCCAGCCACGAGGCCGCCGTGTTGATAGACCACGTCGTCGCCACCAAGACCAATACCGTCTGGCCGTTGCTGCTCAGCTTGTTCTCTCAGGATCAGGCGGTGCCGAAGTCTGAGCAGAGCGTCGCCGTCTCGGCCATCGGTTCGTACCTGATGCGCCGGGGTGTCTGTGGGTTGACGACGAAGGACTACAACAACATCTTTGTTTCCACTCTCAAGGCAAGCGCTGCCGCCGAGGCAGCCGAAACAGGGGCCACGATCAGGGACACCCTCAGCGGGCTTCGAGCTGAATCTCGCTGGTGGCCGAGCGACAGTGAGTTCGTCGGCGCTCTCATCGGGTCGAACTTCTACGCGCTGAGCAAGCCACGAATCCGCGCGTTCTTCGTCGGCATCGAGAACCGGTTGAGGGACGAGCAGGCCGAGGATGAAAGCAGAATCGAAGCCGACAACGGCGCCCTGAACATCGAGCACGTTCTGCCCCAGGCATGGCGCACTCATTGGCCGTTGGCTCCCTCGGACGACCCCCAGAAGGCGCTGGAGGTTCGGGAGAGAGCTGTCAACGCGCTCGGGAATCTGACTCTTACGAACGGCCGTCTGAACTCAAAGATGCGTAACTCCGACTGGGCGACGAAGCGCACCGCCCTGGGGGCCAAGAGCACGCTCCTGATCACCACGTCGTCGATCCTTGCCTCACCAGGTGCCTCTGTCCTGAGGGACTGGGACGGAGAGTGGGACGAGTCCGCAATCGATGCTCGAACGATCTGGCTGGTGAGCCTTGCGATCTCAACCTGGCCGCGCCCGGAGGTCGAAGACGAATCCCTCGATGACCAGTCAGATGACGATGATGAGCCCAGTCAGGATGCCGATGACCTGCCGGAGGACGACGCCTGAATAGCGGGTTCGGTTGGCTGCGTTCCGGATGAACTGGCTTAGGAACGAGATGAACATGTCATGTGTCCCACCATGGACATGTGAGATGTCCTCGTTCGGACATGTGAGATGTCATTGTTTAGACTTCGGCATCGTGGCGCGATGTACATCAGGTGCCAGCGGATGTACATCAGTGACGCGCAGTGGGACGACCGGCTCTCAGGCGTTCGCGCCTATGGGCTGGCTGCTGGGAGACGGCGCCGCGCAGCGGCGTCCTATCCACCTCGCCCTGTGCCCCGCCTGTAGGCGCCTCACGACCCCAACGGCAACCTCCTTCGCCTCCAGGAGGGTCCTGGTTCGCGAAGGTCGTGGTCGTTCACGAGGTGCTGGCGGCCGAGGTCGGGTGGGTGGTTACGGGGGCTGGGCGCCCGCTTCGCGGTCGCGAGAAGCGTGGTGCCTGCGGCGCTGCTTCAATGGTGGGGGAGCTGCAAGCTCCGGGCACAGCTTCGCCCAGGGCCTTGCATTTTTTGGCTCTGGGTCGGGCCTAGCGTGACCGGCGACCGCGCCGCGAGTTGCCTTCCGTATCAGCGCATCAGGATGCACTCCTTGTGCCACGGCTTCGCGAGCTTGTGGACGACGGTGTCGTGCTCGGTGATCACGCAGCCGCAACCACCGCAGGACTGGCCGACGGGATCGTCGGTCAGATAGCGCTTGGTGATCGGGTGGGCGGTGTTGACGTTGAGTCGACGACAGGCGGGGTGCCACGGCTCGCGCGTGATCCCCCGCCAGAATTTCTCACCGGCCAGGATCACGCCCTTACAGCCAGCGCACGTCAGGTCGTCGCCCTCCCGGTAGGTGCGGCGGTGTGCCCTGCGCTGAACTCGCTTCTGGACGGTCATCAGAAACATTCCGCGTGGGCAAGCTTGTCGGTCGCGACGAAGTGCACCTGTTCGTGCTTCGGGATCAGCCTGAGGCAGACGCAGCAAGTATTCGGCCACCGATTGGGGAAGACCTTGGAGGGCCGAGCCCAGCGGGTCAGTTTCATCGGACTGCCGAGCTGCTCTGACAGCGGGCGGTTGCTAGCCGGGTCGAAGTGACCGTTCTCGTCGTAAGCGGTCGGGTACAGGTCATCCGGCAAGGGGCCGATGAACTCCCAGCGCTTCAGCACAGCGGGCACGGAGCGCTGAAGCACCTCCGCAATGCGCTCCGCGTGGTCGTGATGACCAACCATCACGCGAAGGGCCGCGTCGTCGTCTCGGCTCCAAGCCTGACCGTGGCGCTCCATCGACGACTTAAAGGCACGCTCTTGGGTGACGATGATCTTCATGTCGGCAGTTCTCCAGGGTTGTCGGCCACGGCCCCGGCGTCTGTCAACGCGCGGGGCTTCTCCTTTCACTTCGTCACGTCGACTGGCGTGTTTGAAGTCCAATGCGGGGCCAAGGAGGCGGCTACTTCGGGGCCGCTCTGCGAGACCAGATCAGTCCGGGCTCAAGATTCGAGCCTGATGGCGGGTCGCTGCGGGTGGCCCAGGTTTTGGGCCACATGCTTAGTCGCGCGGTCCCGGTCCAGTAAGGCGAGCAGAATCTCCGTTCGGAGGTCAGGAGCCCATCTCGAGCCTTACGACGTTGCCGGCAACAGGAGCCCCAAGGATCGACCGGCCACGCAGCATCGCGTCACGCTTCATCCGGTCGCGGTCGATGCCCAGGTACAGCTCAGTTGTCTGTACCGACTTGTGGCCCAGCAGCGACGCCGCCATGCGCAGCGCTCCGTCGTGGCCTTCGTTGGCTGCCTGCTCGAACACGACCCTGGCGATGCTGCGCCTGAGGGTATGAAAGCCCTCGCCCGGCTGCGTCTCGACGCCGATGCGCTCCAACCCCCGGTGCACCACTCGCGCAGGGTGCCGCAACTGCTTCTCAGGCTCTGGATCGAAGGGCACGATGTTGCGCTTGATCCGGACATTGCGTCGCAACGGCGGAAACAGATGAGCGTCCGAATCTAGGGACCTGCCCTGGGCAGCGAGGCGTTCGGAGTACCACTGCAACCAGGTCCGCAGCTCTCGGTCCAGGTCGGAGGTGATCGGCAACAAGTCGGCGTCCTGGGTTTTCTGGATGACTACCCTGATAGAGCCGCTGTCCAGGTCGACGTCACCGACCTTCAGGCCCACCAGGTCGGAGGCTCGCAGTCCCAAGTTGGCGCCAGCGGCGAGCATGGCGCGATCCCTCGGGTTGGCGGACGTCTCGATCATCGCGCGGAGCTGACTTGCGGTCAGTTGTAGACGCGGCCTGCGGGCTTGGGTTTTGCGCCTACCGACCTCAGCCATCGGGTCGCCGGTTAGCCAGCCCCGGCGAGTGCAGAACGCCAGAAACAGCAACACTCGCGCGCGATCCTTGTTGTAGGACGTCGGCAACTTGCTCAAGGCTTCATCAACGAAGTAGTCCTCACAAGCCTCGGGGGTGAGCTTGTGACACTGCGGGTCACCGACGCCTCGGACGAACCTAGAAAGAACGCTGCGGTCGTTGTCGACGGTCGATTTGGCCAGGTTGATGGCGCGATTCCGCTGGTACGTGACGAGCGCTTCACTGAGCTTCGGGGTCTGTCGATAGGGCATGTTTTCCGGCCTCCTGGAGCCTGAGTAGCAGGAGATCCAGCGGCTGAAAAGATGGTCGTGATGTGTACTCCTACCCCTCCGTAACGTGTCCTACGGGAGCCAAAGAGTGGGAGTGAGCCACCAACCCTAGACCGCTGCCCCGTGGACGAACTCGTTCCGCAACGGCCCGATGGTGGCGAGCACCTGGCGCAGCCGGGTCAGGTCGATCCCGGCGAAGGCCGGGGCGATCTCCTCGTCGTCGAGAAGTCGGGAGTAGAGCCCGCCGACGACCGTGGTGATGGCGTCACGACCGCCGAGATGGTCGTACAGAGCCTGGTCCATGGTCGCTCCTTCGGTGCGCGCCGCGAACCCTCCCGGTCGTGACGTCCGACCGAGCCTAGGCACGGCGGCCCCGGCGCGCAGTCGAATCCGACGATGCGTGTCAGGAGTGCGGTTCGGAGCCGGGATCCAGCCGCGCCGACGTGGTGATCCGGCCCGGACCGGCACCTTGCTCCGACGACACGGGGGTACGTGACTCCACGATGGCGAGGGCTGCGAAGCCGCTGATGCTCTTGTCGAAGATCGAGATGACGAGGTTCGAGACGAACGTCGAGACCAGGACGAGATGGGTGATCGCGACCAGGTGGTCGGTCGCGCTGGTGCTGGCGTGACGCAGCGTGTCGTCGAGCAGGTAGACGATGGGCACCGCCACGACCGAGCAGGCTGCAGCACAGATCACGTTGAGGCTGAAGAAGCGCGGGATGCTGCGCCCCATGCCGAAGCGCCGGACGCCGTAGCCCCAGACGAGGGCGCCGGTGACGTTGACCAGCGCGAAGGGGAGGGAGTTGACGCCCGACAGCAGGACCCCGGAGGTGTTCGTCGCGACGCCCACCAGTGCGCCCCACCACGGGCCCAGCAGGATCGCCGACACGGCGGTGCCGGTCATGTCCAGGTGCAGGGGCAGGTCGAGCAGCAGGACGACACCGCGGCCGACGAGGTTGATCCCGACACAGGCCAGCAGGATGACCGCGATCCGCTTCAGCGAGCGCTGCCGCGAGGGACGGTGTGCCCGGGGGGCAACCACCGCTGCAGCCGGATCGATCGACGCTTCGTCCGATGTCTCGGACTCCCCGTCCGCGGTCGCCTCGCCGGAGGTGGCGGGTGCAGCGGTTGGGGGCGGGGCGGAGGTAGGGACCGCCACGGAGAACACGTGGGTGGACGCCGTCGGGAGCGACGTCGCTGAGGTGCGCCTCGAGGTGGCGCCGTCCTCGGCGCCGTCAGGCGTCGCCCGGCGGGCGACGCTCACCCAGGCCTCGACGCTGTCCTCGCTCAGCCCCAGCGCGACGAGGACCTCACGCACGAGCCCGACGTCCAGTCGGCGACGACCGGTCCGGAAGACGTCGTACACCGTCGAGCGCGCGATCCGGGCCCGCTCGGCAGACATCCCGGCTGCCTCGCGGCGAGCCGCGATCTCCGCGGCGATGGCGGCGTACGACGGGCTGCCGGCCTCGGACCGCAAGGCACGAAGCTCATCGGAGAACGCATCGATGGTGACGCGCCCGACGCTGGGTCCGATGATTTCGTCATGCATGCCTGGTTGGTCCTCATGATCTGTGTGCTCGACCCCGGATGTCACCCTAACCAGCGCCGGCGACCCATGTCCTCGTTTCCAAATGCGGCCGAAGTGAAATGCTGGCACAGCATGTCCTCTCCTGACTCGGGCTCGGCGTGCATGTGGGCTCAGCTCGCGTCGACGCGGCGGTAGACCACGAAGGCTGCGGTCTCGTGGACCACCGCGTAGCGCCGCAGCAGCTCCGGGGCCTCGAGCAGCGCCTCGGTGACCCGGTCGACGGACGACTCGTTCTCCACCCGCGTCTCGACCTCGCGGTGCATGAAGATCCAGCGCACCTCGGGGGAGGGGTCCAGCAGGGTCTCGTCGAAGAGCGGCCCCGTCGCGCGGTTGACGTAGGCACGATGGTCGATGCCGATGACCGGTGTCACGAGCAGGGAGCTCTCGTCCATCAGGATCCCGCCGCCGTCGTAGTGCTCGCCGACCCAACGAGCCACCTCCTTCACCTCGCGGTAGGCGCCGTGCTGGACGGCGGCCTCCTGGAGCACCGACACCCGGGTGTCGGGGTCCTCGGCCCACCAGAGGTTCTGCCCGAGGAGCCCGACGGCGACGGCGGCGGTGGCCACGCCGGTCAGGAGTCGGCGTGCCTCGACCCGGGCTCCCACGAGCGTGACCAGCACCGCCGCGAGCAGCGCGGCCCACGGGAGGCCGGACAGGACGTAGCGGTTGTTGTAGGCGCCGGTCGGCAGGGACAGGTCGTTGGTCATGATGTGCTGACCGGTGGTCAGGCTCACGAGGAGGAACACGGTCGAGGTCCCGGCGAGCCACACCAGCAGTGCCCGGTCGTCCAGGCCCCAGGCAAGCGTCATCACCACCAGCCCGGCGGCGGCCACGAGCAGTCCGACGAGGCCGATGTTCTCGAGCATCGCCTCGCCCAGGACCTCCAGCGAGAGCCCGGGGTTGCCGGCGGTCGTGAGCCGCCCGCTGTCGGCGAAGACCCGGGTGTAGGCCGCCGCCGAGTACTCGCCGGTGAGGAACTCCGTCGGAGTCCCGTAGACCGACAGGTTGTAGGCGAGCCACCAGCCGACCGCCGCGATCGAGGGCCCCGCGAAGGAGGCCGCCAGGACCGCGGCTCGCCGTACGCCACGACCCTGCCGGAGCACCACGATGATGACGAAGATGGTCGCGCTGACGACCAGCGCCCACCCCTCGTAGCGGGTCAGCACGGCCAGCGCCGCCGGGATGCCGGCGAAGACCGCCAGCTCGCCGCCGCTCAGCGTCCGTGGGCTGAAGGTCCACCCGGCGAGCCCGGCGAGACACATCATCAGAGCCGCGACCAGGACGGGTTCGGTCAGGGCGGTCGTCCCGACGTAGAGGTACGCCGGGTTCGCCAGCAGGACGGCGAGCCCCACGGCCTGCGCGGCTCGACCGAGGTCGAGGCGGACCATGACCCGGTAGAGCGCTGCGCTCGAGGCGCCGAGGCACAGCGACCCGAGGATGCAGGCCGCCACCCCGGTGGAGAAGAGCCACTCGACCTGGACGAGGGGGAGCAGGAGCAGGTGGGGCAGCGGCAGCCAGACCGTGCCGAGCTGGGAGAGTCCGGGAGCGCGGCTGTCGGTGATCCGCTGCGCGATGGTGAGGTGCGCCATCGCGTCGCCGTAGTCGAGGTTGGTGCCGGCTCGCACCGTCCACCAGGAGGCCACCGCACCCACCACGGCGCCGAGGACGAAGACGGCCACGGTGCCCGGCACCTGTCTGCGGGGGTGGACGTGACGCTGCAGCCAGGGCAGGCGTCGACCCGGTCGCGACCTGCGCTCGGACGCCGCGACCTCGCGCGACTGCGGCGTGGCCGAGGACGGATGCAGCACCGTCATCTATCCCCCCATGGATTCAGACACCTTCAAGGAGACCAGAGGAAGGGCTGTGGCGCCACTCCTGGTGCATGACGGACGGCCCCGGGTTCAGCAGGCGTCGAGCACCGGAGGAGCCGTCGGGGGAGCGCTGGGACGCGACACGGGCCTGACGAGCAGCGAGAAGCTCTCGTCGAGCTCATGACCCGTCGTGCCGTCGTGGGCGACGTGCTCGGTCCAGGCGACGCCGTCGTACCAGCGGTACTCCGCCCGACCCCATGGGTCGGCCAGCCAGGCTGCTCCGGGTCGGGTCCAGGTGCTCATCTCGTCGTGCTCCCACAGCTCGGCGGCGGTGGGCCCGTCCCACGGGGCGCAGCACCATGACAGCCGGTGCAGGTCCAGCTCGTCGGCGAACCGGGCCGCCCGGACAAAGTCCGGACAGCATCAGCCGCGTGCGGGACCCATCACGTCCTCGGCGAAGCGCCGCATGCCGTCGAGCTTCTGCTCCAGCGTCGCCTCCACGCCGCTGTAGTAGGCCCACGGCATCGTCCAGACCTCGGTGATCCCCGCCGCGCTCGCGGTCGCGAAGTGCTCGGGGAGGAACGCGTCGGACAGTGCCGTGATGATGTCGAAGCGCCCCTGCGTGCCCACCTCGGCCCTGATCTCGAGCAGCCGCGCAGCGTGGCTGCAGGCCTCCTCGACGGTGTAGATGTCGCCGACCCACCCGTCGTGCCGAGCGGCGCGGGCGAAGGCGATCTCGGAGAGCCCGCCGACGAGGATCGGGATCGGAGCGGAGGGGGACGGGTTCATCTGCATCCGCGGCGCGGAGTAGAAGGCGCCGTCGAACTCCGTCCACCCGGGCTCCCACAGGGCCTTCATCAGGGCCAGGCCCTCGTCGGTGCGCTTGCCTCGGGTGTGGAAGTCCTCGCCGAGGAGCGCGAACTCCTCCTTGCACCAGCCGATGCCGATCCCGAGGGAGACCCGGTCCCTGGACAGCACCGCCGCCGTACCGACCGACTTGGCGACCTGGAAGGGGTTGCGCATGGCGGCCACGTAGACGGAGGTGAAGAAGCGGACCCGGGTGGTGACCGCCGCGAGGGCCCCGATCAGCACCCACGGGTCCGGCCACTCCGCCTCGATGTCCCAGCGCCGCGAGCCGTCGGCGGTGTAGGGGTACGGCGTCGCGAGCTCCTCGAGGTCGACGACGTGGTCCGGGACCGAGATCGCGTGGTACCCCAGCTCGTCGGCGGCACGGGCCAGCGGGATCAGGTGGTCGACGGGCTGGAAGGCGGTGACGATCGAGAAGCGCACCGACCCAGGATAGCGTCGACTAGAACGTGTTCTAGCCGCCAGGGCGGCGGTCTAGGGTGACGACATGATGCGTGCCATCCACCATGTCGATCTGTGGGTCAGCGACGTCGACACGGCTGCCGAGGAGTGGGCCTGGCTGTTCGGGGAGCTGGAGTGGGAGGCCGACGACCAGCACCGTTCCTGGTGCCACCCGGACGGCACCTACGCCTTTCTCGAGCACTCTGCCGACTAGGTGGACGGGCCGCACGAGCGCCTGCGCGCCGGCGTCAACCACCTGGCCTTCACCGTCGACTCGCGCGAGCTGCTCGACCGGATGCGCGCGGAGTCGAGTGCCCACGGCTGGCACGAGCTCTTCGCCGACCGCTATCCGCACGCGGGGGGCGAGGAGCACGTCGCCCTCTACCTGGAGAACTCCGAGGCCTTCGAGGTCGAGGTGGTCCTCGAGGCCGGCACCGAGGGCTAGCCACCCGACTACCCGGCTCACTCGACAAGCGGGGGTCCGTCGACGCACAGCGGCTAGACAGCCGAAGCCCACGCACGACACAGCGCCGATCACCAGGCTGCCTCTCGACGGCGAGACCGATCGAGAGGGTGGCAGCGCGTGCTGGGTGTGTGGAGGAAGGGACGACGGCGGAGCCGCGTCGTCGGAGGGCTGGCGCTCGTGCTGGTGGTGGCCGCTGCGGCGGCGGGTTGGCTGCTCACGCGTGGCACGCAGTCGGCCGTGGCCACGACGACCACGGCCACCGTCTCGACCGAGACCGTGCGCGACACCGTGACAGTCAGCGGCACCATCGAGCCGGCCGCGACGGCCGACCTCGACTTCGCGGTGAGCGGCACCGTGACCCGGGTGCTCGTCGAGGCCGGTGACACCGTGAAGGTCGGCGACGCCTTGGCGCGCGTCGATGACACCGCACTGGTGGCGACCCGACGCGCCGCGCTGGCGACGTTGGAGGCGGCCGTCGCCCAGCGCGACGAGGACGAGGACGACGGCGCCGACGACACCAGGCTCGCAGCGGACCAGACCGCCGTCCTGGCGGCTCGCAGTGCCCTCACCGCGGCTCGCGACGACGTGGACGCCGCCACCCTGCGCGCCACGATCCGCGGCACCGTGACCGCGGTGGGTCTCGAGAAGGGCGACGTGACGGGCTCGAGCGCAGGCGCCTCGGGCGCTTCGGGCGGCTCGAGCGCAACAGGCGGCACCGCGACCGAGACCGGCGCGTCCGCGTTCTCCATCGTCTCCACCGGGCGCTTCGTCCTCGATGCCACGGTCGCTGCGGCCGATGCCGACCAGGTCAGCGACGGGCTCCAGGCCGAGATCACCGTCACCGGCGTCGCCGACACCGTCTACGGGACGGTGTCCGAGGTCGGCAGGGTCGCCGAGACCAGCTCGTCCGGCGCGGCGGTCTTCGCGGTCAGCGTCGACGTCACCGGGACCCGCGACGACCTGTACGCCGGCACCACGGCCGATGCCACCGTGATAGTCCAGCAGCTGCCCGACGTGCTGACGGTCAGCACTGCCGCCCTGCAGTCCGACGGCGAGACGACGTACGTCGAGAAGGTCGGTGACTCCGGAACCGAGCGCACCCACGTCGAGATCGGCGACACCTACGGCGCGACCACCCAGGTCGTCTCGGGCCTCGCCGAGGGAGACGTCGTCGAGGTGCCGGGCTTCACCCGCGGCCCCGGCGCGACGGGCACGGGCGGCGGGGGCGACGGCACCGACAACCAGCAGCGACCTCAGTTCGACGGGACCTTCCCGGGAGGCGGCGCCGGCTTCCCCGGCGCGGGCCCGGGCGGCACGCCATGAGCAACCCCACGAGCGCACCCTCGCGCAACCCCGTGATCGAGCTCGACGAGGTCCGCAAGACCTACCGCTCCGGCACGATCGAGTTCGAGGCCCTGCGCGGCGTCGACGTCACCATCGACGAGGGCGAGTACGTCGCCGTCGTGGGCCCCTCGGGCTCGGGCAAGTCCACCCTGATGAACCTCCTCGGCTGCCTCGACACTCCCACGAGCGGTGCCTACCGCCTGGCCGGCGAGGACGTGTCGACGATGTCCGAGACCGAGCTGGCCGAGGTCCGCAACCGCCGGATCGGCTTCGTCTTCCAGCAGTTCCACCTGTTGCCCTCCAAGTCGGCTTGGCGCAACGTCGAGCTCCCCCTGGTGTACGCCGGTGTGCCGCGCGCCGAGCGTCGCGACCGGGCTCGTGCGGCACTCACGCGAGTGGGTCTCGAGGAGCGCCTCGACAACCGTCCCGGAGAGCTGTCGGGCGGTCAGCAGCAGCGGGTCGCCGTGGCCCGGGCGCTGGTCACCGAACCGTCGCTCATCCTGGCCGACGAACCCACCGGCAACCTCGACTCGTCCTCCAGCGCCGACGTGATGACGCTGCTCGACGAGCTGCACGACGCCGGGCGCACCATCGTGCTGATCACCCACGACCTCGAGGTCGCTGAACGCGCCCAGCGCAACGTGGTGATCCGCGACGGCCGGATCACCGACGACGTGGCCACGGGTGCTGGTCTCGACGTGGCAGGGGGCGCCCGATGAGCTGGGCGGAGACCTTGCGCGCGGCCGTCGAGGCCATTCGGGCACACCGGCTTCGCTCGACCCTGACGATGCTCGGCATCGTGATCGGGATCAGCTCGGTGATCCTGACTGTCGGTCTCGGCGAGGGTGCCCAGCAGGAGGTCGAGGACCAGATCAGCGCGCTCGGCTCGAACCTCCTCATCGTCTCGCCGGGCAGCACCACCGACTCCGCGGGCCAACGCGGCGGGTTCGGGTCGGCATCCACCCTGACGGTCGCCGACGCCGACGCGATCGCCGACGACACCGTCGCACCCGACGTGGCCGCGGTCGCCCCGACCACCTCCGCCAACGTCAGCCTGGTCACCGGTGAGACCAACTGGACGACCTCGCTGGTCGGCACCACCACCTCGTGGGTCGACGTACGGGCGCGCGACCTGTCGTCCGGACGATTCTTCAGCCAGACGGAGGTCGACGAGGCGGCCGACGTGGCCGTCCTGGGTGCCGACACGGTCACCGAGCTCTTCCCGACGGGCAGTCCGGTGGGTCAGACGGTCACCGTCAACGGAAGTCCGCTGACCGTCATCGGCGTGCTGGCCTCGTCGGGCTCGACGTCGTCCGGGGCGAGCGAGGACGACCAGGCCGTCCTGCCGATCAGCACCGCCCAGCTCGTCACTGGCAGCTCCGGTACGTCGGTCTCGACGGTCTACGTGGAGGCTGCGGACGCGGATCGGCTCTCGGCCGCCTACCAGGAGGTACACGCGCTCCTGCTCACCAACCATGGCGTCGAGGCGGCGGACGCGGACTTCACGATCGCGACCCAGGAGTCGTTGGTCGAGACGGCCAACGCCACCAACGAGACGATGACCGTGCTGCTCGCCGGCGTCGCCGCGATCTCGCTGCTCGTGGGCGGTATCGGCGTCATGAACATCATGCTGGTCTCGGTCACCGAACGGATCCGGGAGATCGGGTTGCGCAAGGCACTCGGTGCGACGCCGAACGCGATCGGCCGACAGTTCCTCGTCGAGGCCTCGGTCCTCGGGCTCACCGGAGGACTCGTCGGCGTCGCCGTCGGCGCGATCGGCTCCCAGACGTTGCCTGCGCTGATCGACCAACCCGTCTCCCTCTCACCGGTGGCCACCGCCGGTGCCATCGGCACCGCGCTGGCGCTGGGGATCGGCTTCGGGGTCTACCCGGCCGGCCGGGCCGCGCGACTCACCCCGATCGACGCCCTGCGCAGCGACTGAGCGCGACGTCCCCACCGACCATCGCACGTGTCACCCGGCACGCCCCGAGCACGAAGGAAGCCCCATGTCTCTCACCGCCCGCCGATCCACCGGCCGACCCACCACTCGACCCACCACTCGACCGGTGCTGCTCGCGCTCGCCTCAGTCGCCGTGCTCCTCGGGGGGCTCACGGCCTGTGGGGGCGCGGATGCCACCGCGACCGATCCGACCTCGGTCGACGCACAGGCCGGCAGCGGGGCTCTGGAGGGTGGGTCCGGAGGGAACGAGGGCTTCACGCTGCCCGGCGCCCGCGGGACGATCGCCGCGGTCGACGGGACGACCCTGCAGGTGCGCAACGACCAGTCCGGCCAGGTCGCGGTCAGCTACAGCGACGCCACCACGATCACCGCCCAGGTGGCCGGCTCGGTGGACGACATCGTCGTCGGCAGCTGCGTCCGGGTGACGAGCCCCGACGGCACGGGCGATGACACCGGCGACGAGGACTCGGCGGTGACAGCGGCGACCGTCACGGTCACCGAGAAGGTCGACGGGACCTGTTCCGCGGCGGGCGGCGGGTTCGGTGCCGCCGGGGCCCGAGGTCGCGACGGGGCTGCACCGGGTGGCGGCACGCCGCCCACTGACCTCCCCGACCTCCCCGAGGGTGCGCCGGACGGGGCGGCACCGACCGACCGCCCCGAGGGTGCCCGCGGCTTCGGTGGAGGGGTGTCGGGAGAGGTCAGCGCCGTCGACGCCGGCACGATCACCGTCGAGGTCTCCGTGCCCGGGGACGATGCCACGACGTCGACCTCGGTCCTCCTGGAGGACAGCACGACGGTCACCACCACGCAGGACTCCGACGCCGACAGTCTCACCGTGGGGGAGTGTGTGGTTGCCATGGGCGACGCCGACTCGACCGGTGCCGTCACCGCCGAGACCATCCAGGTCAGCGACCCCGTCGACGGGGCCTGCCAGACCGGTGGACCCGGCGGGTTCGGTGGCACCGGTGGGCGTGGTGCTCCCGACGACGCGTCCCGGGCGGACTCGTGAGCCGGCGCCGGCGCAGGCTGGCCGCAGGCGTCGCGGCCGTCACCGTGAGCGTCGGGGGGTACGTCGCCTGGTCGGCCTCGGCTCAGGCCGACACCGCCTACCGGACCGCATCGGTCTCGCGAGGCAGCGTCACCTCGACCCTGCAGCTGTCCGGAACGCTCGGCTCGGGCGACCGGGCCGACCTTGCCTTCGGCACCGCGGGCACCGTCTCCGAGGTGCTCGCCTCCGTCGGTGACCGGCTCACCGCCGGCCAGGTCGTCGCCCGCCTCGACCAGACCGACCTGCGCTCGGCCGTGACCCGGGCCCGCGCAGACCTCGCGGCTGCCCGCGATCAGCTCGAGCAGGACCAGGACGCCCAGTCGCAGACCGTGGCGGCGGCCACGGCAGCGGTCTCCTCCTCGACGTCGACAAGCGGCTCGGGCACCTCGGGCGCCGCCATGTCCGCGGGGTCCGGGGGGTCCGCAGCGACGCCAGGTGGCACCGACCAGGGCTCAGCAGCACCGGGGACCTCCGAGGCGGCGGCGGAGCCGCTGCCGACCCCCGAGTCGACCCCCGAGCCCAGTGGCAGCGACGCCGCCCAGACGGGCCCCGACCTCAGCGAGGCCCTGGCGTCACTGGGGACCCAGCAGGATGCGGTGACCGGCGCCCAGTCGGTGGCGTCGGCCGCACTCGCCGACGCCTCGGCCGCCCTCGCGGCCCAGGGCGCCGTCTGCGCGGACGCCTTCACCCCTGCCGACCCCGAGCCGGAGACCGATCCGGAACCCGAGGGCGATCCGGACGACGGCACGAGCGGGGACACGAGCGGGGACGGCAGCTCGTCCGTCGACGACGCGTGCACGACTGCCCTGGCGACGGTGCAGGCAGCCCAGACGAGCGTGGCCGATGCTCAGGATGCGCTGCAGTCGGCGCTCACCGCGCTGGGGGACACCTTGACCGCTGCGGTGGCCACCCTCACCGAGGCGGCGACGCAGCCCGACCCTGCCCCGGAGCAGGAGCCTGAGTCCACGAGCCAGCCCCCGGACACGCAGGAGGACCAGGACCAGAATCAGTCGGACCAGAACCAGTCGGACCAGGACCAGTCGGACCAGGACCAGGGCAACCCCGGTCAGAGTGGCCAAGGTGCTCAGAGCTCGAGCGGCCAGGACCCGGGGGCGACCGTCCAGGGCTCGACCCAGGGCTCCACGCAGGGCTCCACGCAGGGAGGCGACAGCGTCACGGCCGCCACCCTGGCGCGTGACCAGGCCGCCATCGACAGCGCTCGCGCGGACCTCATCACCGCCAGGATGGCCCTGGACGGCTCCACGCTGCGCGCTCCGCACGGGGGGCGCCTGCTCGCCCTTGAGGCGGACGAAGGAGACGCGGTCGGGGCCGGCTCGGACATCGGCGTGCTCGTCGCAGGTGGTCTGAGCATCGTCACGTCGTCCGTCACCACGGACCAGGTCGCCGACCTCACCGTCGGTCAGTCCGCCGAGGTGACCCCGGTGGGCGCGACCGCGGCCCTGACCGGGGAGGTCACCTCGGTCGCGGCCGTGCCGACCACCTCCACGTCCGGCGACTCGACGTACGCCGTCGTGGTCACGCTCGACGACAGGGGCCTGGACCTGCCCGAGGGGGCCGGAGCAGCGGTGTCGGTCACCACGGACGAAGTCGCCGATGCCCTGACCGTGCCCGCGTCCGCGGTCACCTCCGGCGTGGTCCGCGTGCTCGAGGGCGACGCCCTCGGCCGGGCGCGCGTCACCACGGGCCTGGTGGGCTCCGGCGTCGTCGAGGTCGTCGACGGACTCGAGGAGGGCGACGAGGTGGTGCTGGCCGACCTCGACGCAGCCCTGCCGACCGGTGACTCCGACACCACGACGCCCGGGCAGGGTGGTTTCGGCGGGGGCTTCGGGGGCGGCTTCGGCGGGGTGCCGGGCGGCACCGGTCCGGGCGCCGGCGGCTTCGGTGGTGGGGGAGGGCGGGGCTGAGACGAGCGGACGCGTCAGCTGTCGGAGGCCTCGTCCAGACGCATCCGCTGACGGGGGAGCGCGGCCTCGTCGTGCTCGCGCAGATAGGTGACGAGGCCCTCGCGCACGAAGCAGCGCAGGTCGTAGAGCGTGGGGGCGTCGACGGCCGTCACCAGGACGCGGATCCGGATGAAGCCGCCGACGGCGTCGATCAGCTGGAAGTGCGCCACTCGGCCGTCCCAGAGCCCGGCCTCGTCGGCCTCGGCCATGATCGGGGTCAGCTGTGCTCGCAGCCGGAGGGTGTCGACCCGCCAGTCGACGTCCATCTCGACGGCACCCATCAGCTCGGACGTGTTGCGGGTCCAGTTCTGGAAGGGCGTGGTGGTGAAGTACGTCGACGGCAGCACCATCCGCCGCTCGTCCCAGAGGCGGACGACCACGTAGCTGAGCGTGATCTCCTCGATCCACCCCCACTCTCCCTCGACGATGACGGCGTCGTCGATCTTGATCGCGTTGTTGAAGGCCAGCTGGATCCCGGCGAAGACGTTGGCCAACGTCGACTGCGCTGCCAGTGCCGCCACCACGGAGATCAGTCCGGCCGAGGCCAGCACGCTCGCCCCGAGCGTGCGTACGCCTGGGAAGCTCAGCAGCACCGCGCCCACGGCGATCACCACGACGGTGGCGATCGTCAGGCGCTTGATGAGCAGCACCTGGGTCACCCGTCTGCGGGCGATCTTGTTGTCGCGCTCGTCGAGGTTGGTCCGCACCAGCGCGAGGTCCTCGAGGAAGACCAGGACGGCCGCCAACAGCCAGGCACCCGCGGCGATCGCGCTGATCCGGCAGGCCAGCGACGCTGCGTCCCACCACAGGTCGTCCTCGCGCACCCCGGCTATCCAGCCCGTCGCCGCCAGCACGACCACGAGCGTGCGGAACGGGTAGCGAGCGCTGGCGGCCAGCCGCTCGGCGTGCGACCACCGCCTCCCGAGCACGCGCAGGAGCAGCGCCGCCGCGACGACCACTACTGCTGCTCCCAGGGCAGCGGAGCCGGCGGCGATCAGGGCGTTCATCCAGGAGACGGCCATGCGTCAGCGTGCCAAGAGGGCCCGGACGCACCGAGAGGCACCCCCGAACGGGGGCGCCTCTCGGTGCGAACGGTCACATGGGCCGTGAGTCAGCGCCTGCTGAAGATGCTGTAGCCCCCGGGGCCGACGGCGAGGCCGACGATGATCAGCACGATGCCGAACAGGATCGACCCCTGCAACAGGGTGACGACGCCCGAGACGACGAGGATGACAGCGAGGATCCAGAGTAGGAAGCCCATGGGTGATGCTCCTTTGGTGGTGATGGGGGTGTCCCGCGGTGGCGGGCTCTCCTGCCGACTCTCTCGTGGGCCACGGCGCGGCGAACCACCCGAACGGGCGACGACCTCACGCTCGGTGCTCGACCCTGGTCAGCGAGGGACGGGGACGCCGTACAGGGTGGTGCGCTCGCGGACCGGGCGGTCGATGCCCGCGCCGATCTCGACGAGCTCTTCGACGGTCTTGGCGGAGCCGTGCTCGGAGCCGGCCATCCGGGAGATGGTCTCCTCCATGAGGGTTCCGCCGACGTCGTTGGCTCCGGAGGTGAGCATGGTGCGGGTGCCCTCGACGCCGAGCTTGACCCAGGAGGTCTGGATGTTGTCGATGCGGCCGTGGAGCAGGATCCGGGCCATGGCGTGCACGGCGCGGTTGTCTCGCAGGGTGGGGCCGGGTCGGGCGACGCCGGCGAGGTAGATGGGCGCGGAGGTGTGCACGAACGGCAGGGGGACGAACTCGGTGAAACCGTCGGAGCCGTTCTCGCGGGCGGTGTCCTGGATGCGGGACAGGACGCGGAGGTGCCCGACCCAGTGGCGCGGGTTGTCGACGTGGCCGTACATCATCGTGGAGGTCGTCGGGAGGCCGATGCGGTGGGCGGTGGAGACGATCTCGATCCAGGTCGAGGCGGGCAGCTTGCCCTTGGTCAGGACCCAGCGGACCTCGTCGTCGAGGATCTCGGCGGCGGTGCCCGGCAGGGAGCCGAGGCCGGCCTCGCGGGCCTTGATGAGGAAGTCCTCGATGGACAGGCCGGTGCGGGCGGTGCCGTTGACGATCTCCATGGGGGAGAAGGCGTGGACATGCATGTCGGGCACGCGCTGCCTGACCGCGGAGACGAGGTCGAAGTAGGCGGTGGCGGGCAGCTCGGGGTCGATGCCCCCCTGCATGCAGACCTCGGTGGCGCCGAGGTCCCAGGCCTCGGCGGCGCGGTCGGCGACCTCGTCGAGGGACAGCGAGTAGGCGTCGGCGTCGGTGCGGCGCTGGGCGAAGGCGCAGAAGCGGCACCCGACGTAGCAGACGTTGGTGAAGTTGATGTTGCGGTTGACGACGTAGGTCACGTCGTCGCCGACGACCTCGCGGCGCAGGTCGTCGGCCAGGCGACAGACCTGCTCGAGGAGGTCGCCCTCGGCGGTCATCAGGGTCAGGGCGTGCTCGTCGGAGAGGTTGCCGGGGTCGGCCTCGGCCGCGCTCAGGGCTTCGCGACCCTCTGCGTGCAGGACGGCGGGCGCACCGTCGATGAGCCCGGTGCCGGCCGCGGCGTCCTTGACCTCGTCCCAGTCGCCGTACACGTCGGTGAAGTCCGAGCGCCGATCCTCGGTGCGGCCGCCGTCGGGTCCCTCGTCGTCGATGGCGCTGTGCAGGTCGGTGCGGCCGACGGAGGTGAAACCGCCGTCGGGCTCCTGCCAGGGCAGGCCGGTGGGTCGTACGTCGGGGCGCGCGAGGCCGCCCTCGGTGGCCAGGGCGGCGACGTGGCCCGAGACGCGGGGGTCGAGCCAGGGCTCGCCGGCGCGGACGTACTCGGGGTGCACGGTCAGGCGGGGTCGCAGGTCGAAGCCGCACTGGGCGGTGATGTCGCGCAGCCGGTCCAGCGAGGGCCAGGGGCGCTCGGGGTTGACGTGGTCGGGGGTCAGCGGTGACACCCCACCCCAGTCGTCGACGCCGGCGTCGAGCAGTGCGCGGCACTCGGTGAGATCCACGAGGTTGGGCGGTGCCTGCAGCCGCGCCTTGGGTCCGAGCACGAGGCGGGTGACGGCGATGGTGGCGCGGTAGGTGTCGAGGTCGAGGTCGTCGGTGTGGCGCATCGCGGTGTCGGGCTTGGCGCGGAAGTTCTGCACGATGACCTCTTGCACCGAGCCGTACTGGGTGGAGACCTTGCGCAGCGCGAAGATCGTCTCGGCGCGCTCGGTCAGGGTCTCGCCGATCCCGACCAGGAGCCCGGTGGTGAAGGGGATCGAGAGACGCCCGGCGTCCTCGAGGACCCGCAGCCGCACGGCGGGATCCTTGTCGGGGGAGCCGTAGTGCGCCTCGCCCTTGGTCTCGAAGAGGCGGCGCGAGGTCGTCTCGAGCATCATCCCCATCGAGGGCGAGACCGGCTTGAGGCGGTTCATCTCCTCCCACGACATGACGCCGGGGTTGAGGTGCGGCAGCAGCCCGGTCTCCTCCAGCACCCGCACCGCCATCGCGCGCACGTAGGCCAGCGTCGAGTCGTAGCCCTTGGAGTCGAGCCACTCCTTGGCCTCGGGCCACCGGTCCTCGGGCCGGTCACCCAGCGTGAAGAGCGCCTCCAGGCACCCCATCGCCGCACCCTGGGAGGCGATCTCGAGGATCTCGTCGGGCGACAGGAACGGCTCGCGTCCCTCGCGAGCAGCCTGGCCCGGGGTCTCGACGAAGGTGCAGTAGTGGCACCGGTCGCGACACAGCTTGGTGACCGGGATGAAGACCTTCGGAGAGTAGGTCACCACGCCCCGACCCTCGACGCTGCGACCCGCTGCGACCAGCCCCGCGTCGCGGACCCGTCCGGCGGCACCCGTCAGCCGGTCCAGCTCCGGGCCGGTCGCTGCCAGCAGCGCCGTGGCCTCGGCGAGGTCGAGAGCCGCACCCCGCTCGGCGCGCGCCAACGCGCGTCGTACCTGTTGGGGGGTGACGGTCGGCTGCTCGTTGTGCTCGCTCATCGTGATCCAACCTAACCGCGGGGCGGGCGAGAGGATTCCCCACCCACGGACTGGACCGGGACGATCGTGTGCTGCGGCGTCTTCACGTGATCTCGCTGAACCGCTCGACGCTCTCGCGTGGTCCCGCGACGATCAGGACGTCTCCGTCCTCGATCACGGTCTCGGCCGTCGCGTAGGTGAAGTCGTCCTCGCCGCGCTTGATCCCGACGACGGTGACCCCGAACTCGGCACGGATCGTCGACTCGCCCAGCGGTACGCCGTACAGCCGACGCGGTGGGCGGGTCTTGACGATCGCGTAGCCGTCGTCGATCTCGATGTAGTCGAGCATCGAGCCCTTGACCAGGTGGGCGACGCGCTTGCCCATGTCGTGCTCGGGTCGTACGACGTGGTGGACCCCGATCTGGGTGAGGATCCGTGCGTGGGCGTGACTGATCGCCTTGGCCCACACCTGGTCCACCCCGAGGCCGAGCGCGACCGAGGCCGACAGGATGCTGGCCTCCAGGTCGTTGCCCACGCCGATGACGGCGCGCTCGAACTCGGCCACCGACAGCTGTCGCATGGCGTCCTCGTTGGTGGCGTCGGCCTGCACGACGTGGGTGAGCCGTCCGGCCAGGGACTGGACGATCCGATGGTCGGAGTCGACACCGAGGACTTCGGTGCCCTGCTCCATGAGCTCCAGGGCCAAGGACTTGCCGAAGCGCCCCAGCCCGATGACCACGACGGTCCCGTGCGAGTGCTGCGGTGCCTTGCGCCGTGCCGCTGACCTGCCTGCTGACCTAGCCAATGATCGGCCGTCCTTCCGGGAGCTCGTAGAGCCGCTTGCGCTCGCGCAGCGCCAGGGCCGAGACCAGTGTGATCGGTCCCAGCCGACCGAGGAACATCAGGCCGACCAGGATCACCTGGGCGGCCCCGGGGAGATCGGCGGTCACCCCGGTGGAGAGCCCGACGGTGGCGAAGGCCGAGACCGCCTCGAAGAGCACCTGCTCGGTGGACAGGGCGGTGATCTCGATCAGCACGACGGTGGCGCTGACGACCGCGGCGATGCTGAGGAGCACCACGGTGAGTGCCTGGCGCACGGCGCGGTCGTCGATGCGACGGTCGAAGGCATCGACGTTGGACTCGCCGCGCACCTCCGCGAAGACGGCGAAGAAGAGGATGACGAAGGTGGTCACCTTGATGCCCCCGGCGGTGCCGGCGGAACCGCCCCCGATGAACATCAGGATGATCGTGCCGAGCAGGGTGCCGTCCTCCATCTGGCCGTAGTCGAGGGTGTTGAAGCCGGCGGTGCGTGGCATCACGGCCTGGAAGAAGCCGGCCAGCAGGCGGCCGGGGGTGTCGAGGGCGCCGAGCGTGGCGGGGTTGTTCCACTCGGTCGCGGTGACGAACACGGTGCCTAGGACCAGCAGCGCGACGGTGGCGACCACGGTGAGCTTGAGGTGCAGGCTCCAGGTGCGCCGGCGCTGTGAGGTACGGCGGAGCTGGCGCCGGATCTCGAGGATGACCGGGAAGCCCAGCCCGCCCGAGATGACCGCCCCCGCGATCGGCAGGCAGATCCAGGGGTCGGCGACGAAGCGCGTGAGGCTGTCGGACCACAGGGCGAAGCCCGCGTTGTTGAAGGCCGAGACGGAGTGGAAGACCCCGAGGTACACAGCTCGGCCGAGCGACTCGTCGTACCCCAGCCAGAACCGCAGCGTCAGGGCCACGGCGGTGACCGCCTCGAAGAGGAGGGTGAAGGCGAGAACGCCCTTGATCACGCTGCGCACGTCGCCGAGTCCGACCGCCTTCGTCTCGGCGGCGGCGGTGAGGCGCGCCTGGAGGCCCATCCGTCGTGAGACCAGCAGGCCGAGCAGCGAGGCCAGGGTCATGATCCCCAGCCCGCCCACCTGGATGAGGCCGAGGATCACCGCCTCGCCGAAGCCCGACCAGTACGTGGGGGTGTCGACGACCACGAGGCCGGTCACGCACACGGCGCTGGTGGCGGTGAAGAACGACTCGAGCACGCTCGCGCCGCCGGGACCCGAGCGGGACAGCGGCAGCAGGAGCAGCACCGTGCCGACCGCGATCGCCGCGGCGAAGCCGAGCACCACGATCTGCGCCGGGTGCCGCAGGAAGCGGCGGCGGGCTGGCCCACTCACGCTGCGCAGAGTATCCCCGGGCTCTGGCGATCACGTGTGGCCCCTGACACAGTCGAGGCATGTATCCCGGAACCTGGGCGGCGCAGACGCCCGAGAAGCCCGCGCTGGTGATGGCCGGCAGCGGCCGCGTCCTGACCTACGGAGAGTTGGACGAGCGGAGCCTGCGCCTGGCCAACCGGCTGCGTGACTCGGGTCTGCGGCACGGCGACGTCGTGGCGCTGCTCAGCGACAACACGCCGGAGACCTACGAGGTCTACTGGGCGGCACTGCGCTCAGGCCTCTACATCACGGCGGTCAACCACAACCTGAGCGCCGACGAGGTCTCCTACATCGTGCGCGACTGCGGTGCCAAGGCGATCGTGGTCTCGTCCGCGAAGGCGGACCTGGTCGCGGCCCTGGACCTCGACCTCGAGGAGCGGCTGGCCTACGGCGGGGTCGTCGACGGGTACGGCGACTACGAGGCCGCGCTCGCCGGAGCCGGCGCCGAGCCGCTGCCCGAGCAGCCCCACGGGGACGACCTGCTCTACTCCTCGGGCACGACCGGGCGCCCGAAGGGCATCAAGCTGCCGCTGCCCGACTACGCCGTCGAAGAGCCCGGCTACAAGTACATCACCATCTTCGGTGGCCTCTACGGCTTCGACGAGTCCACCGTCTACCTGTCGCCGGCGCCGGTCTACCACGCGGCGCCGTTGCGGTTCGGCGGCGTCATCCACGCGACCGGCGGGACCCTGGTGATGATGGAGAAGTTCGATCCCGAGGCGTTCCTGGGGGCCGTCGCCGAGCACGGCGTCACACACACGCAGGTGGTGCCGACGATGTTCGTGCGGCTGCTCAAGCTCGACGACGCCGTGCGCACGTCGTACGACCTGTCCTCGCTGCGCTGCGTGGTGCACGCCGCCGCGCCGTGCCCGGTGGAGGTCAAGCAGCGGATGATCGAGTGGCTCGGACCGATCGTGCAGGAGTACTACGCCTCCACCGAGGCCAACGGCGCCACGATGATCGACAGCGAGCAGTGGCTGGCCCACCCGGGCTCCGTCGGCGTCCCGCTGCTCGGCGTGCCGCACGTGGTCGGGGAGGACGGCACCGAGCTCCCGGCCGGCGGAGTCGGGACGCTCTACTTCGAGCGCGAGGAGTTCGACGGGGCGCCGTTCGAGTACCACAACGACCCGGACAAGACCGCGACCACGCAGCATCCCGAGCACCCCAACTGGACCACGGTCGGCGACCTCGGGTACCTCGACGAGGAGGGCTTCCTCTACCTGACCGACCGCAAGGCGTTCATGATCATCAGCGGCGGTGTCAACATCTACCCGCAGGAGGTCGAGGACCTCTTCTCGTTGCATCCCGCGGTGCTCGACATCGCCGTGGTCGGCGTCCCGGACGACGACATGGGGGAGCGGGTGGTCGCGTTCGTGCAGCCGGCCCCGGAGTACGCCGCCGACACGACCGGTCTCGCCGAGGAGCTCACCGCCTACGCCCGGGAGCGGATCGCGCACTTCAAGGTGCCCGGCGAGATCCACTTCCGTGACGATCTCCCGCGCACGCCGACCGGGAAGATGGTCAAGGGCAAGCTGCGCGATGCCTACGTGGCCGAGATGCCGAGCTCGGCCAGGTAGGCGCGGGTCAGCCGCACCAGCTCGCCGACCACGTCGTCGCGCGAGATCGACGCCGGCTGGTCGAGCACCCAGCGCACGGCCACGTGCTCGATCGCGATGACCAGGACCCAGGTGTGGCGCGGCATCGCCGTACGACGTGCCGGCGCGATCGCGGCGAGGTAGGCCGTGGCGATCTCGCGGACCCGTTGCTCGAGCGCCAGGTGCCGCGGGCGGTCCCGCGCGGCGGGCAGCTGCTCCATGACCACGCGCAGCATGGGTGCGTCCGCCTCGAGCGCGTCGACCAGCGCGCTCATGACGCGGGGAAGCGGGTCGCCGCCGTCGACGCCCAGGAGAGGCGCGGAGAGGCAGTCGGTCACCCTGACCGACACCTCGGCGGCCCACCGGTCGATCACCTCGTCGAGGATCGCGCCCTTGTCGGGGAAGTACTGGTAGAGCGATCCGGGACTGACCTCGGCGGCGGTCGCCACCCGGTTGGTCGAGAACGCGTCGTACCCGTCGTGGACCAGCACGGTCCTGCCGGCGGCGACGATGCGCTCGACCATCACGCGGGAGCGGGCCTGCTGGGGAACCTTGCGCACGACGCGAATTGTATGCGAGCAATTGCTCGCGTGACGATGGGGTCATGACCTCGATCGGCGATGACCTGCACCCAGGTGGTGCGACCGCGCCCTATCCGACGCGTTTCCGCGAGGCGGAGGCCCGTGGCAGGCGCCTGGGTCGCCCGCTGCGCGTGGTGGGCCGGGTGCACGAGGTGGACGAGGGCCTGATGCACCGCATCGGTCAGGCGTTCTGGCGTTGCGACCCCGTCGGGCAGCGGCTCGCGGATGCGATGCGGTTGCGAGCAGGAGACTCGGGTCGCGTCACGATGAGCATGTTCCGCACCGCCCTGGCCGAGGGGCTCGAGGCCGTGCCGCAGGCGCCGGAGGCGCTGGTCGACTTCCTGACGACCGTCGAGGCGACCCCCTCGTGGATCGACTGGGAGCTGCTGGCCCGGGGCCAGCGCGTCTACCACCGCCTGGGCCAGAACGCCGGCGACGTCCTGCTGCAGCTCTCGCTCATCGGCGGCTACCGCTTCGGCGGCCCCACCGACCTGCTCGTCGCCACCGGCGGACTCACCGGCGACAGCACGGTACGACGCCTCGGCGAGACGCAGAAGTGGGCCACCGCACTGTCGGTCCCCGACGGCCTGCGTCGTGACGGCGAGGCATGGCGACTCACCGTGCACGTGCGGGCGATGCACGCTCTGGTCAACAGCTCGTTCGCCGACCAGTGGGACGTGCAGCATTGGGGCGTGCCGATCAACCAGGCGGACCAGGCGGCCACGCTGGGGCTCTTCGACGGCGTGGTGCTCCTCGGCTCCCGCGCCCTCGGCGTCCCCGTCTCGCGCGCGGAGTCCCGAGCCCTCATGCACCTGTGGAAGTACGTCGGTTGGCTGATGGGGGTCGACGAGGAGTTCCTCGTCGACACCGAGCAGGAGCGGCACCGCCTCAACTACCACGTGCTCCTGGCCCAGGCCGACATCTCCGAGGCGGGACCCCTGCTCTCGCAGGCCATCGTCGATGCTCAGACCACGCTGCACTACGAGAACGCCGCACGGGTGCGCGGGATCTTCGAGCGCGAGCGCCTGCTGAGCATGCTCACGGTGTTCCTCGGTCCGGCCAGCATGCGCGAGCTCGGGCTGCCGCTGCGCCCGCCGTGGGCGCCGTTCTACATCGGGTTGCTCAACACGTGGCGCTACCGCACGCCCTGGGGCCGCCGGGGGCTCGACGCATGGGGAGACCGGGTGCGCGCCCGCATCCTCGGCCGCTACTTCGGAGCATCGGAGCCGGAGGTGGCGCACCTCCCGGCCCCGACGCCCGAGAAGGCACCTCAGCCGTAGAGGCGGTCCAGCACGTCGGAGTACTTCGTGTTGACGACCCGGCGCTTGAGCTTGAGCGTCGGGGTCAGCTCCTCGGACTCCGCGGTCCACTCCGTGCCGAGGAGCTCGAACGCCTTCACCTGCTCGGGGCGGGAGAGTCGCTCGTTGGCCGCGTCCACCGCGGCCTGGGCCATCGCGACGATCTCCGGCTTCTGGGCCAGGTCGGCGAGGTCGGTGAAGGTGACGCCCAGCCGCTCGGCCACGACCGGGGCGACCTCCCCGTCGAGGGTCAGCACGGCGACGACGTACGGCTTGCCGTCGCCGACGGCCATCGCGTGGCCGATGATCGGGCTCTCCTTGAGGTAGTTCTCGATGTTGGAGGGCGCGATGTTCTTGCCGGAGGAGGTGATGATCAGCTCCTTCTTGCGGTCGACGATCGCGATGAAGCCGTCGTCGTCGAGGGTGCCGATGTCCCCGGTGTGCACCCACCCGTCGGCATCGATGAGCTCGGCGGTCTTGTCGTCGGCCCGGTAGTAGCCCGACGTGTTGACGGGCCCGCGCACGAGGACCTCGTGGTCCTCGCCCAGGGTCACCTCCATGCCGGGCGTGGCGCGCCCGACGGTGCCGAGCTTGAAGCCGTCCGGCCCGTTGGCGGTGACTGCGCCGCACGTCTCGGTCATGCCGTAGACGTCGAAGACCTTGATCCCGAGCCCAGCCATGAACTTGGCGACCTCGAGCGGCATCGGGGCGGCGGCGGAGGCCGCCCACTCGACCTGGTCGAGGCCGAGCAGCAGCTTGAGGAAGCCGAGGATCGCGCCGTCGGCCTCTGCGTAGGCCTGCTCGATCTCGGGCGTCATCGCGCCGCCCACCTGCTGGGCCTCGACCCACGCGAGGCCGGCGGCCATGGAGTCCTGGACGAGCTTGACGTTGGCGGGGTCCGGGTCGGCGGCGAGCTTGGCCGAGATGCCGGTCTTGATCTTCTCCCACACGCGGGGCACCCCGAAGAAGGACGTCGGGTGGACCTCACCCAGGGCCCCGAGCAGCTCGGCCGGGTCGCCGATGCAGTGCACGTGGCCGCCCATGAAGATCGGCGCGTAGATGCCCAGCGTGCGTTCGGCGATGTGCGCGAACGGCAGGTAGCTGACCGCTCGCTGGGGGCTGTGCAGGCCGGCTCCCTCGAGGGTGCTGACCACCTCGTAGAGCACGTTGTGATGGGTCAGGACGACGCCCTTGGGGTTGCCGGTCGTGCCGGACGTGTAGAGGATCGTCGCCGGGGACTCGGGCGTGAGCTCGGCGGCGCGAGCCGCGACCTCGTCGGGGCTAGTCTGGCGGCGGGCCCGCCCGGCGGCGAGCAGGTCGTCCCAGGACAGGTAGGTCTCGCCCTCGGGGACGGCGGAGTCGTCGATCACCACGACCTTGAGCAGGCTGGTCGAGCTCGCGATCGCCTGGGACCAGCGCGCGAGGTGGTCGGCGTTCTCCAGGATCGCGACGGTCGGCTCGGACTGACCGGCCACGAAGGCGACCTGCTCGACCGACAGCGTGTTGTAGATCGACATGGGGGTCGCGGCGGCGTGCACGGCCCCGATGTCGGCGACGACGTGCTCGATCCGGTTGGTGGCCATGATCGCCACGTGGTCGCCGGCGGCGACGCCGAGCTCGATCAGGGCGGCAGCGACGTCGAGCCCGCTCTCCTGGGTCTGGCGCCACGTCAGCGTCCGCCACGACTGGCCCGACTCGCCGTCGACGTGGTGCTTGTCGGCGTACGCCGGGTCGTCGGCGTAGCGCTCGACGGTGTGCGCCAGCGCGTCGACGAGGGTGCGGCCGGCGACCTGCCCCTCGATCTCGGCGCGCGTGGTGAGGACGTCCTGGGTCATCTGCGTCTCCTGGTCTGGCTGTCGCGGTCGGGCGATCGAGGAAGGCTGAGCGGGGGTGTGAGGGACATCACGATCTTGCCGTGTCCGTCACGCCCCCGCCAGCGCTTCGCCCGGATCGGGTGGGGTTCGTTCAGATGCCGAGCATCCGGCCGATGATCTCCTTCTGGATCTCGGTGGTGCCGCCGTAGATCGTCTGGATGCGGGAGTCGGTGTAGGCCTTGGAGATCGGGTACTCCGACATGTAGCCGTAGCCGCCGTGGAGCTGCACGCCGTTGTCGGCGAACTTCTTCTGCAGCTCGGTGGTCCACCACTTGGCCATCGAGGCCAACGAGGTGTCGACCTCGCCGGCGTTGAGCTTCATGATGCAGTCGTTGACGAAGAGCCGGGCGATGTAGACCTCGGTGGCCATCTCGGCCAGCATGAACCGGTTGTGCTGGAACTTGCCGATCGGCTTCCCGAAGGCCTCGCGCTCCTTGGCGTAGTCGAGGCACAGCGTCATGATGTGCTCCATCGCGGCGACCGCGATCGCAGCGATCGAGATCCGCTCCTGGGGCAGGTTGACCATCAGGTTGATGAAGCCGCTGCCCTCCTCGCCGAGGAGGTTGGCCTTGGGGACCTCCACGTTGTCGAAGAAGAGCTCGGCGGTGTCCTGCGCCTTGAGGCCCATCTTGTCGAGGTTGCGGCCCCGCTCGAAGCCGGCCATCCCGCGCTCGACGACCAGCAGGCTGATGCCCTGGTGGCCGGCGTCGGGGTCGGTGCGGCACACGACGATCACCAGGTCGCTCATGATGCCGTTGGAGATGAAGGTCTTGGAGCCGTTGAGGACGTAGTGGTCGCCCTTGTCCACGGCGTTGGTGCGGATGCCCTGGAGGTCGGACCCGGCTCCCGGCTCGGTCATCGCGACCGCCGAGATCAGCTCTCCGCTGACCAGACCCGGCAGCCAGCGCTGCTTCTGCTCGTCGGTGCCCAGCGAGCTGATGTAGGGCACGATGATGTCGGTGTGGACGGGGAAGCCCAGCCCGCTCGCACCGACCTTGGAGATCTCCTCGGCCACGATCGCGTTGTAGCGGAAGTCCTTGATCCCGGCGCCGCCGTACTCCTCGTCGACGTCGAAGCAGAGCAGGCCCATCTCGCCGGCCTTGGTCCACACCTCGCGGCTGACCTGGCCGTCCTTCTCCCACTCGTCGTGGAAGGGGACGACCTCCTTCTCCATGAACGCGCGCACGGTGGCGCGGAAGTCCTCGTGCTCCTGCTCGTAGATGGACGGGGTCTCGGGCATCGCGGTGCTCCTCGGTGAGTCGGTGTTCGCCAGATTTAGTGTGACAGTACTACTGTCATGGTCATGAGCGCAGCCCCCGACGAGGACGAGGACCATCAGGAGGGCGACGCCCTCGAGCTCCTGACGATCGACGAGCTCGCCGCCGCGGTCGGGACGACCGTGCGCACGACGCGCTACTACGCGAGCCTCGGACTGATTCCGCCGCCCGAGCGTCGTGGGCGCATCGCCTACTACGGACCGGTGCACCGCGCGCGCCTCGAGCTGGTGCGCGCGCTGCAGGACCACGGCTTCACCCTCCAGGCGATCGAGCGGACCCTGGCGGCCGTGCCCGAGACTGCGGGGGTCGAGGACCTGGCGCTCCAGCGCGCGATGCTGACGTCCTGGACCTCCGAGCCCCCGGCACGGTTGACCCACCGCCAGCTGGAGAAGAAGGCCGGGCGCCGGCTGTCGGAGGCCGACCTCGCCCTTCTGGCGCGAGTGGGCTCCATCGAGGTCCACGACGGCGAGTACGTCGCGATGCCCTACCTCCACGTCGGCGTGCAGCTCCTCGACGTCGACGTGCCGCTGGAGTCGCTGGGTCTGGCGGAGGAGGCCATCCGGCGGCACATGGAGTCGCTGGCCGACGAGCTCACCACCATCCTGCACACCCAGGTGCTCGAGCCGTTCCGGCGCAGCCAGTCCTCGCCGGAGGACGCCGCTCGCCTCGAGCAGACGGTCGCTCAGCTGCGACGGCTCACGCTCGAGGCGGTCGTCTCGGGGTTCCAGCGAGCCGCCAACGCGGTGATCACGCGTTCGCTGTCGCGGGACTGACGGCCCTTCGGGCGGTCCGGTGGGTTCGGGGCCGTGGCTGCTCCGTTCTTCGTGGTCGGCCCCCGTGGTTCCGGTGGCGGGGCCGCGCGCGTAGCCGACCTGCTCCCGCCGTCAAGGATCGCCTGC
>NZ_JAPYPS010000049.1 GCF_029937575.1 Nocardioides sp.
CGAGATCCTTGACGGCGAGACCCGGTCGACTACGCGCGCGGGCGCCACACCCACCACGAAGGAGGGTCGACTACGCGCGCGGGCGCCCCACGGGACCGGAAGCCCAGGGCCACCCGGACAAGCCTCCGACGTCAGTGCGACGACAGCTGGCCGCTCAGCCGGCCGTGCATGGCGGCCGAGGCGGTGTTGAGACCCTGGATGTCCACCACGACCCCGCGCGCGGCGTACTTGGTGCTCACGGCGTCGAGGGCGGCGACGGTCGAGGCGTCCCAGACGTGGGAGTCGGTCAGATCGACCACCACGCGGTCGGGGTCGTCGGCGTAGTCGAACTGCTCGTAGAGATCGTTGCTCGAGGCGAAGAACAGCTCGCCGGTCACCGTGTAGATGGCCGTGGGGCCCTCGCCGGTCTCGACGACGTGGCGCTCGACCTGGGCGAAGTGGGCCACCCGGCGGGCGAAGAGCACCATGGCGGTCAGCACGCCGACGCCGACGCCGATCGCGAGGTTCTCCGTGGCGACGGTGACCGCGACGGTGGCGACCATGACGGTCGTCTCCGACTTCGGCATCCGGCGCAGCGTGGAGGGCTGGATGCTGTGCCAGTCGAAGGTGCCCACGGCGACCATCACCATCACCGCGACCAGGGCGGCCATCGGGATCACCGCGACCAGGTCGCCGAGGCCGACGACCAGGATGAGCAGGAAGACACCGGCGAGGAAGGTCGACAGACGCGTGCGGGCACGCGAGGCCTTCACGTTGATCATCGTCTGGCCGATCATCGCGCAGCCACCCATGCCGCCGAAGAAGCCGGTGACGATGTTGGCGACACCCTGCCCCCACGACTCGCGTGTCTTGTCGGAGCCGGTGTCGGTGATGTCGTCGACGAGCTTGGCCGTCATCAAGGACTCCATCAGGCCGACCAACGCCATGGCGAGCGCGTAGGGCGCAATGATCCTCAGGGTCTCGAAGGTGTAGGGAATGTCGGGAAGACCGAGCGTGGGCAGGCTGTCGGGCAGCTCGCCGCGCTCTCCCACGTCGGGGACGGCGATCGCAAAGGTCAGGGTGATGGTCGTCAGCACCACGATCGCGACCAGCGGGGACGGAACGACGTCGGTGATCTTGGGGAGCAGCACGATGATCGCGATGCCGCCGGCGATCATCGGGTAGACGAGCCACGGGACGTCCACCATCTCGGGCACCTGCGCGGAGAAGATTAGGATCGCGAGCGCATTGACGAAGCCCACCATCACCGAGCGCGGCACGAACCGCATCAGCTTGGCGACGCCGAGCAGCGCCAGGACGACCTGCATGGCTCCACCGAGCACGACCGTGGCGATCAGGTACTCCACGCCGTAGCCGGCGACCAGGGGAGCGATCACCAGCGCGATGGCGCCGGTCGCGGCCGAGATCATCGCCGGTCGGCCGCCGACGATTGAGATCGTCACCGCCATCGTGAACGACGCGAAGAGTCCCAGTCTCGGGTCCACGCCGGCGATGATGGAGAACGAGATCGCCTCCGGGATCAGGGCGAGGGCGACGACGAGTCCGGCCAGGACCTCGGTGCGCAGCCGCAGGGGCGATCGCAGGGCGGAGCGGACGGTCGGGGCGTGGTGCACAGGCGGGTTCCTTCGCGCTCGCGACGAGCATCGGTGGTATCAGCGTGATCGTGGGGCCGCGGCCTCGCGTGAGCCGAGAGACGCCAGGCAGGCAGCCACGCCGATTCTACGGCGCCGGGGGACTCCCTCCCGCATCCTCGACGCCGTACGGCGCGATGCCGGTGGGCCGCCGGCAAAGGCGTCGCGCCGTGCCCACGTACTCCCCTAGAGTCCACGCTCGTGAGTGAGTCGATGATCCGGGCCGTGGGACTGACCAAGTCCTTCGGCGGCTTCGAAGCTGTCAAGGGCATCGACCTCGACGTGCGCCGGGGGGAGGCCTTCGGCTTCCTCGGGCCCAACGGTGCGGGCAAGTCGTCGACCATGCGGATGATCGCGGCCGTCTCACCGGTCTCCGGCGGCGAGCTGAGCATCCTCGGGATGGACCCTGCCGTCGACGGGCCCGCGATTCGGGGGCGGCTCGGCGTCTGCCCGCAGGAGGACACCCTCGACAGCGAGCTCAACGTGCGCGACAACCTCGTCGTCTACGCGCGGTACTTCGGGATCAGTCGCGCCGACTCCCGGGCGCGCGCCGACGAGCTGCTCGAGTTCGTCAACCTGACCGAGAAGGCCAAGGCCCGCGTCGAGGATCTCTCCGGCGGGATGAAGCGGCGGCTCACGATCGCCAGGAGCCTGGTCAGCTCGCCCGAGCTGCTGCTGCTCGACGAGCCGACCACCGGCCTGGACCCCCAGGCGCGACACCTCCTGTGGGACCAGCTCTTCCGGCTCAAGCAGCAGGGCGTCACTCTCGTGATCACCACGCACTACATGGACGAGGCCGAGCAGTTGTGCGACCGGCTCGTGGTGATGGACAAGGGCCTGATCGCCGCCGAGGGCTCGCCGCGCGACCTGATCGGTCGCTACTCCACCCGCGAGGTCGCCGAGGTCCGGTTCGGCGTCACCGGGGACGACAACCCCCACGAGTCCTACGCCGAGCAGCTGGGCGACCTCGGCGAGCGCGTCGAGGTGCTGCCCGACCGGCTCCTGGTCTACGCCGAGGACGGCGACACGGTGCTCGAGGCCGTGCACGCCCGGGGTCTTCGACCCGTGGCCACCCTCGTGCGACGCAGCACCCTGGAGGACGTCTTCCTCCGTCTCACCGGCCGGACGCTGGTCGACTGATGTCCACCCTTGCTCCCACTGGCCGGCTCTCCACCGCTGCCGCGCTGTCGCGACTCCTGCCCTACTGGTTCACCGTGGCGCGGCGCACGTGGCGAGGATCCGTGGTGTCGTCCTTCCTCAACCCGGTCTTCTACGTCGTCGCGATGGGGGTCCTGCTCGGTGGCTTCATCGACGGCGACCCCGAGCGGCTGGACGGCGCCACGTCGTACCTCGCCTTCATCGTGCCGGGCCTGGTGGCCGCCCACGCCATGCAGACCGCCGTCGCCGACACGTCCTGGCCGGTGTTCAGCAACTTCAAGTGGAACAAGGTCTACGACTCGATGGTCGCCACGCCCATCACCGTGCGGCAGGTCGCGATCGCGCACCTGACCTTCGTCGCCCTGCGTGTCGCAGCCACGTGCGCGATCTTCGACCTGGTGATCGCGGCCTTCGGTGTCTTCGAGACCTGGTGGGGCCCGTTCGTGGCCCTGGCCGCCCAGGCGCTGACCGGAGCCGCGTTCGCCACCCTGATGTACGGCTTCGCCTGTCGTATCGACTCCGACGCCGCCTTCGGCGTGGTCTTCCGGATCGGTATCTTCCCGCTGTTCCTCTTCAGCGGCGCGTTCTTCCCCGTCTCCAACCTGGGTGCGGTCGGCGAGAGACTGGCCCAGCTCACCCCGCTGTGGCACGGCGTCAACCTGTCCCGGATGTTCAGCATCGACCGGATCGACTGGAGCCTGGCAACGCTCAACCTCGGGGTGCTCCTCGCGGTCCTGGCGATCGGTTCGTGGTGGGCGGTCACCGGCCTGGAGAAGAGGTTGACGACATGAGCGGTACCTCCGTCACCATGCGCCCGATCCCGCGGGTGCCGCTCACCTCCTGGCAGGCGATGGTGCTGCTGGTCGAGCGCAACGCCATCACCTACCGCACTGCCTGGAAGCTCTTCCTCACCGGGTTCCTCGAGCCCGTGCTCTACCTCCTCTCGATCGGGATCGGCGTCGGTGCTCTCATCGACTCCTTCGAGTTCAACGGCCAGGCGGTCCCGTACGCCGAGTTCGTGGCTCCTGGGATGCTGGCCGCCTCCGCGTTCAACGGGGCCCTGATGGACTCGTGCTTCAACTTCTTCTTCAAGCTCAAGCACGTGCGGCTCTACGACTCGGTGCTCGCCACACCGCTCGGCACCGGCGACATCGCGCGCGGAGAGGTCGTCTGGGGGCAGCTGCGCGGCGGGTCCTACTCGGCGGCCTTCCTCGTGGTCATGCTCGCCCTGGGCTACCTCCATTCCTGGTGGGCCGTCCTCGCGCTGCCTGCCGCTCTGCTCATCGGCTTCGCCTTCAGCTCGGTCGCGATGGCGGCCACCACGTGGTTCACCACCTGGCAGGACTTCGAGAAGGTCACGCTGGTGCAGATGCCGCTCTTCCTGTTCTCCGCCACGTTCTTCCCGATCACCGCCTTCGACGGATGGCTGCGCTGGGTCGTGGAGTGCACCCCGCTCTACCGTGGCGTCGTGCTCTGCCGCGAGCTGACGACCGGGTCGATCACGTGGGCCTCCGGGGTCTCGGTCGTCTACCTGCTGGTGATGGGCGCGATCGGTCTGCTCGTCGTACGGCGTCGGCTCGACACGCTCCTGCTGACCTGAGCGCGACCTGGCCGGAGGGCGACGAAGATCGGCAGGATCTCGCGCGCGCGTCGTCGGTGCGCGCTGTGAGCATGTGGTCATGACGATGAGCGACACCAAGGACTGGACGTGGGTGCTGGAGCGGCCCTGCGGCGACTGCGGCTTCGACGCCGCGATCGGCGACTTCGAAGCCATCGGTGCTGCGATCCGTGCCAACGCGGACGCATGGCAGGTGGCGTTGGCAGGACCTGGGCCGTCACACCGTCGTGACCCGGAGGCGTGGTCGGTGACCGAGTACGCCGCGCACGTGCGCGACGTGCACGCGGTCTTCGCCGAGCGGCTCGCCCTGATGCTGGCGGTCGACCGACCGCAGTTCGCCAACTGGGACCAGGACGCCGCCGCTATCGAGGGCCGCTACGACCTCGCCCGCCCCGAGCACGTCGCCGCGGCGCTTGCCGCCGAGGCCGAGACGGTCGCCTCCGCCTACGACGCGGTCGAACCAGCTGCGTACGACCGGGTCGGCCACCGCAGCAACGGCAGCACGTTCACCGTCGAGACGCTGGCGCGCTATCACCTCCACGACCTGGTCCACCACCTGTGGGACGTGCGCCGCGAGCTCACGGTGGCCGCCTACGACGCAGGGGCCACTGCCTACCGGGCGGCGAGGCCGGTGACGGCGGAGCGGGTGCTCGCCGCACTGGCCGACTTCGCGGAGCGTGTCGGCACCGGTGCTCGCGTCCTGGAGATCGGCAGCGGCTCCGGCCAGGACGCGCTCGCTCTCGAGGAGCACGGCGTCTCGGTCCGCCGCACCGACGTCACCCCCGGCTTCGTCGACCTGCTCCGAGCCGACGGCCACCGCGCCGACGTCCTCGACCCGCTGGTCGACGACCTCGCTGACCCCGAGTCGGCCGGCGCGCCGTACGACGGGGTGTGGGCCAGCGCCTGCCTGCTCCACGTCGCGCGCGCCGACCTGCCCACCGTGCTGCGCCGGCTCGCTGAGGTGACCCGACCCGGAGGCCTGCTGCGGCTGTCGCTGAAGGAGGGCGACGGGGAGGGCTGGTCGACACATGGCAGCATCGAGGCAGCGCGGATGTTCACCTACTGGAGATCGGCCGACCTCGAGGCCGCGCTGATCGCGACAGGGTGGCGCGTTGCCGACAGCGCCCGCGACGCGGGACTACGGGGAGAGACGTGGTTGGGGATCCTGGCCGAGCGATGAGGAGGACGGCGTGCGACACACCGAGTTCTGGGAGCGGATGGAGCACGCCCTCGGGCGTGACTCGATGCGGGTGTGGGCCGAGACCTTCGTGATGTCGGAGCTCGGACGACGTACCGCCCAGGAGGCCCTGGATGCGGGGATCTCTCCCAAGGAGGTCTGGCGAGCGGTCTGGACCGTGCTCGAGCTCCCCGACAAGGAGCGGTAGCGCTCTCGCTCGGCGCTGCCTTCACTACGCTGGTGGCATGACCCGACCCACCAGCCCGTCGGTGCTGGCCTACGCGTCGTGCCTGGTCCTGTCGGGCACGGCCGTCCTGGTCTCGGGCTGCAGTGCCGACGGCCAGGCGCCTGCGCGGTCACTGGTGGCCACGGCCTCGCCCGTCGAAGCGCCGCCGACCGCGGACCGGACGGACGGCGAACCGCTGGTCGCCGAGAAGGCCGTCACCGCCACCACACGGGCGGGCTCGCCGAGACGCAAGGCGTTCCTGCGCGCGGGCAACCGGATCTGCGGCACGGGCAGTGCGGCTCTCGCTGCGATCGGGGACCAGGTGCCGGCGGGCGACGAGGCCGCCATGGTGGCGGCCGTGGCCGACGAGGTGGTGCCCAACATCCGCGCGCAGGTCGCCCAGCTGCGAGCTCTCGGCTACCCGGCGGGTGACGCCCGGCTGCTCTCGGGCATCCTCGACGACACCGACGACGTCCTCGACGCGTGGCAGGCCGACCCCGTGGCGGCCTTCTACGACACGCGGATGGACGACGTCAACGACCGGCTCAACGACTACGGACTGACCAGGTGCGGAGATTCCTGACATGACCCAGACCCCCAGCCCTGCGGGACCGATCGCCGACATCGCCGTGATCGGCGGCACCGGCTTCTACAGCTTTCTGGACGACCCCACCGAGCACGCCGTCACCACGCCGTACGGCGACCCGTCGGCGCCGGTGGCCGTCGGCACGGTGGCGGGGCGCAAGGTCGCCTTCCTCCCGCGCCACGGCGCCCACCACGACTTCCCGCCGCACGGCATCCCCTACCGGGCCAACCTCTGGGCGCTGCGCTCCCTCGGCGTGCGTCAGATCCTCGCGCCCTGCGCCGTCGGGGGACTGAGCGAGGCCGTGGCGCCCGGCGACGTGGTGGTGCCCGACCAGCTGGTCGACCGCACGCACCGACGGGTCGGCTCGTTCGTCGAGCGCGGCGCCTGCCACCTCCCGTTCGCCGACCCCTACTGCGCCACGCTCGGCGGTGCCGTGACGGCGGCCGACCCCACGATCAAGCCCGGCGGCACCATGGTCGTCATCGAGGGTCCGCGCTTCTCCACACGTGCGGAGTCGCGCGCCTACGCCGCCGACGGGTGGAGCCTGATCAACATGACCGGCAGCCCGGAAGCAGCGCTGGCCAGGGAGATGCGGCAGTGCTACACCGCCATCGCGCTGGTCACCGACATGGACGCGGGCGCCGAGTCCGGCGACGGCGTCGGCCAGGAGGAGGTCTTCGCGCTCTTCAAGGCCAACCTCGAGCGGCTGACCGGGGTGCTCACCGACACGATCGCCGCCCTGGGCGACCTGCCCGACCCGGCGACGTGCTCGTGCTCGACCTGGGCCGAGGGCGTCGAGATCACCTACGACATCCCCGGCTGATCGGCCGACTCGTGAAGATCCTGCTCACCGGCTCGGCCGGCTTCATCGGGACCGCCATCGCCGAGGCCCTGGAGGCCGACGGCGACGAGGTCGTCCGCGTCGACCTGATGCTGCCGCAGGCCCACGGCGAGAGCGCGCCCCCTGGCGGCACCCACCAGATCGACGTGCGCGACGCCGCGACCGACCCCACCGGTGCCTGGTCCGGCCTGCTCGAGGGCGTGGACGCGGTGTGCCACCAGGCCGCCGTGGTCGGGGCCGGCGTCACGGTCGCCGACCTGCCGGCGTACGCCTCGCACAACGACCTCGGCACCGCCGCTCTCCTGGCGGCGATGCACGACGCTGACGTGCACCGGCTCGTGGTCGCCTCGTCGATGGTCGTCTACGGCGAGGGCCGCTACACGTGCGAGACGCACGGTGACCAGGTGCCGCCGCCGCGGGCCGTGGCCGCCCTGGACGCGGGCGACTTCGAGAACCACTGCCCGCACTGCGACGCCACCCTCGGGTGGTCGCTGGTCGACGAGAGCGCGCGGCTCGACCCGCGCAGCTCGTACGCCGCCAGCAAGCTCGCCCAGGAGCACTACACGTCGGCGTGGGTGCGCCAGGCCGACGCCTCGGCGATCGCGCTGCGCTACCACAACGTCTACGGTCCCGGGATGCCCCGCGACACGCCGTACTCGGGAGTCGCGGCGATGTTCCGCAGCTCGCTGGAGCGCGGCGAGGCGCCGCGGGTCTACGAGGACGGCGCCCAGATGCGCGACTTCGTCCACGTCGCCGACGTGGCGCGTGCCAACGTGCTCGCCCTGCGGTCTGTGGTGGGTGAGCAGCGGGGCCGCTTCGCGGCGTACAACGTCGCCTCGGGGCACCCGGTCTCCATCCTCGACGTGGCCGAGCGGGTCGCGCAGGGCACGGACGCCCAGGACCTGGCCCCGGACGTCACCGGTGGCTACCGGCTCGGCGACGTGCGACACATCGTCGCCTCGCCCGAGCGCGCGGCCACCGACCTCGGCTTCCGTGCCGAGATCCTGCCCGAGGTCGGACTGCCGGCGTTCGCGACGGTGCCCCTGCGGGCCTGAGGCTCGCCGGCTACCAGGAGTGGTAGACGAGGTGCTCGAGCAGCAGCGCCGAGACGATGGGTACGGCGAGCCCGACGCGCCGCCAGCGCTCGGGCAGCAGGGCGATCGAGAGCACGACCCACGGGATGAACGGCAACCAGATCCGCTCGACCTCCGCCCGGCTCATCTGGGAGGACGTGGCGAGCAGGATCATCAGGGCGCCGGCCGAGGCGAGGATCAGAAGCGTCCGGTCGGAGCGTGCCTCCACCGAGCCACCGGGCTCCGTGGACGACGATGCCGACGTGGCCGCCCCGGCCTTCGCCGCCCGCCGCTCCTGCACGAGACGCCAGCCCAGGACGGCGACCCCGGCGCCGACGAGCAACCCGCCGGAGTAGAGGACGAGGGCGAGGTCGGCCCAGGTCCAGTAGAGCCCGGGACGTCGGGAGGCGAGTCCGTCCCAGTAGCGGTCGGTGAGGACCGGGTAGGCCTCCCACCAGCGGAAGCCGAACGGGACGAACGCCAGCACCGGCACGAGGGCGAAGACGAACGCGATGGGCAGCGGCCGCCACGACCGGGCTGCGAGGAGGACCGCCAGCGCCAGCACGCTGAGCAACGGCAGCCCGTAGGAGAGCATCATGCACCAGCCGAGCAGCAGCCCGGCGAGCACGCCGAAGCCGAGCAGGCGACCGCGCGTCGCCGCCACGGCGGCCGTGGCCAGGGCGGCCATGCCCCAGGCGGCGGTCGTGGCGAAGACGGCGTCGGCGGAGACGGCCATCCAGATCGCGGCCGGGATGAAGACCAGGAACGGCGCTACCCGGCGAGCGGCCGGCTCCGCGCCCAGGGTGCGCAGCGTCACGAGCATCGCGACCGCCAGGGAGGCGGCGACGAGGATCACGATCGAGCCGGCGACAAAGCCGTTGCCCAGGCCCAGGCGGGCGAGCACGACGAACATCAGCGTGGCACCCGGAGGGTGGCCGGCGACGTGGGTGACCCAGTTGTCGGACTCCCCGGCCGCGTCGACGGAGTCGATCGGGATGCGCGAGACGAACTCGCTGAGGAAGGCCGGGACGTCGGTGATGCCGCGCGCGGTGTCGAGGTACTCGTAGGAGTGCTCGAGCTTGTCGCCGACGCCGCCCCATCCCGAGACCAGCGCCAACGAGAACAGCCACACCAGGCTGGCGCCGTACGACGCCAGCAGCAGGCGGCGCCACGGGAGCCGGGCGGCGAGGTCGACGGCGTAGCGGTAGCCGAGGACGCCGAGCAGGAACGCGGGGATGGTGCCGATCCCGAACAGCTTCGGCTCCCAGATGGAGTGGATCGGCGTCAGCGACCCGGGGGTGCCGTCGGGGTCGGACCGGGCGTAGACCTGCCACCCGACGAGGTCGGGGCCGAAGGTGGCGACGAGCACCAGGGCCACGGCTGCCCAGAACCCGATCCACGGGACCCGTGAGGGGATCTCGGTGCGGGAGGACGAGGCACCTGGGGTCCCGGCGGGATCGGCGTCGCGGGCGGCAGCGGTCGACATGGGCCACAGCCTAGAGAACGAGTGTGCGACACCCTGTGAGTTGACTGAGCGACTGTGAGTTCGCTGAGTCTCGGCGCCGCGCGTCGCGGCAGATTCTCAGCAACAACCCAGAAACCCCAGGTCAGGCCGGGTCACGTCACACCTTCGTAAGCCCACGGGTGATGCTCGGAGGTGGTCTGGACGTCTAGGTTGAGGTGCGTGCCGCACTGCGACCTCATCCTCCCGTGCCGCGACGAGGGCCCTGCCCTGGTCGCGTTGCTGCCCCGCGTGCCCGAGGTCTTCCACGTGATCGTCGTCGACAACGGCTCGACCGACGACACCGCAGACGTCGCCCGCCGCCTGGGTGCCGACGTCGTCACCGAGTCCGTGCCGGGCTACGGATCGGCCGTGCACGCCGGCGTGCTGGCGGCGACCCACCCCTACGTCGCGTTCATGGACGGGGACGGCTCCTTCGACCCCGACGAGCTCCTCAGCCTGCTCGCCGACGTGGAGTCGGGCGCTGCCGACCTCGCCGTCGGTCGCCGTCGTCCCGTGAGCCGACGGGTCTGGCCCTGGCACGCGCGCGCGGGCAACGCGGTGATCGTGGCGTGGCTGCGGCGTCGCATCGACCTCGACGCCCACGACATCGCACCCATGCGTGTGTGCCGACGTGAGGCGCTGCTCGACCTCGACGTGCAGGACCGGCGCTTCGGCTACCCGGTGGAGCTGCTGCAGAAGGCCACCTTGGCCGGCTGGCGCTTCCGCGAGCACGACGTGACGTACCACCCCCGCGCCGAGGGCACCCGTTCGAAGGTGTCCGGCTCGGTGAAGGGGACGGCCAGGACGGCTCGGGACTTCTGGAAGGTGTTGGCGTGACGTCGGAGGTGACCACGAGAGCAGGCGCCGGTGCGCTGCGGGTGCTCGTGATGGCGAAGGCCCCGGTGCCCGGGGTCAGCAAGACGCGGCTCGCCGCGACCATCGGGGACGACGCGGCGGCCGAGGTCGCCGCCGCGGCACTGATCGACACCCTCGCTGCAGCGGCCGAGGCGGTCGGCTCGGCGGCCTGTGTCCTGGCCCTGGCCGGAGACCTCGACGACGGCGCCGCCACGGCCGAGCTGCGCGCTGCCCTGACGGGCTGGACGGTCCTGCCTCAGCGCGGTGACGGCTTCGACGAGCGGCTCGCCAACGCCCACCACGACGCCGGCGACGGACCGGTGCTCCAGGTCGGCATGGACACCCCGCAGATGACGGCGGCGCACCTGCACGCGGCCGGCAGCGTGCTGGAGACGCACGACACCGTGCTCGGCGCCGCCGAGGACGGTGGCTGGTGGGTTCTCGGACGACGAGTCGCCGCTGCCGCCGAGGCGCTGCGTGGGGTCGAGATGTCCACCTCGACGACGTACGACGACACCCGCGAGGCGCTGCTGGGCCGCGGGCTGTCGGTGGCACCCACGGCGGTGCTCAACGACGTCGACGAGTACGCCGACGCCGTCGCCGTCGCGCAGCAGGCACCACACACGCGGTTCGCACGGACGTGGGCAGCTGCCGCGTCCCTCGCAGCAGGAGCAGGACGATGACCACTGACGAGACCCTCACTCCCGGCCCGATCACCGGTGAGAACCCGCTGCCCGGCCTGGCCGACGGCGTGGTCCACGAAGTGCCGTTCTCGACGATCTTCGCCCGGGCCCTGCAGGGCGAGCCCTGCGCCGTCGTCGGCCTCGACGACGAGCCGCAGGTGCTGCCGATGTCCGAGTGGACCCGCGAGGCCGACCACGACGACCACGCACTGCTCGACCTGTGCGAGGGCGCCACCCTCGACGTCGGCTGCGGGCCGGGTCGGCTCACCGCGGCCCTGGCACGGCGAGGCGAGGTGGCGCTCGGGATCGACGTGGTGGCCGAGGCGGTCGGACAGACCCGCGAGCGAGGCGGCAGCGCGCTGCACCGCGACGTCTACGACACCGTTCCGGGGGAGGGACGCTGGCACACCGCGCTGCTGGCCGACGGCAACGTCGGCATCGGCGGTGACCCCGTCGCACTGCTGCGCCGGGTGCGCGAGGTGATCGATCCGCGCGGGCGCATCGTGGTGGAGGTGGCGCCCAGCGGCGTGCCGTCCAAGACCGTGTGGGCCACGCTGGAGTCCCGGGGCGCCCGCAGCCGACCGTTCCGCTGGTCGGTGGTCGGCCTCGACGACATCGACGACATCGTCCAGCGGTCAGGCCTGACCGTGAGCGCCCGGCGGCACCTCGGCCTACGACCTGCCGTCGTCCTGGAGGAGCCGACATGACCTCGAAGCGCTCGTCGCTCGTCGTACCGGTCCCGTCCGAGGGCGACTTCACCAGTCGTCTCCGCTCCCCGGCCGTGGCGGCCAGGGTGGGGCTGTGGCTGGGGATCTCCTTCGGGATCTGCTTCCTCACCGGACTGATCAGCCACTACGCGCAGAACGGCAACCAGCCGATCCCGTTCCCGGCCACACCGTTCTGGGGCTACCGGGTCACCCAGGGGCTGCACGTGATCAGCGGTACGGCGGCGATCCCGCTGCTGCTGGTCAAGCTGTGGGCGGTCTACCCGAAGCTCTTCCAGTCGATGCCGTGGGGCGACGTACGCGCGATGGCGGTGACCGGGCTGGAGCGCATCTCGATCGCCGTCCTGGTCGCGGGTGGCGTCTTCATGCTGCTGACCGGCCTGCTCAACACCGCCCAGTGGTACCCGTGGAGCTTCTCGTTCCGGCCGACGCACTATGCGGTGGCCTGGGTGACGATCGGCGCGCTGGTCGTGCACATCGCCGTCAAGCTGCCGATCATCCGTGATGCCCTGACCGGAGACGTCGAGGACACGACCCACGACCGGCCCTCCGCCGTCGAGACCGGGGCCCTGAGCCGGCGTGGGCTGCTCCGCACGACGTGGGCCGCGACCGGGATCGCCGTCCTGGCCACCGCGGGCAGCACGGTCCCCTTCCTGCGCAACATCTCGGTCCTCGCCGTACGCACCGGCGACGGCCCGCAAGGGGTCCCCATCAACAGGTCGGCCCGAGCCGCCCAGGTCACGATGGAGGAGGGTGGCGCCGGCTGGACCCTCGACGTGGTCAACGGTGAGGGCGTCGCGACGAGCTGGTCGCGCGGCGACCTCGAGCAGCTCACGCAACGCACCGAGACGTTGCCGATCGCCTGCGTCGAGGGCTGGAGTGCCAGCGCGGAGTGGACCGGCGTACGGCTGCGCGACCTGCTGGACGCGGCGGGCGTGCCGACCGGCACCGACCTGCGGATGGTCTCGCTGCAGAAGCGCTACGCCTTCGGCGTGACCGAGCTGCAGGGCAACTTCGCCGACGCCGACAAGACGCTGATCGCCCTCAAGCTCAACGGCGAGGACCTCTCGCTCGACCACGGCTACCCGGCCCGGCTGATCGCGCCCAACCGGCCCGGCGTCCTGCAGACAAAGTGGCTGACCAGCGTGGAGGTGATCTGATGGCCGGGGTCTCCCTGACCCGCAGCGCCCTCGGGGTGCTGGGCTTCCTCGTCGGTGTGTACGGCGCCTACCTGCTGCTGAGTCGCCAGGACTTCGACCAGCTGCTCAGCGCCGCCATCTGGCTCGCCGGGGGAGTCGTGGTCCACGACGGCCTGATCGCGCTCGCCGCGCTGGGCCTCGCGGCCATCGGGGCCCGGCTCCTGCCCTCGGTTGCGCGGACCCCGGCGGCCGCGGGGTTCGTGGTGTTGGGATCGATCACGATCCTGGCGATCCCGATGCTCGGCAGGTTCGGCGCCAAGGACGACAACGCGACGCTGCTCGACCGCAACTACGGCCTCGGCTGGCTGGGGATCGTGGTCCTGGTCGTCGCGGCCGTGCTCGTGGCCTCCCTGCTGCGTGCCCGCACCAGCGGCGAGACCGGGGCGCCGGACACACGCACGGACCTGGAGGGCGACCCGAGCTGATGGCTCGCGTGCTGGTCGTCGACGACGACACCACCGTGCGTGAGGTGGTGGTGTCCTACCTGCGTGCGGCTGGCCACGACGTCGACGAGGCAGGCGACGGAGAGACGGCCCTGACCACCATGCGGGCCCGGGCGGCCGACCTGGTCGTGCTGGACCTGATGATGCCGGGCATCGACGGGCTCGAGGTCTGCCGTCGCCTGCGGGCCACCAGCGACGTGCCCGTCATCATGCTGACGGCGCTCGGCACCGAGCAGGACCGCGTGGCCGGCCTGGAGATCGGCGCGGACGACTACGTGACCAAGCCGTTCAGCCCCCGTGAGCTGGTGCTGCGCGTGGAGTCGATCCTGCGCCGCGCCCCGGGCGGGCCTCCCGGCCTGCCGCCGGTCGTCGAGGACGGGGACCTCGTGGTCGACCACGCCCGGCGCGAGGCCCGGATGGGCGGCACGGCCCTGGCCCTGACGGCCCGTGAGTTCGACCTCCTCCACTTCCTGGTTGCCCACCCCGGCATCGCCTACTCCCGCGACGACCTCCTCCAGCAGGTCTGGGGCTGGTCCATCGGGGACCAGTCGACGGTCACCGTGCACGTGCGGCGGCTGCGGGAGAAGGTGGAGGCCGATCCGACCACGCCCACCCGTCTGGTCACCGTGTGGGGAGTGGGCTACCGCTGGGAGCCGTCCCTCGTCGCGGCCGGGCACGAGGAGGGCTGAGCGATGTATGCCGAGCTGCTGATCTACGCCGGGCTGGCCGCCTCGGGCGTGGGGCTCGTCGGGTTGGGGGCGGGCTACCTCCTGCGACACCGCTCCATCCGCTGGCAGCTGGGCCTCGTCGCGGTCGTCGCCGTGCTCTCCGTGCTTGCCGGGGTGATGGCCCTGGCCAACCGGATGCTGATCTCCGACCGCGACCTCAACGCGATCACGCTCGTCGTCGGCGTCTCCGCCATCGCAGCGACGATCGTGGCCGGTGCCCTGGGCGCGGCGCTGGTGCGCTGGTCCGAGGCGCTGCAGGCGGGGGTGCGCAGCCTGGGCCGTGGAAGCACGTACGTCGCCCCGATGCGCGGACCGCGTGAGTTCCAGGCGCTCGCCTCCGAGCTGGAGGCGACCCAGGCCCGACTCGACGAGTCGCGCGAGCGGGAGCGCCGTCTCGAGGAGGCGCGGCGTGAGTTGGTCTCCTGGGTCTCCCACGACCTGCGCACGCCGCTGGCCGGCATGCGCGCGATGACCGAGGCGCTGGAGGACGGCATCGCGCCCGACCCGGCGCGCTACCGCCTCCAGATCCGCGCCGACGTGGACCGCATGACCCGCATGGTCGACGACCTCTTCGAGCTCTCCCGCATCCACGCGGGCGTGCTCGAGCTGGCCTCCGAGCTCCTGCCGCTGGGCGACCTCGTCAGCGAGGCCCTCGCCAGCGCCGAGCCGGTCGCCCGCGCGCGCGGCGTACGACTCGGGGGGACGGTGGCTCCCGGCGTGCAGGTGCTCGCCGACCCGGGCGGGCTCTCGCGTGTCCTGGCCAACCTGTTGAGCAACGCCGTGCGGCACACGCCCTCCGGCGGGGCCGTGGAGATCGTCGGTCGGTCGGTGCCCGACGGAGGTGTGGAGCTGACCGTCACCGACGGCTGCGGGGGCATCTCGGAGGAGGACATCGAGCGGGTCTTCGACCTGGCCTGGACCGGGGCTCCGGCGCGGACGCCCGGCCTGTCAGGCCCGGCCACCGCGCACGGCAGCCAGGCCGGCCTCGGGCTGGCGATCGTCAAGGGCATCGTCGAGGCTCACGGTGGTGAGGTCAGCGTCGGCAACGTCGACGCCGGCGGCGCCGGGTGCCGATTCGTGGTGCGCCTGCCGCAGGCGGGCGTGCCTGTCCTGCACTGAGCGCGACACGCGCGTGTCGCGCTCGGATCGAACACGTGTTCGGGCTACGTTGTGTCCACAGGTACGACGCGGGGCGAGGTTGTCCACAGCTGGTGACCGTGCTGATCAGGCACTGTCGGTGGCTCGCTCTAGCGTCGCCGACGTACCTGGCCCACGACGACAAGCAAAGGAACCGACATCATGGCTGGTGGAGACCGCGACAAGGCCCTGGACGCCGCACTGCTCAACATCGAGAAGCAGTTCGGCAAGGGGTCGGTGATGCGTCTGGGCGATGAGACCCGGGCGCCGCTGGAGATCATCCCGACGGGCTCGATCGCCCTCGACGTCGCGCTCGGCCTCGGTGGCCTGCCGCGCGGACGCGTCGTGGAGATCTACGGCCCGGAGTCCTCCGGAAAGACGACCGTGGCCCTGCACTCGGTGGCCAACGCCCAGGCCCGCGGCGGCATCGTGGCGTTCATCGACGCCGAGCACGCACTCGACCCCGACTACGCCAAGGCGCTCGGTGTCGACACCGACGCGCTGCTCGTCTCCCAGCCCGACTCCGGTGAGCAGGCCCTGGAGATCGCCGACATGCTGATCCGCTCCGGTGCGCTCGACCTGATCGTCATCGACTCCGTCGCAGCCCTGGTGCCCCGCGCCGAGATCGAGGGCGAGATGGGCGACAGCCACGTGGGTCTGCAGGCCCGGCTGATGAGCCAGGCGCTGCGCAAGATGACCGGCGCGCTCAACAACTCCAACACCACGATGATCTTCATCAACCAGCTGCGCGAGAAGATCGGCGTGATGTTCGGCTCGCCGGAGACCACCACCGGTGGTCGGGCGCTGAAGTTCTACTCCTCGGTGCGCCTGGACGTCCGCCGGATCGAGACCCTCAAGGACGGCACCGACATGGTCGGCAACCGGACCCGGGTCAAGGTCGTCAAGAACAAGGTCGCCCCGCCGTTCAAGCAGGCCGAGTTCGACATCATGTACGGCAAGGGCATCAGCCGTGAGGGCGGCCTCATCGACGTCGGGGTGGAGGCCGGGCTGGTCCGCAAGGCCGGTGCTTGGTACACCTACGAGGGCGACCAGCTCGGGCAGGGCAAGGAGAACGCCCGCACCTTCTTGAAGGACAACCCCGACCTGGCCAACGAGCTGGAGAAGAAGATCCTCGAGACCCTCGGCGTGATCCCCGGCGAGAAGGCGCCCGACGACCTCTCAGAGCTGTCCGACAAGCCGATCGGCATCGATGACTTCTAGCACGATCGCGCCAGCGGGCGTGCTGATGGTGGTCGAGGATCGGCGTCGGCCACCGGGCAGGAGGGAACATCATGGGAGACCCGAGCTGGAGGGGTGACGTCCACGACGGGGTCGACGCCTGGACCCGTACGGAGCCTCCAGCTCCGCGGACCGACCGACGGGCCTCCCCGCCGCCGGACCCGGAGGCGGGCGGCCCGGAGGCCGATCCGGAGTCGGTGGCCCGCAAGATCCTGCTCGACGCCCTGACCGGTCAAGCTCGCAGCCGCAAGGAGCTGGCCGACAGGCTCGCCAAGAGGCTCGTTCCCGACGAGATCGCCACGCGTCTGCTCGACCGCTTCGAGGAGGTCGGTCTCGTCGACGACGAGGCCTTCGCTCGGCTGTGGGTCTCCCATCGTCAGCCGGGCAAGGGCTTGGCGCGGCGGGCGTTGGCCCAGGAGCTGCGCCGCAAGGGCGTCGACGACGAGACGGCACGTGAGGTTCTCGACGAGGTCGACCCGGCCGACGAGGAGCACGCGGCACGCACCCTGGTGCGCAAGAAGCTGCGTTCCTTGAGTCGGGTCGACGACGTGAAGGCCACGCGGCGGCTGGTCGGGATGCTCGCGCGCAAGGGCTACGGGTCGGCGATGGCCTACGCCGTCGTGCGCAGCGAGCTCGAGGCTGCCGACCGGTCAGCTCCCGACGCGGAGGAGTGAGCCGTCGCGGGCGGCCGAGTCGCCCGAGGTGGCTAGGGTTCGGCCATGACGACGATCGCTGACGCGCTGCGCCTCGCGGCCGGCCCTGTCGACCTGACCGCGCTGGCCACCGATGCGGCGCCCGGCTACGACGGGGACAAGTCTGACGGCGAGCAGGCTCTCCTCGGGATGGGGGACGAGCTGGCCGACCTCCAGGAGCGGCTCTTCGCCGAGGGCCGTGCGGGCGGCAACCGCAGCGTCCTGCTGGTGCTCCAGGGCATGGACACCTCGGGCAAGGGCGGCACCCTGCGCCATACTGTCGGACTGATCGACCCGCAGGGTGTGCAGATCACCTCCTTCAAGAAGCCGACCCCCATCGAGCTGGAGCACGACTTCCTGTGGCGCGTCGAGCGGGCCCTGCCCGCCGCCGGCGACGTCGGGGTCTTCGACCGCTCTCACTACGAGGACGTCCTGATCGCTCGCGTGCGGGAGCTGGCGCCTCCTGAGGAGATCGAGCGCCGCTACACCGCGATCAACGACTTCGAGGCCGACCTGGTGGCCGCGGGGACGGTGGTGGTCAAGTGCATGCTGCACGTCTCGGCCGAGGAGCAGAAGGAGCGCCTGGTCGCTCGCCTCGACGACCCCTCGAAGCACTGGAAGTTCAACCCGGGCGACATCGACGAGCGCTCCCGGTGGCCTGCCTACCGCCAGGCCTACGAGATCGCCCTCGAGCGCACCAACACCGAGATCGCCCCCTGGTACGTCGTACCGGCCGACAAGAAGTGGTACCGCAACCTCGCGGTGGGCTCGTTGCTGCTGGACACGCTGCGGGGGATGGCCCCGCGTTGGCCAGGTGCCGACTTCGACGTCGAAGAGCAGCGCCGCCGACTGGCCGACGAGGCGCCGCTCAGGTGATGCCCCTCGCCGACGGCGACTCCGGGTCCCTTCCGGGCGTGGTCGTCACCCGCTACCTGACTCCGCTGCGCGAAGGCGGAAGCCTGCCCGGGCTCGTTGAGGGTGACGACCTCGGCACCTACGTCTGCAAGTTCCGCGGTGCCGGACAAGGCCCGCGGGTGCTGGCCGCCGAGATCATCGTGGGGGAGCTGGCTCGCCGGATCGGCCTGGACACCCCGCGGCAGGTCGTCCTCGACCTGAGTCCGGAGATCGCGCGCTACGAGGCGGACGAGGAGGTCCAGGACCTCCTCACGGCCAGCGTGGGGTTGAACCTCGGCAGCGACTTCCTGCCCGGCTCCTTCGGCTTCGACGGTCATCAGGAGTCCGGGTCCGAGGTGGTGTCCACGATCGTGTGGCTGGACGCCTTCTGCGCCAACGTCGACCGCTCGTGGCGCAACCCCAACCTGCTGTGGTGGGGCGACGCGCTGTGGGTCATCGACCACGGCGCATCGCTGTACTTCCACCACGGCTGGTCAGGTGGCCTGACCGACCCGGAGCGCTTCGCCTCCCAGCCCTGGGACTTCTCCGACCACGTGCTCCTGGACCAGGCCGACTCCCTCGGGAGGGTCGACGAGGCACTCAGCGCGCTCGTCACTCCCCAGCTGCTGGCGAGCGTCGTGGACCTCGTTCCCGACGTGTGGCTCGAGCCGGTGCCCGGCGCGGAGTCACCGGCGGCGGTGCGAGCTGCCTACGTCGCCTTCCTCACCGCTCGGCTGCAGACGCGACAGTGGCTGCCGGGTGGGGGCGGTCGCAGATGAGCGGCACCGGCGACACCGAGCAGCACGCCTACCAGTACGTCGCGCTGCGCTGCGTGCCGCGCGCGGACCGCGAGGAGTTCGTCAACGTGGGTGTGGTCCTCTACTGCCACGCGACCGACTACCTCCAGTGCGCCTGGCGCGTCGACCCGGCGCGTCTGGGTGCGCTGGACGCCTTGGTCGACCCCGACCAGCTGCGGGCTGCCTTGACGTTCGTGGACGCCGTGTGCGACGGAGCCGTTGCGGCCGGGCGGGCAGGCGAGGCAACGATGAGCCAGCGCTTCGGCTTCCTCAAGGCCCCGCGCAGCACCGTCCTGCAACCCGGTCCGGTGCACGGCGGGCTGTCCGCAGACCCCGCCCGTCAGCTCGAGCACCTGCTCCACCATCTCGTGGGCTGAGCCGCGTCGCGAGGGGTTCCTGGTTGGACGTCGCTCAGGTGGGGTAGGACCCGCGCGTGAGTCTCCCCCCGCCACCGGGCCCACCTCCCAGCTGGACGCCCGTTCCTCCGCCCGTTCCTGGTCCGCGCCCTCGGTCCGGCGCGCGCAGAGTGACCGGGGTGGTTCTCGGCGTCGTCGCCGCGCTCGCCCTGCTGGCGGCCGGTGTCGTGGTCGTCGTGACGACCACAGGCACGGATGACGTCGCGCCGGCCGAGGGTGGCCTCGAGAGCCCCGGCTCGACCGACGGCGCCGGCGCGGACACGGCGCCGGCATATCCGGCATTTCGAGACTGGCTGGAGCCAGAGCAGGAGCTCGTGCTGGGCGACCAGCGGTACGTCAGCGCCTGCCAGGCGCTCTCCCTCGACGACGTGCGTGAGCTCTACGGCGAGCCGGCCACGGGCACCCTGATCTCCGAGAGCTTCCTCGACCGCTCGTTCGGTGTCGACGAGTACCGCAGCGACGACGCGATCACGAACTGCTGGTACCGCGACATCGTCAAGCTGGACGCGGAGCAGCCCGCCGACGGGTCGACCTTGGGCGAGTTCGGCCTGAGCGCCGTGCTGCAGAGCTATCGCGACGACGAGCAGCCCGGGAAGGTCCGGCTCTACCGCAAGGCGGCCACGGCCGACGGTGACCCTGAGCTGGTGGCCTTCGTGGATGGCCTGGCACAGGTCGCCAAGGCTCGCGTGCGCTACAGCAGGACCTATCGGGACAAGGAGCTGCGCGGGCTGCCGGACCTCGAAGAGGTCGTGCAACCGATCGGGTCCGAGGCCTACGCCTTCCGGTTCTTCGTCGACGACGTCATCTACGACCTGGTCGACCAGTCGGGTGCGGACGCCGCAGACCTGCGTCAAGAGTTGGACGGCTCGATCGCGCGCAGGCTGCGCACGGCCATGGCCGCGATCGCGCGCATCCGCGAGCGCGTCGCCGACCCCGAGCTGAGCCAGTCCCCGGCACCGACGGTCGCCCGGCCTTCCGACACCGTCGGGAGGACTCGGATCCTCGAGCCGTGCGCGGTGCTGTCCCGCAAGGTCTTCCGGCAGATCACGGGGCTGCAGGACAACCAGGTCGTCGAGCGGGTGAACATCCCCCTCATCCCACCCGGCTCCGCGATCGAGCCGGAGCAGGGCGACGAGAACTCGTGTCGGCGCCACCACATCCGCGACAAGACGTACGGCGACTTCACGACCAGCATCAGTCTCGAGATCGGCTACTGGGGCTCCGCGAAGAAGGCGGCGCGAGCCCTGCGCCAGGGAGGCTTCGACGGCAGGCGGCTCGACACCGACGCCGACCTCTTCCTGGTGGGCGACGACGGACCCTTCGGGGAGCTCGGCATCGTCCTGCACACCGCTCTGGTGGGCCCCTACTGGCTCTCCATCGACTACTCGACGTTGGACCGGTCGGGTGCGTTCTCCGACGGGACCTCCGCCTACGCCTCCGACCGGGAGTACGCCGCGGCGGTCAACCGGATCGTGCGATCACTGGAGCGCAACGTCGCCGTGGCCGAGAGGAACGACTGACGCTGACCTACACGGGCACGAGCTCGACGGCGCCCACGGCGTAGCGAGCCAGCACGACCCGGGCGACCTCGGGGTGGGCGCCGAGCGGCTCCGAGACCGCCACCGCGCCGGCCTCGAGGGCCATCTCGGTGGAGCGGTCGGTGAGCACGCCGGGGCTGATGAAGAGCGAGGCCACGGCGATGTGGCGCCGTCCCTCGCCGCGGAAGGCGCGAACGGCCTCACCGGTCGCGGGCGGCGCACTGGCGGCGTACGCCGCGCTTACGGGCAGCTTGTGGTGGGTGCCCCACAGACGGGCGAGCCGGGCGACCGACTGGTTGGCCAGCGCGTCGGTCGATCCGGCAGCGGCCAGCACCAGCGCATCGAGCTCGCGCACCCGCGAGGAGCGCAGGGCCTCACGGAGCCGCTCGTCGAGGACCTCCAGGAAGCAGGCCTCCAGGCCCAGCAGGGCGCTGCGGCGCAGCTGCAGCCCGGGGTGACGGGCACCGGCCTCGGCGAGCGCCGCGGTGATCGCCTGCTCCTCGATCTCCACCTCGGAGAGGGCGAGCGGCACGATCACGATCTCCTCGTGGCCGGCCTTGACGAGACGGTCGATGACGGCCTGGAGGGCCGGCTTGGCGCAGCGGGCGGGGAGATCCGGGTCCTCGAGGAAGGCCCGCTCGACACGGAGGTCGGGCCGTTGTGCCTTGACCTCGCTGACGAGGTCCGTGACGGTCGACGCCGTACGGGGGTCACGGCTCGCGTGAGCCAGGGCAACCAGTGCGGGAGCAGCCATCAGAGCTGCCTCCTCTCGTGATCGAACGGGCGGGTCACGTGTGGATCCCGCACTCGGTCTTGTTCGTGCCGGCCCAGCGTCCGCTGCGCGGATCGTCGCCAGGGGCGACCCGTCGGGTGCACGGGGCGCACCCGATCGACGGGTAGCCGTCGTAGACGAGCGGGTTCACCAGCACGCCGTTGTCCTGGATGTATCGCTCGAACTGCTCGTCGCTCCACCGCGCCAGCGGGGAGACCTTGACCTTGCCCTTCTTGGCGTCCCAACCGATGACCGGCGCCACGACGCGGTTGTGCGTCTCGGCGCGGCGTAGGCCGGTCGCCCAGGCGTCGTAGTCGGCCAGGGAGTCGGCGAGGGGCTTGACCTTGCGCAGGGCGCAGCACAGGTCGGGGTCGGTCTTGTAGAGGTCCTTGCCGTACTCCGCGTCCTGCTCGGCCACCGACTGCTTCGGTGTGATCGAGAGCAGGTTGACGTCGAGGGTGTGGGCGACGGCGTCGCGGGTGCCGATGGTCTCGGCGAAGTGGTAGCCGGTGTCGAGGAAGACGACGTCGATGCCGGGCACGACCTTGGAGGCCACGTCGGCGAGCACGGCATCGCCCATCGACGAGGTGATCGCGAAGCGCTCCCCGAAGGTCGCCGCGGCCCACTCGATGATGGTCTCGGCGGGGGCCAGCTCGAGCTCGGCGCCCCAGTGGGAGACGAGCTCGCGCAGCTCCTCGGGCGAGCGTCCCTCGACGGTGGCGCCACGGAACTCGCGCGCGGACCTGGTGGTGGCAGTGGTCATCGACGTCCACCCGCCCCGGTCGTCGGCTGCCCGGGGGACGTACGGCGGAGCAGGCCGAGCATCGAGAGCGAGAAGGCTCGCTGGCACCCTCGGCACTCCCAGGAACCGTGCGGGGAGGAGACCTCACCGGTCTCCGAGACGACCTCGTGCGGCCAGAGGTCCTGCTCGCCGCAGAAGGGGCAGTGGAAGGGAACAGCGCGTTCGGTCGAGCCCGAAGATGTGCTCATGACGGTGTCAACGCCTTCTCACCGCGAAGTAGTTCCTCCTCGGCACGCGCGACCCAAGTCGCGAAGCTCTCCGCGTCCTGGCGGTCGACGAGGTAGTTGCCGACCACTGCGGTGATGTAGTCGTCGAGCCCGGCGCTGGTCACCTTGTGGGCGCGCAGCTTGCGGCCGAAGTTGGCCTGCAATCCGGTCGCACCTCCGAGGTGGACCTGGAAGCCCTCGACCTGCTCGCCCTCGTGCATGACGAGCTGACCCTTGAGGCCGATGTCGGCGATCTGGGTGCGGGCGCAGGCGTTGGGGCAGCCGTTGACGTTGACGGTGATCGGGGTGTCGAGGTCGGGGAAGCGCTTCTCGAGCTCGGTGACGAGGTCGCGGGCGCGCTCCTTGGTGTCGACGATGGCCAGCTTGCAGAACTCGATGCCGGTGCAGGCCATCGTGTTGCGTCGCCACTGCGACGGCCGGGCCGACAGACCGATCTCGTCGAGGCGGGTGACGAGGTCCTCGACGCGGTCCGCGTCGACGCCGACGAGCACGATCTTCTGGTACGGCGTGAGGCGCGCGCCGGCGACGCCGTACTCCTCGATCGTGTCGGCCAGCTCGACGAGCAGGCTGCCCGAGACACGACCCGCGACGGGAGCGACGCCGACGTAGAACTTGCCGTCCTTCTGCTCGTGGACGCCGATGTGGTCGCGGTGGCCGGTGGGGGAGGGCGGGGAGTCACAGGAGACGAGCTCGCGTCCGAGGTACTCCTTCTCGACGACCTCGCGGAACTTCTCGATGCCCCAGTCGGCGACGAGGAACTTCAGGCGGGCACGCGAGCGCAACCGGCGGTAGCCGTAGTCACGGAACACGGACGCGACAGCCGACCAGACGTCGGCGACCTCGTCGAGCGGGATCCATACGCCCATCTTCTCGGCGAGGCGCGGGTTGGTCGACAGGCCTCCGCCGACCCAGCAGTCGAAGCCGGGGCCGTGCTCGGGGTGGACGGTGCCGACGAAGGAGACGTCGTTGGTCTCGGGGGACACGTCGTGGCTGGGGTGGCCGGTGAGTGCGGTCTTGAACTTGCGCGGGAAGTTGGAGAACGCCGGGTCACCGATGAAACGGTCGAAGATCTCCTCGAGCGCGGGGGTGCCGTCGATGATCTCGTCCTTCGCCACGCCTGCGACCGGCGATCCGAGGAAGGGGCGCGGCGAGTCGCCGCAGGCCTCGAGGCTGCTCAATCCGGCGGCGTCGAGACGCTCCCAGATCTCGGGCACGTCCTCGATGCGGATCCAGTGGTACTGGATATTCTCGCGATCGGTGACGTCGGCGGTGTCGCGAGCGAAGTCGACGCCGATGGTGCCGAGCGCACGCACGGCCTCGTGGGACAGGAGCCTGCCGTCGGAGCGCACGCGCAGCATGAAGTACTCGTCGTCGAGCTCCTCCTCCTCGAGCATCGCGGTCTTGCCGCCGTCGAAGCCCGGGGCGCGCTGGGTGTAGAGACCCATCCAGCGGAAGCGCCCGCGCAGGTCCGCCGGGTCGATCGAGGCGAAGCCGCGCTTGGAGTAGGTGTAGAGGATCCGGTCGCGCACGTTGAGCGCGTCGTCGTCCTTCTTCGACTGCTCGTTCTTGTTCAGCGGCTCGGTGTAGCCGAGCGACCACTGGCCCTCGGCCCGCTTGGGCCGGGGGATCTCGGTGTGGGCCGGCGGCTGGGACTGGAAGCGCAAGTCAGGCATGGAGGTCCTTCGCTGAGGTGGCGCCGGCGTGCGAGGCGCGGGGGACGTGTCGGGTCGAGGTGGCTCAGCGGGGCCGACACATGCTGCTGCGCGTACGTCCGAGGTCCACGTGGCGGCGTACCACGAGAAAGGCGGAGGTGTCAGCAGTGACCATGAGGTGGAGTCTCACGGGGCGGACAGCGCGCCCACAAACCTCAATCTCGTGATGTGAGACGAGTGGTTCACGATATGGGACGGCTACGCGCGACAGCCCGACCAAGCGTGGCGTATGTCACGTCCGCTGCGCTCGAGGGGCACCTGGCGGGAATCCCGGCCCGGCCGTGCCCGCGGATAGGCTGGCGGCATGGCCGACCAGAACCCTGACTCCCGTCTCACCAGCCTGACGAGCTCCGCCTACAACCAGGCTCTCGAGGTCATCGCCTCGGTGGAGCCGCGCATCGCGGAGGCGACCAAGGCCGAGCTCGCCGACCAGCGCAGCTCGCTCAAGCTCATCGCCAGCGAGAACTACGCCTCGCCGGCGGTGCTGCTCACCATGGGCACCTGGTTCAGCGACAAGTACGCCGAGGGCACGGTCGGCCACCGCTTCTACGCCGGCTGCCAGAACGTCGACACCGTCGAGTCCCTGGCCGCCGAGCACGCGCGCGAGCTGTTCGGGGCCGAGTACGCCTACGTGCAGCCACACTCCGGCATCGACGCCAACCTGGTGGCGTTCTGGTCGATCCTGGCCCACCGGGTCGAGGGGCCGTGGCTCCAGGCCGCGGAGAAGAAGAACGTCAACGAGCTCACCGACGAGGACTGGGAGAAGCTGCGCCGCGAGCTCGGCAACCAGCGCCTGCTCGGGATGAGCCTGGACGCCGGCGGCCACCTGACCCACGGCTTCCGGCCCAACATCAGCGGCAAGATGTTCCACCAGCAGCAGTACGGCACCGACCCGGAGACCGGCCTGCTCGACTACGACGCCGTCGCCGCCAAGGCGCGCGAGTTCAAGCCGCTCGTGCTCGTGGCCGGCTACTCGGCGTACCCACGACGGGTGAACTTCGCCAGGATGCGCGAGATCGCCGACGAGGTCGGCGCCACCCTCATGGTCGACATGGCGCACTTCTCCGGGCTCGTCGCCGGCAAGGTCTTCACCGGCGACGAGGACCCGGTCCCGCACGCTCACATCGTCACCTCCACGACCCACAAGTCGCTGCGCGGTCCGCGCGGTGGCTTCGTGCTGGCCACCGAGGAGTACGCCCCCAGCGTCGACCGGGGCTGCCCGATGGTGCTCGGTGGCCCGCTCTCGCACGTGATGGCCGCCAAGGCAGTCGCCTTCGCGGAGGCGCGCCGGGAGTCGTTCCAGACCTATGCCCAGCAGGTCGCCGACAACGCCCAGTCGCTCGCCGACGGGTTCCTCAAGCGTGACGCCACGCTCGTCACCGGCGGCACCGACAACCACCTGGTGCTGCTCGACGTCTCGTCGTTCGGCCTCACCGGGCGCCAGGCGGAGTCGGCCCTGCTCGACGCCGGTGTGGTCACCAACCGCAACTCGGTGCCCGCCGACGCCAACGGCGCCTGGTACACCTCCGGCATCCGACTCGGTACGCCGGCCCTGACGACCCGCGGGTTCGGTCACGACGAGTTCGACTCGGTCGCCGAGCTGATCGTGCACGTGCTCTCCAACACCGAGGCCGGCACGACCAAGGCGGGTGGGCCTTCGAAGGCGTCGTACTCCCTGGCCGAGGGCGTGGCCGACAAGGTCAAGGGCGCCTCGGCGGAGATGCTCGACAAGCACCCGCTCTATCCCGGTCTCGACCTGGCCTGATCCTCCCGGAGCCGCCCCTCGTGCCCCGGCTCACGGCCGCAGGTCCCTGATTCGGGGCCTGGCGCTGGTTACCGTGAGGCCATGGCGGCGGACACCTCGGACACCGCCGTCCCGACGGCCGGATCGAGCGGGCCGTCGGTCGCCGAGCGGGCCGCCGCTCGTGGTCGCAGTGCCGCCCACACCCTGTGGCGACTGATCGTCACGACGGTGGGTTCGTGCATGCGCTACCGGGTGACCGGGCTCGCAGCCGAGGGCGCGTTCTTCGCCGTGCTCTCGGTGCCGCCGCTGATCTTCGCCCTTGCCGGGGCCGTCGGCTACGTGTCCGAACGCTTCAGCGAGTCGCAGCTCGAGAGCATCCAACGCTCGATCGTCGACCTCTCCTCGACGTTCCTCACCGAGAGCGCCGTCGGTGACGTCATCGTGCCGACCATGGAGGAGGTCCTCGACGGCGGCCGCCTCGACGTGATCTCGCTCGGCTTCGTCCTCGCGCTCTGGTCCGGCTCGCGGGCGTTGAACGTCTTCGTCGACACCATCACGATCATGCACGGACTCGGTGGTCACCGCGGGATCATCAAGACGCGCGCGCTCGCCTTCGGGCTCTACATCCTGGCCGTCCTCACCGGCGCGGTCTCGCTCCCGCTGGTGGTTGCCGGGCCGCGGCTCGTGCGCGACGTGCTGCCGTCCGAGCTGGGCTTCCTCAGTGGGTTCTACTGGCCGATCGTGGTGGTGGTCTGCATCTGCTTCCTCGCCACGCTCTACCACGTGTCGGTGCCGGTGCGGACCAACTGGAGCTTCAACCTGCCGGGAGCGACCTTCTCCCTGGTGGCGTGGGTCCTGGGCTCCTACGCCCTTCGATGGGTGCTGACCGTGACGGCCGCCGACTCCAAGTCGATCTACGGCCCGCTGGCCGCACCGATCGCCGTACTGCTGTGGCTGTACGTCGTGGCTCTCGCCGTCCTGATCGGGGCCGCCGTCAACGCCGCCTTCGACACCGTCTTCCCCCAGAAGGGCACCACCAAGGCGCGACTGGAACTGATGGCCCGGTTGCGCAGCGCGCGACAGGTCCTGGCCAAGGAGCGCGGCGCCACCACCGACGCCGCGTCCGTGGACTAGATTTCGGGCCGTGGCAGACGACCTGGAGGACGAGCCGCGCAGCCAGAAGTTCCGCGTCTCGCTGCCGGAGGGGGAGAGCTCCCCCTGGCTCGCTCTGTCCAAGCGGGTGCTGGCGGCCGTCGGGATCCTCGTCGGCACCGTCATCCTGGTCTACGTCGACCGCAAGGGGTACGGCGACGCCACCGACCCGACCAACACGATCACCCTCATCGACGCGATCTACTACACGACCGTCACGCTCAGCACCACGGGCTACGGCGACATCGCTCCGGTGAGCGACCAGGCCCGGCTCATCAACGCCTTCGTCATCACCCCGGCGCGCATCGCGTTCCTGGTGCTGTTGATCGGCACGACGCTGGAGGTCCTGGCCAGCCAGGGCCGTGAGGCGATCCGCATCGCACGATGGAAGAGGAAGATGAACCACCACGTCGTCGTCGTCGGATACGGCACCAAGGGCCGCTCGGCGGTCAAGACCCTGCTCAGCAATGGGCTGGACAAGGGGAGCGTCGTCATCGTCGACACCAGCTCCACGGCGCTGGCCGAGGCCCACGCCGACGAGCTGGCGGTCGTCACGGGCGATGCGACCCGCAAGGAGGTGCTGCAGCGCGCCGGGGTCGCGCAGGCCGACCAGGTGATCATCACGACCAACCGTGACGACTCCAACGTGCTGACCACGCTGACCGCGCGGGCGATGAACGCGGACGCCTGGATCATCGCCGCCGCACGCGAGCAGCAGAACGCGCCGCTGATGAAGCAGTCGGGCGCCGACTCGGTGATCACCTCCTCCGACGCAGTCGGGCGCCTGCTCGGGCTCTCGTCGCTCTCGCCGACCCTCGGCTCGGTGATGGAGGACCTGCTGAGCTACGGCAAGGGCCTCGAGGTGGCCGAGCGGGACCTGCTCGTCAGCGAGGTGGGCATGCAGCCCCAGGCGCTGCCCGACCAGGTCATCTCCGTGGTGCGTGACGAGAAGGTCTACAACTACTTCGACCCGGTCGTCACTCGCCTGGCCCGCGGCGACCGGCTGATCGTCGTACGCTCCGCACGCGAGCTGCCGTGGGCGCCGCGCCCGGGCACGCACAACGAGGACTTCGCCTCCGACGACGACTGACCCGCTGCCCCACCTGTGTCGAACACGTGTTCGAACGGTGTGAGACCATGCTGGCATGGGTGGCGGCTGGGGCAAGCAGGGCAGCGGGATCCCGCTGTCCGAGCGCGTCCGGGCCGGCGCTGCTCCGGCGCCGTCGGCGGCGCCGGGACCGAGCGGTGTGGCGGAGAGCTGTCCGGCGCGGCACTGCTGGGTCGCCGACGCCGTCGACGGCCACGGGGTCAAGCGGCCCGGCCTACTGGTCGAGTGGCGCCAGGTGCCGGAGGGCTGGGAGGGGCGTGTCGTGTACGCCGCCCGCGTGCGGCAGTCATCGTGGCTGCTGGTGGAGGAGTGGTTGCCGGCCGCCCTGCTCACACCCATGTGAGGGGCGTGGACGAAAAAAGAGCCAGGCCGTTGGAGTCTCGGGTCTCCAACGGCCTAGCGAGAAGAACGTTAGCGGCTCGCGGACGGCTGCGTCAGCAGGATGGTCGGTATCCGAGATTTTCTTTACTTTCACGAAACCCTACGTGCGTTGTCCGTGCGCTTTCTGCAGTGCCATGATGAGGAGCAGTCAGCACGGCACTCGGGCCGTTGCCTGGCTCGACCTCGGGAGCACCACATGATGAGATCCGCAGATCTCAGCACCATTGAAGTACTCGTCGAAGGGGAGTGGGTCTGTGCGCACGTCCGCATGCAGGCCGGCACTCCAGATCACCCGATGACGATCGTGCACCTGGTGGAGCCCCACGGCAGCGACAGCCTTGCCGTCGTGTCCTCCGACCGCCTGCGACCTCGTCGCGTCGCAGCCTGAGCCGGCGTAGGGGTTGGTTCGGGATGTCGCCGGCCCCTACGTCGCTCGCGGTGGTCCCG
>NZ_JAPYPS010000050.1:0-1157 GCF_029937575.1 Nocardioides sp.
CGGTCATCGGCAGTTGCGAGCGGATCGCGGCAGATCCGTGCGCGCTCGCCTAGGATTCGACGTATGAAGAATCGCGCAAGCGCCACGAACCTCCTGCTGAGCCTCGCTGCCTATGCGGTCTTCATGCTCATCGTGCTCTCTGCTGTTGGCTTTCGCGTCGGGGTTCTCGAACTGATCGTGTGGACCACGCTCGTTGCCGTCGGCTCCGGACTGATTGTTCGCAGACACGTGCGAGCGCGAAGCGACGCCGAAGTTGCGCCCGTCCACCCCTGAGCCTTTCCGGCTTTACTCGCTGGGCCGGGTGCGATGTCGGCCCTCGGAACACGCGGCATCCCGCTCGACATCGACCTGTACGGTGGCGACAACGAGCAGGTGCCTGACTGACCGCTCATCCGCACGACCGCAGGGGTCGCGGCATAGAAAGACGAAGCCCTCCTGGCGGCAGAGTCGGGCGGTTGCGGCTACCAGTCGGAGGACGGACCTGGTCGAGGCGCCCAGTGGTTGCCGTTCATCCTGGCTGCGACTTCGGCTTCGCTCAGAGCCTCGTGCAGTCTCTCCGCGTCATCCGGCATCGCCATCAGGATGTTGCGGAAGTCGTGGTCCGGCAGGCGCTGCCCGTGCAGGACATAGCCCATTGCAGACGTGGCGAACCACCACTCTTCCTTCGTCAGTCGAAGAGTGACACCGTCTTCGTCGAACTCGACTTCGGCCATGCGAACCAACGTAGAGCAGCCCAAGCCGGGTGCCCGACCATCGGCACGTGCACGCATCCTCGCGGCGGGTTGAGCGGAGCCCGGGCGGTGGTCCGGTCGGCAACGCACATGCGAAGGTGGCGTATGCAGGCAGACTTCGACAGGCATGGTGTGGCCTTGACTCTAACTCCCGCCGAGTTCGGCTTTCTCTTCCGTTCCGTCAATGACCGCATCAGTTCGCTACCGCCCGACGAGGTGGGGTCGCGGCTCGGTTTGCCGTATGAGGACGCAGTGAGGTTTCTCGACGAACTCCTGTCCGCAGAGACGGCGAGTCGGGCGGCGGGTCAGCACTGGCTCCTTCCCCGAGATCCCGCCTAACCAACCCGCCCGACCATCAGCACGACCGCTCAGCTCGCGGCATGGTCGGGCGGAGCCCTCGGGGCGGCATGGTCGGGCGGAGCCCTC
>NZ_JAPYPS010000050.1:1257-29026 GCF_029937575.1 Nocardioides sp.
GCTCGCGGCATGGTCGGGCGGAGCCCTCGGGGCGGCATGGTCGGGCGGAGCCCTCCTGGCGGCATGAGCGGGCGAGCCCCGCCGGGGACTGCTTGCTCAGGTTCCATCCGTCGATCGGCCAAGGAGCGACCGCAGGTACCGCGCCGTTAGATAGCAGATAAGCACGGCAGCCGCGGTGAGTCCGGCAGCCAGATACTGGCCGAAGGCGAGCAAGGCGACGGTTACTACCAGCATCACCCAGCCCGAGACTACCCAGCCCCTCAGCGAACCTTCCCTGAGCCCCCGAGCAATTCGAGCGCCCTCCTCCGGGGTGGGAGCGTCGGACACCCGCCGCCTCGAACGGCAGGCGGCGAGCAGTCCGACAACTGCAACTACAGCCGCTGCAAGGAAGTCCATGGGCGAACCGTACGGGCGAGCGCTTTCAACTCCCGGCTGCCGGGGGGTGTCTGCTCGGAGTGGCGACCGACCATCGGCATGATCGGGCACACCGCCGACAACGTTCTCCATCAATTCTCGCAGTACCTGGAGCCGAAGGGCGACGATTCATCGCGTGCTTGTGCGCTGACTGACTAGGCAGGAGTGATGTCCGGAGCGCGTGCTGCCTTCGGGGCCGGTGTGTGGTAGTGCTGTGGTGCCGGTTGGACCTCGGAGGTACTCCAGGCCGTGCGGGTCGATCCAGAGGTAGACGCCGGGCTCGTGGAGGGGGTCGAGAGGGCGGTAGCTCCAGCCGGCGAATGTCTTGAGCCGGTGGTGGTGTCGGCACAGCGGGGCGAGGTTGCAGATGCAGGTGGGGCCGCCGGTGGCGTGGGACGTGGTGTGGTCGGCGTCGCAGCGGGCTGCGGGCCGGGTGCACCAGGGGAAGACGCACTGGGGGTGGAGCAGGGCGACGAGGTCCTTGAGGCGGTCGGGGATCTCGTAGGCCTCGACGTGGGTCCCGGCGTGCTCGGCGAGGTCGACGACCGGTCTGACGGTGACGTGGGTGTCGGTGCGTGAGCACCACTCGCGGATCTGCTCGACCAGCATCGGGTCGCCGCTGGTGGCGTTGCGGCCGATGACCTCGCGGGTCTCCAGGGCGGCCTGGGAGAGATGGAGGTGGAGCACGATCTTCTTGCGTGCCGGCGCGGGTGCGTCAGCCCCGGTGAGCATCGCGTGTGCTTGCTCGGGGTCGGCCACGATCCCGAGTGCCATGGAGCGTCGTACGTCGAGGGACTCGGTGCAGCCCTGTTCCTTGAGGGCGGCGGCGATGGCGGTCAGGGTGGCGTCGAGGTCGTGGAGGTCCTTCCAGTCCCCTCGGGCCATGAGGTCGGCGATGCCGGTGTCGTTGATGGAGCCGTCCTCGAGGTGGACGTAGCGGGCGTCGAGGTCCTCGAGCTGCTTGATCTCGCGTTCCTCGGCGTGCAGGCGCAGCAGTTGCTCGTCGAGGATGCGGGCCAAGGTGACGGGGCCGACCTTGTGCGCGATGCCCACGACTGCTTGGTCGACTGCCTCGACGACGTCGGCGTGGGCGCCGAGAACGGCCTGGGCAACCTTCCGGGCACGCCAGGCCGGGACCTCGCGCTCGAGGACCCGTGCCCAGATCAGCGGGAGGCGGTGCCGCAGGACCAACGCGTCGCGGATCAGCGCTTTGCCTGCGGTGGTGGTCATGTTGTTCGCTGCCGCGAAGGCGGCCGGGGCGTCCCAGGCGATCGGTGGGATCCCGCACCACTCCATGGTCTCGACGTCGGGAGCGTCGGAGACGCTGGCGTCGAGCTCTCCGGGCTGCCAGATCGCTGCCGGTCCGACGCGCCACGACTGGGCGGCGTCCCAGCCCTCCTCGCCTTCGAGGACGGGGTGGGAGTGGGCCCACTCGACGGCGATCTCGAGGATCTCGGCTTCCGCATCGTCGGCGACTCGGCGCGCCATCCCCAGCCGACCCAGCAACGCACCCGGGGTGGGTGCGAGGTCGGCCAGGCGGGAGGAGGACATGGCAACGATTGTAGTCGATAATATGTTCGAATACAAGTCGCGATCGAGGGGCCTCTAAACTGATCAGGTGATCGTGGTCAACCGCTTCCGCGTCCCGGAGCACGAGGGTGAGTCCTTCCGCGTCGACCTCCAACGCGCGCACGACGCCCTGGCCGAGCGCCCGGGGTTCCTGACCGGCACCATCGGGCGCAACGTCGACGACCCGGAGCTCTGGGTGCTCTCGACGACGTGGGAGCACGTCGGTGCCTACCGCCGCTCGCTGTCGTCGTACGACGTCAAGCTGCACGCCGTACCCACCCTGGGGCGCGCCCTCGACGAGCCCAGCGCCTACGAGGTGGCCGACGCGGGCACCGACCTCAATATCCGGCAGACACGGTCGATAGGCTGAGCTCTCGCCGTCAGGGCGACGTCCCGGCAGCCAGCCGGCACGCCAGAACAGCTCAGGAGCACCCCCGTGGCAAAGCCGCCTCCGACCACCGTCGACCACGTCGTCAACCTGGCCAAGCGCCGGGGTTTCGTCTTCCCGTGCGGCGAGATCTACGGCGGCACCCGGTCGGCCTGGGACTACGGCCCGCTCGGGGTGGAGCTGAAGGACAACATCAAGCGCCAGTGGTGGAAGTCCATGGTGCAGATGCGCGACGACATGGTCGGCCTCGACTCCAGCGTGATCCTCCCGAAGCAGACCTGGGAGGCCAGCGGCCACGTCGAGACGTTCTCCGACCCGCTCACCGAGTGCCAGTCGTGCCACAAGCGCTTCCGCGCCGACCACCTCCAGGAGGCGGCGGCCGAGAAGCAGGGGTCCGATGTCGACCCGGACAGCATCGACCTGTCCACTCTGGCCTGCACCAACTGCGGCACCCGGGGCGCCTGGACCGAGCCGCGCCAGTTCTCCGGGCTGCTCAAGACCTACCTCGGCGTGATCGAGGACGAGTCGGGGCTGCACTACCTGCGTCCCGAGACCGCGCAGGGGATCTTCCTCAACTTCGCCAACGTCGTGACGTCGTCGCGGATGAAGCCGCCCTTCGGTATCGCCCAGATCGGCAAGAGCTTCCGCAACGAGATCACGCCGGGCAACTTCATCTTCCGCACCCGCGAGTTCGAGCAGATGGAGATGGAGTTCTTCGTCAAGCCCGGGGAGGACGAGGAGTGGCACCAGTACTGGATCGACACGCGCACGCAGTGGTACGTCGACCTCGGGATCGACCCCGACAACCTGCGCCACTACGAGCACGCGCAGGAGAAGCTGAGCCACTACTCCAAGCGGACCGTGGACATCGAGTACCGCTTCCGCTTCGCCGGCTCCGAGTGGGGTGAGCTCGAGGGGGTCGCCAACCGCACCGACTTCGACCTGTCCACCCACGCGCAGCACTCCGGCAAGGACCTCAGCTACTTCGACCAGGCCGCGGGCGAGCGCTACACGCCGTACGTCATCGAGCCGGCGGCCGGGCTCTCGCGCAGCCTGATGACCTTCCTCGTCGACGCCTACACCGAGGACGAGGCGCCCAACACCAAGGGCGGGGTCGACAAGCGCACCGTCCTGCGTCTCGACAAGCGCCTCGCACCGGTCAAGGTGGCGGTGCTCCCGTTGAGCCGCAACGCCGACCTCTCGCCGAAGGCGAAGGCCCTCGCCGCGGAGCTGCGCGCCAACTGGAACATCGACTTCGACGACGCCGGTGCCATCGGCAAGCGCTACCGGCGCCAGGACGAGATCGGTACGCCGTACTGCGTCACCGTCGACTTCGAGTCCCTCGAGGACGACGCGGTGACCGTGCGCGAGCGCGACACCATGCAGCAGGAGCGGATCAGCCTCGACGGCATCTCCACCTACTTCGCCGAGCGGCTGCTCGGCTGCTGACATGCGCATCCCATCCGGTGGTCTCGCTGCAGCCGTCCTGAGCCTGGGTCTGCTGGCGGTGGCGTGCGGTGGCGACGCGGAGGAGGACGCCACCCCGGGGCCGAGCACCAGCCCGAGCGCGAGCTCGGCGCCCACGCCCGCAGCGACCCCGACTCCCGAGTCGGACGGCTACCTGCCGGTGCCCTCCGGTGTCTCCCTCACCACGCCCGGGGAGCGTCTGGATCTCAAGGAGTCGGCCGTCGCGGCGTGGCAGCCACGGCAGGACCTCGTCGGTGTCGTCGACGTGGCGGTGACGCGGATCGAGAGGACCACGGTGCAGGCCTCGCTGACCGGCTTCGATCTCGGCGAGGAGGAGCAGCGCTCCACGCCGTACTTCGTCCGTGCGTCGGTGGCCAACGTGGGAGAGACGGACCTGGGTGCACGACAGGTGCCGCTGTACTTCCTCGACGGCACGGGAGTGCTCGTGGCACCGACCGGGGTGGCTCGCGACTTCAAGGCCTGCCCCGGCTCCACCCTGCCGGCCGTCTTCGCACCGGGCGACGAGACGCGCACCTGCCTGATCTTCCTCGTGCCGAAGGACACCACCCTCCAGTCGATCATGTTCCGTCCGCCGGAGGGCGTGGTCCCGCTGCAGTGGACGGGCCAGGTCACCGCCCCGAAGGCGTCTGCGACCAAGGGGAAGGGACGCGACCGGCGATGAGGACGGGACTGCAGCTCGGCTCCGTGCACGTGGACACGCCCGTGGTCCTGGCCCCGATGGCCGGCATCACCAACGCCGCCTACCGCCGGTTGTGCGCCGAGCAGGGAGCCGGGCTCTACGTCTGCGAGATGATCACCTCGCGTGGCCTGGTGGAGCGCGACGCCACGACACTCAAGATGCTGGTCTTCGACGAGCTCGAGACCATCCGCTCGGTCCAGCTCTACGGCACCGACCCGGTCTACGTCGGCAAGGCCGTCGAGATCCTGTGCGGCGAGTACGGCGTGGCCCACATCGACCTCAACTTCGGCTGCCCGGTCCCGAAGGTGACCCGCAAGGGCGGGGGAGGTGCACTGCCGTGGAAGCGCAACCTCCTCGGCCAGATCCTCGATCACGCGGTCGCCGCCGCCACGCCGTACGACGTGCCGGTGACGATGAAGACCCGCAAGGGCCTCGACGACGACCACCTCACCTACCTCGACGCGGGTCGGATCGCCGAGGAGTCGGGTTGTGCGGCGATCGCCCTCCACGGACGCACCGTGGCGCAGGCCTACTCCGGCGAGGCCGACTGGGACGCGATCGCGGCCCTCGTGGACCACGTGGACCTGCCGGTCCTGGGCAACGGCGACATCTGGGAGGCCTCCGACGCACTGCGCATGGTGGAGCAGACCGGGGTCGCCGGAGTGGTCGTGGGGCGCGGCTGCCTCGGCCGACCGTGGCTCTTCCGCGACCTGGCCGCCGCCTTCGCCGGCGAGCAGGTCGCGACGCTGCCCGGCCTGGGCGAGGTGACGGCGATGATGCGTCGCCATGCCGAGCTGCTCAGCCAGCACATGGGGGAGGAACGGGGCTGCAAGGAGTTCCGCAAGCACGTCACGTGGTACCTCAAAGGCTTCGCCGCGGGAGGGACGTTGCGTCGCTCCCTGGGGCTGGTGGACTCCTTGGCCGCCCTCGACGACCTGCTCGCCGAGCTCGACCCCGACGAGCCGTTCCCGGTCCGCGAGCTCGGGACTCCGCGTGGCCGTCAGGGCGCTCCCAGGTCCCGCGTCGTACTTCCCGAGGGCTGGCTCGACGACACCGACGGCACCGGTGCGGTGCTGCGGGAGGACGCCGGGGAGACCACCGGAGGGTGACCGGGAACACCCCGTGAGGGGTGTGTGAAGATTGAACGAAGGCTGGCGGGCTGTGCTTCACTCGGTCCTCGTGCCGGTCGCCACCGCGATCGGCGCTGCCGTACCTGCACGCTGCACGACCTGCACCACCCACCTGTCAGCAACAGCAAAGGATCAGCGCTGTGGCGAACCAAAGCCACAAGCGGGACACCAATGCCCGCCTGTTCTCCCGTGCTCCACGAGCCACCGTGGTCGCCGGACCGCTCGCCGTCCTGGCGACCGCGTCCGCCGTCTCGCTCGGAGTGCTCACCACCGACACCGGTGCGAGCGCGCCCGCCTCCTTGGCGGACGCCCTGCCGGAGGCAGCCTCGGGCCCGGTCGCCGGCGACTCGACGCCCGCCGCGCTCGACCTTGCCGGTGAGCTGGACCGCCGCGTCTTCTCCCGCGGGGGAGGCCGGGTCGCCGACGTGGTCCCGGACGCGACCAAGCAGAAGTCGAAGAAGAAGGACCTGAGCAAGGTCGAGAAGATGCTGCGCCCGAAGAAGGTGCGCAAGGCGGTCCGCAAGGCCGACACCAAGCTCTTCACGACCGAGGCCCTCAACCTCTGGACCGAGCCGGGCAAGAAGGCGCGCAAGACCGGAGAGGTCGACGCAGGCGAGAAGGTCCTCGTCACCGGGCGCGAGTCGAGCGGGCGCCAGGAGATCGTGCTGGGCAAGAAGAACACCCGGTGGGTCACCTCCGGCTACCTCAGCGACGACAAGCCCGTTGCCGAGCCCACGCTCGGCGCCAGCTGCACCAACGGCACCAGCGTTGCCTCGGGCGTCAGCCCCAACATCGTCAAGGTGCACAACGCCGTGTGCGCGGCGTTCCCCAACATCTCCACCTACGGGACCTTCCGGGGCGACGGGGAGCACGCCCAGGGCATCGCCGTGGACATCATGGTCTCCGGTGCCGAGGGCTACCGCGTGGCCGACTTCGTGCGGGCCAACGCAGCGGCGCTCGGGGTCAGCTACGTGATCTACTCCCAGCGCATCTGGTCGGTCGAGCGCGGCGGCGAGGGCTGGCGCGGGATGTCCAACCGCGGATCGGCCACGGCCAACCACTACGACCACGTGCACGTCACGACGTTCTGACCTGGGTCCGCCGGGCGCCTCAGAGTGCGCAGGGGCGGCTGGTGCGCACCTGCGCCTCGCGTCGGCGAAACCCGACCTCCTCGTAGAGGCCGATCGCGGGGTGGCCCTTGGCCGCCACGACCATCGACGTCGTGGCACCCTGCGTCGAGCAGGCATGCTGGACCGACGCCGCGACGAGCCGAGCGGCGAGGCCGGTCCCGCGGGCGACCGGGTCGAGGTCGACGCCCTGGCAGCGCGAGTGCCCGTCGAGGACCACGATGCCGGCGGACCCGACGAGACGCAGACCCTCGAAACCGCCCCACCAGGTGGCGTGCCCGGCGTCCGAGAGCCGGCGCTCGGCCGCGATCTGATCGGCCGCAGCCGGCTCGTCGCGGCGAAGGGGCAACAGACGTGCCCGCGACTGCCAGTCCTCCTCCGAGGCCAGCGGCCGTACGTCGTAGCGCGCCGCCTGATCGGTGGTCACCGCCTCCGCGTCGGCCACCAGCGCGATCGAGACGCTGACCGTGAAGCCGGCGTCGTCGAAGACGGTGAGATCGGTCGGCACCGCGTCGGGGTCGTCGACCCCGATCACGATGGGCCGACCGTCGGTGAAGTGGCTCTCCGCCAGCGCGGTCAGCCGCGGGACGTCTCGGCGCACCGGTGCCCGGCGCAGGAGGAGCAGGCCGCTGTCGGCGACCACGTAGGTCGAGTGGTGCTCCACGGCGACGCCGTCGAGGGCAAGCAACGCCAGGTCGCTTCGCCAGACCTGGCTGATCACCTCCACGGGGAGGACGCTAGTGGCAGTGAGCGGCGGCTGGGTTGCCGTGATGTTTCGCCGAGCGATCGCTCTACTAGGCTCGCGATCGATGGACGCCACCGACCTCTACGACGACCGCGCGCGCGAGCGGCTCGTGGCCGAGCCGCCCAAGCGGGTCGAGGCCCCTGTCCGCACCGCTTTCGAGCGTGATCGCGCGCGCGTGGTGCACGCCGCCTCGTCGCGCCGGCTCGCCGCCAAGACCCAGGTGGTCGGACCGGCCTCGGACGACTTCGTGCGCAACCGCCTCACGCACAGCCTCGAGGTCGCCCAGGTGGCCCGTGACCTCTCCCGTGCCCTCGGCAGCCAGCCCGACATCGCCGAGACGGCCGCGCTGGCCCACGACCTGGGCCACCCGCCGTTCGGCCACAACGGGGAGCGGCTGCTGGCCGAGCTGAGCGAGGCGTGCGGTGGCTTCGAGGGCAACGCCCAGACCCTGCGGGTGCTCACCCGGCTGGAGGCCAAGACCTTCACCCAGGAGGGACGGTCCGTCGGTCTCAACCTCACGCGGGCCACGCTGGACGCCTGCACGAAGTACCCCTGGCCACGCGGTGCCGGGCCGGACCCGCTGAAGTTCGGCGTCTACGCCGACGACCGCGCGATCTTCGACTGGCTGCGAGAGGACGCGCCCGGACCGCGCCGTTGCCTGGAGGCTCAGGTGATGGACCTGGCCGACGACGTCGCCTACTCGGTGCACGACGTCGAGGACGGCACCGTGGCCGGTCACCTCGACCTGGCCCGGCTGGACGCCCCGGCGGTGTGGGAGACCCTGCGCGAGTGGTACCTGCCGGAGGCGGTCGACGACGAGGTCGACGCCGCCCTGGTGCGCCTGCGCGGCGTCGGGAGCTGGCCGACGGCGTCGTACGACGGGAGTCGGCGCAGCCTCGCGGCGCTGAAGAACCTCACGAGCGACCTGATCGGTCGCTTCTGCGGAGCGGTGCAGGCCGCCTCCTTCGCTGCGAGCGACGGGCCGATGGCGCGCTACGCAGCCGACCTGGTGGTGCCGCGGGAGACGTGGGTGGAGATCACCGTGCTCAAGTCGGTGGCCGCGCACTACGTCATGCAGACCCCTGACCGGCTCACCGTCATGGACCGTCAGCGCTCGCTCCTGGCCGAGCTGGTGGAGGCGCTCGTCGCGGGCGGCCCGGACACGCTGGACCGTCCGTTCGCCGACGACTGGCACTCGGCGGACGACGACGCAGGGCGGCTGCGCGTGGTCGTCGACCAGGTGGCGTCGCTGACCGACGCCAGCGCGGTCGATCGACACGCCCGGCTCGTGCTCGGTGGTGCCGGATGAGCGACGACTCCCCGACGAGGCTGCCCCTCGTCTGGCTACCCTTCGACCCCGCGGAGCTGGGCGACCCGCCGGAGGGGCTGCGCTACGAGGTCGTCGACCCGACGCGCGAGGTGCCCGAATCGGTCGCCGAGGTGGCCTACTACGTGACGCCGTACCAGCTCGGGGCCTCGGTCACCGACGTGCTGCCGCGGATGTCCGGGCTGCAGGTGGTGCAGACCCTCACCGCCGGCGTCGATGCGGTGCGACCCGCGGTGCCGGCCGGCGTCACGCTGTGCAGCGGTCGCGGCATCCACGACGCGTCGACGGCCGAGCTCGCGCTGACCCTGATCCTCGCCAGCCTGCGTGGCGTCCCCGGCTTCGTGCGCGACCACGATCGCCATGAGTGGAACCAGCAGTGGTACCCCGCGCTGGCGGACCGGCACGTGCTGATCGTCGGGTACGGCGCGATCGGCGAGGCGATCGAGGCGCGGTTGGTGCCGTTCGAGGTGACCGTCACGAAGGTCGCACGGAGTGCCCGCGACGGGGTGCACTCGATCGCGGACCTGCCCGACCTGCTGCCGAGCGCCGACGTCGTGGTGCTGATCGTGCCGCTCACCGGCGAGACCCGCGGTCTCGTCGATGCCGACTTCCTGGGCAGGCTGCGCGACGGCGCCCTGCTCGTCAACGTCTCGCGCGGGCCCGTGGTCGACCAGGACGCTCTGGTGGCCGAGCTCGCCACCGGCCGGATCACCGCCGCGGTCGACGTCGTGGACCCCGAGCCGCTGCCGTCGAGCAGCCCGTTGTGGGACGCACCGGGGCTGCTGATCTCGCCGCACGTCGGCGGCACGAGCAGCGCCATGTGGCCCAGGGCCCACCGGCTGGTGCGCGACCAGCTGCACCGATTCGCGGCCGGGGAGCCGCTGAGCAACGTCGTCTCGGGGTGACGCAGCGGGTGCCTGTGGAATCCCGCGACCACGATGTCGACCCCCGGCCGTAGGATCGGCACCGTGGCAGGCCGGATCCGCGAGGAGGACATCGCAGAAGTACGCGAGAAGTCCCGGATCGACGAGGTCGTCGGCGACTACGTGACGCTGCGCAACGCCGGTGGCGGCTCCCTCAAGGGGCTCTGCCCCTTCCACGACGAGAAGTCGCCGAGCTTCAACGTCAACCCGAGCCGCAACTTCTACCACTGCTTCGGCTGCCAGGCGGGCGGCGACGTCATCTCGTTCCTGATGCAGATCGACGGGCTCTCGTTCACCGAGGCGATCGAGCGCCTGGCCGACAAGGCCGGGGTCGTGCTGCGGCGCGAGGAGGGCGGGGACTTCCGCGACGACCGGCCCAAGGGCCCGCCGCGCCAGCGCCTCGTCGAGGCCAACCGGGCCGCGCAGGAGTACTACGCCGACCAGCTGGCGGGCCCCGACGCGATCCCGGGCCGCACCTTCCTCAGCGACCGCGGCTTCGACCGGGCCGCGGCGGAGATGTTCGGCATGGGCTGGGCCCCGCGCGACGGCGAGGCACTGTGGCGGCACCTGCGCGGGCGCGGCTTCAGCCAGGAGGAGGTCGTCGCCGCCGGAGTCGTCAAGGTCGGACGCTCGGCGTACGACGCCTTCCGAGGCCGGCTGCTCTGGCCGATCCGCGACCCCAGCGGGGCCACGATCGGCTTCGGCGCCCGACGGATCCTCGAGGACGACAAGATCGAGGCCAAGTACCTCAACACCCCCGAGACGACGCTCTACAAGAAGAGCCAGGTCCTCTACGGCATCGACCTGGCCCGCAAGGAGATCGCGAGGTCCTCGCAGGCCGTGGTCGTGGAGGGCTACACCGACGTGATGGCCTGCCACCTCTCCGGAGTGACGACCGCGGTCGCCTCCTGCGGCACGGCGTTCGGCGAGGACCACACGCGGGTGCTGCGCCGCTTCCTGCACGATCACGAGGAGTTCCGCGGCGAGGTGATCTTCACCTTCGACGGCGACGCCGCCGGCCAGAACGCCGCTCTCAAGACCTTCCAGGGCGATCAGCGGTTCGTGGCCCAGACCTACGTCGCGGTGGAGCCCGACGGACTCGACCCGTGCGACGTCCGGATCCAGAAGGGCGACGCCGCCGTGCGCGACCTCGTGGCACGCCGCGTGCCGCTGTACCGCTTCGTGCTCAGCAACATCGTGTCGCAGTTCGACCTCGACCGGGCCGACGGGCGCGTCGCCGCGGTGCGCGAGGCCGCCAAGCTCGTCACCAGCAGCCGCGACGCCTCGGTGGTCAACTCCTCCTACGCCCGCGACATCGCGGCGCTGACCGGCATGGACCCCGTCGACGTCCAGGCAGAGGTACGCCGTGCTGCCGGCCGCGCGCGCCCGGGTGGCGGGTCGAGCCCGGCTGCGGCGCCCGCGACGGCTCCGCGGTCGGGCGAGCAGACGCGGCCGCGCAACCCCGTGCCCGACCTGCGCGACCCGCGCTTCACGATCGAGCGGGAGACCCTCAAGCTCGTCATCCAGGCGCCGATGGCGATCGGTCGCACCACCGCCGACATCGGCGGCAACGACTTCACCCATCCCGTCTACCGCGGCGTGTGGGACCTCGTCGAGGCGGCGGGCGGCACGGTGGCCGGCGCCGACGACGACGGGTGGGCCGGGAGGCTGCGCCAGGCGGCCGACGACCCCGCCGTGTCCTCGGCGATCACCGCCCTCGCCGTCGAGCCGCTGATGAAGACACCGGATGCCGCCTACGTCGGCAGCTACGTCTTCAAGCTCCTCGAGCTGACGGCTCAGCGTCGGATCGCCGACCTCAAGTCCAAGCTTCAGCGGACCAACCCGGTCGACCAGGCCGCGGACTACAACCGGATGTTCGGCGAGCTGGCCGCCCTCGAGCAGCACCGGCGGACCCTGCGCGACCACATCGCGGGGGCCCAGTGAGGCGGCCAGTGAAGTGGCCAGTGAGGCGCGCGCGGCCCGACGTACCACTGCCACGCGGGGAGCGGTTGCTGGCGTGGGCGGCGACGACGGACGGTGGGACGGTCGGCGGATCCCGCGACGCGCTCTACGTGCCCGGCGGTTCCCGGATCCCGTGGGAGAGCGTCGAGGCGGCCGACTGGGACAGCGAGACGTCGGTGCTGCTCGTGAGCGAGGTGGGCAGCTGGGGTCAGGTCCGACCCGAGCACCGGCTGACGATCGAGGAGCCGGGGCGGCTGCTGGAGCTGGTCCGGGAGCGGGTCACGGCCAGTGTCGTGATGCAGCGTCACGTCGCCCTCGAGGGGCGTCAGGGCGTGCGGGTCATCGCTCGCCGTGCGCCGGGACGGCCTTCGGAGCTGTCGTGGATCTACGAGTACGACGAGGGGATCGACCCCGACGACGCGTTCGTCCGGCTGGCTGCGGCTCAGGCGCTGTCAGCCGCCCAGGACGAGCTGGGACTGGGCTGAGAGCCACGGGGTCGTCTCGATTTCGGGCGACGTCGCAGGCTTGCTAACGTATCCCCGCACGATCCCCTGTAGCTCAGTTGGCAGAGCGCTTGACTGTTAATCAGGATGTCGCTGGTTCGAGTCCAGCCGGGGGAGCGCATCCGACGGCCCGGCCGTGATCCACGATCACGGTTCGGGCCGTTGCTATTCTGCGCGGAGGCCCCGGAGTCCCGTGGTCGGTTTGTTTGTGCCCACGACGAGGTCCTCTCCCCATGTCCCACGATCTTCCCGAGAACGCCGGCGCACCGTCGCGTCCGGCGGGGCATCGCCGGGCAGAGAGATCGAGTCGGTTTCCCCGGCTGCGCTCGAGTGGCCCGTCGGGAGGCTCGAGGGTGCGCCGTGCTCGCCGCCAGGCCTCGGGCCTGTGGGGCACGATCGGGATGACCGTCCTCGGGGCGATGATCCCCGGCTCCGGCTACCTGTACGCCGGGCGCCGGTGGCTCGGGCTCCTGGTGCTCTCCCTGTGGGCCGGCGTGATCGGTCTGGTCGTCTGGTACTTCGGGCGCGACCTCAAGCAGCAGCTCACCGACCTCGCGTTCAACACCTCGGCGCTCAAGGTGATCGCTGTACTCCTCGGCCTGTCCCTGCTGACGTGGGCGTTCGTCGTCCTCACGTCCTACCGCTTGGTGCGCCCTCGCGAGCGACCTCGGTGGCACACCGTCGCGGGCTACACGACGGTGGTCCTGGTGCTGCTCGTCGGCGCCGCTCCGGTCGTGCGCGCGGCGCAGTACGCGCTCGTGCAGGCCGACCTCGTCGAGACGGTGCTACCCGACAACGTGCGCAGCGCCACGACGCCGCGTGACGTGTCGGTCGAGGACCCGTGGGCGGGCCAGGACCGCGTCAACGTCGTGCTGCTCGGCGGCGACGGGGGAGTGGGTCGCACCGGCGTCCGCACCGACACCGTCATCCTGGTCAGCATCGACACCGAGACGGGCAAGACGGTGATGTTCAGTCTTCCGCGCAACATGATGTACGCGCAGTTCCCCGAGGACAGCCCGCTGCACGACCTCTACCCGGACGGCTACCAGACCGGTCAGGGTGACCCCGGCTTCGACATGCTCAACGCCATCTACAGCCAGGTCCCGATCCTGCATCCGGGAGTGCTCGGCGACAGCGACAACGAGGGCGCCGACGCCGTCAAGCAGGCCGTCTCCGGCAGCCTCGGCGTGCCGGTCGACTACTACGTGCTCGTCAACCTCGAGGGCTTCAAGACGGTCGTCGACGCCCTGGGCGGGATCACCGTCAACATCAACGAGCCGGTGGCGATCAACGGCAACACCGACGCAGGGATCCCGCCGACCGGTTACCTCCAGCCGGGGCCCGACCAGACGCTCGGCGGCTTCGACGCCCTGTGGTTCGCGCGAGGTCGCTACGGCTCGGACGACTACGCGCGCATGGATCGTCAACGCTGCGCTGTCGATGCGCTGATCGAGGCGGCCGACCCGATGACGGTGCTCAACAAGTACGTCGACCTGGCCGCGGCCGGCAAGGAGATCCTCTCCACCGATGTCCCTCGTGACCTCGCCTCGGCGCTCGTCCAGCTGCTGCTGAAGGTCAAGGACGCCCAGGTCCGATCTGTCGTCTTCAAGCCCTCGGACAAGTTCTTCTCCGGCGACCCCGACTACGTCTACGTGCAGGACACCGTCCAGAAGGCGCTCTACCCGGCGAAGAAGAAGGCCAAGCGCAAGGCCGAGAAGCCCGAGGCCGTGGAGGATCCGGTCGACGCGTGCGCCTACACCGCCGACGACCTGGTCGAGGAACCGACGGACGAGCCCAGCGACGACACGTTCACTGAGGACACGTCCACCGAGGACCTGGCGGCCACCGAGCCGTAGGACCACCACTGCGGGCCGAGACGCCGTCGCGAGTACGCTCCTGCCTGGAGCCGGGTCAGCATGACCGGCGCGGGGCGGTAGCTCAGTCGGTTAGAGCAGAGGACTCATAATCCTTGGGTCGTGGGTTCGAGCCCCACCCGCCCTACGGACGGTCGTGGTGATCATGTGGCCGGTGCCGGGCAACTGCCTGACGAGCCGGCAGCGGCGGATTAGGGTTCAGCCGTGAGCAGGTCTCGGATCGTCGCTGGGTGGGCCGTCGTCGCGGTGCTGGCAAGTCTGTTCCAGATGGGCGCCGCCCGAGCCGAGGCCACCGGTGACGACAGGGTCGTGCGGCCTGCTGCCGCCACGGTCATCGACGACCCCGTCGCGACGAGCTGGGTCACGTTCGTGGCCGACCACCGCTCCTTCGTGGGCAACGGAGGCGACCACCTCTACACCCGTGACAAGTGGGACTTCGACATCAGGGGCGACCTGGAGCAGGGGATCTCCGCTTCGGTGGTGCCCCCGGATGACTTCTGGCCCGTGTTCGAGATCGAGGTCGCAGCACCCTTCCCGGATGCCTTGACGGAGGGCTCCTACGTCGACGCGTCCCGGACACCCGGCGAGGGACAGCCCACCATCGAGGTGACCTCACCGGGGCGCTCCTGCAGCTCCGGCAGGGGCAGCTTCGACATCCTGGACGTCGACCCGGCGCTGGACCGGTTGTGGCTGACCTACGTCTACGAGTGTGGGGGGATGGCGCTCACCGGCGAGGTCCGTCTCAACCAGCCGGAGGCTCCCGACTTCTCGGTCGTGCCCGAGCGGCTGCAGCTCTCCGAGGAGCCCTTGGGCGAGCTCGGTCGTCCCACCCCGGTCACCCTGGTCAACCATGGCGGGGAGCCGGTGGTGGTCTCCTCGATCGAGATCACCGATGGTGCGACCGACTTCGCGGTCATGCACGACACCTGCGAGACCGTGGACCCGGGGCGGTACTGCCGTGTCTACCTGCAGGTCCAGCCCCTCCTGCTCGGACGACGTACCGGCACGCTCACGCTACGCACCAACCTGGGGGATCGCAGCGTCCAGCTCTCCGGGGCGGGTGCACCATCCAGTGGTGATCCGGTTCCGCTGCGACCCGTGCCGCAGCACTCCTCCATCCCGGCCCAGGACGCGCCGCGCGTGACGACGTTCCGCATCGACGCCGACCCCGACGCCTTCCTCGGCAACCCGGGCGCGCCCCACGCCCTCGACGGCGACGACGTGGTGGCCTTCAGGAGTAGGGACACCTCGTTCAGCATCGACGTCGAGCGGAGAGACGTCGACTTCAGCGCCGCCTTCGTGGCCGACGACGACCACCTGTTGCTCCCCGGCACGCGGGTGACTCCGATCCGCAGCAGCTATCCCGACGGTCCCTACGACACCGGCTGGATGGACCTGAGCGGACAGCACCGTGGATGCGGTGGGATCGCCGACAAGGACTTCACCGTGCACGAGGCGTCCTACGACCTCGTGGGGCGCCTGGCCGGCGTCGCGATCTCGTTCCGCTTCCGGTGCTACTCCGGCAGCGAGCCCCAAGGCGAGGTACGCGGAGTCATCGCCTACGACGCCACGTGCGTGCCGGGCATGCCGGGCACCGTCGCCGAGGGCACGTGTGTCGAGCCGGGCTCCGCCCAGCCGTGGCCGCCGACGTCCACGGATCCGACAGGTCCCACGGGGCCGACAGGCCCCACCGGTCCGAGCGAACCTCCGGTGCAGGCCGAGCCCAGCCAGGTCAGTGTGCGCAAGCGGGCGTTGCCGCGCCGACGCGTCGCGCTGCGGGGCAGCGTCTCACCGGCCGTCGCCGGTCAGGTGGTGATCGAGCGCAGGGTGGCCGGGACCGCGTCCTGGCGACCGGCCGCGCGGACCCGGAGTCACCGCGACGGCAGCTTCGCTGCCGTCCTGAAGCGCCCCTCCGGCACCTACCGAGCCCACTTCCGCGGCACCGCCATGACAGGCCCGTCAGTGTCGTCCCCGGTTCGGCTCAACAGACGAGGCAGCCGCAGAGGGCCGGCTCCGGAGATCTTCAGCGTGGTGGTGAAGCACGGCGCGAGTGCTGTCGCCCTCTGCAAGGTCTCGCTCGGGAGCGACGCCTGGCAGATCCGGGCCCAGCTCGTCAACGCTGCCTCCCGTCGCTCGGCCAGTGCGGCCGTCGCCATCCGGGGGCCGGCGGGCCGTCAGAACAGGCGCAGCTGGGTGTCGGGTCGGGTCCGCTCCTGGGAGAACTCCTCGGTCGGGAGCATCCGCTTCCCGAAGGACGAGCCCGACCTCTCCCTGGCCATCGCCCTGACGGGGCGCGGCGACGACCGCGGAAGGCTGATGACGCCGACCTCCGTCGAGGAGTGCCCGGCTCCGACCTGACAGGGCCTCGGGGTCAGTTGCTCGGACCCATCGTGGCCACGAAGTCGTCCAGGGCGACCAGGCCGTGCTCGGCGGCCGCGACGAGCTCGGTCATCGACGGTTCTGAGGCAGTCCCGTCCGATCTGCCCAGACCCTCGAGATGCTCGGCGATCTCGGACACGTGGACCAGCCCGATGTTCGACGACGCGCCCTTGAGTGCGTGTGCCGAGCTGGCCAGGTCGGCGCCGTCGGCTGCTCGGCGTACGGCGTCGATCATCGCGGGGAGTCGCTCGTGGAAGCTCGCGATGACTCGTGACACGTAGGCGGGGGACAGCTCGGCCAGCTCCTCGAGGCGTGACCGGTCGAGGACGTCGTGGGCGGGGCGGCGGATGGGCCTCGGGGCGGGTGCCGGCAGGGCGACATCGTCGGCATCGTCGGCATCGATCCAGAGGGACACGACCTCGGCCAGACGCGAGCTGTTGACCGGTTTGGAGACGAAGTCGTCCATGCCGGAGGCGAGGGCCCGCTCACGCTCGCCGCTCACTGCCGACGCGGTCATCGCGACGATCGGCGTCCGGCCGAGCCCCAGGTCCGCCTCCCTGTTGCGCAGGGCACGGGTCGTGGCATAGCCGTCGAGCCTGGGCATCTGCACGTCCATCAGGATGAGGTCGTAGCCGCACTGCTCCACCATGGCGACCGCATCGTCGCCGTCGTCCGCGGTGTCTGCGGACAAGCCCAGCCCGTCGAGCAGCCCGGTGGCCACGAGACGGTTCACCGCGTTGTCCTCCACGACCAGGATCCGTTCCGTACGTCGCGCCACGGGAGCGGGAGCGTGCGGTGCGCTCTCCTGGCGACGGATCCCGAGAAGGACGTCGCGCAGGTGCGCCGAGCTCACAGGCTTGCTGAGGCACAGGTCGATGCCGGCAGCCGCCGGGGCCACCTCGTCGGGCAGCAGCGAGGAGGTCAGAAGGATGAGCGGCAGGTGCTCGTCAGCCGACTCCCGCTCTCGGATGGCGCGGGCGAGCCCGAGCCCGTCCACGTCGGGCATGGCCATGTCGAGCAGCACCAGGTCGAACTCGTGCGAGATCATCGTGTCCAGCGCTTCCGCGGGCGAGGCCACAGCTACGCACGTCACGTCCCACCAGGCGAGCTGCTCGGTGAGGATGTGCCGGTTGGTCATGTTGTCGTCGACCACGAGCACGTGGGTGCCTCGCAGCTCCGCCCGAGCGCCGTCCGTGGTCTCACCGAGCAGCGCGCCGGTCGGCGGCAGGAGCGGAACCTGCATCCAGAAGGTGCTGCCGTGACCTTCCTCGCTGTCGACGCCGATGCTGCCGCCCGCGGCTTCGACGATCTCCTGAGAGATCGCCAGCCCGAGCCCGGTGCCGCCGAAGTGCCGGGTCGTCGAGCTGTCGCCTTGGAGGAAGGGACTGAAGATCGACTCCACCCGGTCCGGTGCCACGCCGATCCCGGTGTCCCGTACGTCGACCCGCAGGCGGGGCGCGTCGGCTGGGCCGACGACCGTGGCGCGGATGGCGACCTCGCCCTCGGCGGTGAACTTCACCGCGTTGGACCCGAGATTCGTGAGCACCTGCAGCAGGCGCGTGGGGTCACCCGAGGCGACCTGGGGCACGTCCGGGCTGCACGAGACCTGGAAGTCGAGCGACTTCGCCCTCGCGGACTCGGCGAGCACCCCGGCGACCTGGTCCAGCAGGTCGCGGACCTCGAAGTCGACGATCTCCAGCTCCAGGCGACCGGCCTCGATCTTGGAGAAGTCGAGGATGTCGTTGATCAGCGCCAGCAGCGACCGGCTCGACAGGTCGACGCCTGAGACGAGATGGCGTTGACGCTCGTCGAGGACGGTGCGGCCCAGCAGCTCGGTCAGGCCGATGATCCCGTTGAGCGGCGTCCGGATCTCGTGGCTCATCGTCGCCAGGAAGTCCGACTTGTGCTGGGACGCCTCCATCGCCAGGTCCCGCGCCTGACCCAGCGCCGCAGCAGCCCGCTCGCGCTCGGCGACCAGAGCGAGCTGGTCGGCCACCTGCTCCACCATGTGCTGGACCATGTCGTGGCGGTAGAGCGGTGGCAGCGAAGTGATGGCCAGCACCGCCACGCACTCCTCCTCGAGCATCACGCGGAACGCGATCGTCAGCCGGGTCTCGTCGTCCCAGACCGAGCGCTTCTCGTGCAGGGCCCGCAACGCCGTGGTCAGCTCCCGGTCCCGGAGCGGGTCGTGGGAGGGTCCCTCGTAGCGTGCGCGATCCTCCTCGTCGATGTAGTACGGCGCCAGCTCACGGCCGTCGTCCACCGGGAGGAAGGCGCGGGCACGGTCCCAGTCGTCGTGGAGCAGGACCAGGTCCTTGGCCTGGGACAGCACGCTGTCCAGAGTCGCTGCCTCGTTGGCCGCGCTCGCCACGGCCTGCAAGAGGGAGTTCTGCGTGACGAGGTCCTGCAGGGCGTCGTCGGTCGCCCGGGTGCGCGTCACGTCCTGGTGCGTGCCCGAGGCCGACACCAGGGTGCCCCGGTCGTCGTGGGCGCCGACGCCGCGACCGCGGATCCAGACGTAGCCGCTCTGGGCTCGGACCCGCCCCTCGAACTCGAAGTCCTGACCGGTGTCCATCGCAGTCCTCAGTGCCTCACGGATGCGCTCGCGGTCGTCGGGGTGGACCGAGGCGATGAAGGCGTCGGAGCCGGAGAAGATCTCGTCGGTGCGCTCGCCGTACAGGGCGCGGATCCCGTCGCTGACCTCGTAGCTGTCGTCCTCGGCCGTCCACTGCCAGCTGCCCAGCCGCGCGATCCGCTCGGCCTCGGCGCGCTGGCGCTCACTCTCGCGCAGCGAGTCCAGCAGCACCTTGCGCGACGTGATGTCGGTGGTGTTCAGCACGACGGCGACGGGATGGTCGTCGTCGTCACGCACGAAGGCCTCGCGGATGGCGACCCAGACGGTCGTGGCGTCGACCAGGTGGAAGAGGCACTCCACCTCGCCGGGGTTGATCCGCCCATCGCGCAGGCCGGCGAGGTGGCTGGCGAACTGAGTGCGCCCCTCCTCGTCGAGGAGGTTGGCGAGATCGAGGCCGGGGAGGTCCTGCGGCTCGAGCCGGAGCAAGGTGGCCACCGCGGGGTTGGCCTCGATGGTGTGACCGTCGAGGTCGATCACCCAGATCCCCTCCGCCACGGCGTCGAGAACCCTGCGGTTCCAGGCGTGCGACTCCACCTGCTGTCCCTCCCTCGGACGAGACTTCCCTCAAAGCCTCCACCAGGGCAGTACCCAGTCGAGGGGGGTCTCAGCGCACTTTCCCTGCAGCGGGCCCCACCGGCGGCCGGGAACGGCTCGACGCCGAGGCCGGCGCTGGCGCCGGACCGACGATGGGTGCAGGATGTCTCTGCTCCAGGCAGGCGCCCGCCGGCCTGCGGCCGGAGGAGAAGCCATGCGTCGCATGTCCCTGGTCACCGCTGCCCGACTCGTGGGGTGCCTCGTGCTTGCGGCGTCTCTCACGTCGTCAGCCGACAGCGCCCGGGCGGAGGCGCCCGCACCGATGCCGACGTGTGACGGCGTCCCCGCCACCATCGTCGGCACCGACGAAGCCGATGTCCTGCGTGGCACGCCCGGTGACGACGTGATCGTCGCCCTGAACGGCGCCGACGAGATCACCGCGCTCGGTGGTGACGACCTGGTGTGCGGCGGACGGGGCGTGGACTTCATCGATCTCGGCTTCGGCGACGACACCGTCTGGGGTGGCCCTGACGGCTTCTTCCGTGGCCTCGAGGGGGACCAGATCATCCCGGGTCCGGGCGACGACGTGGTGCACGGAGGGCCGGCGCCCGACGAGCCGGTCGGCAATGATCGGCACGAGGGGCGCGTGCTGTACACCGATGCCGGCCGCGCCATCGACGCCACGCTTCCCGGCAACGGCGCAGAGGGCACCGTCGTCGGTCAGGGGACCGACCTCGTGGAGGGCATCTACTCGATCGTCGGGACCGCCTACGACGACACGATCGTCGCGGGAGCCGAGACGGACGTCGTCCGTGGGCTGGGAGGCGACGACACGATCGTGGTCGATGCCACCGAAGGTGAGGTGTACGGCGGCAACGGCGACGACGTCCTGCGTCGCGGATGGTTCGTCTTCGGAGGGCGGGGCGACGACCGGATCGTGCACGCCGGCAACGACGCCTTCGGCCAGGACGGCGACGACCTGATGGTCGGGACACCGGATCGCAACGAGTTCTACGCCGGCGCCGGCAACGACCGGGTCCGCGCTCGTGGTGGTCGCGACTACGTGCTTGCGGACCGCGGCGACGACGTCGTCCTGGGCGGTCCCGGCCGCGACGAGGTGGACGGGGGCCGCGGCGACGACCGATGCCGTGCTGAGCAGGTGCGCGCCTGCGAGACGTGACCGGTCCCGGCGACCGGGGCCGAGACGGTCACACCCAGTAGAAGAACGTGATGCAGTTGCCGTCTTCGTCGAGGGCGTTGACCTCGCGCGCGCCGTACGGCGTGTCGACGGGCGCGCCCGTGTCGGTGGGGTGCAGGGCGTCGGAGGCGGACAGCTCCGCGTGGATCGTGTCCAGGTCGCTGCTGCTGGTGCAGCGGATGCGGCAGCTCGCCGTACCGGCCAGGAACGTCTCTGCGCCGGTGACGACCGGAGAGGTCGCGAGGTCGTCGCCAGGGCGCACCCGCCAGCCGTCGTCGTCGCTCTGCCACAGGTGGACGACCGCCTCATCGCGGATCAGGACGGCGAAGCCGCCGTCCTGATGAGCGACGCTGAAGCCGAGCCTTTCGGTCCAGCAGGCGATGGCGCTGGCGACGGAGGCGACCGGCAGTGCGGGGATGACCTGGGTGAGAGCCATGGGCTGAGGCTACTGACATCGGCCGGACGCTGATCGCCCATTCGTGGGACAGGTCGTCGGACAGGCCCTATGTTGCGACATACCCGCCTGAGCCGAAGGAACCCTGATGTCGCGTCGAGTTGCTGCGCTGGCTCTGCGGTGTGCTGTTGGCCTCGGGGCTCGTGCCTGCCTCGCTGTCGGCCGCTGCGCGCCCCGCGACAGAAGCCGGATCGCCGAGCGATGCACACACCGGTCCGGCCGCGACGCTCAAGCTCAAGCGATAGAAGAAGGTCTCACGTGTCGAAGCAGCGCCGCCTGGCCGTCCGCTCCGTTGCCGCCGTCGCGATCGCGGCGCTCGGCGTCACCCTCCTGCAACAGATCGCCGTCGCCGACCAGGACGTCCCGGGGAGTGCCGGCGCCAGGTCGGAGGTCGGCGTCACGTTCCGCGAGGTCGACGAGCTCCTCGCCGGACCTCGTCACGGGCGCGCGGCGCTGCGACAGCTCGGAGGCGCTCTCCACGTGGCGGCGCAGCGCAACAGCCTGGAGCCGGCCGAGCTCGCAAGCCTGCTGACGACCGATCCGACCGCATGGCTCGACCCCCAGGGCCGCCTCTACTACATCGAGCCGGAGGTGCCAGCCGCCCAGCGGCGCGCGCCGTCGACGTCCGTCAGTGCTACGCCCCTCGCCCCGTTGTCGGACACGTTCCTGCTGCACAGCCGCCCGGGTGCGACCAAGGTCGTCCACCTCGACTTCGACGGCGCCACCGTCAGCGGTACGGCGTGGAACAGCCAGGACGGCGTCGGGACCTCTCACCCTGCCTGGGATCCCGCCGGCAACGGTGCGACGTTCACCGACGGAGAGAAGACCAGCATCCAGCAGGTGTGGGCGATCGTGGCCGAGGACTTCGCCCCGTGGGACGTCGACGTCACCACGGAAGATCCGGGTGTGGCAGGAATCGTGCGCAGCAGCGTGGCGGACGAGAGCTATGGCACCCACGCCCTGATCACGCCCAGTGACGACGCCTATTTCAAGATCTGCGGCGGCGGATGTGGTGGCGTGGCCTACGTCGACGTCTTCGACCAGGTGAACTCGCCCTACCAACCCGCCTGGGTCTTCCCGCAGGGCACGGGCGACGCCGCGAAGAGCATTGCCGAGGCGACGACCCACGAGGTGGGTCACAACCTCGGTCTGAGCCACGACGGGACGAGCGGGACGAGCTACTACGCGGGCCACAGCAACTGGGCGCCGATCATGGGTTCCGGCTACAACCGGGCCCTGGTCCAGTGGAGTCGCGGGGACTACACCGGCGCGACCAACCACGAGGACGACCTCGCCATCATCGGCGGCTACCTGGCGCAGCGTCCCGACGAGGCCGCGGGCAACCCGGCATCTCCGGCGGCGCTCCCGGCCGACACGGCGTACATCACCTCGCCGAGTGACGTCGATGCCTACCTTCTCGGCACCTGCGTGGCGGGCGCGACGGTCACTGTCAGTGGCGCCGAGCTCTCCGGTGACCTCGACGTGCTGGCGACCCTGCACGACGGCGACGGAGCTCTCGTCGGGACCTCGGACCCCGCCTCGGGTGCCGGCGACGGTGTCACGGCGAGCGGCCTCGGTGCCTCGCTGACCGTGCCGAGTGCCGGCGACGGCTACACGGTGACGGTCGACGGGACGGGTCGCGGCACCTTCGCGGCCAGTGGCTACGACGGCTACGGCAGCCTGGGCGCCTACTCGATCGCGACCAGCGGCTGCGACGGCGCACCGCCCGCGGGGGCCCCGGGGGCGCCGACCTCGGTCTCGGCCACGCCGGACCCGGTCGAGCCGGAGATCACCCTCTCCTGGGCGGCGCCGAGCGACCCGGGCTCCAGCGCCGTGAACGGGTACGTCGTCTCGCGCAGTGGTGGCGGGGGAGCGGTCTCCCTGCCGAGCACCGCCACGAGCTACGTGTTCGACGGGCTCGCGACCGGCACGACGTACGACCTGACGGTGCGCGCGACCAACGCGACCGGCGCCGGTGCGGGTGCGAGTGTCTCGGCGACGACGGCTGCCCCGGTGCTGAACGCCCCCACGCCGGTGCAGGGCCTCGCGGCCTCGCACGACCGGGTCTTCGACGAGATCTACGCCTCGTGGACCGCGCCCGTCGACGACGGCGGCGCCACCATCACCGCCTACGACATCTACTACGACGGCTTCTACCTCGGAGCGCTGGGCGGTGATGCTCGCGGCGTGTACATCTCAGCCCAGACGGGCCAACTGGTCCGAGGCACGCACACCGTCGGAATCGCCGCCGTCAACAGCGTCGGCGCCGGTCCGACCGAGAACGTCGCGGTCGTGGTCGCGGACCCGCCGGGAGCCCCCACGTCGGTGAGCGCCACCGCAGGAGACGGCTCGGCAGTGGTGTCGTGGTCACCCGGAGCCACCAACGGTGCGCCAGTCACGGAGTACCGCGTGACGGCGTCGCCGGGTGGCGTCGTCGCCGTCGGCGGCCCGGGCCAGGCCTCGGTCAGCGTGACCGGGTTGAGCAACGGGACGTCGTACGTGTTCCGCGTGGTGGCCACCAACGTCGCGGGCGACTCGCCGGCCAGTGCGGCGTCGAACAGCGTGACCCCCGGAGCGACACCGACGCCGACGCCGACGCCGACGCCGACGCCGACTCCGACTCCGACGCCGACGCCGACGCCGACTCCGACTCCGGTGGGTGTGCCGGGTGCGCCGACGGGTGTCTCTGCGGTGGGTGGGGTGTCGTCGGCGACGGTGTCGTGGTCTGCGAGTGTGGAGAACGGGTCTGCGGTGACGGCTTACACGGTGACGGCTTCTCCTGGTGGTGCGTCGGTGAGTGTGGGTGGGGGTGCGTCGTCGGCGACGGTCAATGGGTTGAGCAACGGGACGTCGTACTCGTTCACGGTGGTGGCGAGCAGTGCGGTGGGGGACTCTGTGGCGAGTGCTGCTTCGGGTGTGGTGACGCCGGCGGGCAGGCCGGGGCGTCCGGGCAAGCCGAAGGTGAAGGTGAAGGCGAAGGGCAAGAAGGTCGTGGTGACGTGGGCTGCGGCTTCGTCGAACGGGTCGCCGGTGGTCGGTTATCTGGTGAGGGTCTCGAAGGGAGCGAATGCCTCGACGTCGGGCAGGCGCAAGGTGGTGTTGCGCGGCCTGGGCAAGGGGCGGCACCAGGTGAAGGTCTTCGCGGTCAACGCAGTGGGTCGGTCCCAGGCCGGTCCGGCCACGATGCTCAAGCTCAAGCGCTAGGCGGGAACGGCGGTGTGAACTCCTCGCCGACGGCGTAGGGCCACAGCGTCACGCCGCCGCCTGCACGCACCGACACGATCGCACCAACTGGGTCGCGCTCGTAGCGGATGAGCTCACCGACGGCACCGAAGCCGTCACCGGAGACGACACGCAGGGTCGAGTCGTCGACGACCTCGACCTCGTCGACCGCCGCGACCGGGTCGGGTCCGCCGGGCGACAGCGTCACCAGGCGATCGCCGAGCCGTACGACGTCGCGCACCCCCCACGCGCCGGCGAAGCGCCCCTCGAACATCGAGGTGTCGCCCGGCTCCGTGAGACTCGAGGTCAGCGAACGGCGGGCGGGTGAGCGCAGTGCTGCATCGATGAGCGCCAGCACCCCGGCGGAGAGCTCATGGGCGGGACCGTCGATGGCGTTGGTCAGGACCGAGACCGCGATCTGGTCCTCGGGATCCAGGAAGGATCGTGTGATGTGGCCCGGGTACCCGCCGCTGTGCCCGAACACACGTCGGCCGGCGACCTGCTCGAGGATGAGCCCCATCCCGTAGGAGACCTCACTGGTCGGAGCGCTGGTCCACGCGCGCCGTTGCTGCAGGCGCTTGGAGGCATCGGTGAGCAGCTCACCGCTTCCCTGGCGGTGAGCCGCCAGGTAGCGCACCACGTCCTCGGCCGTGCTGGCGAAACCGGTCGCGGGCGCGAGGGCTCCCGTGTCGACGTGGACGAGTGGCCGGCGTTCGAGCGAGGTGTGGAAGCCGGAGTAGCCGGTCGCGTAGTCGCGGGCTCGCGACGCATCGAGCTCGGCGTGCGTGTGGTCGAGGCCGAGGGGAGAGGTGATGTGCTCGTCGGTGTAGTCGCCGAAGGCCTGACCCGAGACGCGTACCACCACGAGACCCAGCAGCCCGTAGCCGAGGTTGCTGTAGTCGAACCGGCTGTTGGGCTCGGCCTTGATCCCGTCGTCGCGCACCATCGCCAGCAGCTCACCCTCGTCGGGGAACGCCCGCGCGTGCTGCCAGTGGTCGGCGTCCAGTCCGTCACGCAGGACCCCGCCGCCGTGCTCGAGCAGCTCGCGCAGCCGCACCCGCCCGATGCCCGAGGATGCGTCAACCAGCTCGGGCAGGTGCGTCTCCAGGCTGTCGTCGAGGCGCAGGCGCCCGGCCTCCATCAGCTGCAGGATCGCAGTCGCCGTGAACGTCTTGGAGTGCGAGGCGATCCGGAACAGATGGCGGGTGGTCAGCGGGGTGTCCGAGGCCAGGTCCGCGCTGCCCACGGCTCCGGAGAGCTGGACCCGCCCGTCGAACCACACGGCGTACTGCACGCCCGGCACGCGCAGCTTCCACGCCCGGTAGGCGATCCAGCTCTCGACGTACGGCAGGACGGCGGTGGCCGACGCCACCGCCGTCCTGCCGGTCGGTGCCGATGGTCCGGTGGATGAGCTAGGAGACGTCACCCGCCGAACCTACGGCGTCATGGGACGTACGGCGTCGTCGCCTCGAGCGTGATGCCGGGGGTGTAGGTGCCCCAGCCCGACTCTGCTTCGAACTGACCACCCTGATAGCCGACGAACGTCTTGTCAGGGTTCACGTTCTCTCCGACCACCGGCGCGGTCTCTACAGCGGCCACGTTGAGCGAGCCGGCCGGGGAACCCGACGTGTCGAAGGCCACGCTGACGATGACGTCGCCCGGCACATCCACGCCACCGAGGTTGAAGTCCATGTCGAACTGCAAGGAGTTGATGCAACCGAACTCGGGCGAGAGCCACTTGTAGTCGCCGCAACTGGGGTCGAACGACGGCCGATAAGGAATGGTCTGGTCGACCGTGACCGTCGTGATGAGGTCGCCCACCCCGGTGGGGGCGGCGTTGTCGACGCCGTAGACATTGACGGTGACTGGATGCACGTAGGTCGAGCCGGGGGTGGATACGCAGGGGCCGGTCGGATTACCGGCATTCCACGCGCCGCTGACACAACTCCACGATGCCATGGTCACAGTCACCTTGTTGAGCTCCGAGGCTCCGCCCTCCAGACGGAGGTGGTCTCCCCATTCCTCGATGGAGTTCGCCCCGTAGCCGACGCTGCCGTAGGCCTTGGTCGCGGGCTTCACGTGGCTCTGGTAGGCCACGTGGTCCGGCTCGGGCAGCTGCGGGTGGACCCCGGCGGACGGGATCGCGCCGCTGCCGCCGGCGGTGTTGGAGCCGATGACGTAGCAGACCAGGGTGGTGCCGAGGTCGCTGTTCTTGGTCGTGCGAGTCGCCCCGGTGCCGGCGGGCGATCCGTTGCGCGTCCAGGAGTAGGTGAACGTCGGGTTGCCGGTCCACGTGCCGGGCTCGCAGGTCAGCACCTCGCCGGGGTACGGGATCCCCGAGATCGACGGGCGCACCGTGTTGGTCGGGGCCGTCGTCGGCACCGGGTCGGTGCCGCTCTCGCTGACCAGGACGGCCTCGGAGGCGACGAACCCGCTCCCACCGGCCGCGTTGCTGCCGGCCACGAGGCACACCAGCCGCTTGCCCAGGTCGCTGTTCTTGGTCAGGCGGGTCTGGCCGGTGCCGGCGGGCGAGCCGTCACGGGTCCAGGAGTAGCGCAGTGTCGGGTCGTTGACCCAGGTGCCGGGGTCGCAGGTCAGTGTCTCGCCCGGCTTGGGCAGGCCCGTGACGGTGGGTGCGGCGGTGTTGCGGGGCGCGTCGACCACGGTGACCGCGGCGCTGGCAACTCTCTGCTTGACTCCCTTGGGACTCACGACGCACTTCAGGCGAGTCCCGCGATCGGCCCGGGTCACTGTGTAGCGACGCTTCGATGTGCCGGCGATGCGCTTCCCGTCGCGCTTCCAGGCGAAGCGGTAGCCGGACTTCTTCCCGGTCCAGGTGCCCGGCCGGCACGTGAGGGTCCGTCCGACGGCCGCCTTGCCCTTCACGGACGGCGAGGCGACGTTGGTCGGTCCCTGTCGAGCGGTCGCCGGACCGACGGCGATGAGAGACATGATGAGCGCAGCGAGTGCTGCGAGCACCGTCAGCTTGAGACGTGTGAGATGCATGGTGGAGACCCTCCCCAGAGTCATGTGTTCCAGCGCGCCCCCCGCGCGGGAAAGTGATACGCATATCTATAGCGGTATCGGGTACCCGAATGTCTGCACTGCCGAAAGTCGCGTGGCTGGACCAGACCGGGCTAGACCGATCCGAGGGGAGAAGGGCGCCTACGCAGGGGGGAAGAGCTGTCCGAGGAGAGTCTCGACGCGGGCGCGGATTT
>NZ_JAPYPS010000051.1:0-8298 GCF_029937575.1 Nocardioides sp.
GGATCGGTCGGCTACAACATGCTCTTCGCCGTTGCGATGCTGTTGTTCCTCATCACCTTGGCCATCAATGCGATCAGCATCGCGATCGTCCGCCGCTTCAGGCAGGCCTACTGATGAGCCTCGCCGGCACCACAGCCGCCCGCGTGACCGCCAGCTCCTTCGCCACCGGCAAGAACAAGGACCGCAACCCGGCGTCGCTGATCTTCCTGTCCGCGCTCTGGTTCTCCTTGTTCTTCGGGGTGATGGTGCTCGCCGCGCTGATCCTCGACACCGTGGTCGACGGGTCCAGCCGTTTCGACGCGAACCTGGTGACCCAGTACGAGTCGACTGTCCGCAAGGACGAGACCGGCTTCCGGGCCGGGATCCTGGGGACCCTGTGGCTGATGCTCAGTACTGCTCTGATGGCGATCCCCATCGGGATCGCCACGGCGGTCTACCTGGAGGAGTTCGCCAACTCGCGGACCTGGTTCAACAAGCTCATCGAGGTCAACCTGCAGAACCTCGCCGCGATCCCCTCGATCATCTACGGCCTCCTGGCCGCCGCGATCATGGGTCTGCTCGGCTTCACGTTCAAGGGCATCGTCCTGGGTGGGGCCATCGCCCTGGGCTTGCTGATCCTGCCCGTCATCGTGATCACGACGCGAGAGGCGCTGCGCGCCGTGCCGAGCGAGATCCGCGAGGGGTCGCTCGCGCTGGGCGCCACCGTCTGGCAGACCACGTGGCGCCAGACCCTGCCCTCGGCCATCGCCGGCATCGCGACCGGGACGATCCTCGGCCTCTCGCGTGCCATCGGCGAGGCGGCTCCCTTGGTGGTGCTCGGTGTCGCCACGGTGCGGTTCGACCCGACGACCATCCTCGACAAGGCGACGGCACTGCCGGTCCAGGTCTACAACCTCGCCTCGGCGCCCCAGGACGAGCTGCGGCAGGCGGCCTCGGCGGCGATTGTGCTGCTGCTGGTCCTGATCCTCGTCATGAACGGTCTGGCGATCTTCATCCGCAACAAGTTCCAACGATCCTGGTAGGAGAACCACGGCCATGGCAACTCGTCCGGCACGAGCCTCGACCCGCAAGGGCGAGGACGTCGCTCCAGCACCCCAGCACCACCTCCGTGAGGAGGGGTACCTGCCCGACCTGCCCCCCGATCCCGTCATCGAGGCGCACTCCCTGAACGTCTTCTACGGCGACTTCCACGCCGTGCACGACGTCAGCCTGTCCTTCGGCAAGAACGAGATCACCGCGCTCATCGGACCATCGGGCTGCGGCAAGTCCACCGTGCTGCGCTGCCTGAACCGGATGAACGACCTCGTGCCCAGTGCGCGGGTCGAGGGTGCGGTGTCCTACCACGGGCAGGACATCTACGGCCGCAAGGTGGATCCGATCGCCGTACGGCAGCACATCGGGATGGTCTTCCAGAAGCCGAACCCGTTCCCGAAGTCGATCTACGACAACATCGCCTACGGCCCACGGGTCACCGGCATGAAGGTCGACAGCATGGACGACCTCGTGGAGGACGCGTTGCGCAGCGCGGCGCTGTGGGACGAGGTCAAGGACAAGCTCAAGAAGTCCGCCTTCGGGCTCTCGGGTGGTCAGCAGCAGCGGCTCTGCATCGCCCGGACAATCGCCACCAGGCCGGACGTGATCTTGATGGACGAGCCCTGCTCGGCCCTCGACCCGATCGCGACGTCGCGGATCGAGGACCTGATGCAGGGCCTGCGCGACGAGTTCACGATCATCATCGTGACCCACAACATGCAGCAGGCGGCACGGGTCTCGGACCGTACGGCGTTCTTCACCGCCCGTCCCGACGAGACCACCGGTAACCGCACGGGGTTGCTGGTCGAGTTCGACAAGACCAACCAGATCTTCGGCAATCCCACCGACCAGCGCACGGAGGACTACATCAGCGGAAGGTTCGGGTGATGTCCACCCAGATCGAGTCTCGGGCCCAACGCCTCATCGCCGAGGACATCGCCAAGCTGTGGGCCCGACGCCCGCAGGACGTGCAGTGCGTCAGCCTGCTCGAGCCCGACGCGGCCGAGGGCGCTCGTGTGGCGGCAGAGATGGCGGTTCTCGGGATTCAGGTCGAGACCCACACCGATCCGCTGCGGGTCGTGGCGCACGTCGGTGTGACCTCCCACGTCGTGATCGTGAGTGCCCGCCTGGGCGCCGACGTCCTGGAGTCCTTCGTCGAGGTGGTCCGGGCCGAGACCTCGGCTCCGGTCCTGATCGCCCATGGCTCGGGTGATCTCGCCGCGATCCGCTCAGCAGTGATGGCCGGGGGCCGCCCTCTGGTCGCCCTGCCCTACGACGCTCGCCAGATTGCCCAGGTGCTGCAGGAGGTCACCCCGGCGACGGTGGCACCCAGCCCCATCCACGTGGGCGACCTGGCCCTGACTCCCGGGTGGTACGACGTGCACTTCGGCGGTCATGCCGTCGACCTGAGCCCGATCGAGTTCGACCTGCTCCTGGCCCTCGCCGTACGTCGTGGCGGCGTCGTGCCGCGACCCGTGCTGGTGGAGTCGCTGTGGCCGGGTGGCGGCGCGGGCAAGGCCGACGTGCTCGCCGCGGCGGTGATGCGCGTCCGCAGGAAGCTGCTGCCGTTGGGCATTCACGAGGCGCTCCAGACCGTGCGAGGTGTGGGCTACCGTCTCGACCCGCACCGCCTGATCACTGCCTCCGACGCCTAGCGAAGCCGAGCGAAGCCGAGCGGCGACGCGCCAGCGGCCCGCGGTCGCGGAGTCAGCCGGTGGCGACGCCGAGCTCGACCAGCAGGGCTCCGACCCGATCCCTGATGTCGGAGATGATGCCGCGGACCTCGTGCGCCGGGCGGCCCACGGGATCGGGCACCTCCCAGTCGACGTACCGGGGTCCGGGGATGACCGGACACGCGTCGCCACAGCCCATCGTCACGACCACGGCGGAAGCCCGCACCACCTCGTCGGTGAGAGGCCGGGGGAACTCGGTCAGCTGACCCACCCCGAGCCGAGTCAGCTCGGCCCCGACGACGGGGTCGACCTGCGCGGCCGGCGCGGAGCCCGCCGTCCGGATCCGCACCGACTCCCCGGCGGCCGAGCGCATCAGGGCCGCCGCGATCTGGGACCGGCCGGCGTTGCGGACGCACACGAACAGGACGTCCGCGGCGGGACCGGGCAGCTGGATCGAGGCGAGCGCACTCAGTCGGTCGGCGGCGAAGCGTGCTGTCAGCTGGGGGAGGTGTCGGCGGACCGTCGCACGGGAGGCGAGGAGCTGATAGCTCTCGAGCACGAAGGCGTGCACCGTCTCGGGGGCCAGGGTGCCGTGGTGCCGGGCGACCAGCTCCTCGGTGATGGTGCCGAGGATCCGCTCGTGCTCTCCGACGTCGATCCGGACGTGGTCGGACCCCGAGTGGCCCAGGGGTGCCCCGAAGTGCACGAGGGCTGCGCCGGTGGGGCGGTACCTGCCCTCGACCAGCTGCACCAGGCCGGCGCCCTCCATCGCGTCGAGATGGCGTCGTACGGCGTCCCGCTCACCGGCGTCGGTCAGCGACTCCGGCGCGAATCCTGCGTCCGAGTGGTCCAGCACGAGGGAGAGCACGTGCAGCCGCTCGGGGTCGGCCATGACAGCGACCTGCGTCAGGGTGTCGGGCCACATGGGAGCACTAGCGCAGGAGGTCGGCGATGGCGTCGAGACGGTGCGGGACGATGGAGTACCAGACCTCGCGTCCGGAAGGCTCGCGTTGCAGCACGCCCGCTTCCGTCAGCAGCTTGGCATGGTGACTCACCGTGGGCTGGCGCAGTCCCAGTGCCGAGGTGAGATCGGCGACCCGAGTCCGCCCGCCGTCACTGCGGTAGATGTTCGACAGCATCTGCAGGCGCGTCGCGTTGGAGACCACGCTCAGCAGTCGGGCGAAGTCCTCGGCCTGCTCCTTCGACATCGCAGCCCGGAGCGGGCGCGCGACCCCGGCGTCGCCGTGCGCATCGCTGAGGGACTCGTCGGGGACCACCCGGTCAGAATACATAGTCGCGCGTCGATGCGACCACCGTGGTGCGACGCGGGTCAGCGCGGCGCCATCCGCAGCGCGCCGTCCATGCGGATGGTCTCGCCGTTCATGTAGTCGTGGCGGATCAGGTCGAGGGCGAGCTCGGCGTACTCGTCGGGGCGGCCGAGGCGGGCGGGGAAGGGGACCCCGGCGGCGAGGCCGGCGCGGAACTCGTCGGAGACGGTCGCCAGCATCGGCGTCTCGACGATGCCGGGGCAGATCGTGTTGACGCGGATGCCGTGCTGGGCGAGGTCGCGAGCGGCGGGCAGGGTGAGGCCGACGACGCCGCCCTTGGAGGAGGCGTACGCCGCCTGGCCGACCTGACCGTCGAACGCCGCGACGCTGGCGGTGTTGATCACGACGCCGCGCGCGCCGTCCTCGAGGGGGTCGGTGGCCGCGATCCTCTCGGCGGCCAGGGTCATCACGTTGAACGTGCCCAGGAGATTGACCTGGACGACCTTGGCGTAGAAGGCGAGGTCGTGCGGGCCCTTCTTGCCCAGGATCCGCATGGACGGCCCGATCCCGGCGCAGCTGACGACGGTGCGCAGCGGCTCGGGGAAGGACGCGGCCCGCTCGACCGCGGCAGCCACCTGGTCGGGGTCGGTGATGTCGGCGGCGACGTAGGTGACACCGGCGCGAGCGGGTGCGTCGTCGACCTGCCCCGGCAGGTCGATGCCGACCACGTGGGCGCCGGCCTCGACCAGGGCGGCGGCGGTGGCGGCGCCGAGGCCGGAGGCGGCGCCGGTGACGATGGCGGTGGTGTCGCGGATCTCCATCAGGGGTGTCCTTGTCGTGTGGGTCGGCTCGTGGGGGAGCCGGAGGTGTCAGGGGGCGGGGGTGTCAGGGGGCGGGGGTGTGGTGGGTGATGTCGCCGGCCGGACCCTTGTCGAGGTGGCGGCCGATGACCATGCGCTGGATCTGGTTGGTGCCCTCGAAGATCTGCATCACCTTGGCCTCGCGCATGTAGCGCTCGACCGGGAAGTCACGGGTGTAGCCGGCGCCGCCGAGGACCTGCACGGCGTCGGTGGTGACCTTCATGGCGTTGTCGGTCGCGGTGAGCTTGGCGATCGATGCCTCGCGTCCGAACGGGAGTCCGGCGTCCTTGAGGCGCGCCGCGTGCAGGGTGGTCTCCCGGGCCTGGTGCACCGCTGCCTCCATGTCGGCGAGCACGAAGGCGAGCCCCTGGTGGTCGAGGATCCGCTGCCCGAACGCCGTGCGCTCCCGGGCGTAGGCCAGGGCGTGGTCGAGTGCGCCTTGAGCGAGTCCGGTGGCGACGGCGGCGATCCCGAGGCGGCCGGAGTCGAGGCCCGCCAGGGCGATCTTGAGGCCCTGGCCCTCCTCGCCGAGCCGCCGCTGCGCTGGGATGCGTACGTCGTCGAAGCGCATCGTGGTCGTGTGGGAGCCGGTCAGGCCCATCTTCTTCTCGGGTGCGTCGGAGGTCAGGCCGGCGACGTCGGAGGGGACCAGGAAGCAGGAGATGCCGCGAGCTCCGTCGTCGGAGGTGCGGGCCATCACCTTGTAGAAGTCGGCGTTGCCGCCGTGCGTGGTCCAGGCCTTGGCGCCGTTGAGGACGTACTCCCCGTCGTCGGCCGACCCGTCGCGCCTGGCGGTGGTGCGCATGGCCGCAGGGTCGGATCCGGCGTGCGCCTCGGAGAGGCAGTAGGCCCCCAGCAGGTCACCGGCGAGCATGTCGGGCAGCCACTTGTGGCGCTGCTCCTCGGTGCCGGCCGTGGCCAGGCCGAAGCAGGACAGGGCGTGCACCGACACCCCGACGCCCACCGACGACCAGACGCTCGCGATCTCCTCGAGGACCTGGAGATAGGTCTCGTAGGGGAGCCCGCCCCCGCCGTACTCCTCGGGGTAGGGCAGACCCAGCAGGCCGGTCCTGCCCAGCATCCGGAAGACCTCGCGCGGGAAGTCCTCCTCGGCCTCGGCGCGGGCGACCAGCGGGAGGAGCTCATCCGTGGCGATCTGGCGGACCAGCCGCAGCAGGTCGGCGGCCTCCTCGGTGGGCAGGACGCGACGTGCGGGCATGGGACCTCCTCGTGGACAAGAACAGGAACGATACTACAGTACTGATTCTGGTACTCTGGCGCGGTGCTCGATCCCCTTCCGCCCGCGCGCGGGTCCAGGCGTGAGCAGGTCCTCGACGGGCTGGCCGACCTGTTCCTGACCGAGGGCTTCCTCAGCTTCGGGGTCGGCGATCTCGCGGCTGCGCTCAAGTGCTCCCGCACGACCATCTACGCGGTCGCCGAGAGCAAGGAACAGATCGTGCTCGCCGCCGTACGGCACTACTTCCGGCGGGCGGCGGCCCGCATCGAGGAACGCGTCGCCGCCGAGGAACGACCGCGAGCCCGGCTGGGGGTCTACCTCACCGCGGTGGCCGAGGAGCTCGAGCCGGCGTCGCCGCGCTTCCACGCCGACCTCGCGGCGTACCGCCCGGCGGGTGACATCTACCGCGACAACACCCAGCGAGCAGCCCGTCGGGTGCAGGACCTGGTCACCGACGGCGCCGAGGACGGCGGGTGGCGCGCAGTCGACGCCGCCTTCGTCGGTGCGGTCGTCGCCGAGGTCATGTCCGCGATCCAGAGCGGCTCTCTCGAGGAGACCACGGGCCTGGACAACGCGGCCGCCTACCGGGCCCTGGCCGACCTGGTGCTCAACGGGCTGCGAGGATCGGCCGGCGACGACTGAGGTGACCCGACCCCGGCCGGATGGTGTCGCCACACCGGCTGGCGGGGCTCCGTAGTCGGCCCGACGTCCGGCAGCCACCCCCGCGGATGGACCGCGCGCGCCCGGTCGTGGGTTGCCATCGAGGCATGGACCAGTACGCCTTCGCGGACCCTCGTACCCGCTACCCGCGGATCAGCCCACCCGTCCAGCAGCAGGAGGAGCCCGGACTCCAGCAGGAGATGACGCCGGTGCCCGACCTCGGCGAGCACGGCTACCGGGGCACCGGACGGCTGACCGGACGCCGGGCGCTGATCACCGGCGCCGACTCCGGGATCGGTGCCGCCGTGGCGATCGCGTTCGCCCGGGAGGGAGCCGACGTGACCATGTCCTACCTGCCCGAGGAGGAGGACGACGCCGCGCAGATCGCGGCGCTGGTGGAGGCGGCGGGACGCTCGGTCACGCGCGTGCCCGGCGATCTCACGGACCCGGCGTACTGCCGCACCCTGGTGGACACAGCGGTCCACGCGATGGGCGGGTTGGACGCGGTGGTCAACATCGCCGGCAAGCAGCGCTGGGTCGAGCGGCTCGAGGACCTGGACGACGCACTCTTCGAGGAGACCTACCGCACCAACGTCTTCGCGGCCTTCCACGTCATCAAGGCGGCCGTGCCACACCTGCCGCCGGGCTCCACGATCGTCAACACGGCCTCCGCCGAGGCCTACCAGCCGGCCCCGGACCGGATCGACTACGCCAGCACCAAGGCTGCGGTCAACAACCTCTCGAAGGGCCTGGCCCAGCAGCTGGTCGAGCGGGGCATCCGGGTCAACGTCGTCGCCCCCGGTCCGACCTGGACCGCCCTGCAGCCGTCCGGCGGCGTCGATCCGGAGACCCTGCCGGACTTCGGGGCCAGCGAGGCCCCCATCGGCCGGGCGGCCCAGCCCGTCGAGCAGGCTCCGGCCTACGTCTTCCTCACCTCGGCGGAGTCGAGCTTCGTCGTCGGCGCGACCCTGAACGTCAACGGTGGGATGCCGTCACCCTGACAGGCTCGCGCCGGTCGAGGCGACCAGCTGCCGCAACGCGCGCCGCGTGCGGCGGCCCTCCGGCACCCAGCGCGTCATCCACACGTGGAACATCGCACTGACCTCGTGCACCACCAGCCCGGCGTCGACGCGGGAGGCCTCCTGCTCCAGCCTGTCGACCGCGGGGCGGAGGATGTCGCGATCGCCGATCCACACGTGCACGGGCGGGAGGCCGGACAGGTCGCCGAAGAGCGGGCTGACGACGGGATCGCCGGGATCGCGGGGACCCGCCCACCACCGGCCCGCGGCGCGCAGGCCCGACGTGGCCAGCATGGGGTCGGTCGGCTCCAGGTCTCCCACCTCGCTCTCCTCCAGCCTGGCGTCGAGCCACGGGCAGAGCCCCACCACCAGGGCGGGCCGAGACGCACCGGCGTCGCGCAGGTGCTGAGCCAGGACCAGCACCAGAGCCCCGCCGGCCGAGTCGCCCATGAGGACGAGGGGCAGCTCCTCGGGATCGTGCAGCAGCTCGTCAGCGAGCTCGAGGAGCCGGGGCACCACCTGGTCGACGGTGGCGGACGGGGCCAACGG
>NZ_JAPYPS010000051.1:8398-28412 GCF_029937575.1 Nocardioides sp.
CGAGCTCGAGGAGCCGGGGCACCACCTGGTCGACGGTGGCGGACGGGGCCAACGGGTAGGCGGGCACGACCACCTCGGCAGGAGCGCGGACGAGCGCCCGGACCAGTCGCCAGTAGTCCCGGGTGAGCGGGTGCACGTAGCCGCCGCCGTGCAGGTAGAGGACTCGGGCCACGGGCTGCCGGCGACGGGGGCGCACGGTCCACCGGACCATGTCGGCCGACCTGCCTTGCGACGTCCGCGTCAGCACGCGGGTGACCCACGTCGGTGGACGGTCGCCACGCCGCTGCCGAGCCAGAGCCGTCCGGCGGGTGCGGGCGCTGCCCATGAACGCCCGCTTGTCCCGCGCGATCCGCATGCAGCGCACGTAGCAGCGGGTCCACCACGTCGCCGCGCGCGCGTCCGTCTCGTGTCGAACCCGGGCACTCACGGTCCGACGATAGTCCCATCTCACCCGCGGGTGTGACGACGTCGTGGGCCACCATGCGCGACAGTCACGGCACCGGAGCCCGGATGAGGAGGACCACGTGGTGGAGCGCTGTCGGTGTCATGCCCCGAGGAGGCAAGGGTGAGGACCGCGGAGAGTGAACGGGGCCAGAGACCGAGCCCGGACGTGGAGGACGGGCCCGACGACCCCACCGACCTCTCGTCGCGCTCGTGGAGGTACGTCGCGCGTCGGACGCTGCGGGAGTTCTCCTCCGACGGGTGCACCGACATCGCGGCAGCGCTCACCTACTACGGCGTCCTCGCGCTCTTCCCGGGCCTGATCGCGCTGATCTCCCTGGTAGGGCTGGTCGGGAGGGGTCGCGAGTCGGCCGACACGGTGCTCGAGGTCCTGCGCGGCGTGGGCGCGGGCTCGGTCGCGGACACGCTGGAGCCCACCCTGGTCGAGCTGAGCAGCGCCCCCGGAGCCGGCGTGGCGCTCGTGGTGGGGCTGCTGAGCGCCCTGTGGTCGGCCTCGGGCTACGTCGGCGCCTTCGGGCGCGCGATGAACCGCATGTACGAGATCGGCGAGGGGCGCCCGTTCTGGAAGCTGCGGCCGATGATGCTGGCGCTGACCGCCCTGATCGTCCTCCTGGCGGCGGCGGTCCTGGTGGGCCTGGTCGTCACCGGGACGGCAGCCGAGGCGGTGGGAGACGCCCTCGGGGTCGGGTCGACGGCGGTGACCGTCTGGAGCATCGTCAAGTGGCCGGTCATGCTGGCCGTGGTGGTGCTCGTGGTCGCGTTGCTCTACTACGCCACGCCCAACGTCGAGCAGCCCCGGTTCCGCTGGATCAGCGTGGGAGCTGCCTTCGCGATCGCGATGTGGGTCCTGGTCTCGGCGGCCTTCGGCTTCTACGTCGCCAACTTCTCCAGCTACAACCAGACCTACGGCGCCCTGGCCGGCGTGGTGGTGTTCCTCCTCTGGTTGTGGCTCACCAACCTCGCGCTCCTCTTCGGGGCGGAGCTCGACTCCGAGCTGCAGCGCGGCCGCCAGCTGGAGGCCGGGATCGTGGCGGAGCGCGAGCTGCAGCTGCCCCTGCGCGACACCGCCAAGCTGGTCAAGGACGAGCACAAGGAGGCCGAGCTCGTCGAGGAGGGCCAGCGGATCCGTCGCGAGCACGGCCCCGACGGGGCCGCCGACGACCTACCGACCCCGGACTGAGGGCTGGGCGGGTCCGGCTCAGCCCGTCCCCAGGGCGACGGCCACGGCGTCCGACGTCTGGTCGATGATGCGGCAGAGCTCCTGCTCTCCGAGAGCGTGGCGCTCGTGGGCGTGCTGGGCCCGGAGCAGGGTCAGGCGCAGCGGCGCCGAGAGCTCCGGGTGCTGCTTCTCGAGGGCATCGAGGCTGCGCACCACGGCCAGGTAGCGACGCACGGACTCGGCCCGCGCGGCCGCGTCGGCCCCGGCGCCCGTGGTCCTGGTCCTGGTCCCGGCCCTGGTCCCGGTCTGCGTCAGCATCATCGTCCCTCCCCTTGCTCTCGTACGTCGTGTCGGTCAGTGCGGCGCTCGGTCCCCGCTCCGGTACCCCGGTCCCGACCCGACGAGTCGCGCCTCCTCGCCGACGAGTCGACGACGTGAACCGAGACACCCGCAGGTGTGATCCGTGGACCCGAGCGCCGACCTAGCCTCGGTCACGAGCACAGCATGCATCGTCCACATGAGAGGAGCCCACCATGGCCGACCGACTTGCCGGCAAGCGCATCGCCTTCCTGCTCGCCAACTCCGGGGTGGAGGAGGTCGAGCTCGTCCGTCCCTGGGAGGCGCTGCAGGCGGAAGGGGCCGAGACCGTCCTGGTGGCCCCGGAAGTCGGCACCGTCCAGGCGTTCGAGGGCGACACCGACGAGGCCGGCACGTACGAAGCCACGCTCGCCGTCGCCGACGCGGACCCCGCCACCTTCGACGGGCTGGTCCTGCCCGGCGGCACGACCAACCCGGACACCCTGAGGCTGCACGCTCCGGCGGTCGAGCTCGTGCGCGCCATGACCGCGGCCGGCAAGCCGGTGGCCTCGATCTGTCACGGACCCTGGACGCTGGTGGAGGCCGGAGTGGTGGGCGGGAAGACGCTGACGAGCTGGCCGAGCCTGCAGACCGACATCCGCAACGCCGGCGGCACCTGGGTCGACGAAGAGGTCTTCACCTGTCCCGCCGAGGGCTGGGACCTGGTCACCAGCCGCAAGCCCGACGACCTCGACGCCTTCATCGCAGCTGCCGTCGAGCTCTTCGGGTGAGCCCGGCCTGACGACCCACTTCATCGCGGCCCGGGTGCCGCGAGGTTCCCCGGTCCATCCTGGTCGGACGCCACCCTCGAGGGTGACGATCCGGCCAGGAGCCGTTGGGACCATGGTTCCGTGATCACCTGCACCCGTGTCGTGGCCGCCCCAACCCGTCAGGTCTGGGACGTGCTCGCCGACGGCTGGCTCTACCCGCTCTTCGTCGTCGGCGCTTCGCGGATGCGCCAGGTCGACGACGCATGGCCGGCTCCCGGCAGCAAGCTGCACCACTCGGTGGGCGCGTGGCCGGCACTGCTCGACGACGTGACCGAGGTGGTCGAGAGTGAGCCGCTCTCCCGGCTCGCGCTGCGCGCGCACGCCTGGCCGGCCGGACGTGCCGACGTCGAGCTGCGTCTGGACGGCCACGGGTCCCGGACCGAGGTCAGCATCACCGAGGACGTCGCCAGCGGTCCGGCTCGCCTCGTCCCCGGCCCGGTGCGACGACCCCAGATCGCCTGGCGCAACCAGGAGACCCTGCGTCGTCTGGCCTACCTCGCCGAGGGCCGAGGCTGAGGTGGCGCCGGTCTACCGGGCGCCGATGCGGTCCCGGCTGGACGAGGTCGACCACGCGGCAGCGGTCGAGCACGCCCTCGCCCAGCACGTGGTGGGCGTCGGCGGTCGGCTGTCGACCTCCCCGGCAGATCTCGACGCGGCCGTCGTCGCGGTCTCCCGCGCGTGGGACCAGCGCGTGGCCGCTCGACTGCGCCGGTTCGCGGAGCTGGACGAGGGCGGCGAGGTCTGGACGCGCGACGCCGGGGGCCTGTTCCACCGGGGCGTGCTGAGCGGGTCGTGGCGCTACGACGCCACGCGCCTGGCCTACGACGTGGACCTGGCCCACGTGCGCGAGTGCTCGTGGGACGGGCCGCTGGACCCGCCGCCGGAGGTGCTGGCCTCCTTCGCGCGTGGTGGTCGCAACTTCCAGCGGGTCCGGGCGCTCGACGCGTACTGACCGGGGCGGCCACCCCGAGAGGGGGTGGCCGGTCGTGACGCCGCCCGGCAGGATCGGTGCATGAGCCAGGCCCCCACTCCGTCAGCCAGCACCGACGAGGCCGCGCAGGTGTGCGACTTCGGCGGCCTGCAGATCGCCTACGACGCCCGTGTCCTGGAGCCCCGCCCCTGGACCGCCATGCAGTCGCGCTGGGCGGCCGAGCTCGTCTCGGACGTCCCGGACGCGCGGATCGTCGAGCTGTGCTCCGGCGCCGGACACATCGGTCTGCTCGCTGCCTCGCTGTCGGGCGCCTCCCTCGTCTGCGTGGACGTCGACCCGGTCGCCTGCGCCTTCGCCGGCGCCAACGCCGCGGCCGCAGGACTCTCTCGCCAGGTGGACGTCCGATGCGTGCCGCTCGAGTCGGCGCCGGTGGAGGGCGAGGCCTTCGACCTGGTCGTGGCGGATCCGCCGTGGGTGCCGCACGCGGACGTCGGCCGCTTCCCCGAGGATCCGCTCCTGGCCATCGACGGCGGGGACGACGGGCTCGAGGTCGCGCGCGCCTGCCTGCGGCACGGACGCTCGCTGGTGCCGCCTGGTGCCGGGATGCTGCTCCAGCTGGGCGACGACGACCAGGTCGGCCGACTCGGCCGTGAGTCTGCCGAGCTGGGCTGGCGGCCCGGAGAGGTGCGGGCCGGCGAGCGTGGCGTGGTCCTGCACCTGCTGGCGGTGTGAGCGGGTCACTCGATCGGGTTGACCCCCCGCTGCGACAGCACCTTGTGCGTTCCGTCGCACCAGGGCCGCAGAGCGCTGGCTCCACAGCGGCACACGGCCGTCACCGGGCGCGTGGTGTCGTGCCAGGTGCCGTCATCTCCCTGCACCTGGGCGGCGCCGCGGACGAGCAGCGGGCCACCGGGACACGGCCGGCACCGCAGAGGCCCGTCGCCGGCCGGCCGTACGTCGGGCTCCTCGACCGCCATCAGGCGGCCGCCCAGTGGTCCAGGAGGTCGCGCGCGGTGCGCGCCTCCAGCTCCAGGCAGGCCCAGGCGCCGAAGAGGACGTCCTCGCGCAGGTGCGGCTCGTCGGCCACCAGCACGGCGCACACGTCACGCAGCGCGACCTGCTCGTGGGCGGCGTCCGCCTCGACGTGCTCGTCGTAGTAGGCGGCCATCTCGTCCGGCAGCCCCAGGCGCCGCAAGGCCCGGGCCAGGGTGCGCGACGGAAGCGAGCTGGTGGCCTCGAAGGCCGCGAAGTGCCCCAGGGCAGCGCCCCGGAGTCGACGCTGCAGGCCGAAGAGGGACAGCGCGTTGTTCTGCTCCAGGATCGGGAGCCGCGCCTCGTCGACGTAGTGACCGTAGTCGGCGCTGAGGCCGGCGGCGGCGAGTCCGTGCGCGAACAGGTCCTGGTGCACCCGGTCGTGGTGCCCGGCGCCGTACTCGTCGTACTGGATCTCCATGAGGGCGGCCTTGGCGCGCCCGACGACCCGCGGCACCACCCACGCGGTCGGGTCGGCCTCCTTGAGGTGGTAGACCGAGCGCTGGCGCAGCAGCTGGCAGGCCTGCTCGGTGGTGCCGTCGCGCAGCAGGTGGTCGGCCAGCGACGGACCGTCGTCGGCCTCGATCAGCTGGTGCAGCACGGCGACGACGTCCTCGTCGCCACCCGCCTGTCCGGACCTGGAGCCCTCGCTGCGGGAGTACTCCGCCCGCAGCCGCTCCTCCAGCTCACGCTCGAGATGGTGACGCATGGACATCAGCGACGGCGCCCACTCCCATGCGTCATCGACGTCCTCGAAGCCCCGGTAGTGCAGCTCGTGCAGGATCCACAGGGCCAACGCATCGTCGGCTGCGTCGCGACCGTCGGTCCGGGCGAGCGCCACGTGCGAGCGGGGCGGACGCTGCAGGCAGGCGACGAGTCGCTCGGTCAGGGGTCCTCGGGCGCGGGGGAGCCTCATCGGCGCCTCGGTCCACGAGTTCCGTCGAGGGGGGTGAAGATCTGCATGAGACCCAGCCTCCGCCGACGAAAGCCGTCCCCACCAGCCCCGCACGGGTGACCGGAGGGTGAGCAGTCCCACGTGCCCGGCACGCCCCCAGCGGGAGCGATCACCCCTGCGAGGGATGCGCGGCGACCGGAGCGGTCCCTAGCGTCGGGGACCGGCGAGGCGAAGGCAGCGCTGCGAGAGAACCTGACGACCTCCCGGCACTCGGGCCGGGCACGTGGTCCCAGGACCTCGCCGAGGGCACGAGGTGACGGTGGATCGCGACACGTCGACGGCCGCGACGGGCACCGCGACGAGTGTGGCCGATGCGCCCGGCGACCCGGAGCCGGTCTCGGTGGCCTCGGTGCCGGCGGGACACGTCTACGTCCGCCACCTCGCCGCGGAGCACCCCTCCGACGCAGCGCCGCGCCGGCTCGAGGACCCCAGGCCGACGTCCGGGCCCGCGTCGTCGCAGCAGTGGTGGCCTCCGGCCATGCTGGAGCCCGACTGGGTGCGGAGTCACCACTTCGACGTGATGCACCTGCACTTCGGCTTCGACGCCCGCACGCCCGAGCAGCTGGCCGCCTGGGTCGACGCACTCGCCGAGACGGGCCGGCCCCTCGTGCAGACCGTGCACGACCTGCGGAACCCCCACCACGAGAGCCGCCAGCTGCACGACGAGCAGCTCGACGTGCTCGTCCCGGCCGCCGCCGAGCTGATCACGCTGACCCCCGGCGCCGCCGCCGAGATCTGCCGCCGGTGGGGACGTCGGGCCGTCGTGCTGCCGCACCCGCACGTCGTGCCCCTCGAGACGATGCGGGGCCGCGACCGCCTGGGCACTCGCGCCGGCGACGAGTTCGTGGTGGGCGTGCACGTCAAGAGTCTGCGGGCCGCGATGGATCCGCTCCCCGTCATCGAGACGCTGGTGCGCACCGTGGCGGACCTGCCGGGCGCCGTGCTGCGGGTCGACGGTCACCGCGACGTCCTCGAGCGCGACGGGGCGCGGTACGCCGCGGGGCTGGCGGACGTGCTCGAGCGGGAGGCGGCGCGCGGTCGCCTCGACCTGCGGGTCCACGACTACTTCACCGACGACGAGCTCTGGCACTACCTGGCCTCGCTCGACGTCTCGGTGCTGCCGTACCGCTTCGGGACGCACAGCGGGTGGCTCGAGGCCTGCCGCGACCTGGGCACGACGGTGGTCGCGCCGACCTGCGGCTACTACGCCCAGCAGGGGCCGGTGCTGAGCTACGTCAAGGACGAGGACCGCTTCGAGGAGGCGTCCCTCGACGACGCAGTGCGCCGTGCCCACGCCGAGCGACCCCGGTGGGGCGCGGGCGTCGATGAACGGCGCCGGCAGCGGCGCGAGATCGCGGCCGGGCACGACCTCGTCTACCGCTCGGCCCGGGGGCGTCCGTGAGGATCTGTCTCCTCGGACCGACCGAGCACCCCGTCGCGGAGCCCTTCGCCGGGGGACTCGAGGCGATGACCCACGCCCTCGCAGCGGGCCTCGGGGCCCGGGGGCACGACGTGACCCTCTTCGCCCACCGCGACTCCGACCCGCGACTGCCGGTGCGCCTCTGGGCGCCCGCCGACTTCGCTCCCAGCCCGGCAGCGGCGCGCGACGGTCGCGCGCCGTCGCTGCGCACCGTCGTGGAGCACCACCAGTACCTCGATCTGATGACCCGCCTGGCCGGCGACCTGGCCGGCGACTTCGACGTCGTGCACCACAACGGGCTGCACGAGCTGCCGCTGCTGCTCGCCGCCACGCTGCGGGCACCGATGATCACCACCCTGCACACCCCACCGCTGCCGCTGTGGGAGTCGACGCTGGCGGTCACGGGTCCCCGCTCGTCCTTCGTCGCGGTGAGTGAGCACGTGCGTCGCTCGTGGTCGCACTGCCTGTCCAGCGTGGTCGTCCGCAACGGCCTGGACCTCACCCGGTGGAGGTCTGGAGACGGGGGTGGGCCCGCCGTCTGGTCCGGCCGGTTGGTGCCGGAGAAGGCGCCGCACGAGGCGATCGACGCGTGCCGCGCGGCCGGAGTCCCCCTGGTGCTCGCCGGTCCCGTCCACGACCGGGAGTACGTCGAGCGCGAGGTCACCCCCCGCCTGGGCGCGGGGGCGACGTACCTCGGACACCTGCGCCACGAGGAGCTGGGCGACTGGCTGCGCCGCGCGTCGGTGGCGGTGGTGACCCCCGCGTGGGACGAGCCCTACGGACTGGTCGTCTCCGAGGCGCTGGCCAGCGGCACGCCGGTGGCCGGCTACGACAGGGGCGCCCTGTCCGAGATCGTGGCGCCGGGGTCGGGGGTCCTCGTCCCGTCCGGGGACGTCTCGGCCCTGGCCGGTGCCGTGCGGGCCGCGCGCAGCCTGGACCGACAGCACGTCAGACGACGAGCGGAGGCCGTCTGCTCGGCCTCGTGGATGATCGAGCAGTACGAGCATTGCTACGCCGGGCTGGTCGACCCCCTCGTCGCGGCGTGATCGGCTACTACGTCCACCACGTCGGACGGGGACACCTGCACCGGGCCCTGGCCGTGGCTGCCGAGCTCGAGCACCGCGGTGAGACGGTGACCGGACTCTCGTCGCTGGAGCGACCGCCCGGCTGGGCCGGACCCTGGGAGACGCTCCCTGCCGACGACGGTGCGCCGGCGCCGGTGGATCCGACCGCCCACGGGCGCCTGCACTGGGCGCCCCGGCACCACGACGGCCTCCGCGATCGGATGGCGCGACTCGGCGCCTGGATCGCCGCGCAGCGCCCCGCCGCGGTGGTGGTGGACGTGAGCGTGGAGGTCGCGCTGCTCACCCGGCTGCACGGGGTCGCGGTGGCCTACGTCGTGCTGCCCGGGCACCGCGGGGACCCGGCGCACCTGCTCGGGCTCGGCGTGGCCGACCGTCTCGTCGGGTGCTGGCCGAGGGAGGCCCGCGGGATGGTCGAGGGCCTGCCGTCCGAGACCGTGCGGCGCTTGGTGCCGGTCGGGGGACTCTCCCGTTTCGACGGTCGGGAGCCCGGTCGCCGGGGTCAGGCGGTGGGTCGCGTCGACGACGCGGGACCGCGGCGCGTGCTGCTGCTCAGCGGTGCGGGCGGGGCAGCACCCCGGACGGAGCTCGTGGCGCGGGCGCGCCACAGCTCACCGGGGTGGCGGTGGACCGTGCTGGGCGTCGCAGGAGCGTCACGGGCGGACTGGGTGGACGATCCGTGGCCGGCGCTGACGGACGCCGACGTGGTCGTCACCCACGCCGGGCAGAACGCGGTCGCCGAGACGGCCTGGGCCCGCAAGCCGGCCGTGGTCGTGCCGCAGGAGCGCCCGCACGCAGAGCAGGTGACCACGGCAGGCGTGCTGAGTCGGGGTCGGTGGCCGGTCGAGGTCGTCCCGTCGTGGCCGGAGGATGGCTGGCCCGACCGTCTCGCACGGGTCGCGGCGCTCGATGCGACCTCCTGGGAGCGGTGGTCCGACGGCAGCGCGACGCGCCGGTTCGCCGACGTCGTGCTCGACCTGGTCGCGGAGGTCGGCTCCGCGCGGAGCGGCCCACGGGTCTCATGAGTCCCCTCAGTACTGACCCCGACTCCCGCCCTCGGGTCGGCGTGGTCACGCTGGCCCGCGGGCGGCACGCGCACCTGGAAGCCCAGCACCGGAGCCTGGCGGCGGGGAGCCGGCTTCCGGACAGCTACGTCGTGGTGGCGATGGACGATCCTGCGATCACCGCGGAGCGCCAGGACGGCCTGGAGCGTCGGGTCGTCCGGTGCCCGGTGGCGGACCCTGCGAACCTGCCGCTGTCGCGGGCCCGCAACGTCGGCGTCGCCGCGCTGCGCGCCCAGGACGTCGACGTCGTGGTGCTGCTCGACGTCGACTGCCTCGCCGGGGCAGACCTCGTCGCGTCCTACGCCGCCGCGGTCGCCGAGCACGAGGACGTCGTCTGGTCGGGCCCGGTCACCTACCTGGATCCGCCACCGCCCGGCGGCTACGACCTGGGCGACCTGACGGTGCTGGAGTCCTGGGACCGGCCGCACCCTGCTCGCCCCGCGCCGGCGCCGGGCACGCGCCTCCTGCCGTCCGTGCCGGGCGGTCCGCCGGGCCGGCCCGAGCTCTTCTGGTCGTTGTCCTTCGCCATGACGCCCGCGGTGTGGGGGGCGCTCGGCGGCTTCGACGAGTCCTACGTCGGCTACGGCGGGGAGGACACCGACTTCGCGCTGCGCGCGACCGCGGCCGGCGTACGTCTCGGGTGGGACGGGGGCGCCCGTGCCTACCACCAGCACCACCCTGTCAGCGCACCGCCGGTGGAGCACCTCGACGCCATCGTGCGCAACGGCGCGCGCTTCGCCCGGCGGTGGGGCTCGTGGCCGATGCAGGGGTGGCTGGAGGAGTTCGAGGCCCGGGGCCTCGTGCGGCGAGAGGGTGATGGGTGGGTACGTGCACCCGCCCCGGACGGACCGGTCCGTCGCCGGACGCGCCACACCCCTGAAACAAGCGGTGCGCCAGACTGAGCGGCATGGCTTTCGACACGCCGACACCGGGGGCGGCAGCACCGACCACCGAACAGCTCATCGAGGCGGACCGGCGTGCTCCGGACGTCGTCCAGTTCGGCGGCGGGGTGTCGACCGACGAGCATCATGCCGCGCTGCGCGCCTCCGTGCGACAGCTCGGGACGCTCCTCGGTGAGGCACTCACCCGGCACGAGGGCCCCGAGCTGCTGGAGCTCGTCGAGCGGGTGCGGGCGCTCAGCCGCGAGCCCGACGACGGCACGTCCCACGACCTGCACGAGCTGCTCTCCGGCGTGGACGCGAGGACGGCGATCGTCCTGGCGCGCGCCTTCACGGCCTACTTCCAGCTCGTCAACGTCACCGAGCAGCTGCACCGCTGGCAGGAGCTCACGACGCGTCCCGAGCGCCCGCTGGCCGCGACCACCCGACGGATCGGGGAGGCGCTCGAGGCCGGCAGCATCGACCGGGAGCTGATCTCGGACGTGCTCGGACGCCTGGAGTACCGCCCGGTCTTCACCGCCCACCCCACCGAGGCCACCCGACGCTCGGTGCTCGGCCTGCTGCGCAAGGTCGCCGCGGTCACCTACCGCGGCGAGGATCCGCGCGGGCGTACGACGGACAGCGCCGTGACCGAGCGGCGACTCGCCGAGCTGGTGGACCTGCTGTGGCAGACCGACGAGCTCCGCCTGGACCGGCCCGAGCCCACCGACGAGGCCCGCACCGCGATCTACTACCTGCAGACCCTCGCCGAGAAGGTCGTGCCCGACCTGCTCGCCGAGCTCGACCGCAGCCTCGCCTCGCTCGGCGTCGAGCTGCCGCCGCACGCGCGACCCCTGCGCTTCGGCACGTGGGCCGGCGGCGACCGCGACGGCAACCCCAACGTGACGCCGGAGGTGACCCTCGACGTCCTCGGCCTGCAGCACGACTTCGGGCTGCGCGAGCTGGTGCGCGGCGTGGAGGAGCTGCTGCAGGAGCTGTCCTCGTCGTCGCGGATGGTCACCGTCTCCGACGCGCTCGCCGCGAGCCTGGAGGCGGACCGGGAGGCGCTGCCGATCACCTACTCCACGATCAAGCGGCTCAACGCCGAGGAGCCCTACCGGCTCAAGCTCAGCTACGTCCGGGTGCGCCTGCTGCGCACGCGCGACCGGCTGGCCAACGCGACGGCCCACGAGCAGGGCCGTGACTACGAGAACCTCGACGGGCTGCTCGCCGACCTCACTCTCGTGCGGGACTCCCTGATCCTCACCGGCGACCGGCTCACCGCCGACGGAGCGCTGCTGCGGCTGATCCGCACCGCCACCGCCATGGGGCTCGGGCTGGCGACGCTCGACGTGCGCGAGCACAGCGGCAAGCACCACGAGGCCCTCGCCGCACTCTTCGACCGCGTCGGCCAGCTCGAGACGCCGTACGGCGAGCTCGACCGCCCCGACCGGATCGCGGTCCTGTCGCAGGAGATGGCGGCTCGTCGGCCGCTGACCGGCGCCGGGCTCGCCGGCTCCGGCGCCCTGGAAGGCACCGCGGCGCAGGTCATCGACCTGCTCACCACGATCCGCTCCGCATTGGACACGTTCGGGCCCGACGTCATCGAGACCTACATCGTCTCGATGACCCACGACGTCGACGACCTCTTCGCCGTCGTCGTCCTGGCGCGCGAGGTCGGCCTGGTCGACCTGGGCAGCGACCACCGGCCGGCGACGGCGCGGATCGGCTTCGCCCCGCTCTTCGAGACCGTCGCCGAGCTCGAGGCCGCCGGCCCGCTGCTCGACGCGTTGCTCGGCGACCCGTCGTACCGCCGCGTCGTGGCCGCCCGCGGCGACGTGCAGGAGATCATGCTCGGCTACTCCGACTCCTCCAAGGACGCCGGCATCGCCGCGTCCCAGTGGCAGATCCACCGCGCCCAGCGCGCGCTGCGCGACCTCGGCCGCAAGCACGGTGTGGTCCTGCGCCTCTTCCACGGCCGCGGCGGCTCTGTGGGCCGGGGCGGCGGCCCTACCGGCGAGGCGATCATGTCGCAGCCCTACGGCAGCCTCGACGGCCCGATCAAGATCACCGAGCAGGGCGAGGTCATCTCCGACAAGTACACCCTGGCCCAGCTCGGCCGAGAGAACCTCGAGCAGGCCCTGGCCTCGGTGCTCGAGGCCTCCGTGCTCCATCGCACCTCGCTGCTGCCGCAGGATGTCCTCGACGGCTGGAACTCCACGATGGACCAGGTCGCCGGCTCCGGCCAGGAGGCCTACCGTGCCCTGGTGCGCGACCCCGCGCTGGTGCCGTTCTTCGTCTCGGCGACGCCGGTCGACGAGCTCGGCAAGATGAACATCGGCTCCCGGCCCGCCAAGCGTCCCGGCGGTCCGGGCGGCCTCGACGACCTGCGCGCGATCCCGTGGGTCTTCGGCTGGACGCAGTCGCGGATGATCCTGCCCGGCTGGTACGGCGTGGGCAGCGGGCTGGCGGCCGCGCGCGAGGCCGGCCGCGGGGAGACGCTGCAGGAGATGTACGGGTCGTGGAACTTCTTCCGCACCTTCCTCTCCAACGTCGAGATGACCCTGGCCAAGACCGACCTCGACATCGCCGCGCGCTACGTGCGCACGCTGGTGCCCGAGGACTCCATCGAGGCGCTCGGGCTCTTCGACACCATCCGCGAGGAGCACGCGCGCACGATCGAGGAGGTGCTGGCCGTCACCGGGCAGGACGAGCTGCTCGCCGGAGCGCCGACCCTGCGCTCGACGCTCGCCATCCGCGACGTCTACCTGCAGCCGTTGCACGCCCTGCAGGTCTCCCTGCTGGCGCGCACCCGCGAGCTGCCGGAGGACGAGCCCGACCTCGAACTCCAGCGGGCGCTGCTGCTCACGATCAACGGGATCGCGGCCGGGCTGCGCAACACCGGCTGAGCGGTTGCCCTACGCCCCGCGCCCGGCGGGCTCCAACGCCGTGAGCGGGGACCCACCCCTGCGGACGACGCGCTGCGGTGACGCCCCTGCCTAGGCTGGCAGGCATGAGTGAGCACCAGGACCCCGCACCCGACCCGGCCACGGCCGAGGCCGGCGAGCCCGAGGACGGTCCCGACGTCGAGCCGGACACCCAGTCCGACCCCGCACTGAACGACAGCACCGCTGCCGAGTGGGCCGATGAGGGTGGCGCCGTCGACGAGGGCCCGGCGACGGACCCGGAGGCGTCATGACCAGCGAGGGCCGACCCACCGATGACTCCGACGAGGTCGAGAACAAGGCCCCCGACGGGCCCACCGGGCCGCTCGATCCCGACGACCCGGACGGGCCCGACGCGGAGTCGAGCGACGTCGCGCCCAGCCTGGATCCCGATCAGCCATCGGCGGACCCCCAGAGCCAGCTGGCGCCGCCCCCGGAGTGAGGCCGAGGCGTCAGCCGGCCGGTGTGAGCACCTCGTCGATCGACTGCTGGCCTCCGTTGAACTCCAGCACCCGGCCGGTGGTGGCCCCCGGGCGGTCGACGACGGCGGCGATCATCCCGGCCACCACGGCCCGTGGGACCTCGCCGGCCTCGAGGTCGTCGCCGACCTCGATCCCGTGCACGCCCGCGTCCTCGGGCTCCTCGTCGGTCAGCGCGCTGGGTCGCAGGATCGTCCAGTCGAGGTCGGAGCCCTGCAGGTGCTCGTCGGCCTCGGTCTTGGCCTGCGCGTAGGCGTAGAAGTCGTTGTCCTCCGGTACGCCGTGGTCGGGACCGGCACCGAAGTAGGACACCATCACGAAACGGGTCGGGGTGCCCTGCGCGGCCGCGTCGATCGTGCGGATCGCGGCGTCCCGGTCGACCGACCAGGTGCGCTCGGGGTCACCGCCGCCGGCGCCGGCCGACCACACCACGGTGTCGTAGCCGCTCATCACCTCGGCGATCTCGTCGGTGGAGAGGTGCTCGACGTCGGCCACGACCGGGCTCGCCTGGGCGGCGCGGATCGCGTCGGACTGCTCCTCCTTGCGGATCACGCCGCCGACCTCGTGCCCGGCGGCGGCCAGGCGGGGCGCCGCCTGTCGGGCGACCTTGCCGTGTGCTCCGATGATCAGGACCTTCGACATGTGCTCTCCTCAGCTCGGGTGCCGCGGGTGGTGACCCACGGTCCTTCCAGACTGGCTCGCTCGACGCAGTCGGCCCACCATCCCCCGGGGTGGGTGGCTCAGTGGCCCGTCCGGCCCCGGCGCAGCCCGGCCAGCAGGTCGGCCGGAGGGCGCGCGGTGACCAGGTCGTCGAGGGCGAGCGGCAGCGGGATGCACCAGTTGTCCCGCTGGTCGGCGGTCGTGCCGGGGATGTTGGGCCGACGCTCTTCGAGCAGGGCGTCCTCGAGCGACAGCGCGAGCAGCAGGCTGCCCGCGCCGCCGAGGCGGCGGTAGGCCGCAGCCACGACGCCGTCAGCACCGCCGACCTCGTCTCCCGGCTCGACACCCGCCCGGGCGAGGCGCTCGAGCAGCTCGGCGCGTCCGGCGCGCACGTCGTCCTCGGCCATGTCCGAGCTGGCCAGGACGTCGTCGACGTCAGCGCCGCTCCAGAGTCCCGCGACGGTCGGCAGGTCGTGGGTGGTGACGGTGGCCAGCGACAGGGCGGGCCAGGTGGAGGGCTCGTCGTCCTCGAACCACAGGACGCGGTAGCTGGCGATGTTGCGCTCGGCGAGGGCTTCGAGCACGCCGTCCTCGACGGTGCCGAGGTCCTCGCCGACGACGACGGCCTGCGCGCGGTGTGACTCCAGGCAGACGATGTCGAGCAGGTCGTCGGCCGGGTACCGCACGTAGCAACCAGCTGTGGCGACCTCCCCGTCCGGGATCCACCACAGACGGAAGAGTCCCATCACGTGGTCGATCCGGATCCCGCCGGCGCCGGCGATGGTCGCGCGCACCGACTGGATGAAGGGGTCGTAGTCGGCCAGCCGAAGCCGCCACGGAGTCAGCGGGGGTGAGCCCCAGTCCTGGCCGTTGCTGTTCAAGGCATCGGGTGGGCAGCCCACGGTGATGCCGTCGGCGAGCACACCCTGCCAGGCCCACGAGTCGGCGCCACCGCCTGAGACGCCGATCGGCAGGTCCTGGATGACGGTCAGGTCGCCGGTAGCCGCCCGCAGCTGCTCGGACAGCGACCACTGCAGCCAGGCGTGGAAGGTGATGTCGTCCGAGCGCTCACGGGCCAGTCGCCGTACGGCGGGTCCGTGCGGGTCTCGCAGGTCCTCGGGCCACTCGTGCCAGTCACCGCCGTGCTCCTCGGCGAGGACCGCCCAGCAGGCGTACTCCTCGAGGGCGGCGCCCTGCTCGTCGCGCCACTGCAGGAAGCCCGGGTCGTCCGTGTCACGGGTGTCGAACGTACGTCGGAGCACGCTCTGCTTGCGCACCCACGCGGCGTCACGATCGACGCTTCCGGGCAGCGGCGCCTCCGGCAGGTCGCCCCCGGCCAGCACCTCGGAGGCGCCAGGCACGTCCTCGAGGCGCAGGTACAGCGGGTTGCGGAAGCGACGTGTCGCCGGCAGGTAGGGGCTGGGCTCCTGTGGGAGCACCGGCGCCGTCGCGTGCAGCGGGTTGACCAGGAGGAACCCGCCGCCCTCGCGCTCGGTCCACTCACGCACGGTGCGGAGGTCGGCGAGGTCGCCGATCCCACAGCTCGCGGTGGACAGAGCGCCGTACAGCTGGACCGACCAGCCCCACGTCTGCTCGTCCGGGAGCCAGCACCGCCCCGGGGAGACGATCAGCCGACGCGTGGTGCCGCCGTCGGTGGTCAGGGAGTGGTAGCCGAGCGGGAAGTCGTCCGGGACGACGTCGTCGAGGCGCCGCGTCGAGCCGTCCTCGCAGGCGACCTCGCCGGCGGTGCCGGTCGAGCGGCCGGGGCGGGTCACGACGGGAGCCCGCTCCTCGAGGTCGTCCGGCGGGGTGCCGATCGCCTCGCGCATCAGTGCGACGGTCTCGGCGGGCACCACCCGGCGGAGCTCGTCGGCGTCGATCCACTCGCGCTGGATGCCCCACGGGTCGGCCGTGCCCTGTTGCGTCATGGCGCCATTGTCCCGGAGTGCAGCGGAGACGGCCTCCCCTCCCCGTGTGGTACCCGGCCGGCGGGACGCCATGCGGGAGGATGGTCTGCCCAGGGTGGAGACCACGAAGGAGGACGCCGGCTGTGGAGCCTCGCGACGACCTGCCGACCGACGACGCCTCGTGGGTCGACGTGATCGACGTGCGCGCCGCTGACCGGGTGCTGCTGGTGGGGACGGCGGGATCGCGCGCACACCGGGCGCTGCTGCAGGTGACGGCGAGCGTGACGGTGATCGATCGCGTCGCGGAGCCGTCGGGGAAGCAGCCAGGGTCGTGGGACTGGGTGTGCCTCGACACCACCGCGCCCGACGTGCCCGCCTCCCAGGTGGTCGCGCAGCTGGCGGACGCCGGCCGCGTCGTCGTGGTGGGGAACAACCGGGTGAGCCCGGTGCGGGTGCTCGACCAGGTCGCGCGCCGGGGGTCCACGGGCAAGCAGTACCGGAGTCGGCGCGCGACCCAGCGACAGCTGGTGGGCGCCGGGCTCGCCGTACACCAGGTCTTCGGCCTGATCCGCTCGGCGCAGGCTCCGGCCGTCGCCTTCGACGCGGTGGTCGAGTCGAGCAGCGCTGCGGTGCTCCGGGCGACGGTGGCCCACGTGGGCGGCTGGCGCGCGGTCGCCCTGCGCGCCGTGGCGAGGTTGTCGCCCCAGCGGCTGCTCGGTGTGTGTCCCGGGTGGCTCGTGGTCGCGGCGTCGGACGCGGAGAAGGCTGCCGACCGCGTGGTCGGCAAGGTCAGCAACCGTGACAGCGAGGAGGTCAAGCTCCTGCGGGGCGACCCGGTCAGCAGCGTCGAACGGCGCTACCTCCTCTCCGACCCGACGGCCGAGGTGGCCGCGCTGCGCGAGCTCGAGCAGGTCGACTTCTCCCTGGCGCCGCGGGTGCTGGGGGAGTCCTCCGAGGGTTCCTCGTGGTGCTCGTGGATGACGGGTGCGACGTTGACGCTCGACCGCCTCGATGACGACGCCCTCGTCGCCTGGGTGGGCCGTGCGGCCGGGGTGCTCGCGGACCTGCAGCGCCACACGCGACGCGTCGACGGGACGGTGCTCGTCCACGGCGACTTCTGGCTCGGCAACCTGCTGACCGACGGTGACGAGGTGACCGCGGTCGTCGACTGGACCGAGTCGAGCCGCGGGTCGGCCTCGATCGACCGGGAGTTCCTCGTCAGCAGCCTCGATCGCTGGGTCGCGTCCGAGGCGCTGCGGCGTCGGCTGGAGGAAGCGCGCGACGCGGCGATGGGTTCCCCGTCGGACTGAGCGCTCAGGCGCGGAGCTTCTCGCGCACCCGACCGACCCCGGTGAGGATCGCCCTCGCCGACGCCGGGCCGCTGACCAGCCCCAGGGTCTGATAGCTGCGTCCGGCCCACAGTCGCTTGTAGAACGAGTCACCGAGCAGCAGGTCGATCGTCGTGTAGCCGTGGGCGTCGGCCCAGTCCAGGCCGGCGCACTGGAGCAGGTGGCCGGGCGAGAAGGCGGCCAGCTCGGGGTCGAAGCGCCCGATCCAGCTCGACATCGTGCGTGGCGTCACCAGCACGATGTCGAAGGCGGCGGCGACGTCGTCGACGTAGGCGACCAGGACGAGGACGCCGCCGGCGGCGGCCCCCTCGCGGACGATCGCCGACGTGAACGACTCCCACTCGCCGTCGAGGAGGTGCTGGCGGGGCCGGTCGGCCTCCGCCACGTCGAAGACCCGCCGCACGTCGGGCAGCAGGGCGGCGAGCGTGGCGGTGTCGTGGGCGACCTTCACCTCGAAGGCGTGACCGGCCTCGGCCAGACGCCGCCGCGCCACCCGGACCGTACGGCGTACGCGCTTGCAGGCGGGGTCGGCGAGATGCGCCTCGGCGTCCCCGTGGACGTCGATGACCGGACAGACGTCGCGCTCCTGCAGGGCGACGGGGTACCGCGGCGCCGCGGATCGTCGGCCGGGGAGCGGCCCCAGGTCGCGGCACTCGATCAGGTCCAGCACGCGTCCGCGCGCCCCGGCGGTGCTCCAGAGCAGGTCGCCGGCGGCGTCGTGCCCTGGCCGGACGAGCGCCTCGGCGACCGTGCCGAGTCCGTGTCCCAGCCACCGCACGACCTGGACCGGTCCGATCCGCCGCTGGTGCAGGGGAGCGAGCGCGACGAGCTGGTCGTCCTCGTGCACGGCGACGACCATCAGCGACCCCTGGCCGAGGTGGCGCCACCACGTGAGCGCAAACAGGGGTCGGGCGAACGGGCCAGCGCCACACGCGTCGGCGAGCTCGAGCCAGGCGTCGCTCAGGGACTCGGCCTCGTCGAGGCTCGAGATGGTCGTGCACCGGAGCATGCAGTGGCCCCCATGGTCACGTAGTCGGTGGAGGACTCCACTCTGGACGACTGCTGTGCTCCGGGCGTTCACAGGAAGTCCACCGGACGGCAACAGTTGGGCCAGGTGCTGACGACGTACCCTCGCGCCATGCCGCCCCGCTCGCCGTTGCCGCGACGGCACGGGCTGGATGCGGCGTGGGTGCGCACCCCCGACCGGGGACGGGGCGAGTGGCCGACGATGGGGGAGTGGCTCCGCGACCGGTTGCCCGGACGGGTCGAGGTCGGCGCGATGCTGGCCGAGGGCCGCTTCGTGTACGACGACCTGCGGCCCGTGGACGAAGGCGATCGCTACGCGCCCCACACGTTCGTGTGGTTCCACCGCGAGCTCCGCGAGGAGCCGGTGGTGCCGGGCGAGCTCCACGTGGTGCACCAGGACGAGCGTCTCGTCGTCATCGACAAGCCGGCCTTTCTCGCCACCATCCCTCGCGGCCGGCACGTGCAGCAGAGCGTGGTGGTGCGACTGCGCGAGGAGCTCGGGCTGCCCGAGCTGTCGCCGCTGCACCGCCTCGACCGGGTGACGTCGGGGCTGGTGATGCTGGCGACCGAACGCCGGTGGCGTGGCCCGCACCAGCTGCTCTTCGAGCGTCGCAAGGTGCGCAAGACCTACCGCGCGCTCGCGCCGTACCGGCCGCACCTGAAGCTGCCGACCACGGTGCGCAACCACCTCCACAAGGAGCCGGGGGTGTGGCAGGGCGAGGTCGTGCCGGGGGCGCCGGTCAACGCCGAGACGCTGGTCGAGCTGGAGTCACGGATCGAGGAGCGCGACGGGCACGACGGGCTGGCGATCTACCGCCTCACGCCACGCACCGGACGGACCCATCAGCTGCGCCTGCACCTGCTCGGCCTGGGCATCCCGATCGTGGACGATCCGCTCTACCCCGACGTCGGCGACATGCTGGTCGACGACTTCCGGCGGCCGCTGCAGCTGCTGGCGTGCGAGCTGGAGTTCACCGATCCCGTGGACGGCTCCGAGCGGCGCTTCGAGACCGTACGGCGGCTCCCGCTCGCCCCGGCTGCTCCGGCGGGCTCAGTCGGCTGAGGCGTCCGGCTCGGCCCCGGTCTGCGCCATCTCGACCAGGAGGGCGCCGATCTCGACGTGGCGACGCAGGAACGCCCCCTCGTCGAGGCGCTTGCGGCGCAGCCACGACGTGACCTCGCTGTTGCACTTGCTCGCGTTGCACGAACCGCAGGCCGGGACGATGTTGTCGAGCGTGTAGCGGCCGCCGCGCGACAGCGCCATCACGCAGTCGCGCTGCAGCGCACGGTCGGTGCTGCCGCAGTAGGCGCACCCGCCCCACGTCCCGCACAGGAAGGCCCACTGTGCTTCGGTCAGGTCGTGCTCGACGGCGTCCATCCGACGCTTGCGACGCCGTACGGCGCGCGCTCGCTTGGTTCCGGTGGCCACGACGCGAGCCTAGGACCCAACGCTGGTCGAGGGCTGAGGCGCGCCAGCGACGAGCCTCGAGACCTCCGGAGGTTGAGCAGCGAGCGCCAGCGAGCGTCGACGAAACCCG
>NZ_JAPYPS010000052.1 GCF_029937575.1 Nocardioides sp.
CTTGACGGCGAGACCCGGTCGACTACGCGCGCGGGCGCCACACCAACCCCGAAGACGGGAGTCGGCCACGCGCGCGGGCGACACACCGTCCCGAAGAGCGCCGTCAGAGCGCCGCCACGACCTCGGTCCCCTGCTTGATCGCCCGCTTCGCGTCCAGCTCGGCGGCCACGTCGGCGCCGCCGACGACGTACCAGTCGGGGCGGGCGTCGCTGACCAGGTCGCGCACGGACTCCTGCCCGGCGCAGACGACGACGTGGTCCACCTCGACCAGCCGGTGCTCGCCGTCGACGGTGAGGTGCACCCCGGCGTCGTCGATCAGGTCGTACGTCGCTCCGCTGAGCTGCGTCACGCCCGACTGCTTCAGCACGGCCCGGTGGGCCCAGCCGGAGGTCTTGCCGAGGCCGACACCGATCGGGGTGGTCTTGCGCTGGATCAGCGTGACCTCGCGCTGAGGGGAGCGGGCCTTGCGCTCGGTGAGGCCGCCGGGGTGCACCGACGGGTCGCCGACGCCCCAGTGCGCCATCCAGTCGTCGGTGGTCTCGGCCGGGTCGTGGGTCAACCAGACGCTGACGTCGACGCCGATCCCGCCGGCGCCGATCACCGCGACGCGACGCCCGGGGACGACGCGGCCGGCGAGGACGTCGGCGTACGAGACCACGCTGGGGTGGTCGATCCCCGGGATCGCCGGCAGACGGGGGACGACGCCGCTGGCGACGATGACCTCGTCGTAGGCCGTCAGCGCCGCGTCGTCGGCCTCGGTGCCGAGTCGGACGTCGACGCCGAGCACGTCGAGGCGGCGCGTGTAGTAGCGCAGGGTGTCGGCGAAGTCCTCCTTGCCGGGCACGGCCATCGCCAGGCGGAACTGGCCGCCGAGCTCGGCGGACTTCTCGAACAAGGTCACCGCGAAGCCGCGCTCGGCCGCGGCCACGGCCGACGAGAGCCCGGCAGGACCTGCGCCGACGACGGCGACCGCCGCGGCGCGGCGGGTGCGGCCGAGGACCAGCGTGGTCTCGTGGCAGGCGCGCGGGTTGACCAGGCACGAGGCGCGCTTGTTGGAGAAGGTGTGGTCCAGGCAGGCCTGGTTGCAGGCGATGCAGGTGTTGATCTCGTCGCCGCGGTCGGCCATCGCCTTGGCGACGAAGTCCGGGTCGGCGAGCAGCGGGCGCGCCATCGAGACCAGGTCGGCCTGGCCGTCGGCGAGGATCGACTCGGCCAGCTCGGGGGTGTTGATCCGGTTGGAGGCGCACACCGGGACCGACACCTCGGCCTTGAGGCGCGCCGTCGCCTCGCGCCAGGCGCCGCGCGGGACCTGGGTGATGATCGTCGGGACGCGCGCCTCGTGCCAGCCGATGCCGGTGTTGAGCACCGTGACGCCGGCCTCCTCCAGCAGGTGGGCGAGGGTGACGACCTCGTCCCAGGTCTGACCGTCCTCGACGAGGTCGAGCAGCGAGATCCGGTAGATCAGCGGGAAGTCGGGTCCGACCTCCTCGCGCGCTCGCCGGACGACCTCGAGCGGGAAGCGCATCCGCTTCTCGGCGCTGCCGCCCCACGCGTCGGTGCGGTCGTTGGTGCGGGCGGCGAGGAACTGGTTGATCAGGTAGCCCTCGGAGCCCATGATCTCGACGGCGTCGTAGCCGGCCTTCTCGGCCAGGCCGACGGCGCGGGCGAAGTCGGAGGCCGTGCGGTCGACTCCTCGCGTCGACAGCGACCGTGGCTTGAAGAGGGAGATCGGGCTCTTGCGGTTGCTCGCCGAGACCACGAACGGGTGGTAGCCGTAGCGCCCGGCGTGCAGCACCTGCAACGCGATCGCGCCGCCCTCGTCGTGCACGGCGTCGGTGACCTCGCGGTGCCGCATCGCCTGGAGTCGTGTGGTCATCTCCGAGGCCAGCGGCTTGAGCCAGCCGCGCTTGTTGGGCGCGTAGCCGCCGGTCACGATCAGGCCGACGCCGCCACGGGCGCGCTCGGCGAAGAAGGCGGCAAGCTCGGGCAGGTGGCGACGGCTGTCCTCGAGCCCGGTGTGCATGGATCCCATGACGACGCGGTTGCGCAGCGTGAGGGAGCCGAGCGTGATCGGGTCGAGCAGGTGGGGGTACGGGCTCGTGGCGGGGGTGGTGGTCATGCGTGGGCCTCCAGGTACTCGCCGAGCCACGCGATCCAGGTCTCCTCGGTGAGGATCCCGCCGCGCAGCACGAGGTAGTGGTCGAGGTCGAGGCCGCTCAGGGCGGCCGGTTCGGGGTAGTCGCGCTTCATCAGCTGCCGGTAGTGGTCGAGTCGTACGGCGTGGTCGGCCAGGTGGGCGCGGACGACGTCCAGCACTGCGCCGCGGTCGCCGAAGCTGGCCCCCCGCATCTTCAGCGCGAGCTCGCTGCGCAGCCCGTCGGTGTGGGTCGGTCGACCCAGCCAGTCGGCGAGCGCCTCCTCGCCGAGCGCGGTGACGGCGTACACCTTCTTCTGCGGACGACCGACCTGGGCGACCTCGGTGACGCCGACCCAGCCGTCGCCGTCCATCCGGCCGAGCACCCGGTAGATCTGCTGGTGGGTGGCGCTCCAGAAGAAGCCGATCGAGCGCTCGAAGCGCTTGGCCAGCTCGAGACCGCTCGCCGGCTGCTCGCGCAGTGCGATGAGAAGGGCGTGCTCGAGGGCCATGCGGGAAGACTGCCACCCTATGCAACGAGTTGCAATACCTGTCCAGCGTCGGGCAGGACACACCGAAGCGCCCGGTTCCTGGCCCTACGATTCTCGACATGTCCCTGCGCCGCGCCCTGCTCGCCGTCCCCGCCCTCGCCCTCGCCGCCAGCGCCTGCGCACCGGTCGACGACGAGCCGACCGCCACCGACCCGGCCTCGGAGCCGACGGAGGGACTGCCGTCGGAGGAGTTCATCGACCCGTGCTCGCCCGAGGGCGCACCACTGGTGACCAGCGGCACCCTGACGATCGGCACCGACTCGCCGGCGTACGAGCCGTGGTTCGTCGACGACGACCCCACCAACGGCGAGGGCTTCGAGTCGGCGGTCGCCTACGCCGTGGCCGAGCAGCTCGGCTTCAGCGCCGACCAGGTCACCTGGGTGACGGTGCCGTTCAACACCTCCTACAAGCCGGGCGAGAAGGCCTTCGACTTCGACATCAACCAGATCTCGATCACCCCGGCCCGCGCCGAGGTCGTCGACTTCTCCGACGGCTACTACTCCGCCGCCCAGGCCGTCGTGGCGCTCGAGGGCACCGCCGGTGCGGAGGCCACGAGCCTGGCCGACCTCAGGGGCCTGCGACTCGGGGCCCAGACCGGCACCACCTCGCTGACCGCGATCCGCGACGTCATCCAGCCCGACACGGACCCGCTCGTCTTCGAGGACACCAACATCGCCAAGCAGGCGTTGAAGAACGACCAGGTCGACGCGATCCTCGCCGACCTGCCGACCGCGTTCTACATCAGCGCCGTCGAGATCGGCGGCTCGACGATCGTGGGGCAGTTCCAGGTCGAGGGCGATGCGGCCGAGGAGTTCGGGATGCTGTTCGAGAAGGGCTCCGCGCTGGTGCCCTGCGTCGACGACGCGCTCACCGCGCTCGAGGCCGACGGCACCCTCGCCGACATCGAGCAGCAGTGGCTCTCCGACGTCGTCGACGTGCCGACTCTCCCGTGACGGCACCCGCTCCCCGGTGAGCGCCTGGACCCCGAGCCCGCGCGAGCTCGAGCGGCGCGCCCTGCGTCAACGCTTGCGGCTGCGGTCGATCGCGATCGCGACCGTGGCCAGCCTCGCCTTCTTCGTCGCGGTCGGCGCCGCCCTGGTCACCTCGCCCGGCTGGCCGACGGTGAGGGCGACCTTCTTCAGCGTGGAGGACGCGAAGGCGTCGTTCCCCGCGATCCGCGACGGCTTCTGGCTCAACGTCAAGCTGTTCCTGCTCGCCGAGCCGCTGATCCTCGTGGTCGCGCTCGGCCTGGCCCTGGCCCGTCAGGCGCGCGCCGCGTGGCTCACCCCCCTCCGCGTGCTCGCGGTCGCCTACATCGACTTCTTCCGCGGTGTCCCGACGATCCTGCTCGTGCTGCTGCTCGCCTTCGGCATGCCGGCGCTCGGTCTCCAGGGTGTGCCCAACGGACTCTTCTTCTGGGCCCTGATGGCACTGGTGATCTCCTACAGCGCCTACGTCGCGGAGGTCTTCCGTGCCGGCATCGAGTCGATCCACCCCTCCCAGCTCGCCAGCGCCGACGCCCTCGGGCTCTCGCGTGCCCAGGCCATGCGGTTCGTGATCGTGCCGCAGGCCGTGCGTCGCGTCGTCCCGCCGCTGCTCAACGACTTCATCTCCCTGACCAAGGACACCGCCCTGGTCTCCAGCGTCGCGCTCTTCGACGCCGTCTTCAGCGCGCGCGACTACACGGCGTACAACTTCAACTTCACGCCGTACGTCGTGGTCTCACTCTTCTTCGTCGTGCTGACCGTGCCGATGGCGCGCGGCACCGACCACCTCCAGCGGCGCGCCATGCGGCGGGAGCGGGCGGGGGCGCTGTGACCGGATCAGCAGCGGAACGGCAGGCAGCCGGGACGCCGCTCCTCGAGGTGCTCGACGTCCGCAAGTCCTATGGCGACCGGCTCGTGCTCGACGACGTCTCGCTGAGCGTCCAGCCCCACGACGTCATCTGCCTCATCGGCTCGTCGGGGTCGGGCAAGTCCACCCTCCTGCGCTGCCTCGACCTGCTCGAGGAGATCGACGACGGCGTGATCCGTCTCGACGGCCGCGAGATCTCCGACCCGCTCGTCGACCAGCGCGAGGTGCGCGGCCGCATCGGCATGGTCTTCCAGGCCTACAACCTCTTCCCCCACCTGAGCGTGCTCGACAACTGCACCCTCGCCCCCCGCCGCGTGCACGGGCTGTCGCGCCCCGAGGCCGAGGAGCGGGCGCGCGACCTCCTCGCGACATTCGGTCTCGTCGACCACGTCGACAAGCACCCCGACCGGCTCTCCGGCGGTCAGCAGCAGCGGGTCGCGCTGGTGCGCGCCCTGTGCACCCGGCCCGACCTCCTGCTCCTCGACGAGATCACCGCGGCGCTCGACCCCGAGCTCGTCGGGGAGGTGCTCACGATCGTGCGCGACCTCGCCGAGCGCGGCACCACGATGATCCTGGCGACCCACGAGATGAGCTTCGCCCGCGAGGTCGCCACATCGGTCTGCTTCCTCTCCGAGGGACGGATCCTCGAGCAGGGCCCGCCGGCCGAGATCTTCAGCGAGCCGCGGGAGGAGCGGACGCGCCAGTTCTTGCGTCGGGTGCTGCCGCCGTCCGGGTGAGATGACGCGCCCGCTGCCGAGGGACCCCTCCCACCGTGACAGTGGAACTGGCAGTATCCGCTCCATGAGCGCAGATGACACCAGCACCGTCCAGCTCGGCCAGGTCGTCCTGGGGCAGGGCACCGGGCCCCTCAAGGGCGTCAAGGTCGTGGAGATCGCCGGCATCGGCCCCGGGCCGCACGCGTGCATGATCCTGGCCGACCTCGGCGCCGACGTGATCCGCGTCGAGCGCCCCGGAGGCCAGGCGCTCGCCGGCGGCAAGCAGATGCTGCTCAACCGGGGGCGGCCCAGCGTCGCGCTCGACCTCAAGAACCCCGAGGCGACCCAGGTCGTCCTCGACCTCGTCCAGGACGCCGACGTCGTCATCGAGGGGATGCGACCCGGCGTCACCGAGCGCCTCGGTCTCGGTCCCGACGACTGCCTGGCGGTCAACCCCCGCATCGTCTACGGCCGGATGACCGGCTGGGGTCAGACCGGCCCGCTCGCCCAGGCCGCTGGGCACGACATGAACTACATCGCGATCACCGGCACCCTCTTCGGCCTCGGCCAGGACAAGGCCCGGCCCCACTTCCCGGCCAACCTGGTCGGTGACTTCGGCGGCGGATCGACGTACCTCGTCATCGGCATCCTCGCCGCGCTCCTGGAGTCGAAGGTCTCCGGTCGGGGCCAGGTCGTCGACGCCGCGATCGTGGACGGCACCGCCCACCTCAACGCCATGACGGCGGCCTTCCTGGCCTCGGGTGGCTACCAGGAGGAGCGGGCCGCCAACATGCTCGACGGCGGCATCCCCTTCTACGACATCTACGAGACCTCCGACGGGCTGCACCTGTCGGTCGGCGCCCTGGAGCCGCAGTTCTTCGACGCCCTCGTCACCATCCTGGGCGTCAAGGACACCTGCCCGGGACAGGCCGACCTGGGGGAGTACGACGAGATGCGCCGGATCTTCACCGAGACCTTCGCATCCAAGACCCAGGCCGAGTGGATCGAGATCTTCGAGGGCACCGACGCCTGCGTGGCCGGCATCATCCCGATGACCCAGGCCTTCGAGCACCCCCATCTCGCGACCCGCGGGACCTTCGTCGAGGCGCACGGGATGACCCAGCCGGCGCCGGCCCCGCGCTTCTCGCGCACCGAGGCGACGATCTCGACGCCTCCGCCGGGCACGGGCGAGCACACCCGTGCGGCGCTGAGGGCCTGGGGTGTCGACGACGTCGAGGGCCTGATCGAGCGGGGCGTAGCCGTCCAGGCCTGAGGGGTCGCGCGGGCGCCGGCCGGCGCAAGCCCACCTATTGAATATCCGTCAACAGGTGGGATACCGTCCTGCCATGACTGAAATCGAGCACGTCGACGTCCTCATCGTCGGCGCGGGCCTGAGCGGCATCGGCGCCGCCTGCCAGCTGAAGACCGGCCACCCCGACCGCAGCATCGCCATCCTCGAGGCGCGCGAGGCCAGCGGCGGCACCTGGGACCTCTTCCGCTACCCGGGGATCCGCTCGGACTCCGACATGTTCACCTTCGGCTACCGCTGGCGGCCGTGGCCCAGCGACACCGCGCTGGCCGACGGTGACCTGATCCTCGACTACGTGCGCACCGTCGCCGAGGAGTACGACGTCGACAAGCTCATCCGCTACCGCTACCGGGTGACCGCGGCCGACTGGGACTCCGCGACCGCGCGGTGGACCGTGCAGATCGACCACGACGGGGCGCCGATCACCATGACGGCGAGCTTCCTGTGGGGCTGCACCGGCTACTACGACTACGAGGAGGGCCACGCCCCGGTCTTCCCCGGCGCCGACGACTTCGAGGGCGAGCTGGTCCACCCCCAGTTCTGGCCCGAGGACCTCGACTACGCCGGCAAGAACGTCGTGGTCATCGGCTCCGGCGCCACCGCGGTGACCTTGGTGCCGTCGATGTCCCCGACGGCCGGTCACGTCACGATGCTGCAGCGCACGCCGACGTACATCCTCCCGCAGCCGGGCACCGACTCGTGGGCCAAGCTCCTCGCCCCGCTCCCGGACGCGCTCGCCTACCCCATCGTGCGCTGGAAGAACGTCCTGCGCCTGGTCGCCAGCTACCAGCTCGCGCGCCGCTTCCCGGCGCAGTCCAAGGCGATGGTGCGCAGGTTCACCGAGCGCCAGCTCCCCGAGGGCACGTCGTACGACGAGCACTTCCAGCCGCCGTACAACCCCTGGGACCAGCGCCTGTGCGTCGTGCCCAACAGCGACCTCTTCCGGGCGCTGCGCTCGGGCAAGGCCGACATCGTCACCGACACCATCGAGACCTTCACCCGGACCGGGATCCGGCTCACGTCGGGACAGGAGCTCGCCGCCGACGTCATCATCAGCGCGACGGGCCTCAAGCTGAAGCTCTTCGGCGGGATCGCGCTCACCGTCGACGGCGTCGTGCAGGAGCCGACCGACCAGATGACCTACAAGGGTCTGATGGTCAGCGGCTTGCCCAACTTCGTCTTCACCATCGGCTACACCAACGCGTCGTGGACGCTGAAGGCAGACCTGGTCGGGGAGTACGTCGTCCGGTTGCTGTCGCACATGGACCGCACCGGCTCGCGCAGCGTGGTCCCCGTCCGGGACCCGGAGGTCGGCGAGCGGCCGTTCATGGATCTCGCGTCGGGCTACATCCAGCGCGCTCTGGACGGACTGCCCCGCCAGGGCGACCGGGCGCCCTGGATGCTCAAGCAGAACTACCTCGTCGACATCCGCACCATCCGGCGCGACGCGATCGACGACGATGTGTTGAGCTTCACGGCCTGAACCACGCCTGGACGCCGCCCGTCACCCCGACGGGCGATGTCCGGCGCTCGCGTGCGTGGTTCATTGAGGGAAGAGGCGCCGATCGGCGTCGCTGAGACGTCACACAGGAGGTTCCCATGGGACTCGACGACAAGATCAGCAACAAGGCCCAGGACGCACAGGGCAAGGTCAAGGAAGGCACCGGCTCGGCTGTCGGCAACGAGAGCCTCGAGGCCGAGGGCAAGGGCGACCAGGCCGAGTCCTCGGTCAAGCAGGGCGTCGAGAAGGTCAAGGACGCAGCCAAGGACCTCAAGGACGGCCTGACCAAGTAGCCCTCCACGACAGTGGCCGGACCTGATGGTCCCCAGAAGTAGACCACCCCTCGCCGGTAGCGTTCTCCGGCGAGGGGTTGTTGTGTCTCGTGGAGAGCAACACGGAGTCGGGGGTGAACCCGTGGTGAGGCAGTGGATCGAACGGTCGCTGTGGGACGTCGTCCCGCGCGACCATCGGCAGAGCGCCCGCGACCTGCGCCGCCGACAGGTCGTCACGGCCTCCTTCGTCGTGCTCGGCGCGATCGTGCTGGGCATCCTGCTGCGCCTGGATCAGGGCAGCACCGAGTTCGTGGTGTTCTCGCTGGTCCTAGCCGCGGTCTGGACCGTCGGCGCCTTCGCCTCGGGGCCGCTGCACCTCGGACGGATCGCCCGCCACGACCTGCACCACCGGCCGGTGCTCCAGCCGCTGGTCCTGGGGGCGGCGCTGGCCGGGATCTTCGTCCTCGGCGCGCTGGTGGTGCGGGAGATCCCCTGGCTGGCCGACCAGGTCCGCGGCGTGCTCGGCTTCGCCACCGAGGGCTACCTGCCCGTCCTGGTCCTGGTGACCGCCGTCAACGGCGTCGCCGAGGAGCTCTTCTTCCGGGGCGCCGCGTACGCCGCGATCACCCGGCGCCCCGTCGTGTGGACGACGGTGGCCTACACGATCGCGACCCTGGCCACCGGCAACGTGATGCTCGCCTTCGCGGCCGTCCTGCTCGGCGTGCTCGTCGGGCTGCAGCGTCGCGCCTCCGGCGGGATCCTCGCGCCGATCATCACCCACTGCACGTGGTCGCTGACGATGCTGTTCGCGCTGCCGGTCATCTTCGGCGTCTGATCACGACGGCGAAGCCGGCGTCATCGATGCTGGTCGAGCCGCGACGGAGCGTGTCGAGACCCGGTGCGGGCTGAAGCCTCGTTGCACCGGTTCCTCAGTCCTTGGCTCCGCCCTCCTCGACCGCCAGGCGCACCGCCTCGACGTACGTCATCGGCTCGCCGGGGACCAGGTCGAGGATCGTCTCGTCGCGCACGACGACCTCGGTCGCCATCGAGTCGATGAGGTTCTTGGCCGTGGTCGTGTCGACGTCGGTCACGAACGCGATCCAGTGCGACGACAGCGACGGCGTGAGCACCGGGACGGTCACGATCGGCACGCGCCGACCGGTCATCACCTCGGCGGCCTGCTGCATCATCTCCAGGTAGGTCAGCTGGTCGCTGCCGCCGATCTCGAGGACCTTCCCGACGGCAGCCTCGAGCCCGATCACCCCGTCCAGGTAGCGGATCACGTCGTCGACGGCGATCGGCTGGGTCAGGGTGTTGACCCACTTCGGCACCACCATGGCCGGCAGGTTCTTCACCAGCTGGCGGGTGATCTCCCACGAGATGCCCCCGGCCCCGACGACGATCGCGGCCCGCAGCACGGTGACCGGGACGCCTGCCTCGCCCAGCTTGCCCTCCACCTCGCGTCGCGAGCGCAGGTGCGGCGACAGGTCGTCCCCCTCCTCGCCGAGGCCGCCGAGGTAGACGATCTGTCGGACGCCGGCGGCAGCCGCCGCCTTGCCGAAGGACACCGCGGCCTCGGCGTCCTTGCGCTCGAAGTCGTCGTCGTCGAGGGAGTGCACCAGGTAGACCGCGACGTCGGCGCCCTCCAGGGCTGCCTCCAGGCTCTCGGGGTCGTGGACGTCTCCGGCGACCCCGGTGCCGGGTCCGTCGTACGACTCGGGACGGCGGGTCATGGCGCGGACGTCGAGACCACGCTCGACGAGGACTGGCACGAGACGACGGCCGACGAATCCGGTGGCGCCGGTGACCAGGACGGTGCTCATCCTCACACCCTAGGCGAGCGCGGGGATGCGTGGCTTCACCCGCAATTGCAGTAGGTTTGTCGACAGAGCCCGGCCAGTCTTGCCGCCGGCTCCCGCGCAGATCCCCAGCATCACCAGGGGACCCCGGCGCCCCTCGCAACGAGGGCATTGCTTACCCGATCCCGCCGCCGGCGGGACAGCTGGCGAGACACACACAGTTAGTGATGTCGCCGTGACTTCAGCATCTTCCATTTCCAGCTTCTCCGACGTGCGCCTGCCCGACTCGCTCGTGCGAGTCCTCACCGAGCAGGGCATCACCGTCCCGACGCCGATCCAGGCCGCCACCCTCCCGGACTCGCTCGCCGGTCGGGACGTCCTCGGCCGTGGCCGCACCGGCTCCGGCAAGACCTACGCCTTCCTGCTTCCGGTCGTGGCCCGGCTCCTCGACTCCAGCCTTCCCGCCATGCCGGGCAAGCCGCGGGCGCTGATCCTGGCCCCCACCCGCGAGCTGGTCGGGCAGATCCACGAGGCGCTCAAGCCACTGGCCAAGGCCGCCGGTCTGTCGACGATGACCATCTTCGGTGGCGTCGGCCAGAACCCGCAGGTCACCGGTCTCCGCAAGGGCGCCGACATCGTGCTGGCCTGCCCGGGCCGCCTCGAGGACCTCATCCAGCAGGGCCACTGCCGCCTGGACGCCATCGAGGTGACGGTGCTCGACGAGGCCGACCACATGGCCGACCTCGGCTTCCTGCCCGCCGTACGGCGTCTGCTCTCCGCGACGCCGAGCAGCGGCCAGCGTCTGCTCTTCTCGGCCACGCTCGACAACGCGATCGACGTGCTGGTGAAGAAGTTCCTCAGCTCGCCGGTCGTGCACGAGGCAGACTCGGCCCAGTCGCCGGTCGCCACGATGGACCACCACGTGCTGCACCTGACCCGCGAGAACCGCCTGCCGGTGCTGGTCGACCTCACCTCGGCCCCGGGCCGCACGGTCGTCTTCACCCGCACCAAGCACGGCGCCAAGGCGCTGGCTCGTCAGCTCAACAAGAACGGCGTGCCCTCCGTCGACCTGCACGGCAACCTGAGCCAGAACGCCCGCACCCGCAACATGGACGCCTTCCACTCGGGCAAGGCCACGACGCTCGTCGCCACCGACATCGCCGCTCGCGGCATCCACGTCGACGACGTCGCCCTGGTCGTGCACGCGGACCCGCCCACCGAGCACAAGGCCTACCTGCACCGCTCGGGTCGTACGGCGCGTGCCGGTGCCTCGGGCACCGTCATCACGCTGATGACCGACGAGCAGGTGCGCGACGTGCGAGCCCTGACCCGCGCGGCCGGGATCAAGCCCACGACGACGCGCGTCGACGGAGCCAAGCACCCCGTCCTCGTGCAGCTCGCCCCCGGTGAGCGCACCCTCACCCCCGGTGGCCTCGAGATCGAGGTGCCGACCCAGCCGCAGCGCGGCTCGGGCTCCGGGTCGGGTGGCTCGGCACGCAAGCCCGGCGGCGGTGGCGGCGGTCGTCGCAGCCGCGGCGGCCAGGGCGGCGGCGGTCGCTCCTCCGGCGGTGGCCAGCGCTCCGGCGGTGGCCAGGCCAAGCAGGGCGGCCCCGCCTCGGGCTCCGGCGGTGGCCAGGCCAAGCAGGGCGGCAACCGCAACCGGCGTCGCGGTGCCGGCACGTCGGCATCGTCCTCGGGTGGCGGCCACAGCGCGGCCTCCTTCTCGTCCGGTCGCCGCTGACCCGTCACACATGGCGGACGGGTCGGCGTCGTTCGCGCTGACCCGTCACACATGGCAGACGGGTCGGCGGTGAAGCGTAAGGAATCGACAAGGTGTGCACGGGCACGCTGGTGCTCAGCGCCAGGCATGCTGAGGAAGTGACCTCTCGAGTGCAGCACCCCGAGTCCCACCCGAGTCGCCGGTATGCCGGCGCGGCGATACGCCCCGCCGTGCTGGGTGTGGTCGCCGCGCTGGCTCTCGCTGCGTGCGGGGGAGCCGAGGTGGCCGACGGGAGCGATCCGGCAGCGTCCGGCGCCTCGCGGACGGAGTCGCCCTCCGCACCGGCGAGCCCGGCCGAGTCCTCCTCGTCCGAGACCGGATCCACCACGTCCGGCAAGGGCGGCGAGGGCGCCAAGGGCGCCAAGTCGCAACAGAGCGAGGGTCCCGCTCCCGAGACCGTCGTGCCGGCGGCCTTGCAGTTCCAGGCGACCACGGTCTCCGGTGATGCCTTCGACGGTGCCTCGGTGGCGGGTCGCCCGGTCGTGCTGTGGTTCTGGGCTCCCTGGTGCGCCGTGTGCAAGAGCCAGGTCCCGACGGTGACCGGTCTCGTCGACCAGTACGGCGACGACGTCGCGTTCGTCGGGGTCGGCGGACTCGACGGCACCGACGCGATCAGGGCCTTCGCCGACGACGTGCCCGGACTCACGCACCTGAGCGACCCCAGCGGGGACCTCTACCAGCGCTTCGGGATCTCCGAGCAGTCCTCGTTCGTCGTCCTCGACGCCGCGGGTGGCGAGGCACTGCGCACCGGCTACGCCGACGACGACGCGCTCTCCGCCGTGGTCGCCGACGTCGCCGGCTGACCCACCGCGCGACAGTGGACACCGCCGCGCTGACCCTGGCCTTCACCGCCGGTGGTCTGGCCGCCCTCAACCCCTGTGGCTTCGCGCTGCTCCCGGCGTACCTCTCGCTGGTGGTGCTGCCGCAGGAGTCCGCCATCGCAGTTGCCTCCCCGACGCCGGGGGCCGCCTCGAGCGGCGGCGCCACGATGACCGCCGTACGGCGCTCCGGGGCCGCGGTCTCCCGCGCGGTGGTCGCGACCCTGCTGATGACGGCCGGCTTCGTGCTCGTCTTCGGTGCCTTCGGGCTGCTGGTGCAGCCGCTGGCCAGCGGGGTGCAGGAGTACCTGCCCTACGTGACCGCTGCGACCGGCGTGCTCCTCGCGGCGGTGGGCGGCTACCTCGTGTCGGGCCGCGAGGTCCGGCTCCCGGCGATCCATCTGCGGCGCGCCGCGGGCAACGGCGCCCTCGCGACCTTCGGGTACGGCGTGGTCTACGCCGTCGCCTCCTTGACCTGCACCGTGGGACCGTTCCTCGCGATCGTGGTGACGAGCCTGCGCAGCGACGAGTTCGTCGACGGCCTGGCGTTGTTCGTCACCTACGCGGCGGGGATGGGCGCCGTCGTCGGTGTCGCCGCGGTGGCGGTCGCGCTCGCCTCGGGCGCCTTCGTCGGTGGCCTGCGCAAGGCGGGGCAGTGGCTCCCGCCGGTCACCGGCGCGCTCCTGCTCGCCGTCGGCCTGTACGTCGCCTGGTACGGCGTGTGGGAGGTGCGGGTGCTCGGCGGGGCCGACCCGGCGGACCCGATCGTCGACACGGCCCTGCAGGTCCAGCGCTGGCTCACCGAGCGCGTGCGGGCGGTGCTTCCCTGACGTCGACAGCGCGCCGGGTCAGCGCAGCGTGCGCGAGGCGATCCGAGCGGCGCGGGCGACGGCGTTCTCGTAGGCCGTCACGAGTCCGCCGACGGCCAGTGGCTTGAGCCGTTCCATCACGGCCTGGAACCGATGGAAGTCGCCCGACTCGTAGCGCGGCGCCAGCTGCTCGGCGATGAGCACGTGCAGCTCCTCGGCCATCTGCCGGCCATGATCGAGGTAGATCGCCCGGGCCGCCTCGGCGACCTCGCGCGGGAACCCGAGCTCGAGGAGCTGGACGCCGACGCCCAGTTGCGTGCGTGCGACGAGGAATCGGTCCTCGCGCACGCGCACGATGCCGAGCGCCACCAGGGTGGCGATGTCCTGGTCACTCAGGGGGCGACCTGCCCGCAGGTCGAGCTCGGAGCGCTCCATGTCGACCGGCAGGTCCGACTGCCAGGGGGCCAGCATGGTGCGGGCCAGCGCGATGTCCTCGGGCTCGGCGTCCTCGGGCAGGGCGCTGACGTAGCGCTCGATGGCGGCCAACGTGAAGCCGTGGGCCTGCAGCTCCTGGACGAGTTCGAGGCGGGCGACGTGCTCGGCGGTGTAGTAGCCGGATCGTCCCTGGCGGAGCGGGGGCGGGACCAGTCCGCGCGAGGTGTAGAAGCGCACGTTGCGCACGCTGAGGCCGACTCGGGCGGTCAGCTCGTCGAGGGTGAGGAGGTCTTCGGGGGTCGCCTCGTGCCCGTGCCGCTCACCCGCCTGGCTCACCACGTGACTCCGATCACTGTTCGACCACCCTTGACGATGATGACAGTATTGGTGTCACAATCGTGGGAGGCAAGGCGCCCCATGCGCGGCGCCCACCCGCATCCACCCGCATCCACTCCCAGCTCAAGGACGAGGTCATGGCAGAAGCATTCGTGTACGACCACCTGCGCACTCCGCGCGGCAAGGGCAAGGCCAACGGATCGCTCCACGAGGTCAAGGCCGTCGACCTGATGGTCGGGCTCCTCGACGAGGTCCGCAAGCGCAACCCCGACCTGGATCCCGCACGCGTGGACGACGTCGTGCTCGGGGTCGTCTCGCCCATCGGCGAGCAGGGTGGCGACATCGCCAAGACCGCCGCCCTCGCGGCCGGCTACCCCGACACCGTGGCGGGCGTCCAGCTCAACCGCTTCTGCGCCTCGGGCCTCGAGGCCGTCAACCAGGCCGCCGGCCGGATCCGCGGCGGCATGGAGGACCTGATCCTCGCCGGCGGCGTCGAGTCGATGTCCAACGTCGCCATGGGCTCCGACGGCGGCGCCTGGGCGCAGGACCCGGCCACCGCGCTCACCACGGGCTTCGTGCCGCAGGGCATCGGCGCCGACCTGATCGCCACGATCGAGGGCTGGAGCCGTGAGGACGTCGACGCCTACGCCGCCGAGTCGCACCACCGCGCCGCGAAGGCGTGGGCCAACGGCTACCACGCCAACTCGGTCATCCCCGTCACCGACCTCAACGGCCTGACCGTCCTCGACACCGACGAGACGATCCGCCCCGACACCTCCGTCGAGGGCCTCGCCGGGCTCAAGCCCAGCTTCGCCCAGATCGGCAAGGACGCCGGCTTCGACGACGTCGCCCTGGAGAAGTACCACTGGCTGGAGAAGATCGATCACGTCCACCACGCCGGCAACTCCTCGGGCATCGTCGACGGCGCCGCCCTGATGGCGATCGGCACCGAGGCGATCGGCTCCGAGCTGAGCCTCACCCCTCGCGCCCGGATCATCTCGATGGCCGTCTCCGGTGCCGACCCGACGATCATGCTGACCGGTCCGGCCCCCGCCGCCCGCAAGGCGCTCGGCAAGGCCGGCCTCGAGGTCAAGGACATCGACCTCTTCGAGATCAACGAGGCCTTCGCCGCCGTCGCGATGCGCTTCATGCGCGACATGGGCATCTCCGACGAGATCACGAACGTCAACGGCGGCGCGATCGCGATGGGTCACCCGCTCGGCGCGACCGGCGCGATGATCCTCGGCACCCTGATCGACGAGCTCGAGCGCCGCGATCAGAAGCGCGGCCTCGCCACGCTCTGCGTCGGCGGAGGCATGGGCATCGCGACTGTGGTGGAACTTGTCTGACCGAGCTTGCGAGGTCTGACGAAGCTTCACCACACCAAGCGGTGGGTTGAGCAAGCGACGCGACCGAGCTTGCGAGGTCGCACGAGCGCGACGAAACCTAGTGAGCCGAGACGCAGCCGCAACCCCCTGCCGTACCCCACACACTTATCGAAGGACAGGAACCCACCACGCATGAGCACCGCCGCACCTGAGACGACCACGTCGGTCCGCTACGACAAGGACGCCGACAACATCGTCACCCTGACGTTGGACGACCCCAATCAGTCGGCCAACACGATGAACCAGCTCTACATCGACTCCATGAAGGCGGCCGTCGACCAGCTCGAGGACGAGCTCGCCGCCGACCCGGACTCCGTCGCCGGAGTCGTCATCGCCAGCGCGAAGAAGACCTTCTTCGCCGGCGGCGACCTCAAGGGCATGGTCCAGGCCGGACCGGACGACGCCGCCTCGGTCTTCGCCATGTCGGAGAACGTCAAGGCCGCCCTGCGCCGCCTCGAGCTGCTCCCCAAGCCGGTCGTGGCCGCCATCAACGGCGCCGCGCTCGGTGGCGGCTTCGAGATCTGCCTGGCCGCCCAGTACCGCATCGCTGTCGACGACCCCAAGGTCACCGTGGGCCTGCCCGAGTCCAGCCTGGGCCTGCTGCCCGGCGGCGGCGGGGTCACCCGGATGGTGCGCAAGTTCGGCCTCCAGGCCGGGCTGATGGACTTCCTCCTCACCGGCGCGCAGTTCAAGGCGGGCGCGGCCAAGGGCAAGGGGCTCATCGACGAGCTCGTCGCCACCCAGGACGAGCTGGTCCCGGCCGCCAAGGCGTGGATCAAGGCCAACCCCGAGGCGACGCAGAACCCCTGGGACGCCCCCGGCTACAAGATGCCCGGCGGCAACCCCAAGTCGCCGGCACTGGCGAGCTTCCTCCCGGCCTTCCCGGCGTTGCTGCGCAAGCAGACCAAGGGCGCGGTCTACCCCGCCGCCCGCGCAATCCTGAGCGCGGCCGTCGAGGGCGCCAGCCGCGACTTCGACACCGCCTCGCGGATCGAGTCGCGCTACCTGACGAACCTGATCGTCAACCAGGGCTCGAAGAACATGATCCAGGCGTTCTTCTTCGACCTGCAGGCGATCAACGCCGGCACCGAGCGTCCGCAGGGCATCGAGCCCTACCGCGCCGTCAAGGTCGGCGTCCTCGGCGCCGGCATGATGGGCGCGGGCATCGCCTACTCCTGCGCCCGCGCGGGCATGGAGGTCGTGCTCAAGGACGTCTCGCAGGAGAACGCCGACAAGGGCAAGGCCTACTCGGAGAAGCTCAACGCCAAGGGCGTCAGCCGCGGCAAGCTCACCGAGGAGAAGTCGGCCGAGATGCTGGGCCGGATCACGCCGACCGCTGACCCGGCGGACCTGACCGGCTGCGACCTGGTCATCGAGGCCGTCTTCGAGGACCCGGCTCTCAAGGCCAAGGTGTTCGCCGAGATCATGCCGTTCGTCAACGACGACGCGCTGCTCTGCTCCAACACCTCGACCCTGCCGATCACCGAGCTCGCCGAGGGCGTCGACCGCCCCGCCGACTTCATCGGCCTGCACTTCTTCTCCCCCGTGGACAAGATGCCGCTGGTCGAGATCATCAAGGGCAAGGAGACCTCCGAGAAGGCGCTCGCCATGGCCTTCGACGTCGTCCAGCAGATCAAGAAGACCCCGATCGTCGTCAACGACAGCCGTGGCTTCTACACCTCGCGCGTCATCGGCACCCAGGTCATGGAGGGCCTGGCCATGCTGGCCGAGGGCTGCTACCCGATGTCGATCGAGCGGGCCACGACGCAGGCGGGCTACCCCGTCGGCGTGCTGCAGCTGACCGACGAGCTCAACATGGAGCTGATGGCCAAGATCGAGAAGGCCTCCAAGGACGCCGCCGAGCGCGACGGCACGCCGTACACGACCCACCCGGGCGTGCCCGTCATCGCGAGGATGATCGAGCTCGGGCGCTCCTCGCGCCTGGTCGGCAAGGGCTTCTTCGAGTACGCCGAGGGCAAGCGCGGCTCGCTGTGGGCCGGCCTGAAGGACGAGTTCCCGATCGCCGAGACCCAGATCCCGTTCGAGGACATGAAGGACCGGATGCTCTTCGCCGAGGCGCTCGAGACGGCCAAGTGCTTCGAGGAGGGCGTGGTCACCTCGGCGGCAGCCGCCAACATCGGCTCCATCATGGGCATCGGCTTCCCGCCGATGACCGGTGGTGCCGCGCAGTTCATGACCGGCTACGAGGGCACCGACGGCGAGATCGGCCTGTCGGCCTTCGTCAAGCGCGCCGACGAGCTGGCCGAGGCGTACGGCGAGCGGTTCGCGCCCACCGCCTGGCTGCGCGACCTCGCCGCGTCAGGTGGCTCGTTCCCGAGCTGACGACCTGACACGTCGCGGCCACGTCGAACGGCGCCCACCCCGCATCCGGGTGGGCGCCGTTCGAGGGTCACGGGCGGGCCCGACGACGAAGGCCGACGTCAGGGGGTGAAGACCACCTTGACCATGCCGTCCTGCTTGTCGCGGAACGACGCGTAGGCCTGCGGCGCCTCCGACAGCGGGAGCCGGTGGGTGGCGAAGGACTCCGTGCCCAGGGGATCGCTGTCGTCGACGAGCAGCGGGAGGATGTCGTCGGTCCAGCGCCGGACGTTGGCCTGGCCCATCCGCAGCTGCACCTGCTTGTCGAACATCTGCATGAGGGGCATCGGGTCCGCAGCGCCGCCGTAGACGCCGAGCACCGAGACCGTGCCGCCGCGTCGGACGGCGTCGACCGCGCTGTGCAGGGCGGCGAGCCGGTCGAAGCCGGCCTTGAGCATCAGGGGCTCGGCCACCGCGTCGGGCAGGAGGCCCACCGCCTTGATGAGCTTCTCCGCCACCGGGTTGCCGTGGGCCTCCATGCCGACGGCGTCGATCACCGCGTCGGCCCCGCGCCCGGCGGTGCGGGAGCGCACCTCCTCGGCGAGGTCGTCGACCGCGTCGATGTCGATGGTCTCGGCCCCGCGGGCGCTGACTCGCGCGAGCCGCTCGGGGACCCGGTCCGCGACGATCACCCGGCGTCCGGCGTGCATCGCGATCCGAGCGGCCATGTCGCCGATCGGACCGGCGCCGAGCACGAGCAGCGTGCCACCGTCGGGGACGTCGGCGTACTGCACCCCCTGCCAGGCGGTGGGGAGCACGTCGGAGAGGTAGACGAAGCGGTCGTCGGAGGGCCCCACCGGCACCTTCACGGGAAGGAAGTCGGCGAACTGGACACGGAGGTACTCCGCCTGCCCGCCGGTGACCTGGCCGTAGAGCTTGCTGAAGCCGAGGAGGCTCGCGCCGGTTCCCTGGTCACGGTTCTGGGTGGTCTCGCACTGGCTGTGCAGTCCCTGGCCGCACATCCAGCACGAGCCGCAGCTCACGTTGAACGGGACGACCACCCGGTCGCCGACCTTGAGGTCCTGCACCTGGCTGCCGACCTCCTCGACGATCCCCATCGGCTCGTGGCCGACCACGTCACCGGGGGTCATGAAGGGGGAGAGCGGCTCATAGAGGTGCAGGTCGGAGCCGCACAACCCCGTCGTGGTCACCCGGATCACAGCATCTGTCGGGTCGATGATCTTGGCATCCGGGACGTCCTGCACCGCTACCTTGCGGGGCGCCTGCCATGTCACTGCCTTCATGGTGCTTCCTCCAGACATCTCGGAACCGGCCGAGCGCCGGCTCCTCGTCCAGGCTTGCCGCTGCGGCGGCCGGGGTTCCACACCGGTGGGGGTGAATGAGCGTGAGGAAGAGCGCGACGTACGGCGTCCACCACCGCCGCCACGACGCCGGGCGTGGCGCATCCCGGCGCGCTGGTCCCAGGCGCCGACGAGTCGGTCCGCCGCCAGCGCACCCGTCCGCGCGTTGGCCCTCCCGGGTGTGTTGCCACTCGTCCCGGCCGCGTGATCATGAAACATGACGTTGTTCGAGGTGATCGTGACAGTCCTCGTGCTCGTGGGTGTGGTCGTGTTGATCCTGCTGTTCGAGCGCAAGCGTGCGGAGCAGATCGAGCGCGACGTGGGAGAGATGAACCGGGAGCGCCGGCAGCGGCCCGAGCGGCCCGAGGAGTAGCGAGACGAGCCCGGTATGACGGCGCATCGCCGCCGTGCGCTGGGCGGCGGGACACTAGTGAGCCGCGGCCCCGGCCAGCGCTGCGGCCACCTCGTCGGCGTCCTCGGGAGCCACCAGCCCCGACGTGACGCGCACGTGCGGCGCGACCGCTGATCCGGTCTCCAGGAAGGGGCGCCCGGCGGCGGCTCGGACCCCGGCCGCGGCGAGGTGGAGCAGGGCGGCGCGCTCGTCGTGCACGGGCAGCCACAGGTTGATCCCGTCGGGAGGGGCGACCTCGACGCCGTACGACGCCAGCGCGGCCACGAGCGAGCGCTGCCGTCCGAAGTACTGACGGCGGGCCTCGGCGACCTCGTCCATCGACCGGGCCTCGGTGAGCAGGTCGAGGAGGATCGACTGCACCATCCGCGAGGTCCAGGCGGGGCCGAGCATGCGGCGCTGCACGATCGCGTCGACCAGCACGGACGGTCCTCCGAGCGCGGCGATGCGCAGGTCGGGGCCGTGGGACTTGGAGAAGCTCCGGACGTGGACGACCCGACCCGGCAGCAGCGTGCTCAGCGAGACGTCCGGGGAGGTGCTGATCGCGCCGGAGTGATCGTCCTCGACGACCCAGGGCGCCTCGCCACCGCGACGCGCGATGACCCGGGCCAGCGCGGCGGCGCGTGTGGGTGCCAGCGAGATGCCGGTGGGGTTGTGCGCCCGTGGCTGCAGGACGACGGCCACAGGTCGGGCGTCCAGGGCGATGCGCAACGACTCCGCCCGCATCCCCTCGCCGTCGATCTCGACCGGCACCACCTCGGCGCCCAGGGACTCGACGAGGTCGAAGAACGGCGGGAACGTCGGTGACTCCAGCACCACGCGGTCCCCGAAGGAGACGAGGTGCTCCATCACCCGGGCGATGCCGTCGGTCGCCCCGTCGACCACGGTGATCGTGTCGTCGGGGTTGGGCCACGTCGCGGCGAGCACCTCGCGCAGCCGAGGCAGCACCGGCTCCTCCTGGTAGGCCAGCGTCGCCGCCCGCGCCGAGACACGGCCCAGGGCCGGGCCGAGCGACGGCAGCAGGGCGGGGTCGGGGGTGCCGCGCGACAGGTCGAAGCGGACCGCCGAGTCGGTCCCTGCCTGGGGGCCGCCCTGCCCGACCAGGTCGCGCACCCGCGGGCTCAGCCAGCTGGTCGGGCTGTCGCGGACGAAGGTGCCGGCCCGTCCGCGCGAGACCACCAGGCCCGTACGGCGCAGCGCCTGCCAGGCGGCGCTGACCGTGGCCGGCGAGACCCCGAGGTCGCTCGCCACCTCCCGCACCGTGGGGAGTCGGTCGCCGGGTGCCAGGGCGCCGGAGCGGATCGCCCGGCTGAACGCGCCGGCGATCCCCCGCGGCGAGCGGTCCTCGACGCCGCCGTACACCGGAGACGCAGCCGTCATCGCGCACCTCTTCCCGGCCGGTCCCGCCCGCCGAGCCGACATCGGATTGCCGTGGACCCTTGACAGAAGAGAAATCCAAGCGAAATGTTCAACCCGGAGGATAACACTCTCGTTGACCTCGACACCCGACCGAGCGAGCCCCCGGAGGACCCCCCGTGACGATCGTGCGAGCCGCCATCTCCCAGACCACCTGGACCGGTGACAAGGAGTCCATGCTCGACAAGCACGAGCAGTTCGCTCGCGACGCCAAGGAGCAGGGCGCCCAGGTGATCTGCTTCCAGGAGCTCTTCTACGGGCCCTACTTCGGGATCACCCAGGACCAGAAGTACTACCGGTTCGCCGAGCCCGCCGACGGCCCGATCGTGCAGCGCTTCGCCGCCCTGGCCAAGGAGCTGAGCATGGTGATGGTGCTGCCGATCTACGAGGAGGAGCAGACGGGGGTCTACTACAACACCGCGGTCGTCGTCGAGGCCGACGGCACGATCCTCGGCAGCTACCGCAAGCACCACATCCCCAACCTCGAGAAGTTCTGGGAGAAGTTCTACTTCCGCCCCGGCAACCTCGGCTACCCCGTCTTCGACACCTCGGTCGGCAAGATCGGCGTCTACATCTGCTACGACCGGCACTTCCCCGAGGGCTGGCGCGAGCTCGGCCTCAACGGCGCCCACATCGTCTTCAACCCCAACGCCACCAAGCCGGGCCTGTCCAACCGGCTCTGGGAGGTCGAGGGCCCCTGCGCCGCGGTCGCCAACGGCTACTACGTGCTGCAGCCCAACCGGGTCGGCCGCGAGGACAACGAGTACGGCGACGAGGCCGTCGACTTCTACGGCACCAGCCAGGTCATCGACCCGCGCGGCAACTTCGTCGGCGAGCGCGGGAGCTCGGAGTCCGAGGAGCTGATGGTGCGCGACCTCGAGATGGACATGGTCCAGCAGATGCGCGACGACTGGCAGTTCTACCGCGACCGCCGCCCCGACTCCTACACCCACATCGCCCAGGCCTGATCGCGACCGAGAGGAGCACCATGAGCACCCTCCTGATCACCGGCGGCACCGTCGTCAGCTCGACCGGCCGTACGGCGGCCGACGTCCTGGTCGACGACGAGTTGATCGTCGCCGTCCTCGCCCCCGGATCCACGCTGCTCGGCAGCGACTTGACCGCCTCGGTCGACCGGGTCGTCGACGCGACGGGCAAGTACGTCATCCCCGGCGGCATCGACGCCCACACCCACATGCAGCTGCCCTTCGGCGGCACCGAGGCCAGCGACACGTTCGAGACCGGGACGATCGCGGCGGCCTGGGGCGGCACCACCTCGATCATCGACTTCGCGGTGCAGACCACCGGCCAGCGGATCGAGACCGGCCTGGCCGCCTGGCACGAGAAGGCGGCCGGCAACTGCGCGGTCGACTACGGCTTCCACCAGATCGTCGGCGGCGTCGACGAGCACTCCCTCAAGGCGATGGAGACCCTCGTCGACGAGGGCATCACGTCGTACAAGCTCTTCATGGCCTATCCCGGCGTCTTCTACTCCGACGACGCCCAGATCCTCAAGGCGATGCAGAAGGCCGCCGAGCTCGGGCTGCTGACGATGATGCACGCCGAGAACGGCCCGGCCATCGACGTGCTCGCCGAGCAGCTCTACAACTCCGGCAAGACCACTCCCTACTTCCACGGCATCGCCCGCGCCTGGCAGATGGAGGAGGAGGCCACCCACCGCGCGATCATGCTTGCCGACCTCACCGAGTCGCCGCTGTACGTCGTGCACGTGTCGGCCAAGCAGGCGGTCGCCCAGCTGGCCGCGGCCCGCGACCGCGGCAAGAACGTCTTCGGCGAGACCTGCCCGCAGTACCTCTACCTCTCGCTGGAAGAGCAGCTGGGGGCACAGGGCGACAAGACGTGGGGCGACTTCGAGGGTGCCAAGTGGGTCTGCTCGACCCCGCTGCGCTCGCGCGAGGACGGCCACCAGGACGCCATGTGGCAGGGCCTGCGCACCAACGACCTGCAGATGGTCTCCACCGACCACTGTCCGTTCTGCATGAAGGACCAGAAGGAGCTCGGCAAGGGCGACTTCCGCGCGATCCCCAACGGGATCGGGTCGATCGAGCACCGCCTGGACCTCATGTACCAGGGCGTCGTGACCGGCGAGATCACCCTCGAGCGCTGGGTCGAGCTCACCTCGACGACCCCGGCTCGGATGTTCGGCCTCTACGGCACCAAGGGCGTCATCGCGCCCGGCGCCGACGCCGACATCGTCGTCTACGACCCCCACGGCCACACGTCCATCGGCATGGGCGAGGGCAGGACGCACCACATGAACATGGACCACTCGGCCTGGGAGGGCTACGAGATCGACGGCCACGTCGACGTCGTCGTCTCCCGCGGGTCCGTGCTGGTCGAGAACGGCGAGTTCCACGGACGCGCCGGCCATGGGCAGTACCTCCGGCGCGGCCTCTCGCAGTACCTCGTCTGACCCCCGGGGTTTCGAGGCTCGCCTTGCTCGCACCTCAACCACCGTCGGCTCCTCGCACCTCAACCACCGTTGAAAGGCACACCATGGACTTCGGCGTCGTCCTGCAGACCAACCCGCCCGCCTGGCGCACCGTCGCCCTGGCCAAGCAGGCCGAGGAGCACGGCTTCGACTATGCGTGGACCTTCGACTCGCACCTGCTCTGGCAGGAGCCCTACGTCATCTACTCGGCGATCCTGGGCGCCACCAACCGGATCGTCGTCGGCCCGATGGTCACCAACCCGTCCACGCGTGACTGGACCGTCACGGCGTCGGTCTTCGCGACGCTCAACGAGATGTACGGCAACCGCACGGTGTGCGGCATCGGCCGCGGGGACTCCGCCGTCCGCGTCCTCAACGGCAAGCCGACCACGCTCAAGGACGTCCGCGAGGCCACCCACGTGATCCGCGAGCTGGCCAACTGCCGCCCGGTCGAGGTCAACGGCACCACGCTCCAGTTCCCGTGGGCGCGCTCGTCGGCGCTCGAGGTGTGGATCGCGGCCTACGGCCCGTTGGCACTCAAGACCACCGGCGAGCACGGCGACGGCTTCATCCTGCAGCTGGCCGACGTCGACATCGCGAAGTGGATGATCGGCGCCGTCCGCCAAGCCGCCTCCGACGCGGGGCGCGACCCCGACGCGATCACCTTCTGCGTCGCGGCTCCGGCGTACGTCACCGACGGCAGCGACGAGGCGCTGACCCACGCGCGCGAGCAGTGCCGGTGGTTCGGCGGGATGGTCGGCAACCACGTGGCCGACATCGTCGCCCGCTACGGCGACGACCCCTCGGTAGGTGTCCCCCAGGCGTTGACCGACTACATCAAGGGCCGCGAGGGCTACGACTACAACGAGCACGGTCGGGCCGGCAACACGCACGCCGACTTCGTGCCCGACGAGATCGTCGACCGGTTCTGCCTCCTCGGCACCGTCGAGGACCATCGCGCCAAGCTCGAGGAGCTCAAGGCGATCGGCGTCGACCAGTTCGCGGTCTACCTCCAGCACGACAACAAGGAGGAGACGATGCGCGTGTACGGCGAGTCGATCATGCCCGAGCTGCGCGACCACGTGGTCGCGAAGGCCTGAGCCTTGTCCGCCACCGCCCAGACGACCGCCGCCCCCGGGCTGACGGCCGCACGCCCGAGCCTGGTCGCCGGCGCCCGCAGAGGCCTGCCCCTGGTGCGCGCAGTCGTGCTCGGGTTGCTCGGGCTGCTCGCCGTCGCGGGTGCGTGGGAGGGCTACAAGGCGCTGGCGCCCGAGGACGGCGTCGTGGTCGGCGACAACCGCGTGCTGCCGCGCACCACCGACCTCGCGATGCCGCACGTGTGGGACATGCTGCAGCGGCTCGGCGAGCCGGTGAGCAGCCTGCGCGGGGCCGCGCCGCTGTGGCAGGTCGTCGCCGACGCGGTGCTGGTCTCCTTGAAGGTCGCCGCCGCCGGCTGGGTGGCGGGTACGGCGATCGGACTGCTCCTCGCGCTGCTGATGGCGCGGCTCCGGCTCGCCGAGTGGGGTCTGCTGCCGTGGATCGTGCTCAGCCAGACCGTGCCGCTGATCGCGTTCGCACCGATGGTGCGCAGCTGGGGCTCGCGGATCGAGATCGGCGGGTGGGAGTGGCCGGCGTGGATGTCGGTGGCGCTGATCGCCAGCTACCTCGCCTTCTTCCCGGTCGCGGTCGGGGCCCTGCGCGGCCTGCAGTCCACCGACCGTGTCCACACCGAGCTGATGCACTCCTACGACGCGGGCTGGTGGGCCACGATGTGCCGCGTCCGGCTGCCCGCCGCGGTGCCGCACCTGCTGCCTGCCCTGCGGCTCGGGGCCGCCGGTGCCGTCGTGGGGACGGTGGTCGCCGAGGTGTCGATCGTCTACCCCGACGGGATCGGCCGGATGCTCGTGACCTTCGCCGGCCAGGCCTCCGGCGACCCCGAGAAGGCCTGGGCGCCGATCTTCGGAGCCATCGTGCTCGGACTCGTGGCCGGCGGCTTCATCGCCCTGCTCGGGCTGCTGCTCCGCACCTACCGTCGCGGTGAGGCCCCGTGACGACCGACCGCTCCCAGCCGACCGCCCCCGTCCCGGACCCAGAGGACCACGTGGAGACCCACCGACCTGACCACGACCGCACCGCCGCGCAGCCGGAGGACGCCTTCGGCGCTCCTGCTGCGGTCCGCGCGACCGGGGTGTCCAAGACGTTCGGCTCCCGCAGGAGCCAGGTGACCGCGCTGTCCGAGGTCGACCTGACCGTTGCCGCCGGTGAGTTCGTCGCCCTGATCGGGCCTTCGGGCTGCGGCAAGTCGACGCTGATGCGCCTCGTCGCCGACCTGGAGGCACCCTCGAGCGGCTCCTTGGAGGTCTTCGGGAAGCCCGCGGCCCGGGCTCGCGCCGACCAGGACTACGGCATCGCGTTCCAGCAGGCCGGCCTGCTGCCCTGGCGCACGGTCGCTGCCAACATCGCCCTCCCGCTGGAGCTGCACCGCGCGCCGCGCGCCGAGCGCAGGCAGCGGGTGGCCGAGCTCGTCGAGCTCGTCGGCCTGGGCGACTTCGCGAAGTCCCGCCCCGACCAGCTGTCGGGCGGGATGCAGCAGCGGGTCGCGATCGCGCGCTCGTTGGCCGAGCGGCCCCGGCTGCTGCTGATGGACGAGCCCTTCGGCGCGCTCGACGAGATGACCCGGGAGCGGATGCAGGCCGAGCTGGCCCGGATCTCGCTGGAGACCGGAGCCGCGGTGGTCTTCGTGACCCACTCCATCCCCGAGGCCGTGTTCCTCGCCGACCGGGTCGTGGTGATGTCGGCGCGCCCGGGCCGGATCACCGACGAGATCGTCACCGGGATCGGTCGCGACGTCGTGCGCGACGAGCACCTGCGCGAGGACCCCGCCTTCTTCTCCAAGGTCACCGAGGTGCGCGAGGCGCTGCACGCAGGCCCGGTCTCCGCATCAGGGGCGCACGAGCGATGACGACCACCAGGACCAGGCCGTCTCCCGGCCGGCCGGCCACCGCCTCGCCGGCCGCCACCGAGCGGATCGGCCGCGTGGTCGCGCCGGTCGTGGTCGGGGTGATCGGCCTGGCCGTGTGGCAGTTCCTGGTCTCCGTGGTCGAGGTGTCGCCGTACCTCCTGCCGGGTCCGCAGGAGATCGGCTCCGAGCTGAATGACAACTTCGCCGCCGTGCGGGAGGCCTTCTGGATCACCGGCACGAACGCCGCCATCGGACTGGTGTTCGGCACGGTCGTCGGCATCGTGCTCGCCGGGCTGGCCGCCTGGGCGCGCGTGGTCGACGGGATGCTCGCCTTCGTGGTCGCCTCGCTCGCGGTGGTCCCGATCGTGGCGCTCGCGCCCGTGCTGAACTCGATGTACGGCGCCGACAGCGAGTACGGGCGACGGGCGATCGCCGCGATCGCCGCGTTCGTGCCCGTCTACGTCAACACCGTGCGCGGCCTGCGGCAGACCACCCCGCAGCACCGCGACCTGATGCACTCCTACTCGGCGTCCGGCTGGCAGACGTTCAGCAGCCTGACCCTGCCGTCGGCGGCCCCGCACGTGATCACCGGCATCCGGGTCGCCAGCTCGCTGGCCGTCATCTCCGCCCTGGTCGCCGAGTACTTCGGCGGACCCCGCGGAGGGCTCGGCAGCTTCATCTCCACCAGCGCCGCCACCAGCGCCTACGCCCTCGCCTGGGCCTACGTCGTGGCGGCCATCGTGCTCGGGCTGGTCGCCTACGTCGTCACCGTGCTGATCGAGCGTCTCGTGCAGTGGCGACTACCGACCGGGGGGCGCTCGTGAGCAGCCCACATGACGTGCCCCCTGCAGGTGCAGAAGATCCCGCACGACCGCGCCCGTCCTCGCACCGTCGCGAGGCGCGCGTGTCGTGTCCAGCGTTGCCGAAAGGAACACCCATGAAGAAGAACCTGTCCCGCCGCCTGGCGGCCGGTGCCGCCCTGGCGCTGGCGGCAACCACGCTCGCCGCGTGTGGAAGCGACGACACCAGCAGCGACGGGGCCTCCGGCGGCGACGCCGGTGGCCTCACCCCCGTGACCCTGCAGCTGCAGTGGCTGCCCCAGGCCCAGTTCGCCGGCTACTACGCAGCCGTGGACCAGGGCTTCTTCGAGGAGGAGGGCCTCGACGTCGAGATCGTCCCCTCCGGCGGCGACATCGTGCCGCAGGACGCCCTGGCCAACGGTGACGCCGACTACGCCATCGCGTGGGTGCCGAAGGTGCTCGGCTCGATCGAGCAGGGCGCCGACCTCACCAACGTGGGCCAGATCTTCCAGCGCTCGGGCACCCTCCAGGTGGCCTGGGCCGACTCCGGCATCGACTCCGTCGCCGACTTCGAGGGCAAGAAGATCGGCTCCTGGGGCTTCGGCAACGAGTGGGAGATCTTCGCGGCGATGGCCGCCGAGGACCTCG
>NZ_JAPYPS010000053.1 GCF_029937575.1 Nocardioides sp.
CCTTGACGGCGAGACCCGGTCGACTACGCGCGCGGGCGCCACACCGACCACGAAGAACAGGTGACATCCGGGACGCCACCCAGCACCCCGGCGACGACTCAGAGCGCCGTCAGCGGGTGGATCGCCACCTCGCCCGCGAGCAGCGGGCCGGCGACCTCGAAGGCCTGGCCCACGTGGGGCTGCCCCATGTGGGCGTCGAGGTCGGCCTGGCTGGCCCACTCCTCGATCGTCACGAAGGTGCCCGGCGCGGCGGCCGACTCGTAGACCTCGTAGCCGAGGCAGCCCGCGTCGCCACGCGAGGAGGCGGCGAGCTCGGCGAGGGCCGGGGCGGCCTCGGCGGCGCGCTCCGGGTTGATCGGGATGGTCGCGATGACGCGCAACGGTGCGCTCTGGTCGGTCATGCCTGAACCGTAGTGCCACCGGGTTGGTGCACGGTGGGCCGTTAGGCTCGCGTCGTGAGCATTCTCGATGACGCCCGCGAGGGCATGAACCTCGACATCCGCCCCCAGGACGACCTCTTCGGCCACGTCAACGGGCGCTGGCTCGACGAGGTGGAGATCCCCGCCGACCGCTCCAGCTGGGGTCCGTTCGTGCAGCTCGCCGACGCGGCCGAGTCGCACGTGCGCGAGATCATCACCGAGCTCGGGGAGAAGGTTGCCTCGGGAGACTCCCTGGACGACGGGGCCGACACGGCCGACGCGGAGGACGCCCGCAAGATCGGGGACCTCTACGCCTCCTTCATGGACACCGACGCGATCGACGCGAAGGGCGCCGAGCCGCTGCGGCCGCTCATCGACGCGGTGGGCTCGTTGCGCGACGTACGCGACCTGGCAGCCTTCCTCGGGGAGTTCGAGAGGATCGGAGGTCACGGGATCTTCGGGTCCTACGTCGACACCGACGCGCGCAACTCCGACCGCTACCTGCTCCACCTCTTCCAGGGCGGCCTCGGGCTGCCGGACGAGTCCTACTACCGCGAGGACAAGTTCGCCGAGCAGCGCGACGCCTACGTCGCCTACCTCACGAAGCTGCTCGCCCTGGGTGGTCGGCTGGAGGACGAAGCCGCGTCGGAGGCTGCCGCGACCGTGCTCCGCATCGACGCCACGATCGCCGCCGGGCACTGGGAGCGGGCCGAGACCCGTGACGTGCAGAAGACCTACAACCTGATGACCCGCGACGAGCTGGTGGAGTTGTGTCCCACCTTCGACTGGGACGCCTACGCGACCAACCTCGCCGGTCCCGACGTCACCGCGGACGCGGTGATCGCCGAGGTGATCGTGGGTCAGCCGTCCTTCTTCGCGCACCTCTCGACGGTGCTGGCCGACGTGCCTCTCGAGGACCTCAAGTCGTGGCTGCTCAGCCACATCCTGCGTGCCAACGCCGCCTACCTGACCGACGACTTCGTCGAGACCAACTTCGACTTCTACGGACGCACCCTCAACGGCACCCCCGAGCTTCGCGAGCGCTGGAAGCGCGCCGTCTCGTTCGTGGAGGGCGCGATCGGTGAGGCGGTCGGCAAGGAGTACGTCGCGCGGCACTTCCCGCCCAGCTCCAAGGCACTGATGGACGAACTGGTCGCCAACCTCCTGGCCGCCTACCGGGTCTCGATCGAGGCACTGGACTGGATGACCCAGGAGACCAAGGAGCGGGCCTACGAGAAGCTGGAGACCTTCCGCCCCAAGATCGGCTACCCCGAGAAGTTCCGCGACTACTCGAAGCTGCCGGTGAGCAAGGACGACCTCCTCGGCAACGTCCACGCCGCCTCGGCGTTCGCCACCGACCGGGAGCTCGCGAAGATCGGCGCGCCGGTCGACCGCGACGAGTGGTTCATGCTGCCGCAGACTGTCAACGCCTACTACAACCCCGGCACCAACGAGATCTGCTTCCCGGCCGGGATCCTGCAGAAGCCCTTCTTCAGCCCCGATGCCGAGCCGGCCGAGAACTACGGCGGCATCGGCGCGGTCATCGGCCACGAGGTCGGGCACGGCTTCGACGACCAGGGCGCGCAGTACGACGGGCAGGGCAACCTCAACGACTGGTGGACCGCCGACGACAAGGCCGCCTTCGAGGTGAAGTCGAAGACCCTGATCGAGCAGTACGACGGGTTCTCGCCCCGGGCCCTGCCCGGCGAGAACGTCAACGGCGCCCTCACGGTCGGGGAGAACATCGGCGACCTGGGTGGCCTGACCATCGGCCACAAGGCCTACGTCATCAGCACCGACGGCGCCGCCAGCATCGAGGACCGCGAGAAGCTCTTCCTCAACTGGGCCTTCGTGTGGCGCACCAAGCGGCGCAAGGAGCAGGAGCAGCAGTACCTCACCATCGACCCGCACAGCCCGCCGGAGTTCCGCGCCAACATCGTGCGCAACCTCGACGAGTTCCACGAGGTCTTCGGGACCGCCGAGGGTGACGGTCTCTGGTTGGACCCGAGCGAGCGCGTGCGCATCTGGTAGGCGACCCACGCCGTACGGCATCACCAGCGGGCGAGGACCCGCGATGGTGCGCGCGAGGGGGCCCGAGTCAGGAGGCTCAGCAGCCGAGGGCCACGAGCACGGGGACGATGGAGACGAGTCCGTAGTCGCCCACCCGGTCGTCGAACCGACCCTCGCGGACGGCTGCGATGTCCTGCTCCAGGCGATCGAGCCCGTCGCGCAGCGTTCCGAAGACCTCTCCCTGGACGTCCTGGTGGGGACGGAAGAGCGCGACGTCTGCCTCCCGGGCCTCCAGGTCCCCGGGGCCGAACATCGACTCGACGGTCTCCTGGTCCTCCGCGACGGGCAACAGGTTGCCGAGGGTGACCAGGCGGGGGCGTGCCTCCAGCAGGGGCCGACACTCGTCGGCGCTGAGCGTGTCCGCGGCGGGGCTCGGCTCCGGCTCTTCGGGGACCCCGTCGTCCCCGGACGTGTCGACGTCGGCCACCACGGAGCCGGGCGTGCTCGAGGACTCGTCGGGGTCCGAGTCGCCCGAGGAGCACCCCACGACCACGAGGGCGGCGACGATGGCGGTGGCTGCGCGGGCGCGTCGAGATCGCGTCGGCATGGAGGCTCCCTGGGTGAGGTGGTGTGGTGACCTGCTCCGTCGAGGATGGGGGGATCGCCGGCGAGACGCCATGGGCCGATCGACGTATCGGTACCCTCCGTGGGTGGAACCGCTCGGCGCGACCGACGCGAACGCCGTGCTCGGCGCGGCCGATCGCCTGGCCTCGGCGACGCCACCGGACTTCGCCGACGCCTGCTCGCTGCTGAGCGAGCTGATCCCCTGCACCAGCGTGTCGTTCAACGACATGGCCCTGGCCTCGGGCGACTTCCGCTTCGTCATCGTGCCCGACACCAACGAGGCGACGGCTCGACGTCTCAAGCCCGCCTACGACCGCTACTTCCACCAGCACCCGCTGATCGCGCGGGCCCGGGAGGAGCCCGGCGCGCGAGCGCTGCGGTTCTGCGACGTGCCCGGGGGCGACGCGGTGATCGAGACGGACCTGTTCAAGCACTTCTACGAGCCGTTCGGCATCCGCTACCAGATGGTGCTGCAGCTGCCTGCTCCTCCCGACGTCGTCGTCGGGTACGCCCTGAATCGCAGCGAGAGCGAGGGCGAGTTCTCCGAGCGCGACGTCACCGTGTTCAGCGCGCTGGCGGCCTACCTCACGCTGCACCACCGCGTCGTGAAGGACCTCGCGCAGGCACAGGCGATGGCCGCCGAGGCAGAGCGGGACGGGTGGTTCGTGGTGATGGCTCGCTCCGACGGTGCGATCGAGCACTCGTCGGCCACCGCGGTCCATCGCGAGCTGGCTGAGGGTGGCCTGGTGCCTCCCGACGTCGCCGCTCTGCTCCCCGTCGGCGGGACGGCGACCGGACGGGCCGAGCAACACGACGTCCTGGTCGGCGAGGAGCGGTGGCGCTGCGTGGTCCAGCCGGTCGTGGTCGGCCCGACGGTCCTGCTGATGCGCCGGCTCGGCGGGGAGACCGCCGACGTGTCACCGCTCGTCGACCGGGGCCTGACCCCGCGCCAGGCAGAGGTCGCCCTGACGCTGGCCCGCACCGGGGCCACCAACTCCCAGCTGGCGCGCTCGCTGCGGATCTCCGAGGGGACCCTCAAGAAGCACCTGGAGGTGGTCTTCCGGGTGCTCGGGACCGAGAGCCGGGCGGCCGCCTCGGTGGCCGTGCGCGACCTCGTGGATCCACCTGGTCGGCGTTAGCCGCACCAGGCCGCGTGCTCGCAGGTGCGGCACGGCGGGCCGGCGGCGGGGCTGTGGAGGAGCCACCCCGCTCGTCGGCGGCCACTGGTAGACAGGCGGCATGAGCGCCACCACCGACCTCCCCAGCACCCCGACCGAGGTGCGCCGGCGAGCCGAGGAGCACCTGCAGGCCCTCGTCGGCTCGCCCGACGCCGCCCTGCGCGAGGACCAGTGGACCGCGATCGAGGCCCTGGCCGTCGCTCGTCGTCGCGCGCTCGTCGTCCAGCGCACGGGGTGGGGCAAGTCGGCGGTCTACTTCGTGGCCACCCTGCTGCTGCGCGAGCAGGGCGCCGGCCCGACGGTGATCGTCTCGCCGCTGCTCGCCCTGATGCGCAACCAGATCGAGGCCGCCCAGCGCGCCGGCATCCGGGCGGTGACGATCAACTCGACCAATCTCGAGCAGTGGGAGGAGACCCACCGCGCGATCAACGCCGGAGAGGTCGACGTCCTGCTCGTGAGCCCGGAGCGACTCAACAACCCCGGGTTCCGTGACGAGGTCCTGCCGCGGCTGGCCGCCACCTGTGGCCTGCTCGTGGTCGACGAGGCGCACTGCATCAGCGACTGGGGTCACGACTTCCGTCCCGACTACCGCCGCATCCGGACCCTTCTGGGCGAGCTTCCCGACGGGATCCCGGTCCTCGCGACGACGGCGACCGCCAACACCCGGGTGACGACCGACGTGTCCGAGCAGATGGGCTCCGACACCCTGGTGCTGCGCGGTTCTCTCGACCGCGAGTCCCTGCGTCTCGGTGTCGTGCGCCTGAGGACCGCACAACAGCGGCTCGCCTGGCTCGCCGACCACCTCGCCGAGCAGCCCGGCTCCGGCATCGTCTACTGCCTCACCGTCGCCGCGACCCAGGAGGTCGCCGACTACCTGCGCTCGCGTGGCCACGAGGTCGCCGCCTACTCGGGCCAGACCGAGACGACCGAGCGGCAGGCGCTCGAGGGCGCGTTGATCCGCGGCGAGGTGAAGGCCCTGGTGGCGACCAGCGCCCTCGGGATGGGCTTCGACGCCAAGCTCGGTTTCGTGGTCAACCTGGGGGCTCCCGGCTCCCCGGTCTCCTACTACCAGCAGGTCGGACGTGCCGGCCGCGGCGTCGACCCCGACCCGGGGGCGACCGTGGTCCTGCTGCCCGCGATCGAGGACCGCGACATCTGGGCCTACTTCGGTTCGCTGGCGTTCCCCGCCGAGGAGCAGGTGCGCCAGACCCTGGAGGTGCTCGCGAGCGAGGGCCGGGCGCTGAGCACCGCCAACCTGGAGACCCACGTCGAGCTCAGCCGCACCCGGCTGGAGCAGATGCTCAAGGTGCTCGACGTCGACGGAGCCGTACGCCGGGTCCGTGGCGGGTGGGAGGCCACCGGTCGTCCGTGGTCCTACGACGCCGAGCGCTATGCGCGCGTGCGCGAGGCCCGCGAGCGCGAGCAGCAGGCGATGCTGGACTACCTCTCCACCGACGCGTGCCGGATGCGCTACCTGCGCGAGCAGCTCGACGACCCCGACGCCGTCGACTGCGGGCGCTGCGACAACTGCGGCGGGCTGACCCTGGACGCGACGGTGTCGCAGGCCGCGGTGTCCGAGGCGGAGGAGCGGCTGGGCCGTCCCGGTGTCGTCGTCGACGCGCGCAAGATGTGGCCCAGTGGGCTCTCGTCGCTGGGCATCGGCCTCAGCGGCAAGATCAAGGCCGGCGCGAGCGAGGGACGTGCCGTGGCGCGGCTGACCGACCTGGGCCACGGGCAGGCGCTGCGCGAGCTCTTCCGGGACTCCACCCCCGACGGTCCGGTCCCCACCGGACTGGTCCGTGCCGTCGTCGAGGTGCTCGGTGACTGGCGGCCCCGGGTCGACGGGATCGTGGTCGTCGAGTCCGAGCGCCGAGGCGCGCTGACCGCCGACTTCGCCGACGGCCTCTCGCGCTACCTCAAGAAGCCGGTGCTCGGCCGCTACGCCATCGTCGACCCCGACGTCGCCCCCGGACAGGGCGCGATGAACTCCGCCCAGCGGGTGGCCGCCGTCGGGCGCCGCTACTCGCTCTCCCTCGACGAGGACGTCGCGGGACTCTCCGTGCTGCTCGTCGACGACCAGGTCGTCACCGGCTGGACGATGACCCGGGCCGCCCACGCGCTGCGCGACGCGGGCGCCGCGGCGGTCCTGCCGCTCGCGCTGGCGACCCAGTCCTGACCGACCGGGCCCCCAGCGAAGCTAGCCTCGCCTCATGCGCTTCGGCATCACGATCCTCACCGACCAGCCCTGGGCCGAGGCCCGCCCCCGGTGGGAGGCGTCCGAGGAGATGGGCTTCGACCACGCCTGGACCTACGACCACCTGGTGTGGGGCGGCCTGCCCGAGGCGCCGTGGACCACCGCCACCCCCGTGCTCGGCGCCGCCGCAGCGGTCACGTCGCGGATCGGGCTCGGCACCTTCGTCGCCTCACCCAACTTCCGGCACCCCTACCTGCTCTTCCGCGACGCCCAGGCGCTGGAGTCCATCAGCGACGGCCGGCTCCTGCTCGGCCTCGGCACGGGGGGCAACCTCGACGCCGACCTGCTCGCCACCGAGTCGCTGAGCCTGCGGGAGCGGGTCGACCGCTTCCAGGAGTTCGTCGACCTCCTGGTGCGCCTGCGCGACGAGGACCACGTCACCGCCGAGGGGCGCTGGTTCTCCACCGCCGATGCCCGCACCCTTCCTCCGTTGCGCCGTACGCCCTACCTGGTCGCCGCCAACGGCCCCCGTTCGCTGCGCTACGCGGCCCGGGTGGGGGACGGATGGGTGACGACCGGGCCGACGACGGGGCCGACGGGCAGCGTGGACGCGTGGTTCGACGGGCTGGCCGAGGCCCGCACGACCTTCGAGACCGAGCTCCTGGCGCAGGGGCGGGACCCGGGCGACGTGCCGCGCTACCTCAACCTCGACTCGGCCCCCCACCTCTCGGGTGCCGGTCGGATGTCGCTTTCCAGCGCCGACTTCTTCACCGAGCTCGTGGGCCGGGCCGGCGAGCTGGGGTTCACCGACGTGGTCACGCACTGGCCGCGCGAGGAGTCGCCGTACGCCGCCTCGACCGCGGTCCTCGAGGCCGTCGCCGGCGACGTGATGCCGGCGCTCCGCTCCGCCTGAGCCCCGGTAGAAAAGCAGAGCACCCCGGATCCGGCCTGCCCCCATGACGGGCCGGATGCGGGGTGACGTCCGCGTGCTGTGCCAGTGCTCCCGGCCTGCCCCCATGACGGGCCGGATGCGTCCTCCCCCCGTGAGGGGGTGGCTTCGAGGTGGTCAACGAGCGTGCCGGGGGAGGGTTACGGGCCGTTTCCGGTGGTCTGGTCCTGAGCGGGTGGGGCCATGCTTCCTGCCTCCCGCAACGCACCCACCGCCGAGCGTCGCGACTCGGCCGCCGTCGCCATCGGGGTCGCCTTCCTCGCCGCTGCCGTGGTGGTCGCGACCATCAACGGTCTCCACGACGGTGTCGCTCATCCGGCCCCTCATCCGGAGTCATGTCATGGACCAGAACTAGAACGTGTTCTAGCATCCGACCATGTCGTCGTCAGCTTCCGCGCCGCTGCGCGTCATCCAGTGGACCACCGGCAACATCGGGCGCCGCTCCCTGCGCGCGCTCATCGAGCGCCCCGAGATCGAGCTCGTCGGGGTCTACGCCCACGGCCAGGACAAGGTCGGCACGGACGCCGCCGAGCTCTGCGGCCTCGCCGATCCGCCCGCCGCCACGGGGGTCCTGGCGACCGACGACGTCGACGCCCTGATCGCGCTGCGCCCCGACGCCTGTTGCTACAACCCGCTGTGGCCCGACATCGACCACCTCGTGCGGCTGCTCGAGGCGGGCGTCAACGTCTGCTCCAGCGCAGCCTGGATCACCGGCGGCAAGCAGTCATCCGCCGACCTCGACCGGATCCGTACGGCGTGCGAGGCCGGCGGGTCGACGATGTTCGGCTCCGGAGCCCACCCCGGGATGACCAACTCGGTCGCCATGGTGCTCAGCGGCTCGTGCGAGCGCGTCGACGAGATCCGGATCACCGAGTCGGTCGACTGCTCGACCTACGAGTCGGCCGGGACCCAGATCGCGATGGGCTTCTCCCAGGACCCCGGGATGCCCGGACTCGCGGAGTCGGTGCGCCGCGAGAGCGAGGTGTTCGCCGAGTCCGCCGCGATGATGGCCGACGCACTCGGGGTGAGCCTGGACCGGATGAGCTTCGACGTCACCTTCACCGCGGCCACCGCCGACTCCGACCTCGGCTTCATGACGATCCCGGCCGGCACCGTCGGCGGCGTGATGGGGTGGCACCGCGGCTGGGTGGGTGAGCGCAACGTGGTCAGCGTCGGCTTCAACTGGACCATGGGCCAGCACGTCACCCCGCCCAAGGCGTTGCAGCACGGGCACGTCATCCAGGTCTTCGGCCTGCCCAACATGCGCACCGTGCTGCACTGCCTCCCGCCGGCCGACTGGACCGAGGAGGGCTTCATGGGACTCGGGATGATCTACACCGCCATGCCGGTCACCAACGCCATCGCCCACGTGGTCGCGGCGCGCCCCGGGATCGTCACGCTCGCCGACCTGCCGCCGATCACGGGCCGCGTCGCGCTGTAGGCGAGCGGGCCGCGATCAGTCGGTCCCGGCGACCACGACGTACGGCGTGGAGCGGTCGAGCCGGGTGCCGGTGCCGACCGCGCCGCGGTCGTTCTGTCCCCAGCAGGACCCGACGCCCTTGGGGCTGATGCCGCAGGTGGCGGCGCGACTGGTCGAGGCCTGGACGATGTGCTGCCACGACCCGGCGACCTGGACCGGCTCGGCCAGGCGCTCGGCGACTGGGTCCGAAGCCTGGCCACCGGTCCCGGTCCGGCCCTGTCGGTCGGCGCCCCAGCACCAGCCGGAGGAGTCGGTGCGCACCCCGCAGGTCGTCACCGCGCCCGAGACCTTTCGCGGGACGATCGTCGTCCACGTCCCGGCGAGCTGGAAGGGCGTCGCGGGATACACCCGCCGGTCACCGTCGCCCACCGCCCCGTCGGTGTCGTTGCCCCAGCACCAACCGGTCGCGTCGGTGCGCACGCCACACGTCGTCTGGCCAGAGGTCTCCAGGCTGCTCCACCTGCCCTCCAGGTCGTACGGCGAGGCGTGGTCCTCGCGGGTCCCGTCGCCGACGCCACCCGCGTAGTTGGCGCCCCAGCAGGCGGCCGAGTCGTCGGGGCGCAGCCCGCACGTCAGGCCACTGCCGTCCGGCGACGGGGTGATGGAGGTCCACGCACCCGGGAGCTGTGTCGGCGTCGCGGTGGCTTCGTACAAGGTGCCGGTGCCCAGGGACCCGTCGCGGTTCTCGCCCCAGCACCAGCCGGTCAGGTCGGTGCGCACCCCGCAGGTCATGCCCGCGTAGGGGCCGAGGTTGCTCGCGACGATCGACGTCCACGTCCCCTCGAGGCGAGCGGGGGCGACGCCGGTGACGGTGAGGCTGACCTGTCCGTTGCCCACCTGGCCGGTGTCGTTGGCTCCCCAGCACCAGCCGGTGCCGTCGAGCTCGATGGCGCAGTGGGTGTTGGCGTCGCCGAGCGGGAGCGCGCCGAAGCGACCGGGGATCTGGTGGGGCACCGGCTGCACGTCGTCCTGGCCGTCGATGCGCCCGCCCGAGCCGTCGCCCGACTCGGCGTAGCGGTCCCACCCCCAGCACCAGAGCGTGTCGTCGGTACGCAGCCCGCACACCGTGGTGCCGCCGATGGCGAGCGGACCCTCGTGGACGTCGATCTCCTTCCACGTCCCCGGAAGCCGTTGCGGGAGCGCGCGCGAGACCAGCTCGGGTCCGTCGCCGAGCGCGCCGAAGACGTCGGAGCCCCAGCAGAAGCCGCCACCGCGCAGGCTCACTCCGCAGGTGGTCGAGCCGTCGGTGTCGATCGACGACCAGCGGCCGTCGAGCCGCTGCGGGTGCGGGTCGGGCCGCCCGGCGCCCGTGGTGGCTCCGCCGTTGACGCCGCCCCAGCACCAGCCCCGATCGTCGAGCTGGATGCCGCACGTCACGCCGTTCACGCTCCGCAGCGAGGCCCAGCCGGTGCCGCCGTCGGCAACCACGACGATCTCGTCGTCGCGTGCGGTGACGCGTCCGGTGACCTCCGTGAAGCGCACGCGGAAGGTGGAGGTGCCGCTGCTCGAGGGCACCCCGATGACCAGCCCTGACGCGGGGTCGAGGGCGAGCCCGTCGGGCAGCGCCCCCCGCACGACCTGCCACCGGCCGACCCGAAGCTCCTGGAGCGTGGGCGCGTCGACGTACTCCTGATCCTGCTGCGCCGGCGCGAGGTCGGTGGTCATCACGGGGTCCGGGGTGGGCTGCACCCACATCTTGCGCTGCATCCACGCAGCGCGCCCCTCCTCGTCGACGACGCGGAACGTGGGGAACCGGAGCCCGTGGGGCCCGGTCGCCGCCCCGGCGAGCAGTCCGGTCCGCGGATCCAGGACGATCCCGTCGGGCAGCCGTCCGTGGTCCACCGACCACAGCAGACCATCATGTGGGGTGTCCTGGCTCAGGTCGACCAGGTAGGGCGTACCGATGGGAGACCTGGGCAGGCCCTGCCGCAGGGTGGCATCGAAGACCGGCGCCTGCGCGACCGCGCCGTAGACCAGGTGCTTGGCGGTGACGACGCGCTTCCAGCGCGGGTGCTCGGGGACCCGAGGCGCCACGCCGCGGAGCCGGTGGATCCCGATCCGCGCGGGGCTCCAGTCGAAGACTGCCCCCTTGATGCGGGTGGTGGTGCGCTCGATGGTGCGCCACCGTCCGTCGCGGCGCTCCTGGAGCCGGACGGGTCGCGCGGAGCCACGGCTGAGCCGGATCACGAGGTCGGCCGGATCGCCGATCGTGACCGAGGTCAGGGGCGAGAGCAGCCGGGCGGCGTGGTCCTCGTCCGCCCGCTTGGTCGGCGACGCAGCCAGGGACGTCGAGGTCGGTGCCTCGCCGGAGGCGGCGGGGGGTGTCGAGGCACCGGCGGTCGTGGTTGCCAGCAGTGGCAGCACGAGCGCTGAGGCGAGGCTGCGCCCGAGAGTGGAGCGACGAGGAATCACCGATACACGCTAGCGGGAGGGTCGGCCGCTGTCCGACGCTCCGCCCGCGCTCACCCGCTCGGGCGAGGGTGGAAGACTGCGCCGCATGGTCCGGCGCGTCTTCCTGCACATCGGCGCCCCCAAGACCGGCACCACGGCCCTCCAGACGCGCCTCCAAGGCAACGCCGCGACGCTTGTCGAGCGCGGCGTGCTCGTGCCGATGGGCGAGCAGGGCAGCGGCAAGCGTCCGGCCGGCCTGGTGCTCCGCGCTGCCCTCGAGCTGACCGGCGTCACCCTGGGGCAGCGGCCCGAAGCCCTGGTCGGGGAGTGGGACAGGCTGGTCGAGCAGGTCACCTCGACGCCGTACGAGACGACGGTCATCAGCCACGAGGCCTTCGTGCGCTGCGATGCGGCGACCGCCGCGACCGCCGTACGCGATCTGGGAGCCGGTGCCGAGGCCCACGTCGTCTACACGGCGCGCGACCTGGGACGCCAGCTCGTCTCGGGCTGGCTGGAAGGCCTCAAGAACGGCGGCGACGACGACCTGGCCACCCACCTGGCCCGGGCTCGCAGCGGCGACCTCCCGCTGCGCCACGCCTTCGACATCCCGCAGGTGCTCGGGCGCTGGCTCGACCACGTGCCCGCGGAGCGGATCCACCTGCTCACGGTCCCGCCGCCGGGAGGCGACCGCGACCTGCTGTGGCGGCGCTTCGCCGACCTGGTCGGCCTCGAGGACTCATGGGCGCCGGAGGCCGCGGGCCGGACCAACGAGTCGGTGGGCGTGCCCGAGGCCCAGCTGCTTCTCGCCCTCAACCGAGCCCTCGAGGGCTCCAGCAAGCGGGGGCGCCCGCACCACAAGCTCGTCCGACGCCACGTGGCCAGGGTCCTGGTCGGCCGCGACAGTCCACGGGTGGAGGTGCCACCCCAGGACGCCGCCTGGTTGCGTGCCGAGGTGGACCACTGGATCACGTGGACCACCGCGAGCGGGATCGACGTGGTCGGTGACCTCGACGAGCTCCGGCCGGTCCCCACGGACGCGGCGTCGTGGACCGACCCCGGCGTGCCGCACCCCGGCCTGACCGAGGCCGCCGTCGTGGCGCTGGCCTCGGTCGTCGCCGAGGTGGCCGGCGGCGATCGCCCCCGTGTGGGTACGGCGGGCCAGCGGAGCTAGGTTCGGACCCATGCGAGGGCGCCCGTGAGCTTCGTCCCGGTCACCGGCTCCGCCACCCTGCGCGCGGCCCACCCGCCGCGCGACAGCGTGGTGGCCTTCAGCGACGCCCGACGCACGATCGAGCTGCCGATCAAGGCAGCCCTGCCGGTCCTGACGAAGGCACGCGGTCGCGAGGACGTGCACCCCAGCGTGGGCCTGCTCTCCGCCGCCGTGATGCTCGGCATGCGCCTCGTGGCGGCCGGCAAGTTCGAGCCCGTCGACGGGGGCGGCAGCTGGCGAGTCGCTCCCCTGGACGCTGACGACGACGAACGCGTCACCCTGCTCGCCGCCTCCCGCGCCCACGACGGCCTCGACGCGGCCGCGGCCGAGGAGCTGGTCCGGCGCGTGCTCGACGCCGTGGCCGACGCGATGCCCCGCAGCGTGCCGGTGACCACTCGCCGTACGACGTCGCAGGGCGCGGGGCAGCGTGCGACTCGCGACCGTGCCGGGGGCCGGGACGACGGCGACGGCTCGCGCTTCGCCGACCGCCTCCAGGCCAGGATCCAGCGACACCGCTCGACCGCCGCGTCCGACGGTGGCGCGGGCAGCGCGGGCAGCACGGGCAGCGCGGGCAGCGCGGGCAGCGGGTCCGGCACCGAGGGGACCGACCGTGACCTGCCGCAGCTGGTCCGGCTGTCCCTGCGCGTGGAGGCCGACGAGGAGGAGCTGGTGGCGGGCTCCATCCGCATCGTCCTCCAGGCCCACGACGAGCTCGACCCGCTGCACGTCTGCGACGCCGCGCTCCTCTATGCCGACTCCCCCACGTCACCCGAGCCCCCCGGGAGCGGCGGGCACGGGTTCGGCTCCCGGGCCCGCACCCATGCCAGCATCGCCCTGCGCGCGGCGGCCGACGCCTGGCCGGTCCTCGACCGCCTGCTGGCGCTGCGGGTGCCCGACGAGATCAGCCTCGACGCCGACGAGCTGGTCAGCCTCCTCGACGGCGGTGTCGAGGCGCTCAAGCGGATCGGGGTCGACGTGCTGTGGCCCAAGAGCCTCGGCCGCGACCTGACGTCGACGGCCGTCCTGGACTCCCACCGCCCCGATCGGGCGCGCGACCCGCAGGCCGCGGCCCTCGGGGCGGTCCGCGAGGAGCCGCTGCAGGAGCCGTTGCTCGGCAGCGACGCGCTCTTCAGCTTCCGCTGGCAGATGGCGTTGCACGGCGACGACCTGACGGCTGAGGAGATGGACCAGCTCGCGCGAGCCGCGTCTCCGGTCCTCAGGCTGCGCGGCAGCTGGATGGTGGTCGACCCGGCCACGGCGCGGAAGGCGAAGAAGCGGCTGATCCGCACCGTGAAGCCCGCGCAGGCGATCGCCGCCGCACTCACCGGCGCGGTCGAGCCGGCCGCCCCCGGGGACGATGCCGGCGCCGAGCACGCCGTGGTGCTCGGAGCCTCCTTGCTGAAGGTGCGCGAGCGCCTGCTCAGTGCCGCCACCCGAGACCCCGTCGAACCACCCGAGGGCCTGCACGCCCACCTGCGCGACTACCAGCGCCACGGGCTGACCTGGCTCGCCGACCTGACCGACCTCGGGCTGGGGGCCTGCCTGGCCGACGACATGGGCCTGGGCAAGACCATCACGGTGATCGCGCTGCACCTGCACCGTGCCGCGGCCGCCGCCGCCTCCGGGGGACCGGTGCGACCCACCCTGGTGGTGTGCCCGGCGAGCCTGCTGGGCAACTGGGAGGCCGAGATCCGCCGCTTCGCGCCCGGGGTCGACGTACGACGCTTCCACGGCACCCGACGCGACCTGGGTGACCTCCTCGGCCCGAGCGGACCCGAGGAGCCGGCGCTGCTCGACCTCGACGCGGGTGGCGACCCCGGGTTCGTGCTCACCACCTACGGCACGATGCGTGTCGACAAGGAGTCCCTCACGCGGGTCGGCTGGGGCCTGGTCGTGGCCGACGAGGCCCAGCACGTCAAGAACCCGGCCTCCTCGACCGCCCGCGCCCTGCGCGCCGTCCCGAGCGCGGCCCGGGTCGCGCTGACCGGCACCCCGGTGGAGAACAACCTCACCGAGCTGTGGGCCATCCTCGACTGGGCGATCCCGGGGCTGCTCGGCAGCCGCAACGCCTTCCGCAAGGTCTGGGCGGGTCCGATCGAGTCTGGGCTCGAGCCCACCAAGGCCCGCCAGTTCGCCGACCTGATCGAGCCGTTCCTGCTGCGTCGTCGCAAGTCCGACCCCGGCATCGCCCCGGAGCTGCCGGCCAAGACCGAGACCGACCACCCCCTGAGCCTGACCCGCGAGCAGACGGTCCTCTACGAGGCCTTCGTGCGCGAGACGATGGAGCGCATCGAGCGCTCCGACCCCGACGCGCGACGCGGCCTGGTCCTCGCGCTGCTCACCGGGCTGAAGCAGATCTGCAACCACCCGGCACAGTTCCTCAAGCAGTCCGGCGCGGTCCGGCTGGGTGGTCGCTCGGAGAAGCTCGACCTCCTCGACGAGATCCTGAGCACCGTGATGACCGAGGACGGCGCCGCCCTGGTCTTCACCCAGTACGTCGCGATGGGGCGCCTGCTCTCCGACCACTTCGCCGCGGCCGGCATCGCCCACCAGTTCCTGCACGGCTCCACGCCGGTGCGCGAGCGCGAGGCGATGGTGGCCCGGTTCCAGCAGGCGGGCGATGGCGCCACCACCCCCGGCGGGCCGGCCGCGGTACCGGTCTTCCTGCTCTCCCTCAAGGCCGGCGGCACCGGCCTCAACCTCACCCGGGCCGACCACGTCATCCACGTCGACCGCTGGTGGAACCCCGCCGTGGAGGAGCAGGCCACCGACCGCGCCTACCGGATCGGGCAGACCCGACCGGTCCAGGTGCACCGGATGATCATGCGCGGCACGATCGAGGAGAAGGTCGCCGAGCTGCTCGGCCGCAAGCGCGCGCTGGCCGACGCCGTGCTCGGCAGCGGCGAGGCCGCGCTGACCGAGCTGAGCAACGACGAGCTGCGCGACCTGGTGACCCTGCGCCGCGAGCCCGACGGGCGTCCCGGCGGGGCGTCGGACCGGTGAGCGCAGCGCAGCACGTCGAGGTCATCTCCCACCCGCCGATCCCCGTGCGCCGCGGAGCCGCCCGGTCGACCACGTGGTGGGGCAAGGCGTGGGTGCGGGCGGTGGAGGAGGCGGCCTACGCCGACACGGACCTGCGCGCGGCGCGGGCCCTCTCCCGCCAGGCGGCGGTGGGCGGCATCTCCCTGGATCGCGGCCGCCTGGTGGCGGCGGTCGCCGACGGTCACGGACTGTGGACGGTCGACTGCCGGATCCCGGTGGTGGACCAGATCGCCACGGAGGCCCTGGTCGAGGTCGTGGCAGCGGAGGCGGGCCGGATCGGCGCCCTGCTCGCCGGCGACCTGCCGCACGCCCTGGTCGAGCACGCCGACGAGGCGGGCGTCGAGCTGCTGCCCTTCGGCGGCGAGCTCGAGACCTCGTGCACCTGCGACGCGTGGGTCGATCCGTGCCCCCATGCCCTGGCGGTGCTCTACCAGGCGGCGTGGCTCGTCGACGCGACCCCGCTCCTCCTCCTGCACCTGCGCGGACTGCCGCGCGACGAGCTGCTGGCCCGCCTGCACGCGCGCACGGTCGAGGCCGAGGCCTCCGGAGAGCAGCGCTCGTCCGAGGACGACGACCCCGTCGGTCACGACGAGGCGAGCATGGACGCGGCACTGGACGCCGCCCGTCGAGCCGCAAGCCTCCTGGCCCTGATCGAGGACGGTGCGCCGATCGACCATCTCTGGTGAGCCTGAATCCGGGGTGGGGGCTCGTGCCTCGCCGCTATGCCCGGCCGGGCAGGCCGAGCGCGCGTGCGGCCATCAGTGCGAGCAGCGTGCGCATCTCCGCCTCGGGGAGCAGGCCGCTGTGCGGGGTGGAGTTGATCAGTCCGAACGTCGCGTGCGCCCGCGCCTGGGAGTCGGCGACGCCCACGTCCGGGTCGACGAGTCGCAGCTGGTCGGCCCAGAGGTCGACGTACTCCCGCTGCAGCGTGCGCACCCGGTCGCGCGCCGTGTCGGGCAGGCTCGACCAGTCTCGGTCCTGCACGATGATCAGCGCCTGGTGGTGCAACGCGAAGTCGACGTGCCAGTCGACGAGACGCCGTACGGCGTCCGCCGGACCGGACGCAGCGCGCACCCGGTCCTGACCGACGGCGAGGAGGCGCTCGCTGATCGAGACCAGCATCTCGGCGAGGATCTGGTCCTTTGCGGCGAAGTGCTTGTAGAGGGCCGGACCCGAGATGCCGCAGGCGGCTCCGATGTCGACCACCGAGACGCCGTGGAAGCCGCGGCGCGCGAACAGCGTCGCTGCCGTCTCCAGGATCTGCTCACGCCGGGTCTGGGCCTCGGCACCGGATCCCGTCATCCGCCCAGGTTAGCGAGCGTTAACCCTCCGTCGGAAGGGCGTGGCGAAGGTAAAGGTTCTGGCCGGTTGTCGGCAGGTGGTTCCGGTGGAGGACGCGTGTCCCTAGGTTCGAGGACTATGACCACCCCCCGCCTCGTCCGTGTCCGACGCACCGCCGGTCTGATGACCGCCTGCGGTGCCCTCCTGGCGAGTGGCCTCAGCGCTGCTCCCGACGCTCGCGCCGTCGCGAGCGAGGCCGAGTGGGAGATCGAGCTCGACGCCTACAGCTTCAACCCGACGACCTGGGACAACTGCACGGTCGTGGGGGAGGAGACCGACGAGAGCGGCCCGCTCGCGCCCGGCGAGCTGGTGTCCCGCTCGACGGGCGGAACGTTCGAGATCACCAACCCCGGCGATCCCACCGACACCCAGTCGTTCTCCGGCGGGGCATCGTCGCGGTGGAAGGTCCGCGACGCCGGCGGGTCCTTCCGGGACTACGAGTTCTCGTCGCAGGGCACTCTCGAGGGCGAGGCAGCACTCGGCGAGGCGACCGAGTGCCAGAGCTCGGTGGACGTCTCGTCGTACGGCGAGGGCGTGGGCGACGCACCCGCGGCCGGGTTCCTCGAGCTGAGCCTGGAGACCACGCAGGACATGTCGGCCGCGATGGCCTTCGACCAGCCGAGCACCGGTGGAGCCTCGGTGTCCTCGGGACCGGGTGGCATCTTCAAGCGCCTCGGAGGCACCGGTTCGGCGCGCGCGTTCGTCGAGGCCGGAGAGTTCTACTTCTTCTCCTACACCGAGCTGCGAGCCGAGATCTACGAGGAGGACGGCGAGATCATGACGCGACGTGCCGAGGGCTCGGCGTCCGTCGGTGGCACGGCGACGGGCCTGTTGACCTTCATCGCGGCAGGCTCCCCGGTCTCCGCCGCGAGCGGGGCCGCGAAGAAGTACGTCTCGCTGAACGCGCGCACGTGCGGCAACGACAAGGTCGTCACGAAGCTCAAGAAGAAGGCGAAGAAGGCCGCCAAGGTGACCTACACCGTCAACGGCGATCGCGCCGAGGTCGTCAAGAAGCCGAAGAAGGGCACCGTCAAGCTCGGCGGCCTCGACCCGGCCGCCGAGGTGACCGTCAAGGCCGCGGTCAAGCTGAAGAAGGGCGGCACCAAGACCGTCACCCGCAGCTACGTGGCCTGCACCGGCTGACCGGCGACGACCGTCCTCGAGCCTCGTCCGCCGACCGGGAGCGGCGCCGCAGCGCGCGGCGTCACTCCCGGCAGGCGACGTAGTCGCGCGAGGTGGTGAGGACCTTGCCGTTCTTGCGGGTGATGATCGCCCGCGCCGTGACGGCCTGGGTGGCCGGCAGCCTGCGCACGACGACCTTCTTGCCCTTCTGGGGACGCTTGACGGTGACCGGCCGCTTGCCGTCGACCTGGACGACGACCTGACGTGCCCGGCGTGCCTTGCGCTTGAGCTTGGTGGTCAGGGTGGCCGCCGAGCAGGAGCGGGCGCCGGGCAGCTTGACGGTCGACCGACCGTTGCCGGTGGCCTTGCCCAGCGATCCGCCGAGTCGGGCATAGGTCCCGACGAACTCCACCGTGCCGACCGCACGCGTGGGGGAGCCGGCGCCCTCGGGGCGCCGCACCACCGCCTCGACCTGGAGGTCGACCCGGTGCTCACCGGGGTCGAGGTGGACGTCGTAGGTCAGCAGGCCCGCGGGGTTGTTGCCCAGCAGCACGTCACCGGTGGGCCCGCGCATCGTAGCCAGGTAGAAGAGGCCACCCGGCGAGTCGACGGTGAGTCGCAGGAAACCGCGCCGGTACTGGCCGGTGAAGGACGTCGCGGCCCGGCTGAGCGCCTGGTAGTCGCAGTCGCCGGCAGCACCCTTGGTGGAGGTGCTGGTCGTGCTGACGTCGCCCAGGAACCAGAAGGAGCGCACGGCACCGGCCGACTGCTTCACCGCCGCGGTCCCCTTGCCACGCACGACGAAGTCGGCGGAGTCGGACGGGTCGGTGGGCGAGGTGAGGGTCACCTCGGCGGAGTTGAGCACGGAGACCGACGTGCCGTCAGCTGTCAGCGGCTCGGTCTCGGAGAAGGACCCGCCAACCGACTCGCAGGGCTCGCCGGTCGAGTCCGCGTCACCGCGGGCGAGCACGTCGGCGAAGAGGAAACCCTCGGTGCCGGCCGCGGTGGAGGTGGCGGGACCGGCGGCACTCAGCGCCGACCCGAGCAGACCGATGGCGCACACCGCGGCCACGCGTGCGCGCGCTCGCGTCCCGAGAGGAGGACTCATGGGCAGAGTGTAGGCACGCCGGGCACCGCTGTCCGTGCAGCGCAGCGCGACGTCACCGCCGGTCAGCGGGACGGGCCCGGAGCTCACACCCGCTCGGGTGCCGGCTCCTCGAGAGGCGCGCCCAGCGGCTGGTAGCGGTTGCCGGGCAGCGCGACGAGCGCGGCCAGGGAACCGAACAGGCACAGCGAGCCGATCACCAGACAGCCGACGGTGGTGCCGTCGATGAACGCGCTCTGCATCGCCTCGGTGAGGCCCGGCACGGACGTGCCCAGGGCGTCGGCAACACCGACCGACTCCTGCGCCGCGGCGAGCTGACCCGGCTCCAGCCGGTCGCCGACCAGGGAGGCGAGCGAGTCGCCGTACACGGAGGCGAACAGGGAGCCGATCACCGCGACCCCGAGCGTGCCGCCGAGCTCGCGGGTGGCGTCGTTGACCGCTGAGCCGACGCCTGCGCGCGCCGGTGGCAGCACCTGGAGGATCGACTCGGTGGCGGTGGTGGAGACCAGGCCGAGGCCGAGGCCCATCAGGATCATCTGGGGCACGATCGTGGCGGGGTACGACGAGTCGACCTCGATGTCGGCGATCCAGAGGAACGAGGAGCCGAGCATCGCGAGTCCCGCGGCGACGACGGCCTTGCTGCCCAGGCGCGGGGCGATCAGGCCGCCCACGATCGAGGCGATCGCGATGCAGATCGCCACGGGCAGGATGCGGGCGCCGGTGCCCAGCGCGGAGTAGTCGCGGACGAACTGGAAGAACTGGGTGATCAGGAAGATGAACCCGAAGAGGGAGAAGAACGCGATCGTCACCGCCCCGCTGGCGGCGCTGAAGCGTCGGTCGAGGAAGAGGGTGACGTCGAGCATCGGGTGCTCCACGGCCCGCTCGATGCTGACGAAGACGGCGATCAGGACGGCTGCCGCGACGAAACCGAGGACCGTGTGGCCGCTGGACCAGCCGTGGCCGGGCGCCTCGATGATCGTGTAGGTCAGGGTGCCGAGCGCGGCGATCGAGACGCCGAGGCCGGGGAGGTCGAGGCGCGGCACGGACGGGTCGCGGGACTCCGGCACGAAGCGCAGGGTCATCGCGATCGTCAGGACCGCGACGGGCACCAGGGCCCAGAAGACGCTGTGCCACGTGAAGTGCTGCAGCAGCGCCCCACCGGTGACCGGCCCGAGTGCCACTCCCATGCCGACGGCCGCGCCCCACGCGCCGAGGGCTGCGGCGCGCTCGCGTCGCTCGGTGAAGGTGTTGGAGATGATCGACAGCGTCGTCGGGAAGATCAGGGCGGCGAAGAAGCCCATCACGAAGCGCAGCGCGATGAGGGCGCCACTGCTGTCGACCAGGGCGGCGACACCGGTGCTGATCGCGAAGCCGGTCAACCCGACGAGGAGCGCGGGTCGCCGGCCGAGCTTGTCGGACAGGCTGCCCATCGCGAGGACGAGGGCTGCGAAGGCGAGGTTGTAGCCGTCGACGATCCACAGCAGGTCGCGGGTGTCGGCGTCGAGCTCGCGGGCCAGGCTCGGCAGCGCGATGTTGACGATGGTGGTGTCGAGGTTGATGGTCAGCGCGGCCAGGCAGACGGTGACCAGGACCAGCGGCTTGCTCACCGGGGTGTGGCTCATGGCGGGGCATCCTTCGGAGGGGTCGGGGGGGGGTCGGAGCGGCACGCGCGGCACGAGGCGGCATGTGGGCGCCGTCAACATCAGGATGCGGCGGGAAGTGGGCGGTGTCAACATGCAGGTCGAGATCGGCTACTGTCGACGTCATGTCCACCCCGCCAGCCGCCGCGAGCTACCACCACGGCAACCTGCGGGAGGCCCTCATCGAGGCGGCGATCGACGTCGCTCGTGAGCGGGGGCCGGACGGCCTGGCCCTGCGCGACCTGGCTCGCCGGGTCGGGGTCTCGCACAACGCGGCCTACCGGCACTTCGCCGATCGCGACGCCCTGGTCGACGAGGTCGCCGGGCGCGGCCTGGCCGCCCTGACGGCCGCGATGCAGGCGCGCCTCGCGGTCGCCGAGCGGGTCGTCGACCCGGTGCTGCGGGCCCGGAGTCGGCTGGCTGCTGCCGGACACGGGTACGTCGACTTCGCCCTGGCCGAGCCGGGCCTGTTCAAGGTGCTGTTCACCTCCTACCCGACCCCGCCCGATGGGGCGGTGGGAGCAGACGGCGCGACCGAGCAGGACCCGTTCGTGATGCTCAACGCGTGCCTGGACGACCTGGTGAGCGTCGGGTTCCTCGCCGCTGCGGCGAGGGTGCACGCCGAGATCACCTGTTGGTCGACGGTGCACGGATTCGCCGTCCTGCACGTCGAGGGTCCGATGCGCACGGCCTCCCCCGCCGATCGCGAGGCGGCCCTGGTCGTCACGCTCACCGCCATCGATCGGGGGTACGCCGCGTCGACCGGCGCCGTCGTCGCGCCCGGCGAGCTGTTCGCGGAGGCGTGAGGTGCCAGCGGTGGGCAGGTCACCACGGATCCGCCGCGGCTGCTGCGCTCGCCCGCCACGGCTGCCCGGGGGTTCCGTAGGTGGTTAACAACCATTAACCTGACAGCGTGAGTGACCTCAGCGATCTCGTCGACGACCTGCGCGACCGACTGGCCACGGCCCGGCTCGGCGGCAGCGAGGCGGCCCGGACCAAGCACCTCGATCGCGGCAAGCTGCTCGTGCGCGACCGCGTCGACCGGCTCCTCGATCCGGGCAGCCCGTTCCTCGAGCTCAGCCCGTTGGCAGCCACCGGCATGTACGGCGAGCCCGACGCCTCGCCGGTCCCGAGCGCGGGCATCGTCACGGGGATCGGGATGATCCACGGCCGCGCGTGCGTGGTCGTCGCCAACGACGCCACCGTCAAGGGCGGCACCTACTACCCGCTGACGGTGAAGAAGCACCTGCGCGCCCAGCAGGTCGCGGCCGACAACCGGCTGCCGTGCGTCTACCTCGTCGACTCCGGCGGCGCGTTCCTGCCGATGCAGGACGACGTGTTCCCCGACCGCGAGCACTTCGGGCGGATCTTCTTCAACCAGGCCAACCTCTCGGCGGCGCAGATCCCGCAGATCGCCTCCGTGATGGGCTCGTGCACGGCCGGTGGCGCCTACGTGCCGGCGATGTCGGACGAGACGGTGATCGTCAAGGAGCAGGGCACGATCTTCCTCGGTGGCCCACCCCTGGTGAAGGCGGCCACCGGAGAGGTCGTCTCGGCCGAGGACCTCGGTGGCGGCGAGGTGCATGCCCGGACGTCCGGGGTGGTCGACCACCTCGCCGACGACGACCGGCACGCGCTGGCGATCGTGCGCGGCATCGTGGACACGCTGCCCGCACCCGCGGCCCCGCCGTGGGAGGTGCGTGAGGTCGAGGAGCCGACGCTGGACCCCGAGACGCTCTACGACGTCGTCCCCGTCGACTCGCGCACGCCGTACGACGTGCGGGAGGTGATCCGTCGCATCGTCGACGGCAGCCGCTTCCAGGAGTTCAAGCAGCTCTACGCCGAGACGCTGGTGACCGGGTTCGCCCACGTCTGGGGCCATCCGGTCGGGATCGTGGCCAACAACGGCATCCTCTTCGGGGAGTCGGCGCGCAAGGGCGCGCACTTCATCGAGCTGTGCAACCAGCGCGGCATCCCGCTGGTGTTCCTGCAGAACATCTCCGGCTTCATGGTGGGTCGGGAGTACGAGAACAACGGCATCGCCCGCGACGGCGCCAAGCTCGTCACCGCTGTGGCGTGCTCGGTGGTGCCGAAGTTCACCGTCGTCATCGGTGGCTCCTACGGCGCCGGCAACTACGGCATGTGCGGTCGGGCCTACGACCCGCGGTTCCTGTGGATGTGGCCCAACGCCCGGATCTCGGTGATGGGTGGTGAGCAGGCGGCCTCGGTGCTCGCCACGGTCAACCCCAAGCTCACGACCGACGAGGAGGTCGAGAAGTTCAAGGCGCCGATCCGCGAGCAGTACGAGACCCAGGGCTCGCCGTACTACTCGACCGCGCGACTGTGGGACGACGGCGTCATCGACCCCGTCGACACCCGCCGCGTGCTCGGCATGGGCCTTGCTGCCGCGGCGCAGGCGCCGGTCCCCGCGCCCACCTACGGCGTCTGGAGAATGTGATGGCCTCGATCAAGATCCTGCTGGTCGCCAACCGCGGCGAGATCGCGATCCGCGTGATGCGCACCGCCGCGCGGATGGGCATCCGGACCGTGGCGCTACACACCGACCTCGACGTCGCGGCGCCCCACGTGGCTGCGGCCGACGAGACGGTGCACGTCGAGAGCTACCTCGACATCGAGGCCGTGGTGGCAGCCGCCCGGTCCGTCGGGGCCGACGCCGTCCACCCGGGCTACGGGTTCCTCTCCGAGCGCGCCGCCTTCGCGACGGCGTTGGAGGAGGCGGGCATCGCGCTGGTCGGTCCGTCGTCGAGCGTGATGGAGCAGATGGGCCGCAAGGACGCTGCGCGTGAGATCGCCGTCTCGGCCGGGGTGCCCGTCGTGCCCACGGGCTCGGAGGCGGCCTTCCCCGTGCTGGTGAAGGCCGCGGCGGGCGGCGGCGGCAAGGGCATGCGGGTGGTGCGGTCGGCAGCCGAGCTGGACGAGGCGACGGCCGCCGCGAAGCGCGAGGCGCTCTCGGCCTTCGGCGACGACACCATGCTCGTCGAGAAGTACGTCGAGCACGGGCGCCACATCGAGGTCCAGGTCGTCGGCGACACCCACGGCACCGTGCTGCACCTCTTCGAGCGCGACTGCTCGACCCAGCGCCGCCACCAGAAGGTCCTCGAGGAGGCCCCGGCGCCGACCCTCGACGAGGCCACCCGGGCGCGGGTGCGACAGGCAGCGGTCGACCTGGCCGCGCACGTCGGCTACGTCAACGCCGGGACCGTCGAGTTCCTCCTCGACGCCGACACCGGCGAGTTCTACTTCCTGGAGATGAACACCCGCCTGCAGGTCGAGCACCCCGTCACCGAGGCCGTCGCCCGCGTCGAGGGCCACCCCGTCGACCTGGTCGAGCTGCAGCTGCGCGTCGCGGCCGGGGAGCCTCTCGGGATCGTCCAGGACGACCTCACGCTCGAGGGCCACGCCATCGAGGCCCGGGTCTACGCCGAGGACTCCTTCGGCGGCTTCCTGCCCCAGGCCGGTACGGCGTCGCTGGTCCGCTGGCCCGCCGGCTCGTCGGGTACGACGCCGGGCACGACGCCCGGCACGACGATCCGCGTCGACCACGCGCTCGAGTCCGGCCAGGTCGTGTCCACGTCCTACGACCCGATGCTCGGGAAGGTGATCGCCCACGGACCCGACCGCGAGGCCGCCCGCCACGCGCTGCTCGAGGCCCTCGACGCCACCGCGGTCCTGGGCCTGACGACCAACGCCGGCTTCCTGCGGGCGCTCGTGGCCAGCGACGAGTTCCGCGACGCGACCATCGACACGGCCTGGCTCGACACGGCCGAGGTGCCCGCCCCCGATCCGGGGGTCGCGCGAGCCGCCACGGCCTGGATCGCGGCGATGCTGGGCTCGATGGGCGAGCCGAACGCCTTCCAGAGCGACGGGTTCCGACTCGGTGCGGCACCGGCCGCCACCATCGTCGAGCTGGACCGGGAGGTCCGGGTCGACCGGGCCGCCGCCACCGTCGACGGGCGTCCCTTCCAGCAGGTCCGGGCCGCGGACCACGTGCTGGAGGTGATGGCCGACGGGGTGCCGGCGCGGGTGGTCGTCAACGTGCAGCCGGGGCACCCCGGCACCTACGAGGCCTCGTTCCTGGGTCAGCGCCACGTCTTCACGCCGCCCGACCGGCTGGCGGGTGCAGCGGCGGTCGGCGACGGAGCGGTCACCTCTCCGATGCCGGGCACGGTGCTCGACGTACGTGTCGCCGTCGGTGACGCGGTCTCCGCCGGCGACGTCCTGGGCGTGATGGAGGCGATGAAGATGGAGCACGCGCTCAAGGCACCCTTCGACGGCACGGTCACCGAGGTCGACGTCGTCGCCGGCGGCCAGGTCGCGCTCGGTGCCACGCTGTTCGTCGTCGAGGAGGCGGGCTCGTGAGCGTCCTGCCGAAGGCCCTGCCGATGTCCGTCCCGTCGCGGGACCTGCCGTCGCGCGTGACGATCTACGAGGTCGGCGCCCGCGACGGTCTGCAGAACGAGAAGGCCCTGATCCCCACCGAGACCAAGGCCGAGTTCGTCCGGCGGCTCGTCGCCGCCGGGCTGCCGGTCGTCGAGGCGACCTCGTTCGTGCACCCGAGGTGGGTGCCGCAGCTCGCCGACGCGGCCGAGCTGATGTCCGGCCTCACCGACGAGACGAGCGGGCTCGGCGACTCCGCCCGCGACCTGCCGGTGCTGGTGCCCAACGAGCGCGGCCTCGACCGGGCGCTCGAGCTCGGGCTGCGTCACATCGCGGTCTTCGGCTCCGCGACCGAGACGTTCGCGTCCAAGAACCTCAACCGCACGCTCGACGAGCAGTTCGCGATGTTCGCCCCGACCGTGGAGCGTGCTCGCGGGTCCGGGATGGACGTGCGCGCCTACGTGTCAATGTGCTTCGGAGACCCCTGGGAGGGCGCGGTCCCGATCGAGCAGGTCGTCGACGTCGGGCGCCGAATGCTCGACCTCGGCGCCTCCCAGCTCAGCCTGGGCGACACGATCGGTGTCGGCACGGCCGGCCACGTGACCGCGCTGGTCGAGGCGTTCGTCGCCGCCGGGGTGGGTGTGGACCGCCTGGCGCTGCACTTCCACGACACCTACGGCCAGGCCCTGAGCAACGTCCAGGCCGGGCTCCGCGCCGGCATCACGACGTACGACGCCAGTGCCGGCGGGCTGGGTGGCTGCCCGTACGCCGAGAGCGCCACCGGCAACCTCGCCACCGAGGACCTCGTCTGGCTGCTGACCGGACTCGGGATCGAGCACGGCGTCGACCTCGCCTCGCTCGTGGCGACGAGCACGTGGATGGCCGAGCACCTCGGGCGGCCGAGCCCGTCTGCGGTGGTGCGGGCGCTCGGCGGCCGCCCCGCCGATACCATCACCCCGTGACTCGCCGCGTCTTCCTGCACATCGGGGCCCCGAAGACCGGGACGACCTACCTGCAGGACCGGCTGCGCCTCAACAGCCGCTCGCTCGCGGCTCACGACGTGCACTTCCCGAGTCGCAACCTGACGATGGACCCGCCGCTGTTCCACTTCCGAGCGGCGCTGGACCTGATGGGCCAGGACTGGGGCGGCGAGCCCGGCCACGCCGAGGGCAGCTGGGACGCGCTGGTCCGTCGGATCAAACGGCTCGACGGCACGATCGTCGTCAGCCATGAGATCCTCGCCGCCGCCCACCCGGCGGCGATCGCCAAGGCCAAGGCGTCCCTGGGGCGCGCCGGCGCGGAGCTGCACGTCGTCTACTCCGCCCGCGACCTCGGTCGGCAGATCCCGGCTGCCTGGCAGGAGAGCATCAAGCAGGGCCGGACGTGGAGCTACCGCCGGTTCACGAAGCGGATCGTCAAGCGCAACTCCTGGTTCTCGCGGGCCTTCGACCTGCCCGAGGTCCTCACCGCCTGGAGCGAGGGGCTGGCTCCGGAGCGGGTCCACGTGGTCACCGTGCCGCACACCCGCGGACCGGCCCTGTGGGAGCGCAACTGCCGCGTCTTCGGCATCGACCCGGCCTGGGCACCGAAGGAGTCCGAGGCGCACAACGCCTCCCTCGGTGTGGCCGAGACCGCGATGCTGCGTCGCCTCAACCAGCAGCTCGACCGGGAGCCGCGCCAGGACAATCGCTTCGACGTCCTCGTACGGCGACTGCTCGCCGAGGAGACGCTGGTGCAGCGACGCCGCTCCAAGCCGTTGCTCCTCCCGCCGCACGCCCAGGAGTGGGCCGAGCTGGAGGCCGAGCGGTGGATCGACTGGATCGAGGGCAGCCGGGTTCACGTCGCCGGCGACGTGGCCGACCTCCGCCCGGCACCGCGCGACCCCGAGGCGGCCTGGGTCAACCCCGACAAGGTGGGCTCCAAGCCGCAGCTCAAGGCGGCGATGGAGGCGCTGGCCGCGATGACCATCGAGGCGAGTCGCCGCGAGGACCCGCAGGACACCTTGGCCGCCAAGGTCCGGACCCGGGTGCGCGGCCTGCGGGACGACTGATGACCCCCTCGGGTCCGCCCGGCCATGGCCGCGACCAGGGTCCTGACGTGGGCCTGGCCTGGGGCTGGGTCGCCGCTCTGCGCGACGGCAGCTCCACCTCCTGGGCGCAGTGGCGACACAGCGGCGGTACGGCGCCGGCGACCGCGCGCGACCTGCCCGGCGCCCAGCAGCTCGAGCTGGTCCGGCGCATCAACCTCGCCGACGCCGGCAGCCACGCCCGGGCAGACCTCGTGGAGCGTGTGATCACCGCGAGCGCCACCGGTCGCGGGCTGCCCGAGCGGACGCTCGTCGGAGCGGTGCCCGATCGGTCGTGGGGGTTGCCGCCCCTCGATCCCGCTCACCTGCGCGACCACGACCTTCTCGGCGTCGCGGCCACCGTGGTGGCCCAGGACCTCGTCGCCGCGGATCTCGCCGCGCGAGCCTCCGGCCGGCAGCGCTCGGTCTCGGCGCCGGGCGTCGCCGTCGCGCGCCGGGCTCGCCACCGGATGCTGCGCCGGCGCGGCGGCCGTCAGGTGGTCGGTGATCCCTGGCTGGCCTGGACCGTGCGCGACGAGCTGCTGCGCACGGGGCGTCCGCTGGCGCCGCCCGGCGACCCGGGGCGAGACGGCAGGCCCGTGGTCGTGGTCGGCCAGGACCTCGCCACGATGCTGGTCGGCGCCTGGACCGCCCGGGCGTTCGACGGCGGAGCGCCGTCCTGGGAGCGGTGGCTCGGCTCGGGCCGCGGGGGTGCGGTCCCGCGCCCCGTCGACCTGGAG
>NZ_JAPYPS010000054.1:0-1960 GCF_029937575.1 Nocardioides sp.
ATCGACTTCGAATCCCTCCAAGAGGAGTCGGAGCAGTCGGGAGACGACGCGGGCCAGCCGGCGATGACCGACGACGGGCTCCGCCTCTCCCACGCCGCGGTCCGCCGCCTGGCCTGCGATGCCGACATCCTCCCCATCTGTCTCGGCACCCACGGCCAACCCCTCGACGTCGGACGCACCCAACGCCTGGTCACCACCGCGATCTGGCTGGCCCTCATCGCCCGCGACCGCCACTGTGCGTTCCCGGGCTGTACCCGCCCACCAGTGATGTGCCACGCGCACCACATCCGCCACTGGGCCGACGGAGGACCCACCAGTCTGAACAACCTCGTCATGCTCTGCGGCCACCACCACCGCACCATCCACGACACCACCTGGCAGGTCCGCCTCGCCACAGACGCCCGACCCGAGTTCCGACCACCACCCCGCAGACCCCACCACCCACCACCCGACCAATGGATCCGACACCGACCCAGAGCCGGGCCCTGACCCACCACCTGATGCCTGCGGCGGTCGAAGGTGGCGCTCAGGCGTGGTGCGCCCTCTGCGAGACTCCGAGCCATGTCGACAATCCTGATCACCGGCGCCTCCTCCGGCCTCGGCGCCGAGATGGCCCGCCAGCTCGCTGCCAAGGGTCACGACCTGGCATTGTGCGCACGCCGTACCGACCGCCTCGACGAGCTGAGTGACGAGATCCTCCGGGCCCACCCGGATCGCCGCGTTGCCGTCCGCGCCCTGGACGTCACCGACGACGACGCGGTCTTCCGCGTCTTCGGCGAGTTCGCCGAGCAGCTGGGGCGGATCGACAAGGTGATCGTCAACGCCGGCCTCGGCAAGGGTGCGCGGATCGGGACCGGCGGGTACGCCGCCAACCGCGCCACGGCGATGACCAACTTCGTCGGGGCGCTGGCTCAGACCGAGGCCGCGATGGAGATCTTCCGCGAGCAGCAGGCCGGCCACCTCGTGATGGTCTCGTCGATGGCCGCGATGCGCGGGATGCCGAAGGAGATCGCGACGTACGCCGCCACCAAGGCCGCCGTCGCCCACCTCGCGGAGGGCCTGCGCACCGAGCTCTACGGGACGCCGCTCGCCAAGACCGTCAAGGTCACCGTGCTCTACCCGGGCTACATCATCAGCGAGATGAACGACTACGCGAAGCCGACCTCTCCGTTGATGGCCACGACCGAGGACGGCGTCAAGGCCATGGTCAAGGCGATCGAGAAGCAGGTCGCCGACGCGTGCGTGCCGCCGCTGCCCTGGGGTCCGCTGTCGCTGGTCATGAAGCACGCGCCGCTGCCGGTCCTCAAGCGGATGATCTGAGGACCGGCAGCAACGCCACCTAGCGTCGCTAGCGGGGCGGCTGGGCTCGCTTGACCCGGAGCACCATCACCTGCGACCGCGACCGTTCGTAGGCCGCGGCGTCGTCCGGGATGAAGACGACGCGGACCTTGTGCTTGCCGCGGCGCAGGTTCTTCGAGAGGCGGATGGTCTCGACGTCGTTGACCGACAGGGTGTCGCGTGAGGCGACAGGGACGGCGTAGCTGCGCTCGCGGCGCTTGTCGACCTTGATCACGACGCGACCCGCGCGACCGTCGGAGGCCAGGTCGCCGTAGACGACGAACTGGACCTTCGACGGCTGCTGCCCGCGGCGCTGCTTCATCTTCGTCAACCTGGCCGCGACATCCGTGCTGGTCGACTCCTCAGGAGTCGGGGTCGGCGTCGGTGACGGCGTCGGTGACGGGCTCGGCGTCGGCGTCGGCGTCGGTGACGGCGTCGGTGACGGGCTCGGTGTCGGCGTCGGCGACGGGCTCGGTGTCGGCGTCGGTGACGGCGACGGTGACGGGCTCGGTGTCGGCGACGGGGACGGCGTCGGCGTCGGTGACGGTGACGGCGACGGGCTCGGGCTCGGGCTCGGGCTCGGGGACGGTGTCGGTGACGGTGACGGCGACGGGCTCGGGCT
>NZ_JAPYPS010000054.1:2060-27589 GCF_029937575.1 Nocardioides sp.
GGTGGGAGTCGGCGTCGGTTCCGCCGGCTCTTGGAGCACGACGTCGTTCAGCTGCACCGACCCGGTCGGCGACGTCAGTCCCCCGAACCCGAGCGAGATGGTCGCGACCTGGGTCAGGTCAACGCCTGCGAAGTCGGCGAGCGGGATCCGTACGCCGTTCAGGATCTGCTTGCGGGCGGTCGAGCCCGGAGGGGTCTCGAGCGCCGCGGAGTAGGTCGACGAGTCGGCCTCTGCCTCGGCACCCGTGGCGTCGGTGAGCGTCACGACGACGTCGCCCTCCAACGGCAGCTCCTGGAGCTGGTCGTAGTTGGGCGAGAGCCGCAGGTTGAAGGTGCCGAAGTCGCTGATGTCGGCATTGACGCCCTGCAGGGCGAAGCTCAGCTCAGCCGTCGGGCTGGTCCACTCGGCCGTGAGCTGGGGCCCGTCGCTGCGGTTCGGCGAGGTCGGGCAGCCGGTCGTGGTGATGACGACGCCACCGGCCGGGTTGCAGGCGGACAGCGTGAGGCCGGTGGCGGTGATCGGGTCACCGGCCGGCGTGGTCGTGGGCACGGTGGGCGCCTCGAAGGTGCCGGACGGCTGGAGCAGGACCTGGCGTTCCGGAGCGGCGTACGACGTCTGGATGACGTTGCGGCAGGTCACCGTCGTCGGGATGTCGATCCCCCCGTTGGGGCAGACGGCAGGCGGCAGGCTCTCGCCGCGCACGATCGGGGCGAACTGGGTCTCGTCGCCCACCCAGTAGCGCAGGAAGCCACCGATGATGGTGAGACCGACCTGTCGTTGCTCGGCGGGCTGCAGCCGGGTGGGTCCGGCCGCCACGTTGCAGTTCGGGTCGCCGAGGCCGAAGAGGTTGGCGTCGTCGGCGGTCCAGATCGTGTTGAAGTAGTTGTGGTTGGCGCCGTTGACCAGGTACTGCACGGCGGTGAAGCCGCTGGCGCTGAGGCCGTCCTTGCTGCGCTCGAAGACCGGAGCACCCTGCAGGTTGAAGACGTCCCCGTCGCAGTAGGGCAACGCGGTGGCCCAGTTGGTCGCCTGAATCGTGGGGAACCGACCCCCCTGGCCGTCGACCGGAGCCAGCGAGAAGACCGCTTCAAGGTCGTAGCGCGGACCGAAGTCCGGCACGGGCTGCGGTCGGCCAGGGCTCTCCGGGTCCATCCGGGTCGCGGCCTCGGCAGCCGTGGCCGGACGGGTGAGGTTGTACTCGGCGAACATGTTGACCCCCTCGCCGCCGCGCGAGTGCCCCATCACGCCGACGCCGAGATCTAGCCCGACCCGGCCCTGCAACGCGTCACCGATGCCCTCCGGGCCGGTCTCGGTGTCCCACGTGCCGATCAGGTCGAGGGTCTTGCTGATGATCTGTGCCCGGCCGAGGTAGCCCGACTCGGCAGAGTTGTTGGACCAGTCGGTGATGTCGTTGATGTCGAGCGAGGCGACGATGTAGCCCTGCGTCGCCAGCTGCTGGGCGAGGTAGTCGTAGCCTCGGTAGGAGGCCGACTCCTGGATCTGCAGCAGCTCGTCGAGGAGGTCGTCGTCGGTCGAGCAGGTGCCTTCCGAGTACGACGCGAGGAAGGCCGGACTGATCAGCAGCTGGTCATCCAGGACGCTCCCGGACTCGCAGGTCGCGTGGTTGCCGTGCTGGAAGATCAGCACCGGGAACGGGCCGTCGCCGGTCTCCGGGTAGTAGACGACGCCGGCCTGCCGCATCGCCAGGATGGTGCTGCTGTCGGGTGTCGCCGCCCCGAGTCCGACGTCCACCTTGTCCGGCAGGTCGTACTCCGCCCGCTGGAAGCCCAACGGTCCGGTGGCAGCCGGGTCCTCGGTCGTCTCCGACGGGCCGACCGCCTCGGCGGTGCGAGCGACGACGACGCCCAGCCCGATGACGAGGAGTGCGGCGAGCAGCGCGGCAAGGAGGTGCCGCTCGGCTGGACGGCGTACGGACAGGGATACAGGCATGGCGACACGGACCTCGCGATCGGGGGCCGCCGAGAGTCGGGCCCGGGGACGGCGACCGGTCGGTCGGCGTCATCCGCTCAACGAGGCGCCCCGGGTCCCGTCACGCCGCCACGAGGCCTTCGACGCAGTGTTCACGTGACCGCAACGCTCGGGCACCGGCTGTTACCTGGACGTCACTACATGACGGTCGGCGCTCGACCTCCGGCTGCACCCGTGCGCTGCCGCCCGAGCGGGTCGTGTGCCTCAGCACCACCCCGGGACCGTTCTCAGGCACACGACTCGTCCGACCGACCTCGACACCGACCTCGACACCGACCTCGGCACCGACCTCGGCACCGACCTCGGCACCGTCGAAGTCAACCAGCCCAAGCCATGGGCCTGACCGCCCTCGGGACGCGCGAGCTCAACGGCGACGGGCCGTCGCCAGCAGGTCCTCGACCGTGGCCAGCTTGACCCGCGGGCGGCCCGACGCCTCACCACGGGTGCGCTCGGCCCGGTCGATGCTCTCCACCTCGCGGCGACCCAGCGCCTCGGGTCGTCGGGTCCGGACGAGCCGTCGGAAGCCACGAGCCGACCCGCGACCCGCGGTGATCCGGCGTGCGTTGGCGTCCTCGACCAGGGCTCCGACGGTCTCGGCGGCGTCGGCCCGATTGGAGCCGATGCCGCCGCGGGGTCCGCGCTTGATCCATCCCACGACGTACGTCGAGTCCAGCGGCTCGCCGCTGACGGGGTCCAGCACCCGGCCCGCGGTGTGCGGCACCGTGTGGGTCGCCTCGTCGAAGGGGAGCCCGGCGACCGGCTCGCTGCGGTAGCCCACCGAGCGCAGGACCAGTCCGCTCGGCACCGTCGCGGCGCCACCGTCGAGGACCACGCCGGCCACGTGGCCGGCACCGTCGTCCTCGAGCAGGTCGACCACCGAGTCGAAGCGGAGCACCAGCCGACGCCGGGTCGGCTCCGCGGGAGCAGACCAGTCGACCGGGAGGACGGGCACGCCCTGGAGCGCGGCGGCCTTGCTGCCCGGCGCGGCGCCGGCGATGACGGCGGACACCTCGGGCCCTCCGTCGACGACCACCTCGACGTCGGCGCGGGCGAGCAGGGGCCGGAGCTCGGAGAGGGAGTACGCCGCCTCGTCCGGTCCGCGGCGAGCGACGAGCACGACCTCCGACACGTCGCTGCTGCGCAGCGCGGTGAGGGCGTGGTCGGCGATGTCGGTGCCGGCGAGCCCACCGGGACCGTCGGTGTCGCTGAGCAGGATCCGGGCCGCGTCGAGGGCGACGTTGCCGTTGCCCACGATGACGGCCCGCCCGCGCGCAGCCGGGCCGAGCTCGACGGAGTCGGCAGCGATCTCGGGCTGGGCGTTGTACCAGCCGACGAAGGTGCGCGCCGACATCGACCCGACGAGGTCCTCGCCCGGTACGTCGAGGCGGCGGTCGGCGACCGCACCGACGGCGTACACGACGGCGTCGTGCTGGTCCAGGAGCTCGGCATGGGTGACGTGGGTGCCGACCTCGACGTTGAGGACCAGCTCCAGACGCGGGTTGCGCAGGACCGTCGCGAACCGGGACGCGATCGCCTTGGTGCTCTGGTGGTCGGGGGCGACACCGAAGCGGATCAGGCCGCCCGGCACCGGCAGCCGGTCGATCATGGTGACCTCGGCACCGGTGGTGAGCAGCGCGGAGGCGGTGTAGGAGGCAGCGGGGCCGGTGCCGACGATGGCGACCCTCAGGTCAGCGGCGTGCTGGGCCAGGGTGGCCGGAAAGACGGGCTCGTCCCACTCGTCGTGAGGTACGTCGTCGGCGAAGTGCTCGCGGTTGAGGTCGACGTAGGCCTCCTCGGACGTCCCGCGGAGCAGGTCGACCGGAAAGATCGCGTCGACCGGGCACGCGTCGGCGCAGGCACCGCACCCGATGCAGGAGCGCGGATCTATGTAGAGCATGTCGGTGAGGCCGAAGTCCGGCTCGTCCGGCGTGGGATGGATGCAGTTGACCGGGCACACGGCCACGCAGGATGCGTCGCTGCAGCACGACTGCGTGATGGCGAAGCTGGTCACCTCAGATCATGCTGACGCGCTGGTAGAGCTTCATCGCGGGGCGGCTGAGCAGACCCAGCTCGTCGAGGAACTCCATAAGGTGGGCGCAGCTCGAGCGCATGAGGGTGTGGTGGTGCTCGTTGGCCTTGGCCGTCGCGACGGCGCGCTTCGGGTCGAGGCCGGCGGCTGCGTAGACCGACTCGTTGACCATGTTGGAGACGATCACGTTGGCGGCGATCGCAATGGTGAGCGCGGAGTTGTGGCGACGCAGGCGACCAGCGCCGGCGATCCGCTCGCGCATCTCCTGGCGCGCGAACTTCATGTGTCGCGACTCCTCGACCACGTGGATCCTGCTCGTGGTCCGCACGATCGGGAGCACGTCGGCGCCGCGCATCCAGTCGCGCTGCATGACGTCGAGGACCTCCTCGGCGACCAGGATCCCGCCGTAGGCGATCTCGGCGCTGGCCAGCGCCTTGAAGCCGCGGCCGAGCTCGATGCTGGAGCGGCGAGGGAAGTAGGCCGGGATCTCCATCTTCGCGCAGGCGCGGGCGAACATGATCGAGTGCCGGCACTCGTCTGCGACCTCGGTGAGGGCGAACTGGAAGTCGGGATCGGCGTAGTTGCCGCAGTACTGGTCGCGGATCACCATCTGCTGCAGGATCATCTCGAACCAGATGCCCGTGCTCATGATCGAGGCGACCTCGTGGCGGGTCAGCGTCACCCGCTGCTGATGGGTCATCTCGTCCCACAGGTCGGTGCCGTAGAGCGTGCTCCACTCGGGGTTGAGGCCGAAGTGGTCGGGGTCCAGCGGCGCGTCCCAGTCGACCTCGGTGGCCGGGTCGTAGGACAGCACCGCGGCCGAGTCGAGGAGCAGCTGCGAGCCGGAGCTCGGCTCCTCCACGGCGATCGGCCGATCGGCAGGCCGACGCGTGGACGAGGCTGCGGGCGGGCGAGTGGGGTAGGCGGTCGTGCTCACGGGGACCTCCACGGCGACATTTAGTGGTACACGGTGTAGCGAATACCTAGACGGTACAACGCGTACCCCCTTTTCCGACAGGGTCCGCGGGTGTGAGTGCCGTAACGTTGTCGGCGTGTCGATCCCGTCCCCGGACCCCCACGAACCGGGGCCGGAGGTGCGTGCCAGGACCGGCGTCGACGGCCGTTCGACCCGCTGGTCGGGCCAGCAGGAGCGGCGCCGGGCCGAGTTCGTCGAGGCTGCCCTGATCGCCATCGACCGGCACGGTCCCGATGTCTCGACCGAGCAGATCGCCTCCGTGGCGGGAGTCGCCCGCACCCGGCTCTACCGCCACTTCGCCGGCGCCGGCGAGCTCAACCAGCAGGTCGCGTCGCGCGCCGAGCAGATGGTCCTCGAGGCCCTCGCGCCCGCCTGGGACCCCACGGCAAGCCCGGACACGATCATCCGCACCGCGGTCTCCACGCACCTCGGCTGGCTGACCCGGCACCACTCCCTCTACCGCTACCTGGTGCGTCACTCGGTGACCACGGCCAGTGGAGAGAGCGCCGTCAACGACGTGAAGCGGCTGATCGCCGACCACCTGGTCAGCCTGCTCGAGGAGTACGTCGTCCTGCTCGGCCTCGACGCGCGGGTCGTGCGGCCACTCTCCTACGGTCTGGTCGGCTTCGTCGACGCGGCCGCCGAGCGTTGGGTCGCCGAACCGCACGATCTCGCGCTCGAGGACATGGTCGATCTGCTGTCGTCCTGGATCTGGTCCGTGATCGACGGCGTCCTGCAGGGAGAGGGCATCAGCGCCGACCCGGCTACTCCGTTGCTGCCGGCCTCGGGCTGACGGGCGCGCCGGGGCCCTGGGGCTCGTCACGACCGAGCTCCTCGTCGGCCGCGATCCGGAGGTCGAGCCCGGCCAGGGTGTGGCTCAGCCCGCGCGACTGCGGGGTGACGAGTGCGACCGCCACGGTCAGCCCGAGGAAGAGCGGCACCCCGACCAGAGCCCACCAGCCACCGAGCAGCAGCAGCGCGACCGGCGGCGTGATCCCGGTGAGGAGCTTGACCAGCCGGGACACCGGCTCCCACCGGTTGAGCCCGGAGCGACGCGGCACGGCGCGCACCGAGATCGTCCACTCCCCGACCGTGCGCCCCAGCAGCAGCACCGCGGCGACCTGGACGCCGTACGGCACCGCGACCTGCAGGGTCGTCTGGACCTCAAGGTCCAGGCTCAGCGGCCCGTAGACGGCAGCGGCCCGGTAGGCCAGCGCGACGAAGCCGCCGAAGAGCACCATGAACCAGAGGTCGCTGGCCATGCCGACCAGCCGGCGTCCGCGGGTGATCCGGGTCGGCATCACCGCGTCGCCCGTGCGGCGCCGCACGACGATCACCGAGAGCAGTGACCCGGCCACGGCACCGGTCGTGTTGACGAGCAGGTCGTCGACGTCGAAGAGCCGGTAGGGGCAGTCGTAGAGGGTCCAGACGCCGGTCAGCTGCGTGGTCTCGATGAGCAGCGAGACCGCCAGCCCCACCAGCCCGGCGACCACGAACCCCCGCTTGAGGATGACGCGGAGGAAGAAGCCCAGCGGCACGAAGAGCAGGAGGTTCAGCGCGAGCTGGAGGAAGACCGGGTCGCGCAGCAGCGCCGTCACCCCGCCGCCGGGATCACCCGCCCAGAGGCCGTCGATCGAGCCGAGCGGCTCGAGGTTGCTGGTCTTGCAGAGATACCGGCCCGACTCCGGCATCGGCAGCAGCGTGTAGGTCCACAGGGCGAGCCCGTAGACCGCCGCCGACAGCAGGGTCGCCAGGTCACCGGGACCGAGGGTGCCGTTGAGGCGGTACTGCACTGCTGCGGTGGGGACGAACAGCAGCATCGCCAACGCGCTGCCGAGCGCGATCGCGATCAGCGCGTTGGTCGCCTGGTCGGACACGAGAGAACGGTAGAGCCAACCGGCACGTGGGCATCGGCGGCCCCGCGGTCAGCGGGGTCAGCGGTAGGTGACGAGGTCCCCGCTCAGGTGGGGGTGCTCGTTGAAGGTGAGCATCCGCGCTCCGGTGGAGCCCACGACCAGGCGCGTGTACGCCGCGTTCACCGCGACCGTGTTGAACCGCGCCCACAGCCGGGCCATCGCAGCCTGGTCGTCGACGCACGTCGGGTCGACGAGGGAGGCGGCCACGACCGCGATCGGACCGCCCGACGTCACGGCCAGGACGGTCTCGCCCTTGCCGCAGACCTTGGTCGCCCGCTCGAGCGACGCCCGCACCCGCAGGACGAAGTCGGCGTACGACTCCAGCGCGCCGGCCTGCTCGCCCGAGGTCCAGCGAGCGGTGACCTCCTCGAAGATCTGCTGGAAGCGTCGCCTGTCCACCGCCGTGTGATCGGCACCGTCGGCTAGGTCGGGGTGCCCCGAGACGAGCCCGACGTGGTCGAACTCGTCCCACCCGGGGTCAGCCGCGGCGATGAAGTCGGTCCACCCCGCCGTCTCGAGCATCGCCTCGGCCGTCTCACGGTGACGCCGCATGCTGCCGTGGATCACGGCGGTGGGCGTGACCCCCGCCTGGACCAGCCACCGACCCAGGGCGCGCCCCTGCTCCCTGCCGGTCTCGGAGAGGACGTCGTAGTCCGCGGCTCCGAACGAGGCCTGGCCGTGCCGGACGAGGATGAGTTGACCCATGGCGCCCACCCTAGGCACTCGCCGTGCCGGCAGCCGCAACACCGGGCGTCGGGTGGGTGGTCCACGGCAACCAGCCCGGCACACGGCCGTAATACGTGGTCCTTAACGTCCGGATCGACCCCGTCAATGTCGGGCGCCGATCGTGGCGGCGCCGGAACGAACCCTGCAAGGAGCCCTTGTGAGGCACCCCTCAGCGCGCCGTCGGCGCGCTCTGTTCCTACTCCCTCTGGTGGCGGCCGTGGCACTGCCGACCTCCCTCGCCAGCACCAGCGCCTCAGCGGCGACGCCACTGGCCCAGGTCGCGCCCATCGTCGACAGGATCTCCCTCGACGACCTGCCCGACCCGCTCGACCGTGGCAGCTACACCGCCGCGACCATCCAGGAGACCAAGCTCGGGCTGGCCGCCCTCCAGGAGCCGAACTCCTCGGGCGCGGCGCCGAACCCCGGCAGCTCACAGGAAGCCGTGAACTTCCAGATCCGCGGAGCCCTGTACTACCCCGAGAACCGCGCCGAGCCGTCCCCGTTGATCCTGCTGGTCCACGGCAACCACGGCTCCTGCGACGCGGGCACCGACAGCGCCAACGCGACGTGCGCCGAGTTCAAGCGCAACGAGGCCGGCTACGCCTACCTCGGGGAGAACCTCGCGACCTGGGGCTACACCACGTTCTCCCTCTCCCAGGACCAGCTGATGATGCGTCAGGATGGCAGCAAGGGGAAGGGCATGCACCAGCGGCGCAAGCTCATCGCCGCAGCGCTGGACGCTCTCAGCGCCGCCAACGCCCCCGGCGGCCTGGCGGTCGACGACGACACCACCATCGGGACCACGCTCGAGGGCAAGCTCGACATGACCCGGATCGGGATGATGGGCCACTCCCGCGGCGGCGACGCCGTGACGAGCTTCATCGACTACAACCGGATCCGCACCGACGGGCCGCGCTACCCCCTGCGTGGCGTCATCTCCCTCGCACCGGTCGACTACGAGCGCAAGGCGCCGTACGGCACGCCGTACATGTCGATCCTTCCCTGGTGTGACGGTGACGTCTCCAACCTGCAGGGTGCGCGCTTCTTCGAGCGCAGCCAGTACATCAACGGCGACGACCCGTTCCCGCGGGTCCTCTCGTCGCAGCAGGGCGCGATCCACAACTGGTACAACACCGTCTGGTTCGCCGACGGCCAGGACGGCACGACGACGCCCGACGCAGCCTGCGGCAACTCCCAGCCGAGCAACGGCAACAACGTGCAGCCCAACAACCTGCGCCTCAGCGGTGCCGCCAGCTATGACCCGTCGTCGTACGTGATCGACAACTCGGACACCTTCAACCCCGAGGTCAACACCAAGATCTCCGGCGACGCGGACCGGATGGGCGACCAGGAGAAGATCGGCCTCGCCACGATGTCGGCCTTCTTCCGTCGCTACGTCGGCGGCGAGGGCGCCTTCGAGCCCTACCTGACCGGTGAGCTCTCCGACACCGACGCGCACCTGCAGATCCCCGAGTCGGCCTGTCCCACGAGTGAGTCCGGCCTCCGGATCGCCTGCAAGGAGCGGGTGACCACCAGCTACTTCGCACCGCCCGCCGAGCGGATCGACGTGATCCGGCCCGAGATCGAGAACCCGCTGACCCTCAATGCCCTCGGCGGCGCCCTGTCCGGCAGCGGCTTCGCCTACCCGTACCTCGACAACGGCGGCGTAGACCTGCCGAAGAAGACGCCGGGTGGCTACGACTGGTGCAACCCGGAGCCCGACGACTTCGCGCCGTCCCAGCTCGGCAAGGGCAACCAGCCGACCGGCGCCAAGGCCTGCCCGCTGCCGGGCAAGGCCGAGCTCGGTGGCCAGAACGGCATCCGTGAGAACGCGCCGGTCAACCACTCCTACGGACGCCAGCTCGCGCTGGCCTGGGAGGAGGGCCAGGAGGCCGAGCTGACCGCCGACATCCCCGCCGCCTCCGGTGACGTCAGTGGCCTCAAGGCCCTGGCCATGGGCGCCGACGTCAACTTCTTCGACCTGCGCAACCCCGGTGCCGACGAGGACCGCCTCGACGAGGACGGCAACCAGCTCCCCGTCGCCTACGACCCGGAGGCGACGACGCAGGACTTCGTCATCGCGCTGGTCGACGCCGCCGGCAACGAGGGCACCGTCAACGCCGGTGACGAGCGGTGGGGCAACGCGCTGCACATGTCGACCGGCACGGTCACCAACCGCACCCACATCGTGCTCGACCAGATCCGGGTGCCGCTGAGCGAGTTCGCAGACCAGGGAGTCGACCTCACGTCGGTCGACCAGGTCGAGCTGCGCTTCGGCACGGACGGCACTCCCGAGTCCGGCTCCATCCAGGTCGCCGACGTGCGCTTCCAGGAGAGCGCCGCCGCCGAGCCGCTGGTCCTCTCCGACGGCGTCGCGGTGGACCAGGGCGCCGGGTTCGGACCGCCGGCCACCGGCCCCGACCCGGCCGACTTCCTGGCCGGCTACGACAACACGCCCGGCGAGGTCGCCCTGATCGACCAGGTCGGCAACTCCTACAACGCGACCGTGTGGACCGTCGACGACGACGGCGCGCAGTGCCCCAACGCCCAGTTCACCTCGATCCAGACCGCCGTCGACTTCGCGTCGCCGTGGGACACGATCGTGGTCTGCGACGGGGTCTACGAGGAGAAGTCGACACCGGTGTTCGGCAACGGCAACCCGGTCGCGACTGGCGCGCTGAACGGCCTGACGATCTCCAAGCCGCTCAAGATCAAGGGCGCCGGCGCCGACAAGGTGACGATCATGCCCGACCAGTCGCTCGACACCCTGGCGGGGCTAGAGCCCTACCTGCGCGACGGCGGCGGCAACGTCATCACCGTCTCGCGCCAGTCCCTCGGCTCGACCGACACCAACGAGATGTTCGTCGACCTCTCCGGGGTCACCGTGACCTCCGGGAGCGTGTACGCCGAGGCCGGCGTCGCGTTCTTCGGGGCCGCGGGTCGCATCTCGTCCAGCGTGGTCGGCCCGATGACCGTGGCCGCCTCGGCCGACGAGCTCGCCGCCCAGCCACACGGCTGGGGCATCGTGAAGACCGGGCTGATCCTCGGCGAGGGGCCGGGCACCGTCGAGTCCGAGGTCACCGTGACCGACAGTCTCGTCACGGGCTACCAGTCCGGCGGCATCCTGTTCGACGGCGCCCGGGGCCCCGACGGCGACCCCGACAACGTCGTCCGGACCGGGATCATCGACAACGGCTACGTCACCGACACGGTCGTCCAGGGCAAGCCGAACCGGCTGTACCCGCAGACCGGTGTGGCCTACACGAGCGGCGCGACCGGCTTCGTGCAGGGCAGTCGGATCACCGGCAACTACTTCCGGCCCGACCCCTCCCAGTCCTTCGGGCTCCTGCTCACCGACGCCGGCACCGAGACCTCGGGAGCGCTGACGGCAACGGGCAACATCATCACCGGCAACGGGTTCGCTGCCTTCAACGCCAACGCGGACGGCTCGGCGGTGCGTGAGGCTGCGCCGTTCGAGCTGCGGGGCAGCTTCCTCGGGCAGGGCAACCCGGTCCCGGGCGGTCCGTCCGACCCGAGCACGGGCGTCGAGGCGATCTCCGGCCCGGACACCACCGGGGCCGCCACGGTGACCACGCCGCAGCGCTCCTCGACCGTGCTCAGCGGCATCCCGACCTCGGCCGGACCCACCGTGGACGGCTCGCCGAGCGCCGCGCTCGTCGACCCGCTCGACGGCATCACCGTGATGGCCGGGGAGACGGTGTTCCCGCTGGTACGGGCCTCCGACGACTTTGCGGTCGAGTCGGCCACGCTCCTGGTCGACGGTGCGCCGGTGGAGACCGGCACCGTGTCGCCGTACGCCTTCAGCTGGACGCCGGGCACGGAGTACGCCGGCGAGGACGTCTCGCTCACCGCGGTGGTGACCGACTCGTCCGGCCAGACGACCACGTCGGCGCCGCTGACGATCTCGGTCGACGAGGACGTCATCCCGGCCGCCCTGGCGATCACCGAGGTGGATCGCAACAAGGTGAAGGGCACGGCCACCCTCACCGTCGCGGTCAACACCTCGGGGTCCGTGCTGCTCAAGGGCAAGAAGGTCCGCAACGTCACCGCCGAGGCGGCCGGAGCCCAGTTCCTGACCCTGCCCGTCAAGGCGAAGAAGCGGGGCGTGAAGGTGCTGAACAGGAAGGGCAAGCTGGCCGTGACGGTCAAGGTGCTCCTCAAGGCCGACACCGGTGAGGTCGTGCGGGTCAAGCGCGACCTGGTCCTCAAGAAGAAGAGCAAGAAGCGGTAGTCCGGCACTGACGAACGACCTGGGTGGGGCCTCCGCCGACACCGGCGGAGGCCCCTTCTGGCGCCCCCGGACGACTCTGGGGGTGAGCCTCGGAGGAATTCCCGTGCACGTCCTGGAAAACGATCTACTCTTCGCAGGCAACCAGGAGCCCGCCCAGCGCGTCATACCGGTTGTCTCGGAGGCCGGACTCGCCTGCCCCCACGTCTGGGAGGAACACCCCCTATGTCTTCTCGTCCTGCTCGGCGACGCTTGTCGGTCGCCGCGCTCACCTGCGCCGGGCTCACCCTGAGCGCCGGCGCACTGGCTGCCGGCACGCCGGGAGCAGTCGCAGCACCCACCGCTCCCAGCGCCGACCCGGTCGCCGACTGCGCCGAGCCGTTCCCGGTCGCCGAGGTCGCCAAGGGCGACCTGGTCGACGGCCTGACCGTCGTGTCCGGCACCACTCCGGAGGCCTTCACCGGGGAGGTCCTCGGCGTGCTCGAGGACGGCATCGCGCCCGACATCGACATGATCATGATCGACCTCGACATGGACGCCTTCGACCAGACCGGTGGCGTGTGGCAGGGCATGTCCGGCTCGCCGGTCTACGCCGCCGACGGCCGGCTGATCGGTGCCGTCGCCTACGGGCTCTCCTGGGGCGCCTCGCCCATCGCCGGCATCACGCCGTTCGAGCTGATGGACGACTACCTCACCGAGACGCCCGCTCCGGTGACGCGGCTCGACGCATCCCAGGCCCGTGTCGTGGCCAAGCGCGCCGGCATCACCCAGCAGCAGGCCGCTCAGGGCTTCCGCGAGCTCCCGATGCCCCTCGGCGTCGCCGGACTCTCCGCGCGCCGTCTGGCCCAGGCCCAGGACAAGGGCCCGGACTATCTGCAGAAGAACACCTACGTCATGGGTCGCGCCGACAGAGGCGCCGACGCTCCGGGCGCGGAGACCATCATCGCCGGTGGCAACCTGGCCGCCTCGGCGTCGTACGGCGACATCACCTTCGCCGGCGTCGGCACCGCCACCTCGGTCTGCAACGGCGAGGTCGTCGGCTTCGGCCACCCCTTGTTCCTGGAGGGCACCACCACCGAGGGCCTGCACTCCGCCGACGCCCTCTACGTCCAGCCCGACTCGCTCGGCTCGCCGTTCAAGGTCGCCAACATCGGACCCGTCCTCGGGACGATCACCGACGACCGCCTGACCGGCATCAGCGGTCCCTTCGGTCCGGCTCCGGAGGCCTCGACGGTGACGAGCACGGTGACCCAGGGCGACAAGTCCCGGACCGGGTCGACCGACGTCACCGTCGGCGCAGCACTTCCCGACGTGACCTTCTACCAGCTGCTCACCAACAGCGACCTCGTTCTCGGCGGCTCGGCCGAGGGCACGTCGCTGCAGGGGTGGACGGTCACCGGCGACGACAACGGCACCCCGTTCGAGCTGAGCTTCACCGACCGGTACACCGGTGGCGACCTGATCTACGACCCGATCTTCCAGCTGGCCGACCTGACCTACGCACTCGCCTACATCGACGGTGTCACGGTCGACGACATCACCGCCGACAACACGGTGACCGACGAGGACGACACCTTCCGCCTCGGCATCGTCCAGCAGAAGGTCGGCTCGCAGTGGACCCGGGTCTCGGGCTCGACCCCCGTGCGCGTGAAGCCCGGCGGGACGGTGCGTCTGCGCCTGCTGCTGTCCGGCTCGGCGGGCAAGGCCACCATCCCGGTGCCTGCCATCAAGATCCCGAAGAAGGCCTCGGGCCGGGCACAGCTGTCGGTCCAGGGCGGCAACAACTTCTACTCCTACTTCTACGGACGCTCGGTCCGGGCACTGCAGAAGCGGATCGACAAGGCCGTGCGTCACGACGAGATCGTGGTCACCCTCGGCACCCGCGGCGGCCGTCGTGGGGGCGGGCACTACTCCGAGGATGTCTTCTTCCGCGGCGGCAAGCCGAAGGAGCCCCAGGAGTCGAAGCCGTTCTCGCGCAGCACCACGCTCGGCCCCGTCGACCACGTCGTCGAGGGCTACAAGAGCATCGCGGTGAAGATCAAGAAGTAGCACCAGCAGCGCCCGACCGGGTGCTGGACCCTCGCAAGCAAGCCCGGCCCGTCGGCGGTGGACGCCGGCGGGCCGGGCTGCTTGAGTTGAGCGATGACGGACCGGGTCGACGCCGACTACCTCGTGGTCGGGGCCGGCGCGAGCGGGATGGCCTTCGCCGACGCGATCGTCGAGCACTCCGCGTCGCGGGTGGCGCTGGTCGACCGCCGTCACGGAGTCGGCGGCCACTGGCTCGAGGACTACCCGTTCGTCCGGCTGCACCAGGCCTCCACCTTCTACGGTGTCGCCTCGACGGTCCTGGGTGGGGGCCGCCAGACCAGCGGCCCCGAGGCCGGACTGCACGAGCGCGCCGGACAGGCGACGATCTGTTCCTACTACGCCGACGTCCTCGAGCACCGCCTCCTGGACTCCGGCCGGGTGGAGTTCTTCGCCGGGTGCGACTACGTCGGCGACCGGACGTTCGTCTCCCGGGTCTCGGGCCGGCACTTCGAGGTCCCACCGTCCTGCCGCGTCGTCGACGCCCACTACCTCTCCCCCGAGATCCCCGCCGAGTCGGCACCCCGCTTCGAGGTCCACGGTGCCCGGGTGATCGCGGTCAACGACCTCTCCCGCCTCACCGAGCCCCCCGGTGCGTACGTCGTGGTCGGGTCCGGCAAGACCGCCACGGACGCCTGCGTCTGGTTGCTGCGCCACGGAGTCGACCCCGACGCGATCTGCTGGGTGCGTCCGCGTGACCCGTGGATGCTCAACCGCGCCGTGGTCCAGCCCGACCCCGAGATCTATCTCGGGATGGTCGCCGAGATGATGCGTCTGGCCGGCTCCGCCACGTCCCTGGACGCGCTGTTCCTCGGCCTGGAGGAGGCCGGCATCATGCTGCGCCTCGACCGATCGGTCACCCCGACGATGGCCAAGGCCCCGACCCTCGGCGCGTGGGAGCTCGAGGCGCTGCGCAGCATCGAGCACGTCGTCAGGCTCGGCCACATCCGTTCAGCCGGGCAGGGTCGGCTCGACCTGACGCAGGGCTCGGTCGCGATCGCCGACGACGCGATCGTCGTCAACTGTGCGGCCGACGGGCTCAAACGACCTCCGCTGGTCCCCATCTGGCAGCCCGGGGCGATCACCCTCCAGCCCGTGCGCGCCGGCTTCCCGTGCTTCGGCGCCGCGCTGACGGGGTACGTCGAGGCGACGCGGGCGAGCGCCGCCGACGAGGTCAAGAACCGGATCTGCGCGCCGTCGTCGTTCGGCAACTCGCTGACCGACTGGGCACGGATGAACGTCCTCGGGACACGCAACGTGGGGTCGTTCTCGGCGGAGCCGGACGTCAAGGAGTGGTCGGACCGGGTCGCCCTCAACGTCGCCCGGATCCCTCCCGGTCACCCGGGATCAGCGGCGTTGGACCGGGCCGTGGGCGACCTCCAGCGCTACGCCGGCCCTGGAGTGCAGCGTCTCGAGGAGCTGGCGCGCGACGCCGGCTGAGCCGGACCGCCTCACTCCGCGAGCAGGGAGCGGCAGCGCGTCTCGAGGTAGCCGACCGCCGGGCCGAAGACGGCGTACGCCTCGTTGGTCGTCTGCTTGTTGGCGTAGCGGTACCAGATCTGCTGGGCGATGACGGCGAGCCGGAAGAGCCCGAAGACCTCGTAGAAGCGCCACCGCTCGGGACTCATCTCCAGACCCGCTCGGGCGCAGTAGTGGTCGACGACCTGCTGACGGGTCCACATCCCCGGCGTCGTCGTCGGCTGGCGTCGGAACATCTGGAAGATGTCGTCGTCCCCGGCCTCGACCCAGTAGGCGAGCGCTCCGCCGAGGTCCATCAGTGGATCTCCGACGGTGGCCATCTCCCAGTCCAGGACGCCGATGATCCTGCTCGGATCGGCGGGATCGAGCACCAGGTTGTCGAGGCGGAAGTCGTTGTGGATCATCCGCTGTCCCACGTCGGCCGGTTGGTGCGCGTCGAGCCAGTCGGTGATGTCGCTCCAGTCACCCGTGTCGTCGGTGCGTGCATCCGCGAAGCGGCGCGTCCACCCGCCCACCTGACGCGCCACGTACCCCTCACCCTTGCCGAGGGCCGCCAGGGCCGGGATGGAGGTGACGTCGACGGCGTGCAGGTCCACCAGGACGTCGATGGCGCTGGCGCACAGGGTCGAGGCCGTCTCGGGTGCGATGTCGAAGCCGAAGCTCTTGCGCGGGATGAGCCCGTCGAGCTTCTCCATGACGTAGAACTCCGACCCGATCACGGACTCGTCGGCGCAGTGCCCGACCATCTCCGGCACCAGGGCGAAGTCTGCCGCCAGCGCCTGCTGGACGACGTACTCCCGGCCCATGTCGTGGGCTCCCTTGGCCTTGGCGCCGACCGGGGGGCGTCGCAGGATCAGGTCCGGACCCTGTGCCAGCGTCAGCAGGTAGGTCAGGTTGGACGCCCCGCCGGCGAACTGTCGTACGCCGGTGACGGGGCCGCGACCGAGCCAGGCGGCGACCGCCTCGACGTCGAAGGAGTCCTCGTCGCGGACGGGCTTGGCGGGGTTGCCGGCATCACCGGTCTTGTCGTCGGCCACCCGGCGAGGGTAGCCGCGGACCTGGCCTGCGTCGGGTCAGGCCCAGGCGACGGCGGTGTCGGTCTCGAGTCGCGGCAGCCGGTCGAACCACGGGTTGTCGCCCGGGTGGCCGATGTTGACGACCAGGTGGGTCTTCCACGTGGTGCCGGCGAAGAACTCGGCGTCGATGCCCGGTCCGTCGTAGCCCGCCATCGGACCGGCGGCGAGGCCGTGGGCGCGGACCGCGAGGAGGAACACCCCGGTCTGGATCGCGGCGCTGTACTTCGAGATGCCCTCGAGAGCCTCGCCGGGCATGCCCGAGAAGTTGTCCCGCATCATCTCTCCACGGTCGGGGAAGACGGTCGGGAAGTGCTCGTGGAAGGCGGCGTCGTAGGCGAGCACCGCGACGGCAGGAGCCTGACGGGTCTTGGCCTGGTTGCCCTCGGCCATCAGCGGGACCAGGCGGTCACGACCCTCGCCGGGGCGGACGTAGAGCACGCGCAGGGGCTGGCTGTTGGCCATCGAGGGGGACCAGCGGGCGAGGTCCCAGATGCCGGCCAGCTCCTCGTCCGTGACGGGTGCGTCCGAGAAGGAGTTGGCGGTGCGCGCCTCGGTGAACAGCAGGGCGCGGCCGTCGTCGTGCAGGCGGTCGAGGGTGGTGGGAGCAGTGGTGGTCATCGTGGTCCTCCGAAGTTGGGATCTGCTTGCTTCTCTGATGTTACTCCGATTTTAGAAGTTAATGCCAGAACGAGAGTGGAGTAGGATCTGTCACATGACCTCGAGCGCACCGGCCTCCCCGGCCGCCCCGGGCTCGCCTTCCCCCGACCACGAGCCGCGGATGTGCGACGCCGCGCTCGAGCGTGCCTTCAGCTTCCTCGGCAAGCGCTGGAACGGCGTCCTGCTCGGCACCCTGATCCAGGGGCCCGCGAGCTTCGGTGACCTCAAGCGCGGCCTGGGGATCAGCGACTCGATGCTGTCCGACCGTCTCGCCGAGCTCGGCCGGGCCGGTCTCGTCGACCGCAGCGTCGAGCCGGGGCCGCCGGTCGCGGTGTCCTACACGCTCACCGACAGCGGTCGGGCGATCCTGCCCGCGCTGCAGGCCCTCACCTCCTGGGCCAGCGAGAACCTCACCGCCGAGCGTTGCCGCGCAGAGCGCTGACAGCACACCGCCCCCGGGGCAGCGTGTCCCGTCAGCCCGTCAACCCGTCAGCGGCTGGCGCCGTACTTGCCCAGCTCCAGGCGCGCGATCACGCCGCGGTGCACCTCGTCGGGGCCGTCCGCCAGGCGCAGGGCCCGGGCGTTGGTCCAGGCTCCGGCCAGCGGGTGGTCGTCGGAGAGCCCCCCGCCGCCGTGCAGCTGCATCGCCATGTCGACGACCTGCTGGGCCATGGTGGGCGCCGCGACCTTGATCTGGGCCACCTCGCAGAGGGCGTTGAGCGGCCCGCCGACGTCGAGCTTCCACGCGGCGTTGAGGACGAGCAGACGGGTCGAGTCGATCGCGATGCGTGCCTCGGCGATCCGCTCGCGGTTGCCGCCCAGGTTGGCTAGCGGCTTGCCGAAGGCGGTGCGCTCGAGGCCGCGCTCGCAGGCCAGCCTGAGCGCCATCTCGGCGAGGCCGATGAGGCGCATGCAGTGGTGCACCCGACCCGGACCGAGCCGGCCCTGGGCGATGGCGAACGCCTCCCCCGGACCGCCGATCGCGTTGCTCAGGGGCACCCGCACGTCGGTGAAGGAGACCTCGCCGTGGCCGAACGGCTCGTCGTAGTACCCCATCGTGTTGAGCATCCGCTCGACCTTGACGCCCGGGGCATCGGCCGGCACGAGCACCATCGAGTGACGGCGGTGCCGGTCGGCGTCGGGGTCGGTGAGCCCCATGAAGACGAAGACCTTGCAGTCCGGGTGACCGACTCCGGTCGACCACCACTTGCTGCCGTTGATGACCATCTCGTCGCCGTCGACGACGGCGGTCGCGGCCATGTTGGTCGCGTCGGAGGAGGCCACGTCCGGCTCGGTCATCGCGAAGGCGCTGCGGATCCGACCCTCGAGGAGGGGCTCGAGCCACTCGGCGCGCTGCGCCTCGGTGCCGTAGCGCAGCAGCACCTCCATGTTGCCGGTGTCGGGCGCGTTGCAGTTGAGCACGATCGGCGCCAGGGCCGAGCCGCCCGTGAGCTCGGCGATGGGGGCGTAGTCGACGTTGGTCAGGCCCTCACCACCGTCGGTGCCGAAGCGCGCGGCGTACTCGCCGGCGTGCTCGGCGGGCAGGAAGAGGTTCCACAGGCCGAGCGAGCGGGCCTTGGCCTTGAGCTCCTCGATGATCGGCAGCGGCTGCCACGGGTCGCCCGTCCGGCGCAGCTCGGCGAGGTCGCGGTGGTAGGCGTGCTCGACGGGAGCGACCTCGTCGGCGATGAACGCGGCCACGCGCCCGGTCAGGTCGGCGGCGCGAGGAGAAGGTGAGAAGTCCACTCCCCGACCATAGGACCCCGTGTGAGAATCGGCCCCGTGCCCCGTGCCCTGTCTTCCTTGGTCGTCGCGGCTGCCGCGGCCCTCGCGCTCGCCGGCTGCTCGGGCGGCGCCGACCCCGCGCCCGAGCCGACCTCGTCGGCCTCGGTCGTGGCGGAGACGGCACGGCCGGTCAGCACCGCCGACCTGGCCGCGCTCTTCACCGGCAACAGCACCGAGGAGCTCGATCGACGCCAGGGCCGTTGCTTCGCACGCGCCCTGCAGCGCCGCCTGGACTTCTTCGAGCTCGAGGCCGGAGGCATCGTCGACAGCCAGGGCGATGTCGTCGAGGTGCTCCCGGTCTTCGACGAGGCGACCGCCGAGACGTGGGTCGACGCCCAGCTGACCTGCGTCGACTACGTCGAGGCGTCCACGCGCGCCCTGCTGACCCAGACCCGTGGCGGCCTGGACGCCGAGGCGTACGCCGCGTGCCTGCGCGACGCCGTCACCGGTGACGAGGTCCGGACCGCCCTCGTGCAGACGCTCTCGGGTGGCTTCGACTCCCCCGAGGTCGCCGCTCTCGCCGACGCCCAGGCCTCCTGCGCCGGGTAGGTGGGGCGGGCGAGCCGACGGCTCGGCTCAGGCGACCGCGACGGTCGTGACGACGCGGGCTCGCTCTGCCGGGTCGTCCCAGAGACGACGGACCCGGATCAGCCGGATGCCGGACCAGGACAGCATCGCGACGGCGATCAGCAGCGAGAGCGACCAGTCGTCGGCCTGCGAGAGCGCGGAGAAGAAGAGCCCGGTGACAGTGGTGGAGAGCGCGAGCCGGGCCGAGTAGGCGACCATCATCGACGGCGGCGCCGGGGTGGCGCGCGAGGAGCGGAGGTCGACGGCGTACGGCCGCTTGAACGACCAGCGCATCGACGCGCCGACGACCTGCACCGTGACCACCAGCAGGGTCGAGATCAGCGCGGTCACCTCGGGCAGCGACGGCACGCCGGCCCGGATCGCGGCGACGGCGACCGTCAGCAGCGAGGCGACCAGGAGGAACTCCGCCAGCACCAGCGCCCGCGCGTCGAAGACCGTGCGCGGGAGGACCGGGAGGCTCTCGCGCCACAGGGTGCCACGCGAGTCCAGGCACCATGCGTTGACGCCGTACAGCAGCGCGCCGCCGGAGGCGACCAGGCCGGGCAGGATCGTCATCGAGCTCCACTGCAGGTTGCCGAGGACCGCCACGACGCCGGGTCCGATCGCGAGCACGGCGACGCCGCGGCGCATCGGCACGGCGCGCCAGACCGAGCCGCGGTCGGTGCGCACCATCGCGGCCAGGTCGGAGCGCGGCGAGGGGCGGGAGGCGTACTGACCGCTCTCCACGCGCAGCTCGTCGCGGGGCACCCGGTGAGCCGCGATGTGGGCGGGTACGGCGCCGAGGACGGCCAGCACGAGCGCCCCGGCGAGCACGACGCCGACGCTCGCGAGCCAGCGGCCACCGTCGTCGGCGATCATGCCGAGCACGAACCAGCGGGTCGGCAGGGAGTCGAAGACGGAGATCATCTGGTCGGTGAGCTGCAGGCCCAGCGCGACGCCGAAGACCACGACGTTGAGCATGCGGACGCCGACGATGCCGTGCGGCACGCGCCGTACCCCCTCGAGCGTCCACGCCAGCACCTGCGCGAAGGCGGTGCCGGCGACCAGCCACAGCAGGACCACGACCTGCGCCTGGTAGACGTAGGAGCTCCCCACCGCGAAGGCGGTGGCGCCCATCAGGGCCCACGCCTGGATCAGCCAGGCGATGTTGAGCGGGGCGAGGAGCAGAGCCCCGAGGTGGTCGGTCGTCGGACTGATGGGGTGGATCGACATGGGGTCGCGCGGGATCAGCTCCCGACCGCCGCCGGAAGCCGCTGCCGAGACGATCGCCAGCACCACGAAGCCCGCCAGGGCGGTGGGCAGGACGACGAGGACGTCGAAGGCCTCGGCGGGGCCACCGGCGCCCTCGACGTACGCCGGCACGATCGCGATCGCCGCGGTCACACCCAGCAGCAGCAGGCCGCCGAGCACACTGAGACCGCGATGACGCACGGTGCCGGCGCGGAAGCGAAGCACGTAGCCGACGTCGGCCACCGCGCGGACGGCGTTGCTGACGGGATGCCGCCGCTGACGACGCTCGGGGACCAGCTCAGTCGAGGAGACCGCGGTAGGCACGAGCACCCTCCTCGCCCAGCATCTCCGTCGAGGCCATCGTCGCGACCCGGGAGCCACCCCGCAGGACGCTGACGGTCGTGCAGGCCTCGACCGCGAGCTCGCGCAGGTGCGTGGAGACCAGCACGCACGCGCCACGTGCCCGGGCGTCGCTGACGACCTCGAGCGTCGCCTCGACGCCGATCGGGTCGACGCCGTCGAACGGCTCGTCGAGCAGGAGTACGTCGGGCTCGTGCAGCGCCGCGAGGACGACGCTCAACCGGCGGCCCATCCCGTGCGAGAACCCGGCCGTGACCCGGTGGGCCACGTCACCGAGCTCGAAGCGCTCGAGCAGGTCGCGGGCGCGGTCCTCCCAGTCGCGCAGGCGTCGCAGCCGCGCGGTGAGCTGGAGGTGCTCCCACGGGGTCGCCCGCGGCACCAGCCCTCCGACGTCGGGGCAGTAGCCGACGGCGCGCTTGGCCATCAGCGGCTCGTGGCGCACGTCGTGGCCGGCGACGACCACGGTGCCGGCCGTCGCGGGGACGACGCCGGCGAGCACCCGCATCGTGGTCGACTTGCCGGCGCCGTTGCGACCGAGCAGCGCGGAGGACTGACCGGCGTAGGCGACCAGGTCGACCCCGGCCACGGCCTCGACCTCGCCGAAGCGGACGTGCAGGCCGCGGACGTCGACGATCGGCGGCCTGTCGTTCATGGGTCCATCCTCACCGCCCTGACCCGATCGGGCCATGCTCGCGTCCGAAAACCACCCGGCTGGGCCACGGGCATGACCGAAAGTACGACGGGTGGCACTACTCGTTCTGCGGGAACCCCAGGTTGATGCCGCCGTGGCTCGGGTCCGGCCAGCGGCTGGTGATCGCCTTCTCCCGGGTGAAGAAGTCGACGCCGTGGGTGCCGTAGGCCTTGGCGTCGCCGAAGAGCGAGGCCTTCCAGCCGCCGAAGGAGTGGTAGGCCACCGGCACCGGGATCGGCACGTTGATCCCGACCATGCCGACCTCGACCTCGCGCTGGAAGCGCCGTGCGGCGCCCCCGTCGTTGGTGAAGATGGCGGTGCCGTTGCCGTACGGGCTGCCGTTGATCAGCGCCAGCCCCTCGTCGTACGACGCCACACGCACGACCGACAGGACGGGCCCGAAGATCTCGTCGGTGTAGACGGTCGAGGTGGTCGGCACCTTGTCGACCAGCGTGGGGCCGAGCCAGAACCCGTCGGCGGCGCCGTCGGCGACCACGTCGCGACCGTCGACGACGAGGTCGGCGCCGTCGGTGGTGGCCACGTCGAGGTAGCCGGCGACCTTGTCGCGGTGCTCGCGGGTGATCAGCGGGCCCATGTCGGCCGAGCCACGGCCGTCGCCGGTGACGAGCTTGTCCATCCGCATCCGAACCCGGGAGACGACCTCGTCGGCGATGGAGTCGATCGCCAGCACGACCGAGACGGCCATGCAGCGCTCGCCGGCGGAGCCGAAGCCGGCGTTGACGGCGGCGTCGGCGACCAGGTCGAGGTCGGCGTCGGGCAGGACCAGCATGTGGTTCTTGGCGCCACCGAGGGCCTGGACCCGCTTGCCGTGGGACGTGCCCGTCTCGTAGACGTAGCGCGCGATCAGGGTCGAGCCGACGAACGAGATCGAAGCCACGTCGGGATGCACGAGCAACGCGTCGACGGCCTCCTTGTCACCGTGCACGACGTTGAAGACACCGTCGGGCAACCCGGCCTCGGTCAGCAGCTCGGCCATCCAGTTGGCGACGCTCGGGTCCTTCTCGCTCGGCTTGAGGACGACGGTGTTGCCGGTCGCGATCGCGATCGGGAAGAACCACATCGGCACCATGGCCGGGAAGTTGAACGGGCTGATGATGCCGACGACACCGAGCGCCTGCTTGAGGGAGTAGACGTCCACGTCGGTCGAGACGTTCTCGGAGTAGGAGCCCTTGGACAGGTGCGGCATCCCGCAGGCGAACTCGACGACCTCGAGCCCCCGCGCCACCTCGCCGGCGGCGTCGGAGAGGACCTTGCCGTGCTCCGAGGTCAGGATCGCTGCGAGCTCTCCCTTGCGGGCGTTGACCAGCTCGCGGAAGGCGAACATCACCTGTTGCCGCTTGGCCGTCGACGAGCTCCCCCAGCCCCGGGGACCGGCGAAGGCCGCCTTCGCCACCGCCACCGCCGCGTCGACGTCGTCGGCCGAGGCCAGCCGCACGCTCTTGGTCTGCTCGCCGAGGGCCGGGTCGTAGACGGGGCCCGTGCGGGTGGAGGTGCCCTGGCTGGCGGCGCCACCGACGTAGTGGTCGAGCACGGGCAGGTCGGTCGTGGTGGTCATCGGATCTCCTCGTCGAGAATCGTGAGTACGTCGTCGTAGATGGACAGTGCCTGCGCCGCCTCGTCGTCGGTGACGACACAGGGGGGTACGGCGTGGATGCGGTTGTCGGCGGCGAAGGGAAGCAGGCCGCGCGCGAGCATCTCCTTCTTGGCGCGCCCGATCAGCGCGGCCGGGACCGGTTCGCGGGTGGCCTCGTCGGCGACCAGCTCGATCGCCCAGAAGACGCCGGTGCCGCGGACCTCGCCGACGACCGGGTGCTCCTCGGCCAGTGCCTGCAGCCCCGGGCCGAGCACGTCGGCGCCGATCCGCTTGGCGTTGGCCACGATGCCCTCGCTCTCCATCGCGTCCAGCGCACCGACGATCGAGGCGGCCGCCAGCGGGTGGCCGGAATAGGTGAGGCCTCCGGGGAAGACGGCCTCGTCGAAGTCGGCAGCGATCTCGTCGGAGATCACCACGCCACCGACGGGGACGTAGCCGGAGTTGACGCCCTTGGCGAAGGTGATCAGGTCGGGTCGCACCCCGCCCTGGTCGGCGTCGAAGGCGTCGAAGGCGAACCACTCCCCTGTCCTGCCGAAGCCGGCCATCACCTCGTCCAGGATCAGTACGATCCCGTGGGCGTCGCAGAGCCGTCGTACGCCGGCGAGGTAGCCGGGCGGGGGCATCAGCACCCCCGCGGTCCCGGGGATGGTCTCGAGCAGGACGGCCGCGATGCTGGCCGGCCCCTCACACTCGATCACCCGGCGCAGGTGCGTGAGCGCCCGCTCGCACTCCTCCTCCGCCGTGGTCGCCCAGAATTCCGAGCGGTAGAGGTAGGGGCCGAAGACGTGCACGTGGCCGCGGGCGTACTCGTTGGGCACGCGACGCCAGTCGCCGGTCGCGACGACCGCCGAGCCGGTGTTGCCGTGATAGCTGCGGTAGGTCGAGACGACCTTGTCGCGCCCGGTGTGCAGCCGCGCCATCCGCACGGCGTTCTCGTTGGCGTCCGCGCCCCCGTTGGTGAAGAAGACCTTGTTCATGCCCGCGGGCGCACGGTCGGTGATCCGACGGGCCGCCTCTCCGCGGGCCAGGTTGGCCGTCGGTGGGGAGATCGTGGTCAGCAGCGCCGCCTGCTCGGTGATCGCGGCGACGACGGCAGGGTGCTGGTGGCCGATGTTGACGTTGACCAGCTGGCTGGAGAAGTCGAGGTAGCGGTTGCCGGCGTGGTCCCACACGTGGCAGCCGAGCCCGCCGGCGACGACCATCGGGTCGAGGGCGCCCTGCGCCGACCACGAGTGGAAGACGTGGGCGCGGTCGAGGTCGTGCGCCCGCGCATCGAGCGCGGCGTGGTCGTGCTGGGCCGTCGTCATCGTCGGTCTCCTCCTGGTGTCGTCGTGTGCTGTGCAGTCCGGTGCCGAGTCGGCGCCCCCCCCACGGAGATGGTGCTAGTTGCCGCCCTCGACCAGCTCGACGTCGGCCGGCGTGTAGTCGGCACCGGTGGTGTCGACGTCGTCACCGAGCTCGTCGATCGCCTGCTCGACGTAGGTGTTGTCGTACGCCGTGGCCGGCGGCTCCTCGGTGATGAGGTTCTGGCCCTGCTCGTTGACCGCGGCGAGCGCACCGGCGACCGTCTGGTCCCAGGCGGCCTCGTCGATCACGCCGATGCCGTTCTCGGACGGCCAGATCAGCTTGTTGGTCTCGTTGGCCATCCACAGCTCGTGGCTGGGGCCCCAGCTCGACCCGGCTGCGACGGTGATCTCGGCCGCCGCGTCGACGTTGTCGCGGGCGAAGGCCCAGCCCTTGATGACCGCCTTGAGGAAGGCGACCGTCGTGTCGGCGTAGGCGTCGTCGGACGCGAGACGCTCGGTGTCTGCCCAGATGGCGTCCTGGAGCATTCCGCCGGCGGTGTCGGCGTACGAGATCACGTTGAGGTCCTCGGGCTGGTAGAGCTCCCCGGTGTCGGGGTCGGTGGTCTCGAGGACCTGGGCGTACTCGTTGTAGGTCATCGCCTGCGCGGCGTCGATGTCGCCCTGGAGGAACGCGTTCATGTTGAAGTCCTGGGTGACGATGTCGACCGTCGAGGCGTCGAGGTCCTCGGCGGCCATCGCCGCGAAGATCTCCCACTCGTTGCCGAAGCCCCA
>NZ_JAPYPS010000055.1 GCF_029937575.1 Nocardioides sp.
GAGCCGGAGCCCGAGGCGGTCGAGCCCACGCCCCTGCACCCGGCGTCCGCGCGGTCGGCCCCCGAGCCCGAGCCGAGCCCCGAGCCGGTCGCCGAGCCCGAGCCCGAGCCGGTCGCCGAGACACCTGAGCCTTCTCCCCAGCGATCCGTCCCCCGGGCCGGTCCCGACTCCGGAGAGATCCCGGTCCTCGGTCCCGACGCCGAGGCCCCGGCCCCCAGCCCGGCCGCCCTCGCCAAGCCGTCCAGCGGCGTACGGCGTCCCAAGCACGCCGCCCCGCGGCCGGCACCCCTGTCCTCGGACCGGGCGACGGACTCGGTCTCCGCGAGTCGCGAGGTGATGGACGCGCTCGCGGCCGGTCGCGACAGCGGCCCCGCCCCCGAGAAGGCAGCTCCCAAGCACCTGGCCCGCATGCGCCTCACCGGTCGCGAGGAGGGCGAGCCCGACGCCGTACCCGCGACCTCCACGTCCAAGGCCACCACGGGTCGGCGCCGCCGCCGCGAGCGGGCGCCCGGTCCGCAGAGTGCCGCCGGGGTCCGCAGCGGCCCGGAGGTCGGGCCGAGCCTCAACGTCGAGTTCGAGCCCAAGATCGCGGCGCGGCGGGTCATCGGGCTCCTGCTCCTGGTGGCGCTCATCGTCACCGCGGGGGCCGCCTACCTGGCCTACGACGATCCCCGCCCCCTCACCCTGGGTGCCGCCGGGACCCTGCTCGCCGTCACCCTCGTCCTGTACGCCGTGCGGGCGGGGTCGACGCCCACGCTCGTGGCGATCCGCTCCGGCCAGCTCGAAGTCACCCGTGGCAAGACGCACGAGGTCTTCGACCTGACGAGCCGCTTCACCCGCATCGAGGTCGTGGGCAAGCCCGGCGGCCGTGGGTGGAAGGTGCTCTTCGGGCGCTTCGGGCGCGACCCGCTCGTGATCAACTCCTCGATCGTCGACCCCGAGAAGTTCACCGCGGAGCTCGAGCGCTACCGCTGGCGTCGACCCTGACCCAGCTCGACCCAGAAGCGCATCGTGCGCTCGCGCACGTCCTCCAGCACCCCGCCGGCCGGCAACCCGTTTCCACCGCCGCCTCGCGGGTGGCTACTGTCGACGGGTGACCGAGAACCCTGGCTACGTGGTGGACGACGCGTCGATCGCGGAGGTGGCGCGTCAGGCGGGGCTCTACGGCCCGCTCGCCGCGGCCGTGCGCGCGCTGGCCGACGCGACGATCCGGACCGAGGTCGACGACGACGAGATCCGCGCCGTCCAGGCCGAGGTCGAGTCGCTCGCCGCGCGGCTGCGGCAGCGCCAGATCCCCGGGTCGTACGGCGTGCGCTTCGGGGAGGGCGGCAAGGGCCGGACCTGGGGCAATGCCGTGGTGGGACTGCGCAACCCCGTGGCTCCTCCGCTGACGGTCGAGCAGGACCCGAGCGCCAACGGCGACGTGTGGAGCGACTTCCACCTGGGCGCCGCCTACGAGGGTCCCCCCACCTTCGTGCACGGCGGCGTGGTGTCGCTGATCCTCGACCAGCTGCTCGGTGAGTCGGCCGGCGCCGGCGGGCGACCCGGCATGACCGGCACCCTCACCATCACCTACCGTCGGCCGACTCCGCTCGGAGCCCTGCGCGCCGAGGCGCACATCGACCGGGTCGACGGCATCAAGACGTGGGCCAAGGGCCACATCGTCGGCCCGGACGGCGTCACCGCCGAGGCCGAGGGCGTCTTCATCCTGCCGCGCTGGGCACGCGAGCAGACCCCGCCGCCCTCCTTCGAGTGACGCTGCTGGCACAAGCGCGTGAATCCGGTGCACCTGGCGCCTGCGATTCACGCGCCAGTGCGTTGTCCACAGGTCGACCGACACCAGGTGGTGCCAGCGCCCGAGGTCCAGCAGTCTCGGCTGCATGCGATGGGACGACCAGGACCTCCAGGACCTGCTGCGCTGGCGGCAGCACGGGACCGTCCGGCGCAGCCAGCTCCTCGCGCTCGGCGGCACCACGGACGACGTGGCGCGGTTCTTACGACGCCGCGAGCTCAGCCCGGTCCACCCGGGCGTGTACGTCGACCACACGGGGCCGCTGACCACCAAGCAGCGTGAGTGGTGCGCCGTACACGTGCACTGGCCGGCCTCCCTCACCGGGCTCTCGGCGCTCCCCGACCCCCCGCGCGGGGTCGTGCACGTGGCGATCGACGAGCGCCGGACCGTGCGTCGCATCGCCGGCATCGTCGCGCATCGCACGGCAGGTCTCGACGCCCGGACCGACTGGTTGAAGGATCCGCCGCGGATCGCCCTCGCGCACGCCCTCATCGATGTGATGTCGACGTCGCGCGAGGATCGCGCCTTCGAGCTTCTCACGCGGGCCGTCAACACGCGCGAGACCTGGCCGCAGCAGCTGCGCGACACTCTCGCCTCCCGGGCGCGCGTGCGGCAGCGAGCCGTGCTGCTGGGGCTGATCGACGACGTCGAGTCGGGCGCCTGCTCGGTGCTCGAGCGGGGCTACCTGCACGCCGTCGAGCGTCGGCACGGGCTTCCCACCGGGGAGCGCCAGCGGCGGTTCGAGAACCAACGTGGCCGCGGCTACCGCGACGTGGTCTACCGCGCCTTCGGTCTCATCGTGGAGCTGGACGGCCGTGCGTTCCACAACAGCGTGCCCGCCTGGAACGCCGCCTACGACCGCGACCTGGATGCCGCTGTCGACGACGTCACGCGAACAGCCCGGATCAGCTACTCCCAGGTCTTCGGGAGCGCAACGGCACCGTGCCAGACCGCGGCGCGGATCGGGGTGCTGCTCCAGCGCGGCGGCTGGTCCGGGACGCCGTTGCGGTGCCCGGACTGCCCGGCGACCCGGAGCGGCGGCGCTGGCGCGTGAATACGGGGCAGCTGGTGCCTGCGACTCACGCGTCAGCGACAGCTAGAGCGCCATGAACAGGATCTGGTCGCGGTCGTACTCACGGCCCGGGTGCTCGGCCGACAGGTGCGCCTGGGTCAGCTCGACCAGCTCGTCCTCGTCCTTGCCGCGGATCTGCTCGCCGCACGGGCAGGTCATCAGGGTCTTCATCTCGCACTCTCCTCGATCTCGGTTGTCACGGGCACTGCGTCTTCCAGTGCTGATTCCACCAGGTCCGGCCGCGCCTCGGCCAGCACCGCGTCGCGGTCCTCGGCCAGCACGAAGCCGGCGCCGACCGCGGCATCGGTCGCGGCGGCGTACGACACCAGGTAGGCCTCGACGCTCGGGTAGAGCTCGGACAGGCCGGCGAGCGGGGTGGTGCTGCCGAAGAGGCCGACGCTGACGGGGGCACCCGGCCAGGCCCGACCCGACACCACCTGGGTGGGCGCCTCGACGACCGGCGTCCGCAGGCCGCCCCGGGCCAGGCCGTGCGCGTCCAGGACGCAGCCGTGCGCCGTCGTCTCCAGACGAGGCGCGTGCGGCGGCGCGGCGCCACCGCGGGCCCAGGCGTCGAGGTGGCGCAGCGCGGCTCGCAGCACCGCCCACTGCTGACCCCGGTTGACCGGCACGGGCGAGCCGAGGAACGACTCGAACTCGCCGATGACGTAGTGGTCGGCGTGCGCCGCGCCGGAGATCTCCCAGAGCCGTACTCGTTCGGAGTCGGGCTGGCGCGCGGGCAGGAAGGCGATCCGGTCGAAGAGGTCGCCCTCGGTCTGCACGACCAGGACGGGCGTGGCGAGGTCGTCGCGGATCACGACGGGGTGCGAGGCGAGGACCTCCTCCATCCGCAGTCCGGAGCCGGCGACGCCGAGCGGCGCGGCGGTGGCACCACGGGAGTGGATCAGGATCGCGTCGGCGAGCCCGGTGAGGGGCTGGACCCCGTTGGCGTACGTCGTCAGGCAGAACGCCGACTGCGACTCCGCCACGACCAGGACCACGTCGGCCGCGACGAGGTCGCGCACGGCGCCCACGGCCTGGGTGAAGATGTCGTAGGCGAACGCGTCGCCGGGGTGGCGCAGGTCGCCGTACCGCTCCGCGTCGGTGCCGCGCAGGCCGGGCGGCGGCGGGAGGTCGCCCACCGCGACCGAGCCCCCGCCGCCCTCGACGCCGACGTACTGCGCCGAGACACCCACCCACGTGTGGCCGGCGCGCAGGATCTCGTCGCAGGTGAACGTCCAGTCGGGCCCGGTGTCGGCGCCGCTGCTGACGTTGAGCCACTCCGCCACGAGCGTGCCGCTGGCCCGGGTCTCCCCCTCCGGCCGCCGTACGACGACCCGGGTGACGTAGTCGGCGGTCTCGCCCTCGTGGAGGTCGAAGCGACCATCCGCGGCGAGGCCCCGCTCACCCGCTACGTAGGAGACGGCCCGGCCCGAGACGACGTACTCGGTCTCGGCGTAGCCGTGGGCGGTCAGGTCGGGCTCGGGGCGAGCGGAGAGCAGTCCGCTGGCGCCCGGGGGCAACGCGCGCAGGGCGGCGTGAGGTCGAGAGGTCACCGCACCAGAGTAGAACGCGTTCTAATCCGGTGCGGTGACCCGTCTGCCATGTGTGACGGGTCGGCAAACCGAGCGCTCACCCCTAACGGTGTCCCGATCACCCCACCGGGGCTCCTACGTTGGCGTCATGGCTACCAACAACGGCAAGCTCCGCTACACCACTCCCGGCATCGACACCGCTGACGCCGAGCGCGTCGTCACGCTCCTGCAGGACCGCCTGCACGCAGCCAACGACCTGCACCTGACGCTCAAGCACGTGCACTGGAACGTCGTGGGCCCGCACTTCATCTCCGTGCACGAGATGATCGACCCCCAGGTCGAGGAGGTCCGCGGCTTCGCCGACGACCTCGCCGAGCGGATCGCGACCCTCGGCGGCTCGCCGCAGGGCACGCCCGGCTCGATCGTGGACAACCGCACCTGGGACGAGTACTCCATCGGGCGCGCCACCACGCAGGAGCACCTCGGGGCGCTCGACCTGGTCTACCAGGGCGTGATCACCAGCTACCGCGACGCGATCAAGGAGCTGGACGCGCTCGACCTGGTCACCCAGGACATGTTCATCGCCCAGACCGACAAGCTGGAGCTCTTCCACTGGTTCGTCCGGGCCCACCTCGAGGACAAGAGCGGCGCGCTGAGCACCGCCGCCGCCACGAGCGAAGGTGACGCGGCGCCCGCAGCCGGCTGATCCGCAGCACCACGACGACGCGGGACCGACCACCGAGGTGGTCGGTCCCGCTTCGTGTGTCAGCGCGCGCTGCGCAGGATCAGCGCTGCAGGGTCAGCGGAGCCGGCCGAGGAAGCTGCCCGCCACCTGCAGGTCCTGCAGTCTCCTCTCCCAGGTCACGCCGATCACGGTCAGCACCGCACCGGCGAGGCCGATCGCGAGCCACTGCGGCGTCTGTGCGACGTACGGCGCCAGCTCGCGCAGCACCAGGATCGCGCCGACCACCGAACCGACGAGCAGCGGAGCGCTCCAGCGCACCCGCACGGCGGCGAGCACCAGCACCAGGCAGGCCGCGCCCAGCAGGAGCGCGCGCAGCGACACGGGGTCCCCGAGCACCCAGAGCAGCGACGGCACGGTCGCGAGCACCAGGCCCGGGAGCAGCGTCGTCTCGCTCGCCGCGGCCGGGTCGCGGCGCAGCCGGTCGATCCCGAGCGCGACCAGGACGAGCGCGGTCGGCAACGTGTAGGCCTCGGGTGCGGTCACGCCCAGGTCGGCGAGACGTACCCAGGTAGCGGCGGCGAGGAGCAGGCCTCCGGGGATCGCCAGGACGCGTCGGTCGGCGTGGATCAGCGAGGAGGCCGTGACCAACGCTCCGGCCAGGGTCAGGTGGACGGCCAGGGAGACCGAGCCGTCGCCGGAGGCGTCGAGGGCGAGCGGCGTGACCAGGACCGCGGCCGCCACGGCGGCGGCCTCGACCTCGACCCGGTGCCGGACGATCGCGAGCAGCCCTCCGACGACGAGCACGGGGTAGGCGCGCAGGTCGACGCCGAGGTCGGTCGCCTCGGCGAACGACCAGACGAACGCGGCCCAGGCCAGCGGGAGCGCTGCCCCCGCGACGCCGCACACCGCGGAGGCCGGCCGGGTGTCCCGTGCGCCGCGGCCGGCCCGCGCCAGCAGCGTGACCACCACGAGCACGACGACACCCAGCACCGCGGAGGCCAGCACCGCGCTGGGCAGCGCGAGCACGGAGGACACCAGCAGGAGCGCGGCGCCGACCGACGTCCCGACCACTCCTCGCGGCCCGGGGCGACGGGAGGCGTCGGCGAGCAGGGCGACGCCCGAGGTTGCGACGATCGCGACGACGACCCAGAGAGGTACGGCGTACTGGGCCAAGGTCCCCAGAGCCGTCAGAGCGAGCACGCCGGCGGCACCCTCCACGACCCACCGGCGCCACGGGAGCGCCACGTAGGTCGCGGCCAGAAGCGCGGCGCTCAGCGGGAGCAGCATCAGCGGGTGGACGAGACCGTCGGCGGTGACCTCCACGGGAGCCAGTCGTACGGCGATGTCCTCACCGTAGGGGGATCCGACACCCAGCACGGCGTCGAGGGCGCGGCCCACGAGCGTGGACGCGGCGACCCCGACGACCGCCGCGCTGACGGCGAGCGGGGCCACGGCGGACCAGCGCAGGCGGGCCGACCAGTGCGGAGCGCGCGCGACCACGTGGGCCACCGCGGTCCACAGCACGAGGGCGACCAGCCAGGCCGCGGTGCTGCCCGTGGCCGTGCTGTCGAGGCTGGGCAGGAGCACCACGATCGTCGTGAGCACCGTCGAGACGCCGAGGCACACCTGGAGCGCCAGCGAGCGCGCACCCGTGACCGCGACGGGCACCAGGGCGAGGGCCGCGGCCACCGCCAGCGGGACCACCTCGCCGCTCCCCCACAGCGCATCCCACGTGAGTCCGGCCTCCTCCTGCGCGACCCCGACGACCCGACCGGCGCCGTACATCGTCAGCGCCGACCACCACCAGGCCCCGGTGCCCGCGACGCCCCGCATCAGGACGACGGCCTGGCGTCCGCGGACCGCTCGGACGATGCCGGCGGAGGCCAGGACGGCGAGCGTCAGCACCAGCGTGTGCCGGTCGGTGAGGTCGTGGACCGCGACCCCCGACACGAGGAGGCCGGCGACCACCGCGACCTGGGGTGCCACCAGCCGGGGGCGGTCGGCCGGCAGGGCGAGGAGCAGCAGCGCACCGGCGGCAGCCAGCACGCCACCGACGAGCACGGCCAGGGCCGAGCCCTCGAGATCGCCCAGCCAGCCGGCGTCCTGGGCGCCGGCGAGGTCCAGCATGAGCAGTCCGAGGGCGACGGTGACGAGGGACTCGGCCGCGACGCGGAGGTCCGTGCGACCGAAGCGGACGCCGAGGCCTCCGGCCGTCGCCGTCAGCGCGACCAGCACCGTCGTACGGCCTCCGACGCCGAGCCAGGACCAGGCGACGGCCAGGAAGATGACGGCCGCGACGAGCAGGCAGAGGGCGCCGAGGGAGAGCAGGATCCGCGGGACGGAGTGGATCGTCAGGCCGCGCGACGGGCCCGCGGGCCGCCCGGCTCCCGGGTCGTACGACGCCCGGTCCGGCAGGTCCGTGGGCGGCGGGTAGAGCGCACCCGAGCCGGCGACGGTGCTGCCGGCGGTGCTGTCGGCAGTGCTGCCGGCGATGGCCAGCTCAGCGGCCGACGCGCGCAGCTGGCCGAGCAGGTCGTCGGCGCGTCGCAGCGTGCGGAGCAGCTCGGTGGCGAGCGGGCCGGTCAGCGGAAGCCCGCACGTGGGGCAGGTGCCGGGGGCTGCGGGGAGCGCGGCGGCGCAGTCGGGGCACCGGGACGGGTCGGCGTAGTGAGGCATGGCCCCATCAGACCCCGCGCGCCTGCCGCGCGAACGCCGCCGCGAGGCTCAACCGCGCTGAGCACGCCTACTCACCCGGGGTCAGCACCCCCGTTCACGCGCCCCCGTTCACAGCCCCGTCCACACACCCGGGGCACCCGCCCGGGTCACTCACCCGGCTTGGCGTCCCGGCGGGTGCCGTCGTCGTCGTAGTTCGTCCGCCCGAGGTCCACGGTCCGCCTGGCGTTGGCCAGCGAGGTCGTCACCACGGTGCCGAGGGTGCCCGTGCGGTCGAAGACCGCAGCCGTGCCGACGGCGATGCCGTCCGCCTCGACGCGGTCGATGGCCGACAGCCCGATCTCGAGCCCGAGGGGCAGGCGGGCGATCGCGAGGGTGATGTCGGTGTTGATGTGCTCGACGCCGCCGCTGCCCCAGTTGGTGACCAGGCTGGCGGCGTCCGCGGTCGCCGCCACGGCCTGGAACGGCGTGAGCGGCTCCCCGCCGACGATGGGGACCGCGGAGTTCCAGGACTCCTTGTGGGAGGCGTTCTGGTGCTCGGAGAAGTTCTGCGACCATCCGGCCTCGCTGTGCACGAACGGCACCCGCGGCTCGTCGCTCACCGGGGCGACGTCCAGCGGCGGAGGCGTCGCTCGCGCTGACGCCGGCGGCGACCAGACGACGCCGGGCGCCGTCGTACTGGGCTTGAGGAACAGGAACGCAGCCCTGGCCACCCGCTCCCCCGCCTGCATCAGGGTGACGTCGATCAGGCAGATCCGCGGTCCCTCCCGGACCACGTCGACCTCGAGGGCGCACGGCTGCATGGCGGCCGGCCGGAAGAGGTCGACCGACATCCGGGTCGGGCTCAGGTCGTCGCGGCCGAGGTCGGTCAGGGCGCTGCCGGCCGAGCGCGCCAGGGCGCCGGCGACCGCGACGCCGTGCAGGTGGTTGTCGCTCCAGGAGCTGCATGCCAACGCGGTCGGCACCAGCTCTCCGGCGACGTCGTCGGAGCGGGTGAAGAAGGACAGGTCCACCCCGGGAGGCTACGGCTCCCTCCTCGCCGGCCGCAGCCACCCTCCTCGGTGTGCGCCGCGATGGTTACTGTCGGGCGAGTGATCGCCACGCACCACTGGGACGACTGGTCCCTGGAGGACCTGCTCGTCGCCAAGGGCGACTCCCGGGTCAGCCTCGTGGTCCCGGCGCGCAACGAGGCCGCCACGGTCGGCGCGGTGGTCACCCGGGTGCGCGAGGCGCTGCTGGACTCCGTGGCGCTGCTCGACGAGATCGTGGTGATCGACAGCGACTCCTCCGACACGACGTACGACGTCGCCCTCGACGCAGGTGCGCAGGTCCACCGCTCGGCCGAGATCCGCCCCGACCTCGGCAGCCATCCCGGCAAGGGCGAGGCGATGTGGAAGTCGCTGTTCGTCACCACGGGCGACGTCATCGTCTTCATGGACGCCGACCTCACCGACTGGGACACCCACTTCGTGCCCGGCCTGCTCGGCCCGCTGCTCACCTCCCCCGACGTCCGGCTGGTCAAGGGGTTCTACGAGCGCCCCGGGGAGCGCGGCGCCCTCGACGGCGGCCGGGTGACCGAGCTCGTGGCGCGTCCGCTGATCGCGCTGCTGCACCCCGAGCTCGCCGAGGTGATCCAGCCGCTCGCCGGCGAGTGGGCCGTACGACGATCCCTCTTCGGCTCGCTGTCCGTGCCCACGGGGTACGCCGTGGAGCTGGCCGCCCTGGTCGACACCGTGGCGGCCCACGGCCCCGAGGCGCTCGCCCAGGTCGACCTCGGCACCCGCGCCCACAACCACCAGGCGCTGCTGGACCTCGGGGGGATGGCGACCCAGATCCTCGCCGCGAGCCTGCGCCGCAGCGCGGTGGCCACGAGCGACCCGGCGGTGCTGCGCCAGTTCCGGGACGGTGGGGTGCCTGTCGCCACCCCCGTGGCCACGACCGAGCGCCCTCCCGCCGGACACGTACCGACACAGGTGGTCCTCGGATGACGCTCCGACTGGGCCGTCACGCCTTCGCCGACGACGCCACGATCATGATGGCGATCGTCAACCGCACGCCCGACTCGTTCTACGACCAGGGCGCCACCTGGGCCGAGGACAAGGCCTCCGCGCGCGTCGACCTGGTGGTCGGCCAGGGTGCCGAGATGGTCGACATCGGTGGCATCAAGGCCGCCCCCGGCGTCGAGATCGGCGAGGCCGAGGAACGCTCGCGGGTCGTCGACTTCGTCGCCCGCGTCCGCGAGGAGCACCCCGGTGTGGTGATCTCGGTCGACACCTGGCGCGCCTCGGTCGGGGACGCGGCCTGCCGCGCAGGTGCGGATGTCCTCAACGACGCGTGGGGTGGGGCCGACCCCGAGCTGGTCGACGTCGCGGCCGCCCACGACGCCGCCATCATCTGCACCCACACCGGCGGCGCGACGCCGCGCACCCGGCCCTACCGCGTCGAGTACGACGACGTCGTACGGTCCGCGATCGACGACACCGTCGCCTACGCCGAGCGTGCCCTGGCGGCCGGTGTCGCCCGAGAGTCGATCGTGATCGATCCGGCCCACGACTTCGGCAAGAACACCTTCCACTCCCTCGAGCTCACCCGACGGCTGGGCGAGATGGTCGAGACCGGGTGGCCGGTGCTCGTCTCGCTGTCCAACAAGGACTTCGTCGGCGAGAGCCTCGACAAGCCCGTCGGCGAGCGTCTCCTCGGCACGCTGGCGGCCACCGCGATCTGCGCCACTGCCGGCGCCCGGATCTACCGCGTGCACGAGGTCGTCGAGACCCGCCAGGTGGTCGACATGGCCTGGACGATCGCCGGCCGACGGCCACCCGCACGAGCGATCCGGGGTCTGCAGTGACCCGGGTCGTCCTCGTCCCCGGCGTGCTCGCCCTGCTGCCCGAGTACGCCGGCTTCGCCGACCCGGTCGCCGACCTGCGGGCTGCGTGCCTCGCGGCCGTCGCCACGCTCGGCACCGACGTCGAGGTCCTGGCGAGCGGCTCGGGGGCCCGCGTCGCCCGCCACCTGCTCGACCAGGTGCCTCGCAGCGATGACCACCCGTCGTACCTCGTCGTCGGCAACGGCTCGGCCACGCGGACGGAGAGGGCCCCGGGCCACCTCGACGAGCGCGCAGCCGACTTCGACGCACGGCTGCGCGCCGCCCTCGTCGGTCCCGACCCGGTGGCGCTCGCCGCCCTCGACCAGGACCTCGCGACCGAGCTCTGGGCCGACACCGGGCAGCTGGGCCGGCTCGGTGGGCTCCTCGGGGGCGACTGCGACGTGCAGGTGACCTACGCCGACGCGCCGTACGGCGTGCAGTACTGGGTGATGACCTGGACGACCGCCTGACGCCGCGAGCTCGCGGTGGGGTCGTCCCTACGTCGCAGCTGACATCAATTTCGGCACCGCGTACATACACCCGCCTCCGATCGGGAACGTCAGGTGTGGGTGTTCCGGCCCTACCCCACAGTTGGCCGGGCACCTGGGTCGGTCCGCCGCGGGGAGTGGCGGGCCGCCCCCCCTGACCTGCACGAACAGGCAGCACGGCCGCCGCCCCCGGACCGCCCGCACACCGAGTCATCCCGACGCGACTCGGCGAGGGCCTCCGGGGGCGGACGCCGTCGTGCCCTCCGGGGATCCCGGTCCGCCGGGTCCACCGACGAGCAGGTCTAGACCTGATCTTCGACGGCTGTGCCGAAACCGGCACGCCGACGCTCCGCGCGCCTTAACGTGAGTCCTGACATGTCGCCGGGGAGGGCGGCATCGGGAGGCCGGATCGGGAGGGATGGCCGTGACCGGGTCGTCAACGGTTGTGGGCGCGAGCATGCTCGCGCACGGACTGCACGCCGCCATGGTGCTGCTGGGGCTGTGGGGTCTGGGCGCGCTGCTGCTTCCCCAGTTCCTCGAGCGCCGCGGCGCGCACGGGCGTACGGCGTACACCCCGCCGCACCTCGACGAGCACGAGCGTCGCATCGCCGAGCTGCGCGCCGCCGCCGCGTCGGGATCGCTCGCGCTCGCGCACACCGTCCAGGGCACGCCCGCGGCGCGGACCCCGAGCGGCGCTCCCCGCACGCCCGTCCTGGGCCTGCCCCTCGCGCTGGTCTCCGGCACGGCTGCGGCCGGGATCCACGCAGCGGTCGCTCCTGCTCACCTGTCGGAGGACCCGCTCTTCGGCGTCTTCTTCCTCCTCGTCGCCGGCGCCCAGCTCACCTGGGTCGCCGCTCTCGCCTCCCGCACGACGCCACGGCTGCTCCAGGTCGGCATCGCGCTCAACGCCGTCCTGATCCTGCTCTGGCTCGTCACCCGGACCCTGGGGCTGCCCTTCGGGCTATTGCCCGAGGCGCACCCGGTGGGCGGCTGGGACGTGGCGTGCGTGCTGTGGCAGCTCGCGACCATCGCGTGCTGTGCCCGCCTGCTGCGCGGCGCAGCGACCACGACCTCGACCCCGATCCCGGGGTGGTTCGAGTGGCACCCGAGCACCCGCGCCGCCGTCGGGGCGGCCGCTGTCGTCCTGGTGCTGCTGACCGTGGTGGGAGCCCACTCATGAGTCTTCGTGCCCCCGGCACCCGCTTCCCGTCCCCCACCGAGAGAGCGACCACATGACCTGGCAGATCGGCATGGTGGCCAACTTCGTCATCGCGTTCGCCTACCTCTTCATCGCCGGCGCGATCATCGTCCCGCTGGCCCGCAGCAACCAGCTCCGCTCCAACCCGCTGGGGGGCGCGACGGCCGCGATCTTCTTCACCTGCGCGGTCCACCACGGCACGCACGCGGTGCACATGCTGCTGCCGGCGTTCGTGGCCGACGACCGGGGTCTGTCGATGCGGGCGGCGTGGGGCTGGCCCCTGGCGATCTGGGACATCATCGGCGCCCTGGTGGCGGTCTACTACTGGACGCTGCGCCGCAACTACTCCTCCCTCATGGAGGGCGCCGCCCTCTTCGAGGACCTGCGCAAGCGCGAGCAGCAGGCCCTCGAGCTCAACGACTCGGTCCTACAGGGCCTGGTCGTCTCCAAGATGGCCCTCGACCTCGACGACCACGAGAAGGCCCGCGCCGCCCTCGACACGTCGATCAGCTCGGCCAGCCGGATCATCACCAACCTGCTGGGCAGCGAGCACTTCCAGATCCAGCTCCTCCGCAGCGCTCCCGCTGTGGTCGATCTCGACAACCGCGCCACCAACGCGACCGCCAAGGAGAACCCCTCGTGAACGCACTCGCAGCCAAGCCGGACCCCTTGCGAGTCGTCGTCATCGACGACACCGCCGACCTGCGCGAGCTCCTCAAGATCGCGCTGACCCGGGGCGGCTTCCAGGTCGTCGGAGAGGCGGGCGACGGCCAGCAGGGCATCGACATGGTGCGCCTGCACCACCCCGACGTCGTCCTGCTCGACCTGGCGATGCCGGTGATGGACGGGATCGAGGCCCTCCCGCAGATCCGTCGGCTGACCCCGAAGGGCAAGATCGTCGTGCTCTCCGGCTTCGGCGCGCAGCACATGTCCGAGCGCGCGGTCAGCGCCGGGGCCGACGGCTACGTCCAGAAGGGCGCGCCCCTCAACACCATCCTCGACTACGTCCGCGAGGTCTGCGAGGGCACCCGGACGACGGCCCGCTCGCTGTCGGTGGTCTCGGCCGACAGCGGCAGGTCGTCCGGTGCTCGCTCGAGCCTGCACGCCGACAAGGTCGACAGGCAGACGCGTCCGCGGCTGGCACCCCCGGCGGCCCCCGCGGGCTCGGCGGCCCCCGCCGGCGGTTCGTCCTCGTCCGGGGCGGGCGCCGTACCGCCCGCGGGCCCGGCCACCCCGCCAGCCACGACGCCCGCCCCGGTCGCCCCCATCCTCCCGGCGGCGGCCGGCGTCCGGGTCCCCACGGCCGCGGTCGGCGCCCCCGGCAACGTGTCGGCCTGGGAGGCCCTCAAGGTGGCGCCGTACGGCGTCGTCGAGCTCGCCGACGAACCGCTCTTCCGCGTCGTGCACGCCAACCCGATGGCCGCGCGGCTCCTCGGCACCGACAAGGCCGGCACCCCGCTCGCCATGGTCGCCCCCGAGCTGGCGTCCCTGGTCTCCTACCACCGCCTCGACAGCGATGCGTCCTTCGAGACCGACGTGCCCGGCGGCCGGGTGCGAGCCACGCTGCGCCGTACCGGCTGGTCGGTCCTGGTCTTCCTCGACTCCGCCGCCGAGGACGTCGGGCTGCTGCGCCGCGCGATCGCGACCACCGCCCACGAGGTCCGGGGGCCGGTCGCCGTGCTGTGCGGGATCGCCGAGACCCTCGCGTGGGACGGCGACTCGATGGACGACGGCCAGCAGGAGCGGCTGATGTCGTCGGTCGCGCGCCAGGCCAAGATCCTCGACCAGATCACCGCCGACCTGCTGACCGCCGCGCAGATCCAGCGCGGCACGTTGCGCGTCGACCTGCAGGTCATCGAGCCCCGCTCGATCGTCCAAGGCATCGTCGAGAGCCGCTTCGACGTCGCCGTCGCCTACGACGACCACCGCGCCGTGCGCGCGGACCCGCTGCGCCTGGAGCAGATGCTGACCAACCTGCTCAGCAACGCCCACAAGTACGGCGACGCCCCCTACCTCGTGCGGGTGCGGCCCAGCGCCGACAACGCCGAGCACGTCTGCATCGACGTGATCGACCACGGCGACGGCGTGCCGGTCGAGTTCCGCGACCACCTCTTCCGGGAGTTCGCCCGCGCCCACGGGGCCGTCGCGACCGGCACCGGCCTGGGGCTCTACGTCGTCCGGACGCTGGCGCACGCCCAGCAGGGCGAGGTGTCCTACGCGCCGGGCGAGGACGGCGGCTCGGTGTTCACCGTCGAGCTCCTCGCCTCCGAGTGAGGCACGAGATCGGGCGCGTGAGGAGCGAGGACTGAGCGAGCGACGCGGCTGAGGAACGAGCTCGCGACGCGCGCATCGAAATCCGGTGAGCCGGAGAGCAGCAGCCGTGCCGGCGACGGGAGGCGTTCATCTTCCGGTGACACGTGACCACTACTGTGCCGGGCATGGACTGGGACGACTACCAAGCCGTGCTCTTCGACCTCGACGGGGTCATCACGCCGACGGCCGAGGTGCACATGAGGGCGTGGGCCGCGATGTTCAACGCGTTCCTCGTCCAGCGTGGCGTGGAGGCGCCGTACACCGACCAGGACTACTTCGACCACGTCGACGGCAAGCCCCGCTACGACGGCGTCCGTGACTTCCTCGCCTCGCGCGACATCACGCTGCCCGAGGGCACTCCCGACGACACCGGCCACCCGGACGAGCCGGCCACCGTGTGCGGGCTGGGCAATCGCAAGAACGACGCCTTCGGCCAGGTGCTGCGCGACGAGGGCGTCGAGGCCTACCCGGGGTCGCTGGCCCTGATGGCCCAGCTGCGGGCCAGCGGGATGAGGATGGCCATCGTGTCGTCGTCCAAGAACGCCCCCGACGTGCTCGCCGCGGCCGGCGTGGCCGACTACTTCCCGGTGGTCGTCCACGGCGGCATCGCCGCCGAGCGGGGCATCCCCGGCAAGCCCGCGCCCGACACCTACCAGGAGGCCGCGCGCGAGCTCGGCGTGCCGGAGCACACAGCTGTCGTCGTCGAGGACGCCACCAGCGGTGTCGCCGCCGGCGCCGCCGGAGACTTCGGGCTCGTGATCGGCGTCGACCGGGGCGTCGGGGCCGACGCCCTGCTCGCGGCCGGTGCCGACGTCGTCGTGGCCGACCTGTCCGAGCTCACGTCCGCGGCCGGCGAGGAGGGCCGATGAGCACCGTCGACCCGATCGTCGCCGAGAAGCACGGAGCCAGCCACGTCGCCCCCGCTGCCGTCGACCCGCTCGACCGCGGCCGGTTCCCGATCGACGAGTGGCGCCTGACCGAGAGCCGCTTCGACGCCTCCGACCTCGGCGTCACCGAGTCGGTCTTCAGCGTCGGCAACGGCTACCTCGGCCTGCGCGGCAACTACGAGGAGAGCCGCGACTTCGCGGCCAACGGCACCTTCGTCAACGGCTTCCACGAGACGTGGCCGATCCAGCACGCCGAGGAGGCGTTCGGGTTCGCGAAGGTCGGCCAGACGATCGTCAACGCGCCGGACTCCAAGATCATCCGGCTCTACGTCGACGACGAGCCGCTCGAGCTGTCGGCGGCCGACCTCGTCGAGTACGACCGCACGCTCGACTTCCGCACCGGCGTCCTGTCCCGCCACGTCATCTGGCGCACGCCCAGCGGCAAGCTGGTCCAGGTCGACAGCACCCGGATGGTCTCGTTCACCCAGCGCCACCTGGCCATCATGACCTTCGAGGTCACGATGCTCGACTCCGCCGCCCCGATCGCGATCAGCTCCCAGGTCCTCAACCGGCAGGACGCCGACCGCGGCGCCGCCGTGGACCTCGCCGAGGCCGCGGAGGCCGCGAAGGCCACGACCACCGCGGACCCCCGCAAGGCCGAGCGCTTCCACACCCGGGTCTTGATCCCGGAGTCCGAGGACCTCGAGCACGGCGACCTCCCCGACGACCGGCTCTCGCTGCGCTTCAAGTGCGCCGACAGCGGGATGACGATCGCCCTCGCCGTCGACCACGACCTGCAGACCGCCGGCGAGCACCACGCGGCGTACGAGCGTGGCGACGACATCGTGAAGGCGATCTACCGGGTCAACGCCCAGCCCGGTCAGTCGGTCAAGCTGACCAAGACCGTCAGCTACCACACGGCCCGGGTCGTCCCGACCGGTGAGCTGCTCGACCGGTGCGCCCGCACGCTGGACCGGGTCCGCGAGGAGGGCGTGGCCAAGCACGTCGCCGACCAGGAGGCCTGGCTGGACGTCTTCTGGGAGAAGTCCGACGTCGAGATTCCCGGGCAGCCGGCCATCCAGCAGGCCGTGCGGTGGAATCTCTACTCGATCATCCAGGCGGCCGCGCGCGCGGACGGCATCGGGATCCCGGCCAAGGGCGTGACCGGATCCGGGTACGGCGGCCACTTCTTCTGGGACACCGAGATCTACGTGATGCCGTTCCTCACGTACACGAACCCGTGGGCGGCGCGCAACGCGCTGCGCTTCCGCTACTCGCTGCTGGAGTCGTCGCGCAACCGGGCCCGCGCCCTCGCCCAGAAGGGCGCGCTGTTCGCCTGGCGCACCATCAACGGCGAGGAGGCGTCGGCGTACTACGCAGCCGGCACCGCGCAGTACCACATCGACGCCGACATCTCCTACGCCCTGAGCCAGTACGTCGGCGCCACCGGCGACTACGAGTTCCTGGACAACCAGGCGATCGACATCTTCGTCGAGACCGCGCGGCTGTGGTACGACCTCGGCTTCTGGCGCAACGAGGACGGCTCGGCGTTCCACATCCACGGCGTGACCGGGCCCGACGAGTACACGACCGTGGTCAACGACAACCTCTACACGAACGTGATGGCGCGCTTCAACCTGCGCCGTGCCGCCGAGGCGGTCTCGTTCCTGCAGGACTACCGGCCCGAGGCCTACCGAGCGATGGCGCAACGGGTCCGGCTCCTCGAGGACGAGGTCTACAACTGGGCGCGCGCCGCGGAGTCGATGACGATCCCGTTCGACGAGCACCTCGGCATCCACCCGCAGGACGCCCACTTCCTCGAGCGCGAGATGTGGGACCTCGGCCGGACGCCGGTGGAGAAGCGGCCGCTGCTGCTCAACTACCACCCGCTGGTCATCTACCGCTTCCAGGTGCTCAAGCAGGCCGACGTGGTGCTGGCGCTCTTCCTGCAGGGCGAGGACTTCACCCAGGAGCAGAAGAAGGCCGACTTCGACTACTACGACCCGATCACGACCGGTGACTCGACGCTGTCGGCGGTCGTGCAGGCGATCATCGCGGCCGAGGTCGGCTACCACGACCTGGCGCTGCGCTACTTCCACGCCTCGCTCTTCGTCGACCTCGCCGATCGTCACGCCAACACCTCCGACGGCGTCCACGTCGCCTCGACCGGCGGCGTGTGGAGCGCGCTGACATCCGGCTTCGGCGGCTTCCGCGACCTGGGCAACGGCCGGTGGTCGCTCGACCCCCGCCTACCCGACGGCTGGGAGGCACTGACCTTCCGGCTGACCCTGCGCGGCACCCGCGTCAGGATCTGCGTCAGCGCCGACGAGCTGGTGCTCACGGCGGAGGACGGCACCCGACCGGTGACCTTCGACGTCCGCGGCGAGAAGGTCACCGTGGGACCCGACGCCGCTGTGACCGTCCCGCTCGACGGCCACGGCGAGCGGATCTCGGGCGAGCCGCCCAACCCGGTCGGCATGCTGCGCGCCGACGGGACGATGATCACCGCCGAGGTCCCCAGCGGCGACTGAGCGCGCAGGCACCGGGCGAGGCACGAGCCCGCGACGCGCGCATCGCAATCCGGTGACCCGACCACCAGCCGTCCCCGGAGGGTGCCTCACCGGGTCTCGAGACTCGGCGCCCGCGCCGCACACCTCAACCGGCGTCAGGCGGGGTCGGACGTCTCACCCGCCGGCGGCGCCAGGTGCGCGGGGAAGTCGGCGTCCGCCTTCTCCTCCTCGATCAGGCACGACTTGCCGAAGTCCTCGCCGAACGGCGTGAGGTGGATGCTGCGCCGCACGACCTTGGCGAACTTCACCGAGTGCATGGCCGCCAGCACGTCGGGCTGGGCCTCGACGACCTGGTAGTCCATCGGGTCGCGCAGGCTCTCGCGGGAGAACCACACGAGCCCCAGGCGGTTGAGGTTGTTGAGGTACGCCGGCACGTGGTCGACGCGGCGGAGCCCGGCGCGGGGACCGATCATCGTGAGCCCGGGGGCGATGAGCTGGGAGCTCACCATCCCGACCGGCCCCCCGGTGCGGACGTCGACGCTGGGCTGGGGACCGCTCTTGAGGAGCAGCACCAGGATCCGGGCCTCGTCGGGCGCGAGCTCGGTGAGGATCCGCTCGTAGGCGGGGTGACCCTGCTCGGTGCTCCACACGTCGCGCGAGCGCTCGAGGAGGTCCTGGCCGCGCTCGCGCAGGGTGGGCGGGGGCGAGACCCGCGAGCCCACGATCTGGGCGTCGATCACCCCCTGGCCGGGGTCCTGGTCGACGACTGCGCCGAGGCTCTGCCCGGCCGACAGCAGCGCGGTGCCGACGGGGACGCCACTGGAGACCGAGCGGGCGAGCTCCCCGACCACGGCGACGGCCTGGCCGGCCTCGCGGGCGAGGGCGGCCGCCTCCTGCCGGTTGGTGAGGGCCTTGCCGACGCGAAGCCACGACTTGGCGGACGTCTTCACGCCCCAGCCGGCCGTGTGCCAGGCGGCGTGGGAGGCGACGCGGGCCAGGCCCGGAATGGAGTCAACGACCTCGGGGGCGATCAGCTCGCCACGCCGGGTCCGCTGACGGGCACGCTCACCAGGGGACGTGCGAGGGGCGGCGTCGTGGTCGTACTGCTGGTCGTCGTGGGTCACGCTCAACTCCCTTGCACGCCGAAGAACGCCAGGTGCAGGAAGCCTCCGGCGGCTCCCATGATCGCGCCGTGGGCGTACAACATCCACTCGTCCTCCTTGATCGCCGATCGCATCATGTCGACGAAGTCGCGTGGCGGCAGCTCCTTGGTGCGGGTCGCGACGAGGACACGAATCCTGTCAGCCTGCTGGGCGCTGAACTCCGGGTCGCGGAACGGCGTGAGGGTGCGGCCCACGGCCTCCTGCGCCACGGAGTCGCGGATCGTGTCGAACCGGTTGGAGCCGATCGCCACGCGCAACGCTCCGCGCGCCGGACCGGCGGCCTGGTCGATGGCGGGACGCAGCGCGGTCGCGAGCATCTGTCGGGTCCGGTCGCCCCGAGGCCCGTCGAGCAGGAAGTCGCCGATCCGCTCCAGGGTGATCACGTCGTCGGCGATGATCTGGGCGTAGACCTCGGCCGCCTCGCTCTGGCGACGCAGGAAGAGGCCGTGCACCGGGATGCCGAGGATCCGCTTGGGCTCGGGCGGCTCGAAGATCAGCCACATGCCGAGGGCGTTGGTGATCCAGCCGACCACCACGCCGAGCAGCGGCAGGAGGTACCACTGGTGGAAGATGCTGTCGACGATCGCGACCGGGATGCCGAGCAGGAACCCGAACAGGAACCCGAAGCGGACCATCAGGTTGAGCTCGCGCTGACCGAAGTCGCGGAAGATGCGGACGACGAGGTCGGGGTTCTCCTGGAAGTGGTCGATGACCATGATCTTGGGGTCGAGCAGCTGGTCGATGTGGATGCCGATCTCGGTGGTCACCTTGCCCACGACGCTCGGGAGCTGGGCCTGGACGCGCGAGTAGACGGCCTCCTTGACCGGCCGGGGCAGGTCCTTCCACAGGCGTGGGTGCTCGGCGCTCATCACCTGGTCGACCAGCCCGGGCACCTCGGGGCGGAAGGTGGCGACGATGTGCTCGGCGATCTTGTCCGGCTCGAGCTGCTGGTAGAACTCCCCCGGCGTGCCGAGCTTGGCGATGGCCTTGTCGACGGCGATCGAGCCCATCTTCGCGGCGCGCGCCGGGATGATGCCCTGCCACCCGATGCCGCCCTGGAGGACTCCGGGGATCTCCTGCACCTTGCGCGGCAGCACCGAGGAGAGCTCGCGCATCCCGGGGATCTTGATGCCGTGGAAGCGCAGCGGCGAGAAGAGCATGACCAGGCCGGTCCAGTTGATCGCCCAGCCGACGACCCCGGTGAAGATCGGGATGCTCAGGAAGGCCACCTTGTCGAGGTCGTTGAGATAGTCGGCCAGTGGATCGAGCAGCCAGTCCACGTCCTCACCCTTCACCCATGCGGGTGACCGCATCGTCACCCGACCAGGGCAGCGTAGTGCCTCTCGTCACAGGGCGAGCTGTTTGTTGCGACACACTGTCGCAGGAACCCGCTCAGACGGCGAGCGCGACGACGACCGTCGCCGCGGTGACCGCGCCGACGACCAGCACCACCTGCAGCCGCGTCAACCAGGCGAGGGTCGCGACGTCACCCGCGACCGGCCGCCCCCGGGAGCGGCGGGCGCCGTACAGCAGTGCGGCGGAGAGCCCGAGCAGCGGACCGAGTGTCATCCAGTACCGCGACCCGGCGATGTGCACGAACGGCTGGACGAGCAACGCACCGATCGCGACCTTCACCAGGAGCGACTGGACCTGCGCGCCCGCCCCCCGCCGGTCGACGTACAGCAGCATGACGAGTCCGACCAGGAACGCCGGGAACACCATCAGGTAGGTCAGCGCCCCGACGACCTCGGCGGTGGGGTACGGCGCGGTCGGCGACTCGAAGATCCGGGCGAACCCGGCCGGGTTGCGCAGGTAGCGCGACAGGTTGTCGAGCACGTCGCGGGCGTAGGACTCGGCGGTCACGTCGGCACGCGCGTAGACCGACATCTCCGCGGCCGCCTGCATCTCGCTGATGCCGGTCGCCCGAGCGACCTCGCGGGAGTAGCGCAGCGGGGAGAACCAGATGCTGCTCCCGGGGTCGCACTCGCCGTAGCAGACGTCGTCGCGGTCACCGAAGGTGTTGGCGAGCACGGTCGGCACCGAGGTCGTGGTCAGCACCCGTCCCCCGAGCTCGTGCGAGGCGTACGCCGACCAGGGCGCGAGGAGGACGAGGAAGGCGGCACCCGCCGCGACCATGGTGGCGACCAGGCGGCGCCACTGGGCGCGGGCCAGGAGCACCCCGGCGACCAGCGTCACGGCGAGGACGCCGACCACCAGGATCGAGACGCTCGAGCGGAAGTAGACCGCGGCGATGCCGAGAAGGCCGAGGTGGATCCCGTGACGCCAGGCGGCCACCGGCTCGGGGCCGGCACCGCGGTCGGCGGCGCGGGTCCGCCGGACGAGGGCGACCGCCTGGGTCAGCAGCATGAGCACGAGCAGCCCAGCGACCAGGTCGCCGTAGGCGGCGAAGCCGAACACGGCGTACATCGGGACCAGGCCGGGCACCACCAGCACGGCGCCGGCGGACACACGGCCGAGGTGACGCCGTACGCCCAGGACGGCGAGCAGGAGCAGGGCGGTCGAGGCGAGGCCGAGGTAGGCCCGCACCAGCTCGATCGGTGCGTCCGGGACCACGACGAACAGCGGCGTCAGGAGGATCGACATGCCCGGCATGAACCACCCGTTGCCGGCGACGTTCTGGCTGAGCTCCGCCGTGTCCGGCCCGGAGAACGAGACCAGGTCGCGGACCAGGTTGGACAGGGCCCGGGCGGCGTCGACGTAGTAGGCCTCGTCGCCGTACACGGGCGTGCCGGCGGTGCCGGGGTAGAGCCCGACGCGCAGCAGCACGACGGCCGCCACGAGGCCGAGCAGGACTCGTTGCGCTCGCTCGAGGTCGGCCCAGCGACGAGCGAGCAGACCTGCCGGGCCAGGGGGGTCGCTCACGAGCGATCGTCCATGTCGGGCGTGAACTTCTTCGTCGAGAACGGTGCTCGGCACTCCGGCCTCCCCTCGGGTCGGCTCGGTGGGAGGTCCAGCACCATCTGGCCGCGGACCACCGCGTCGGGCGCCGTGCCGACGAAGTCGTCGGCGATCACCTGCACGTCGGTGACCCCGGCGGCGGCGAAGCCGCTCTCCACGCTGTCGACGGCTTCCTCCCCGGAGACCTGGTCGTAGTGGAGCACCAGCTGTCGCCGCTGACCGGTCGTGGTGGCCACGAGCTCGTCGGAGCGGACCTGATAGCCGAAGTCGAGGCGTACGCCGCCGGGCAGCGGCCAGCAGCCGTTGGTGCGGGCGTCCGGGGACAGCTCCGGTCGGTAGCTCCCGGTGGGATCGGCCCGGCCGAAGGTGGGGCTGAGGACGATCAGCAGCAGGAGGGCAGCACCCAACGCCGCGACGGCGCGACGGGCCGAGCGCGGGCGTCGTGCTTCCGAGACCGCCACACCACTACAGACGCGTGAGCGCCCGCATTGGTTGTGGGGAACCCGTGTGATGCGCACCACATGCGTACGTCGGCTGCAGTCGGAGTGTCAGACGAGTCGCCTCAGGACCGTTCCAGCACGCCGGTCTCCATGTCGACATCGATCGTAATCGACTCAGGGCTCATGGACCACGCCGCCTTGAGGTCGTCGACCGTCGCGTCGTCGACGAACCGTCGACTCTCGACGCCGAGTGCCGGAAAGCCAACTGCACCACTACTATCGATGTCGCCCAAAAGCGCGCCGCCTCGCGCGATCACCTGCACATCCTCATCCCACGAGTACGTCCGGTCCGGGTCCAGGACAACGATCAGCCGGCCCAACTTCGCGAGACCCTCAAGCTCAGCGTCCCCATCGAGTCCGGCGGGATGGGGGACGAAAGCCCCCACTTGGAGGGTGGCGGGGGACGGGCCATCGCCGAACCACGCTTCAATCTCAATCTCGACCCGCGCGACTCGCCATAGTGCGTCGGGGCTGTCGAAGGGTACAGGGACGCTCCGAGCCGCGTCCTGCCTGCCGTCGGGCAGGGCATAGGCACTGCCAGGGGACACCGCGACAACGCGACCAATCACGACAGCGCTAGACAACGTGATCGGGTCCGCACCGTTGATGATGAAGCCTTGATTGGGCAGGTGCTCGATCAAATTTTGACTAAACCGCATCTCCGACGCCGCTTCACTCACCCTTCTCACAGAACCGAAGTATGTCTGCACGTCCACGTCGGTCGGGATTTGATACTCGGATGCAGGACCAAGTCGCGGACCACCCGATGCCTCGTCACGCCTATCGGGAGCGCCGCACCCGACCGCGAGCGTCAGCGTCGCCACGATCGCAATGACGCGAACAAACGTTATCACCAGGCCGCTCCGTTAACGTGAGCCTTGTCGTGGCTTGTGAATTCGTACACACCTGACGACAATCCAGTCATGGCTCCCAACTCCGAGTTCCGATGCTTGAGACCAAGTGCGTGACCCTGCTCGTGAGTCACGAGCCAATTGTCGAACGCCACACCCAAGTCGTCCATGGCGTTTAGGTTGTAGCGCGTCTCGTGCTGCCCGCATCGCCCGCTTGGGTTTGCCCCGTTGCACGTAGTGAGACCGAACGTGCCGCCGCTGGTCCCACTCGCTGCCCAATCCCTTCCACAGTAGTCATCGTAGTGTCGTCCGATCACAATGATGTCCGTCGAACTGTTTTGACTACTCGACACTTGCGGAGCAACGGCCGTTTCGTTGGCGATCTCCCTCATGGCCACGTTGACTGAATAGAATATCTCGCTGTTGTAGCGCGCAAAATAGACGGAGTGTGGGTTGGCGTCGGCTCTATTGCCCCCGCTACACGAACTCGGGCTTCCATTCCCCGTGGTCCCATACCAGTTATTAGCAACCACTGGGGGCAAAACCACCGAGATTGTGGACAGCGCGAGTCCTAACGAGAGCAGTAGAAGAGGCAAAGTGGAATCCCGCCGAAATGTAGGCACGTATACAATTCCTCTCACCACCGTGTCAAACTCGGAGCAGTCGACTTAACCCCACATCACAATTTCCTGCTTGAGGGACGGTGGGAGGCCACGAATTCCATCGATGCGACTCAGGAAGCAGGAGAGCTTGATCTCGATCCTAGCGGCCGCGGCGCCATACGACGACGGAGGCGTCGGTGGGGGTGGTGCGCAGGACGGGGAGCCGGTTGGGGCCGGCCTCGGCCTGACGGGCGACCAGGGCCTGGCGCAGCGCGGCGCGAGTGGCGTCGAGCTCGGCCTGGAGCTCGGCGTTGCGCGCGGCGAGGGCAGCGGCGCGGTGCTCCATGTCGAGGATGCGCCGGACGCCCTCGATGCCGATGCCGGACGACGTCAGCTCGGCGATCGAGCGCAGCAGCTCGATGTCGCGCAGCGAGTAGCGGCGCCCGCCGCCACCGGTGCGACCCGGGGTGATCAGGCCGAGACGCTCGTAGGTGCGCAGGGTCTGCGGGTGCAGCCCGGTGAGCTCCGCGGCGACGCTGATCACGTAGACGGCCGCCTCGGGCGCAGGCGTCGGAGCGAACGGCGGGCGCTGTGCGGCCATCACGTCTCCTCGAAGAGTCCTGCACGCAGCGGCTTCGCGGCCGCTGCCTCACGATAGGCCTCGATGGCGCTGCGCGCAGCCTCGTCGAGCACCGCGGGCACCTGGACCTCGACGGTGACCAGCAGGTCGCCGCGGGTGCCGTCGGAGCGCGGCGCGCCCTTCCCCCGGACGCGAAAGCCGCGCCCGTTGGGGGTCCCGGCCGGGATCCGCAGCGTGACCGGCGCACCACCGAGGGTGGGCACCTTGATCTCGGCCCCGAGGGCCAGCTCGTCGAACCCGACGGGGACGTCGATGGTGAGGTTGTCGTCCTTGCGGGCGAAGAGTCGGTGGGGCGTGACCTTGACGCTGACGTAGAGGTCACCCGCCGGGCCGCCGTCCTCGCCGGCACCGCCCTTGCCGCGCAGCCGGATCCGCTGGCCGTCCTTGACGCCGGCGGGGATCCGCGCCTGGATGGTGCGCGCGGAGGACCCACGTCCGGAGCCGTGGCAGGTCGGGCAGGCCTCGTCGTAGATCAGCTGGCGTCCGGCGCAGGCGGGGCAGGTCTCGTTCATCGAGAATGCCCCGCCCATACTGGCGGTGACGTAGCCGGCACCCTCGCACGTCGCGCAGATGTGGGGGCGGGTGCCGGGCTTGCCGCCGGTGCCCGAGCAGGCCGGGCACGCCGCGTCGGAGGTCAACCGCAACGAGATGGTGACGCCGTCGATGGCGTCGGTGAAGGCGATCGTGGCGCTGGTCTCGGCGTCCGCGCCCTTGCGGGGACGGCGCGCCTGCTGACGGCGTGCGCCACCTCCACCGAAGAGGTCACCGAACATGTCGCCGATCCCGCCGCCGGCGCCCCCACCGGCACCACCGCGGTCGCGGAGGAGGTCGTCGAGGTTGAACCCCCCACCGGCACCGCCCCCGCCACCGCCGAAGCCGCCACCACCGCGGGCGCCACCGAAGCCGCCGCTGCCGTAGAGACGGCGCATCTCGTCGTACTTGGCCCGCTTCTCGGGGTCGCCCACCACGTCGTAGGCCTCGGCGACCTTCTTGAACGTGTCGTGCTTGGCGGTGTCGCCCGGGTGGGAGTCGGGATGGTTGTCCTTGGCCAGCTTGCGGTAGGCCTTCTTGATGTCGCCCGCGGCTGCGTCCTTCTTCACGCCGAGCACGGCGTAGAAGTCCTGCTGCGCCCAGTCGGCGCGGAACTCCTCAGTGCCTGCCATGGGTCACCCCTCCTCTCACTCGTACGACGTGTGGTTGCGCTGCTGCTCGACTCACGGGGTCTCGAGGCTCGTCGCTGGCGCTCCTCGCACCTCGACCCGCGTCGGCGGGACCGGCTCGACCACGGTCAGGCCGGCTCGACGGTCAGGACCTGCGCGGCGCGCACGACCCGGTCGCCGATCTTGTAGCCCGACTTGGCCACCACCTTCACCGTGGTGACGCTGACCCCCTCGTCGGGACCCATGCTCGACAGCGCCTCGTGGACCGTCGGGTCGAAGGCCTCGCCGGGCTCACCGAACTTCACGAGCCCGGACGAGGCGACGGTGCGCTCGAGCTGGTCGGCGACCGTCTTCAGGCCGCCGTCCAGGTCACCGTGCTCGCGGGCCCGGTCGATGGTGTCGAGGACCTCGGTGATCGGGGCGAGCGCGGCGTAGGTCGCGTTCTGCTTGACCAGGTCGCGGTCACGCTCGACGCGGCGCTTGTAGTTGACGAACTCCGCCTGGAGTCGCTGCAGGTCGAGCGTGCGTTCCTGCAGCTCCATCTGCGTGACGGTCAGCTCGTCGGCACCTGCATCCACCGCTGCGTCGGCCAGGTCGGCGGGCTCGAGCGGCCCGCCCTCCTCGACCCAGTCGTCGACACCGCTGACGTCCCCGGCGCCCGCGTGGGCGGTGCCGTCGGCAGTGCCGTCGGCGGTGCCGTCGGCGGTGCCGTCGGCGGTGCCGTCCGCGGGCCCGTCAGCGCCGTCCGCCGACCCGGCCGGGGCCCCCTCCCCCGCGTCTGCGGGGAGGGGGGACTCGACCTCGGTCTCGTTGGGCATCTCGGCCGCGGCGTCACCGAAGGTGCCCTCGACGGGCTCCTCGGGCTGCCCCGGCTGGTCCTGGTGACCTGAGGTCACTTGGACTCGCCCTCGGCGGCGTCGCCGGCTGCGGCGTCACCCTCGGCGGCAGGCTCGTCGACGACCTCGGCGTCGACCACGTCGGCGTCGACGATGTCCTCGTCGGCCTCCCCGGTCGCGCCCGAGGCGCCGCCGGCAGCGGCCTGGTCGGCCTCCGCGGCGGCGTACATCGCCGCACCCATCTTCTGGCTGGACTCACCGAGCTTGGTGACCGCCGCGGTGATCTCCTCGCCGGAGGCCTCTTCGTTCTCCAGGACGGCCTTGAGGGAGTCGAGGTCGGCGGTGACCTCGGTCTTGACGTCCTCGGGCAGCTTGTCGTCGTTGTCGGCCAGGAACTTCTCGGTCGTGTAGACGAGCTGCTCGGCCTGGTTGCGCGACTCGACGGCCTCGCGACGCTTGGCGTCCTCCTCGGCGTACTGCTCGGCCTCCTTGACCATCCGGTCGATGTCGTCCTTCGACAGCGCGGAGCCCCCGGAGATCGTCATCGACTGCTCGCGACCGGACGCGGTGTCCTTGGCGGAGACGTGGACGATGCCGTTGGCGTCGATGTCGAAGGTGACCTCGATCTTCGGCACGCCACGCGGGGCCGGCGGGAGACCGGTCAGCTCGAAGTTGCCCAGCGGCTGGTTCTGCGACCACATCTGGCGCTCGCCCTGGGCGACCTTGATCTCGACCGACGGCTGGTTGTCGTCGGCGGTGGTGAAGACCTCCGAGCGCTTGGTCGGAATCGTGGTGTTGCGCTCGATGAGGTTGGTCATCACGCCGCCCTTGGTCTCGATGCCCAG
>NZ_JAPYPS010000056.1:0-1709 GCF_029937575.1 Nocardioides sp.
TCCGAGAGCTCGGCGATGCCGACCACCACCTCGAGGCACAGGGCGCTCATCGCCGCCCGTGCCGTCGCGGCGTCCCCGCCGGCCACCGCTACCGCGACCTCCGTGTGCAGGTCGCGAGCCTCCGGCTTCGGCTCCGGGGGCATCAGGTGGTGGTCGGTGCGGCCCCGCAGCACCTCCTCGACGACGTCGCAGAGTCCGGCGAACATCGCGTTGCCGGACGTCCGCAGCAGCAGGCGGTGGAAGGCGACGTCGTGCTCGAGAAACGTCCTCAGGTCCCCAGCCGCTCCGGTCTCCTCCATCCGCTCGGCGAGGGAGAGCAGCTCGGCGCGCACCTCGGCGCTGGCCCTGGTCGCCGCCATCGCCGCGGCCGCCGGCTCCACCGCAGCCCGGAGCTGGGCCAGCTCCTCGAGGTGGTCGCCTCGCCCGGGGCCGTCGAGACGCCAGCGGATCACCGCCGGGTCGAAGGCGTCCCACTCCGCGCACGGCAGGACGGTGACGCCGGTGCGGCGGCGGCTGCGGACCAGTCCCATCGACGCGAGCACCTGCACGACCTCGCGGGCGATCGTGCGGGAGATCTCGAACTCGTTGCCGAGCCACTCCAACGTGATCCTGGTGCCCGGCTCCAGGGAGCCCTGCACGATGCGGCCACCCAGCTCGCGAATAGCGTTGTGGTACACCGTGGACATGCCCCGAACCCTAGTCGCGTGTCCGCGGGAGGCCCTTCTCGTGGCCAGGTGCGGGCAGGTCGTCTCGTGACGCGGTCTCCCCTGCTCGTCGTGGCCATGGGCGTCTCCGGTACCGGGAAGTCCTCGGTGGGCACGCTCCTGGCCGAGCGCCTCGGCCTCGACTTCGTCGAGGGTGACGACTACCACCCCGAGTCCAACATCGAGAAGATGCGCGAGGGGGTCGCGCTGACCGACGAGGACCGCGAGCCCTGGCTGCAGACCCTCACCGACCTGGCCGGGCAGCGCCTCGACGGTGGCCGATCGCTCGTGCTGACCTGCTCGGCCTTGAAGCGCACCTACCGCGACACCCTGCGCTCCGGCGTGCCGGAGGGAGCGGCGTTCTTCCTGCACCTGCATGCCGACCACGACGTCCTGTCGGCTCGGATGGCGCAACGCACCAAGCACTTCATGCCGACCTCGCTGCTGACGTCACAGCTCCAGACCCTCGAGCCACTCCAGGACGACGAGCTGGGCGCCGTCGTCGACGTGGAGCCCTCGATCGACGAGGTGGCGGACGCTGCGGTCGAGGCCATGCTGGTCCAAGGTGTCGGATGAGCGCACGCTAGCGCGATCCCTCGTGCCGTCGGTTGCCTTTCATTGGCTTGGCCCGGGCTGGTCAACTGCCTTCGGACCGTGCCGGGTCGAGGCTCTCGACGGTGGCGGATCGTTCGTCCAGGTCGCGGATCGCCTGCCACACGGTGGCTCGGGCCGCGATCAGGGCGAGTCTTCCGGGTCAGCGGCCTCATGCCGATGCTGTCTCACCCGTGGGGGTGACTTTGACGGTGGTTTCCCGGATTTGTCTGCGGGTGGGGTTCGTGGGTGTTGGGGTGGTGGTGCTGCGTTAGCCCCCCTTGGCGCGTGGCTTTCTGATTCTCGGAGGCGTGTGGTGGCTGGTTCTGTGTGGTTCTCGCGTGGCGGTGTCGCGGTGGCGTGTGCGGTCGTGGTGGTGACGGGGTTGGTGGGTGTGGTGCCTGCTGGGGCTGC
>NZ_JAPYPS010000056.1:1809-27526 GCF_029937575.1 Nocardioides sp.
CTGAGGTGATGCTCGATGGTGACGGGGTGGTCGCTGCGGGTGAGAGCCTCGTGGTCGCCTCGGATGTCGAGTCGGGGGTCTCGGTGGGGTTGTCCTACGACGAGGCCTTGTCGGAGCCGGTCGTGGCAGGGTCGAGTGCGGTCTATGGCGTCGATGAGCAGAGCGTGGTGCGGGTGACGGCGGTGGACGCGGGCTTCGCCGCTCACGTGGTGTTGGCGCAGGCTCCTGCCTCGGTGGTCGAGGACGGCGACACGGGCGCGGGTCCGGTGTATCGGCTCCCGTTGCAGGTCGAGGGGGCTACGGCCCGGTTGTCGCAGGGGGCGTTGGAGTTCGTCGATGCCGATGGGGCGGTGGTGGCGGTCTCCTCGACGTTGCGGATGTGGGATGCCTCGGTCGATGAGTTCGGTGACCCAGCGAACGTGGCGCTCGTGGACGCTGCCTTGGTCGCGGGCGACTCTGGTGCGCAGGTCCTCGAGCTGCGTCCGGATCCGGCGTTCTTGGCCGATCCGGACACGGTGTATCCGGTGACGGTCGACCCGGATGTGACGCTGAACCCGAGCTCGGACACCTATGTCAGCAACGGGGCGTGGGGTCAGAGCGACGCGAGCTTCGCGGGTGACTGGTCGTTGAGGGTGGGGTCGAACGACGGGGTATCCACGACGGCGTCGTGGTTGGCGTTCCCGATGGGTGCCCAGGGTGGGGCGGTGATCACTGATGCGTCGTTGCGGCTGTATCAGTACGGGGCTGGTATGTGTGCGGCGCGGCGGGTCTATGCGCAGTTGGCGAAGAGCGACTTTGCGCCGGGTAGCCCGAAGTACACGTGGAACAACCGCCCTGCTTTGGAGGCGCAGGACTCCAAGGACGCCACGAGTGGGGCGTTCAATGCCTCGGCGAATGGTGGTGGGACGCCGTCGTGTCCTGGTGGGGCGCAGTGGCAGAGCATCGATGTGACCGGGCAGGTTGCGTCGTGGGCTGGTGGGCTCGAGGACTCGACGTGGGGGTTGCACCTGACTCCGCCGGAGGGCAAGGAACTGAACACGGGCTTCGAGAAGCGGTTCTGCTCGGCGAACATCAATGGCGGCGCCACGGGCTATTGCCGCGATGAGCGGTTCCCGGAGTTGCAGATCACTTACGTCCCGCAGTTGGGTGATCAGTCGTGGTACTCGACCTCGAAGCGGAACCTCGATGACCGCACGGTGGTGAAGGTCAACCACCGTTCCGGGAACGCCTACCTCGCCGCTCAGGACGTGAAGGTCTCCTCGGTCGGCATTGACCTGGGCCTGGGGCGCCGGTACAACTCGCGTGCGGAGACGACCGGGTCGTTCGGGCCGAAGTGGTCTCTGAACGCGGGCCCGGATGTGTGGTTGGAGAAGCTCGACGAGTGGCGTTACGTCTTCCACACCCCCGATGGGGCCGAGTTGGGTCCGTTCGTCCGCAAGGCCTCGCAGTCGCAGTACAGCACCTATCGTGAGTTCTACACCCCGGCCGGCGGGTTGGGCGCCTCGCTGGAGGACAACGACGACGGCACGTTCACGTTGACGTATCACCAGTCCCACGACGAGTTCGTGTTCACCCAGATCGGCGGCAACGGGCACCTGTACCAGTCGAAGGCCAAGGACCGCTCGGGCAACACGATCACCTACGCCTACGTGTCGGGTACGACTCGGTTGGCGTCGGTCAGCGACACCGCAGGGCGTACGTATGAGGTGTTCTACGGCTCCGGGGCCACGGCTGGGTTCATCACCCAGTTGCGTGACGCGAACGGCCCCACGCTCCGCAACTGGTATTACGGATACAGCAACGGGCGGTTGTCGAGCTACACCGATGCCGAGGGTGATGTCACCTCTTATGCGTGGGTCACGGCAGTGGGTACCCCGGGTGAGGTGCTGAGCACGGTCACCAACCCGGTCAACGACTCGGGTCAGGCGCCGATCACGACGTTGACCACGAGGAACAGTGAGACCACCAGGGTGGTCTATGCCGGTCTGAGCGGGTCGGACAGCTCGGGGTACAGGTTCACCTACGCCGACACGATCGTGGAAGGCTCGTGCTCAGAAGATGATGAAGAATATGACCGCTCGGTGCTGGTCGACAGTGACGAGTCCACGATGGGCGGGGTGACCTACTGCTTCCGCTACCGGACCAATGGTGACCTCAACGACAGTGCCAACGGGGCCAAGACCACCGTATTCGACGCCAACGACAAGACCCGCTCGACCTCGTACACGGCTGACAACCAGTCCGAGTTGTACACCGATTCCTCCGGGACCACGGTCAACACCTATGGCGACGCGGGCAGCGAGACCCAGGACCGGTTGGAGTCCTCGACCCAGGCTCCCGACACGGGTTCTTCGGGCGATGGCGCGAAGACGGAGTACTTCTACGACGAGCCCTCGGGGGTCAAGGGGGCCCGGTATCTGCCGACGTCGGTCGTCGATGGCAACGGTGACTGCACCGCCTACGGCTACGACTCCCAGGGTCGCCTGGAGCGGACCTGGGTGGGGCGCCACACGACCGGGAGCGGGACCTGCGAGAACACTCAGAGCGGTGAGCTTGTCTATCGTGTCGCGTACAACAGCGATGGGACGGTGGCGTGGATGAGTGACCCGAACTCCAACAACAAGGGCTCCTCGCCCACCACGGCGCAGAAGACGGTCTTCACCTACTGGGCGACGGGGCAGACCGGGTTCGTGCCCGGCACGACGGGGATGCTCAAGGACAAGAGGCGTCCCGGCGGGACCTGCGCGAGCGGCAGCACCCGGGCGTTGTGTGATTCCTACACCTACGACGGGCTCTCGCGGACCCTGACCGCGACCGATGGGCGCGGGATCGTGACGACCTCGGCCTACGACACGATGGACCGCACCACCCAGTCCCGCTCGAATGGTGCCACCGGATGCCAGCCGACGGCGGGCACCTGCATCACCTACACCTACGACACCTCCGGCAACCTGACCCAACGTCACGACGCCACCGGGACCACGACGTTCGGGTTCGACCGTCAGAATCGTCAGACATCACAGGCGACTCCGGACGGGGTCGTCGTGTCCTACGCGTACAACAAGGACAGCCGGCTGGCGACGCTGTCCCAGGCGCTGCCGGGCCAGAGTGTCGACACCGTCACCTACACCTACAACAGCTCCGGTGAGCTGAACGCGATCGACGACAGTGCGGGACAGATCGACTTCCTTCACGACGGGAACCACCGGCTGCAGCAGACGACCTATCCCACGTCCCCGCAGACCACGACGCTGATCCGGGCCTACACCAACGCCGGGCTGCCCAAGGCCTTGACGGTGAAGTCAGGGACCAGCACCAACGACCAGCTCACCGACTACGTCTACGGCTACACCAACGAGGACGACGAGGACACCCACCAGTTGCAGCACCTGGAGGTGAAGAACTCCCCGTCGACGATCACCTATCAGGCCGAGTTCGACTACAACGACCGCGGCCAGCTGACCTCCGAGACCCGCAGTGGCGGGGGTGGGAACGGGTCGTCGTTCACCTACGACGACGCCGGGAACCTCGCCACCGCCACCAAGGGGTCGACCACGACCCATTACGGCTATGGCCAGGCCAACCAGTTGTGTTGGACCGGGACCAGTGACGGGACCAGCCCGGTCGCGTCGTGCCCGTCGACCGCACCGGGGTCCTCGCAGGTCGTGGCCCGCGACAAGGCCGGCAACAGTGCTGGTTCCGCGTCCGCACCGGTCAGCTACAACGCCCGTAACCAGGCCAGCAGCCTGGACGGGGTCACCCAGGGCTACCACGACCAGGGCAACGACCTTCGCGTCACGACGGGTGCCACGCACCTGGTCAACACCAGTACCGGGATCACCGCCCGCACGAGCGACACCAACGGCACCGGGGCACCGACCGGCCCGAACGCACAGACCACGTTCTACACCCGGATGCCCGACGGGCGGATCCTCAACGCCCGCACCCCCGGCGCGCCCGCGGCGACGATCTACTACGTCACCGACCACCACAAAACCGTCCTGGGCCTCATCAACAACGCTGGCCAACGCGCGGGGACCTACCGCTACGACCCCTACGGCAAAGCGACCCTCCTCGAAGGCACCACCGCCGAGCAGGACAACCCGTTCCGCTTCATCGGCGGCTACCAGCACGCAGACGACCAACCCGGCGGCTACTACAAACTCGGCGCCCGCTACTACAACCCCGACACCGCCGCCTTCACCCAAACCGACCCCGAACCCGGCACCATGGCCGAACCACTCCGCACCAACCCCTACCTCTACTCCGGCGGCGACCCCACGAACAACACCGACCCAAACGGCCGCTCTTGGACTGACGTCGTGGACGAGGTTGTCAAGTGGGGCCGTGGTGCAGGCATCGTTGGCGGAGTTTGCTACACCTGGTACGCAGTTAACGACGATGACAGCTCTTGGAGCGACGAGTTTGCCGACCTCAACACCTGCTTCAACCCCTACGAGTGGGTCACCGGCGCCCTGGATCAGGGGTGAGGAGGCGATGAGGTGGTCGAGGCACACGCGGCTGGCCGCAACTGCGACGGCAATGCTGTTCTTCGTTTCAGTTGTCGCAAACCTGTTCAACGCCATCGCTTCGCCCGATCTCAGCGGTGCCTGGCTCATTATCCGTATTGGTGTTACGGGCGCGTTCTCGGCAGCACTTGTAGCGCTGCTCGTATTCTCGGCCTTGGACCTCTTGCGCGCGCGAGGGCAAGGGTCGCGTCAGGGAAGCACTGATGGGGAGCGACAGGAGTGAAGTCGTGAGGCCCGAGGTCTGATGCAGCACCTGTGGATTCCAGCAGGACGTGGACCATGCCGGATGTCCGTGGTCACGGAAGTCCCCGCTGGTGGCCAGGTAGCGTGCCTCCGCTGAGAAGCACAAGCGAACGTATGGCCTGAATTGGGTGACCCCGCTTAGTGAGGTCCCCCCGGACCGTGGATGGCGCTACGGACAGGGGGGCTCAGCCGAGGGACTCGCAGCTCCTGCGGCTACCCGACGCGCTACCAGCCCCGCACGAGCGGCAGCGTGTGCTGTCCGCCGGGACGCACCATCAGGATCTGGTCGACGCCCATCCGGCCGTCGCGGAAGGCCATCGAGCCGCCGACGAGGTAGAGCTCCCAGACGCGGTAGACCTCCTCGCCCATCAGCTCGACCAGGCGGTCGCGGTTGGCGGAGAAGTTCTCCAGCCAGCCGGCCACGGTGTGCACGTAGTGCTCGCGCAGCCCGTGCACGTCGCGGACCTCGAGGCCGGATCGCTCCAGGAAGGCGACGGTCTCGCCGATCGGGCGCATGTACATGTCGGGGGCGATGAACGACTCGATGAAGGGGCCGCCGCCGGGCCACTTGCCGGTGCGCGACATCTGTTGGATCAGCACCCGCCCGCCGGGCTTGACCGAGCGGTGCAGCACCTCGGCGTACGTCGGGTAGTTCTTCTGCCCGACGTGCTCGCCCATCTCGATCGAGGAGACGGCGTCGAACGTGCCGCGCTCGGGGACCTCGCGGTAGTCCTGCAGCCGGATCTCGACCTGACCCTCGAGGCCACGCTCGGCGATCCGGGCGTCGATGAACTTCTTCTGCTCGGCGGCGATCGTGACGCCGACGACCTTCGCACCGAACTTCTCCGCGGCGCGCAGCGACATGGAGCCCCAGCCGCAGCCGATGTCGAGCAGGGTGGAGCCCTCCTCGAGACCGAGCTTGGTGCAGACCAGGTCGAGCTTGGCCTCCTGCGCCTCCTGCAGCGGCACCTCCGGCGTCGTGTGGTAGCCGCTGGAGTAGGCCATGTGGGGCTCGAGGATCAACGAGTAGAACTCGTTGGACAGGTCGTAGTGGTGCGCGATCGCGCGTCGGTCGCGCAGCGCGCTGTGCAGCCGTCCACGGATCTGGGCCTGGGAGGCCGGAGCGGCCGGCGGGCGGCCCAGGGCGCCGAGGTCGAGGGCGGTGCGCACGGCCTTGACCATCGCGGTGGGCGTCGGGCGCGTCCCACTCAGCCCGCGCTCCTTGGCGACCGCGAAGGCGTAGGTCAGCGCCTTGTCCAGGTCCCAGCCGTCGACCTCGGGGACGTCGAGCTCACCGGTGACGTAAGCCTGCGCGGCGCCGAGCTCGCCCGGGTGCCACAGGAGACGTCGTACGGCGTCGACGGAGTTGAGCACGACGAGCGGGCCATCGGGCGATCCGGTCTCCGAGCCGTCCCAGGCGCGCAGCCGCACCGGCAGCTCGCCGCCGCCGATGAAGGGCGCGAGCGCCTCGGCGAGGCGTTGCGCGACGCCGCCCGTCGCTCCGGCGGAGGTCACGTGCGTCGAGTCGGTCGTGGTCATCGGGCTCCCTCTCGCGAGAACGTCAGCTGGTGGTCGCCGATGTACTCGGCGGCGAAGCCGGCCAGAGAGTACTCGAGGTAGAAGTGCCACATCCGCAGGAAGGTCTCGTCGAAGCCGAGCTCGAGGACCTCTTCGGACCTGGCCAGGAACGCCTCGTCCCACATCCGCAGCGTGGGAACGTAGTGCAGCCCCATGGAGAAGGGCTCGTGCATCTTCAACGTGGTGTGCGCCGAGGTGATCTCGTCGACGACCTGCACCGACGGCAGGAAGCCGCCGGGGAAGATGTACTTGTTGATCCAGGTGTAGGTGTTGCGGGTCGCGAGCATCCGGTCGTGCGGCATGGTGATGGCCTGCACGCAGATCTTGCCGCCGGGGGCCAGGACCCGGTCGAGGGTCTCGAAGTAGGTCTGCCAGTACTGCCAGCCGACGGCCTCGATCATCTCGACCGAGACGATCGCGTCGAAGCTGCCCTGGACCTCGCGGTAGTCGCAGATCTCCACGGAGATCTGCTCGGTGAGCCCGGCGGCCGCGATCTTCTCGTCGGCGAGCGCCTTCTGCTCCAGCGACAGGGTGATCGTGCGGACCGTCGCGCCGCGGCGAGCCGCGCGGATGGCCAGCGCGCCCCAGCCGGAGCCGATCTCCAGCAGGCGGGTGCCCTCGGTGACGCCGGCCTCGTCGAGCATCCGGTCGATCTTGCGCTCCTGGGCGCTGACCAGGTCGGCCACCCGGGCGTCGGCCGGGTCGCCCTCGAAGAGCGCGCAGGAATAGCTGAGCGTCTCGTCGAGGAAGAGCTCGAACAGGTCGTTGGACAGGTCGTAGTGGTGCGCGATGTTGTCCTGGGAGTTCTCCTGCGAGCTCTTCTGCTTCTTCGGCGGCCGCTTGACCGCGAGGGTCCGCAGCTTCTGCAGCGGAGCAGGCACCAGGGTGGAGATGTCGGAGGCCAGCACGGTGAGGAATCCGCCGAGGTCCTCGGCCTCCCACGATCCGGTCAGGTAGGCCTCGCCGAAGCCGATGAGCGCCCCCGTGCCGATCCGGGCGAAGAACTCGTCGGGCCGCACGATGTGCATGCTCGGCCCGCCCCTGCCCCAGGTCTCGCCGCGCGCGGTGGTCACGGTGACGTCCAGGCGGTTGACGGCCGTGATGAAGAGACGTCGCGCGATCCTGGAGGCCACCGCGGTGCGGGGGCCGGACGGGACGGTGTCGAGGCCGGGCCAGTGGTTGGCACTGATGCGTTCGGGTGCGACGGTCATCGGGCTTCCTCTTTCTGTACGTCGGCCTGCGCGTGCGCAGGACGCTGCCGCACGGGCAGGCGGCGCAGCCACAGCCAGATGCCGTGGGCGCGGATGAGCAGGGAGCCTCGCAGCGCCGCGGGAGCAGCGCGTCGGGCGGTCGTGGTGCTGCGCTCACCGACGAGGGAGGCGCTGAAGCGGTCCCCGTCGTCGGTAGTGAGCTCCACGACAATGTGGAGCTTGTCGCTCGGCATGGGGACCGTGAGGTCGTAGGTGCCGTCGGTGCCGTGGAACGGCGAGACGTACATGGCCTTGGGCGTCGTCGCCCGGCCCTGCTCGTCGGGGTGGACCAGGTAGGCGTGCCGGTCGCCGTACGTGTTGTGCACCTCGACGACGGTGGCCGCGAGGCCACCGGACTCGTCCCAGCACCAGAACACGCTAATCGGGTTGAAGCAGTAGCCGAAGGCGCGCGCGTTGGCCGCCATCAGGATCCGGCCGGTGCCGACCTCGACGTCGCGGGCACGCAGGAAGGCAAGCACGTTGTCGCGGATCGACTCCTCGGGGTCCCCGAGGTGGTCGCGGGACTCGAAGCGTCCCAGGAAGCCGTGATCGGGCAGGTCGTCGAGGTCGACGAGCCACATCTGGGACCGGTGGGTGAAGCGTCGCTTGAACGGCGCTCGCCGGGTGTGGCTGATCGTCGTCTCGAAGATGCCGGGCTCGATGGCCGGCGCGGCGTCACGTCCGGGCTTGATCGTCTCGGGCCACTCCAGGCCGAGCCGCGTCGCGGCGGCGCGACCGGAGCGCGCACCGTCCTCGTGGAAGCCCCAGCCGTGGTAGGCGCCGGCGAAGACGATCCGGTCGGTGTCGATCTCGGGCAACCGGGACTGAGCCGCGACCGAGGTGGGGTTGTAGAGGGGGTGCTCGTAGGACATCCGGTCGATGATCGTGCTCGGGTCGACGAGGTCCTCGCCGCCGAGCGTGACCAGGTAGTGCGTGTCGGTGTCGAGGCGCTGCAACCGCGTCAGGTCGTAGGTCACCATGACGCCGTCGTCGATCGGGCGGGGCACGTCGACGCCGGGACGGCGGAAGTTCCAGGAGGCCCAGGCCTTCTCGGCCTGCGGCAGCAGGGAGGTGTCGGTGTGCAGCAGCGCCGTGTTGGGGGAGTACGGCATCGCGCCGAGCAGCTCGCGCTGCAGAGCCGTCGGCTCGGCGAGGATCGAGAGGGCCTGGCCGGGGTGGGTGGCGACGACCACCGCGTCGTACGTCGTGACCTCGCCGCTGCCGTCGGTGATCTCGACGCCACCCTGGCCGTCGGGACCCTGTCCCTCGGGGACCTCGAGCACCGAGGTGACCTTGGTGCCGAGCCGGACCGCGTGGGGGCCGAACGTGAGCGCGGCCTCGATCTTCGACACGTAGGAGTGGGAGCCGCCGGTGACGGTGCGCCACTGCGGTGAGCCGAAGACGCCGAGCATCCCGTGGTGCTCGAGGAACATGAAGAGGTAGCGGGCGGGGTAGTCGAGTGACACCTCGGGCTCGCACGACCACACGCAGGCCACGACGGGCTCCATGAAGTGCCGCACGAAGTAGTCGCTGAACCGCCCGGCGTCGAGGAACTCTCGCAAGGTGCGGGTGTCCGACTCCTCGGCGAGCAGCGCCTTGGCGAGGCGGTGGAAGCGTGGGATCTCGGCGAGCATCGCGAGGTAGCGCGGCTTGCGGAGGTTGGCCGAGGTCGGGAAGAGACCCTGACGCCCGAGCGCGCCGGCCCACTCGAGGTCGGAGTCGTCGTCGGTGATCGACATCGACATCTCCGAGGCCTGGGTGGCGACGCCGAGCTCGGCGAACATCCGCAGCAGGGTCGGGTAGGTGCGCGGGTTGTGCACGATGAAGCCGGTGTCGATGCCGAGCATCCGGGTGCTGCCGTCGGGCTGCACCTCGGGGACCTGGTGGGTGTCGGCGTGCCCGCCGAGCCGGTCGTCGGCCTCGAAGAGGGTGACCTCGGCAGTGCGGGAGGCGATGTAGGCGGCGGTGAGTCCGGCGACGCCGGAACCCACCACGGCGACCTGGCGTGGCCGTGGTGTCATCTCGCCGCTCAGCTCTCGGTGAAGTCGAAGGCAGCCACGATGCGATCGGTCGAGGGAGTCTCGACGCCGCCGGCCTTCTCGATGGTGATCGCGAGACCCTGCGCCGATCCGGGGTCGCCCTCGACGAGCACCTTGCTGGCGTCGCCGTCGACCAGACCGGCCGGGACCTCCACCCCGTCGTGGATGGTCCAGAGCTGGTAGGTGCGCCCGCTCTGCAGGCGCGGCATGTTGTGCGTCGACACGAACGCGGAGTTGAGCGAGGGCGAGCGCGTGACGGTGATCGCGCCGCCTCCGTCGAGCTCTTGGGTCAGGACCTGGACGTCGCTGGCCTGCTCGAGTTGCGTGGCCGAGAAACCGGTGGACGACGGCTGCTCCCACGGGTGCCACACGGTGGCACCCACGCCGCCGATGACGACGAAGGCAGCAGCGGCGGCCACCAGCGCGGGCAGGCGGCGCCGGTGGGCGCGAGCCCGGTCCTGGACGTCGGCGAAGAGCGGCGGCAGCGGCCGCACGGTCTCGATCGTCGACAGCACACGGTTGCGCAGGTCGGGCGGAGCCTCCTGGGAGACGGTCTCGGCGAGCAGGGCTGCGCCCTCGCGCAGCGAGTCCACCTCGACCCGGCAGTCGGCGCACCCGGCGAGGTGGCGCTCGAACTGAGCTCGTTCGAAGTCGTCGACGGCATCGACGACATAGGCTCCCGAGAGAGCGTGGATGTCCCCACTCATGAGCCCACTCCCATCTTGTCGCGCAACCGGATGAGTCCATCACGGATGCGGGTCTTGGCGGTCCCGACAGGGAGCTTCAGTATCCCTGCCACTTCGGTATGTGTGTAACCACCAAAATACGCGAGCTCCAGGGCCTCTCGCTGCACGTCGGTGAGACTTGCCATCGCCTTGCGCACGCGCTGGGCCTCCATGGAGGACTGGGCGGCGTCCGCAGTGGTGTCGATGTCGATCGTGTGGTTCTGCTGGTGGTACGTCGTGTCGCGTCGCGTGGACGCCTCGGCCGACCGCACGCGGTCGACCGACTTACGATGACAGATCGTCATCAGCCACGAGATGGCGCTGCCCTTGTCTGCGTCGAACCTGCTGGAGGTCCGCCAGACCTCGAGGAAGGCCTCCTGGGTGACTTCCTCGGCCTGGGCCGGGTCTCGCACCACGCGGACGGCCAGGCCGTACACGCGGGAGTGCGTGGCGTCGTACAGCTCGGCGAACGCTGCCTGGTCGCCCCGTGCGGAGCGGCGCAGCAGGTCCGCGAGCCGGTCGGCGGCGCTCGCCGCCGGCACCCCCACGAGGGGGGTGCCGGACGACGTGCGCTTGGCCTGACTCATCTGACTCAGCTGATCCTCGGTGGTGAGGTGATCAGGAGATCGGGCCGGCGAGGACCGAGTCGATGACGTAGACCGTGGCGTTGGCGGTGGGGATGTTGCCGCACAGCACGTTGGCGGTGACGGTGCCGTCGGAGACGGTCATGCCGTCGGTGTCGCCCTCGACGGTCAGCGTGTCGCCGGCCAGGGTGTCCTGGTCGCCCACGACGGCATCGGCGTCGAGGTCGGCGCCGATCACGTGGTGCGCGAGCGTGACGTAGAGCGCCGAGTCGGTGCCCGACTCGTCGGCCTGGGCCTCCTCGACGAGACCGTTGAGGGCATCGGGGTCGATGGCCTCGAAGGCACCGTTGAACGGCGCGAAGACGGTCAGCTCGGGCGCACCGTTGAGGGTGTCGCCGAGGCCGTTGACGGCGCCGACGGCCCCGACGAGCTGCTCGAGCAGCGGGTTGTTGCCGGCGGCCGTGGCGACCGGGCTGTCGGACATGCCGACGAAGGAGCCGTCGCCATCGGCGGGCACCTGGTCGCAGGCGTCACCGAAGGTCTGGGCCTGCGGGTCGTCGCCCCCGGTCCCGGCGTCGGTCTCCGAGGAGGTGTCACCCGTGCCCGAGGTGTCGGTGGTCTCCTCGTCGTCGCCACAGGCGGCGAGCGTGAGGGACAGCGCGAGGACGGCGGCGGCGGCGGTGCCGCGGCGGACGGTGTTGAGCTTCATGGGGTGATGCCTTCCGTTAAGGGGAATTACGGGAAGTGATTCGCCACCTGGGGCTCCGCGGATTGGTCGTGGAGTGCCGGATTCGGCGCTTACTGCGGTGATGGCCCTCACATCGGGCGGCGAGGCGGGGGTGCGGCCGGTGGGACGCCGAGAGCGGGTCCGCCCACGCCCCATGGCGCGTGCGGACCCGCTGCAGGTGGTCTGGTCGGGCGGTCTGGTCGGGGCCTCAGCCCACCGTGAACTGCACCGTGTGGATGCCGGAGGCACCCTCGGGGAAGGGCTCGGCCCGTGCCGCGGTCTGGGTGCCGCCGCTGCCGTCGATGCAGCGGGCCGCGACGCGGTGGTTGCCGGACTTCAGGCCCTTGACGACCAGGAACCACTGGCGCCAGTAGACGTTGTTGACGTCGGCGCCGATCTCGGCGTCCATCCAGGCTCCGCCGTCGACCTGGACCTGGACCTTGGTGACCCCGCCGTCGTTCTGCGCCCAGGCCACGCCGCCGACGACGAGCTCGTCGCCCGTCACCGTGCTGAGCACGCGGGGCGTGTCGATGCGGGTGGAGGGCTTGATCGGGGTGTTGGTGCCCCAGCCCTTCTTGGTCCAGTACGCCTCCTGCTCGGCGTACGTCGTCAGCGTCAGCTTGGTGAGCCACTTGGTGGCGCTGATGAAGCCGTACAGGCCGGGGATCACCATCCGGACCGGGAAGCCGTGCTCGCGCGGCAGCTGCTCGCCGTTCATCCCGACCGCGATCAGGGCCTCGCGCCCGTCGGTGGCCAGGTCGAGCGGGGTGCTGATCGTCATCCCGTCGAAGTCGGTGGACAGGATCTGGTCGGCTTGGGAGCCGACGCCCGCGCGGTCGAGCACGTCCTGGAGCGGTACGCCGAGCCAGCGGGCGCCGCCGACGTACTTGCCACCCACACTGTTGGACACGCAGGTCAGCGTGATGTCGCGCTCGACCATCGGCATGTCCAGCAGCTCGTCGAAGGAGATCTCGAGCTCGTTCTCGACGTCCCCGTCGACGGTGAGGCTCCAGCCGTTGGAGTCGACGACCGGGACGTCCAGTCGCGTGTCGACCCGGTAGAAGTCGGCGTTGGAGATCCGCAGCGGCGTGATGCCGTCGACCCGGCCCTCGAGCCCCTCGGGCAGGGCGGGGGCGGTCTCGCCCGCGGCGGGGCTGGGCAGCGTGACGTCCTCGGCGCGGGCCCGCAGGTTGCCGATCCAGCGGCCGGCCGAGCCGGCGACGATCGCGGCGCCGGCGAGGACGCCGGAGGTGATGAGGACCGTGCGGCGACGCGCGTTCGGGCCGCCGGTGGAGACCACCCCGGTGTCGTGGCTGACCGAGTCGTCGTCGCTCCCGCTGGGGACCGGGCCCGTCGTCCCGCCCGACACGTCGACCATGCCCGAGGGCAGGTTGCTGCGTCCGGAGGCGCCCGAGTGGTCGGTGATGCCGGCGCGGGGGTCGAGGGACTGACCGGTCGCCGTGCGGTGCAGGACCCACAGCCCCGCGACGCCGGCGATGGCGGTGAAGATGCTGGGGACGACGTCGAGGAAGCCGGCTCCCGAGCGGGTCACCGCGGCGACCGCGGCGACGAGGACCAGGGCCAGCAGCATGCCGCCGCCGATCTCGAAGCGCTTCTTGGTGAGGATGCCGGCTACGGCGGCGAGGACCAGCACGCCAATCAGCACCGAGCCGACCAGGATGACCTTGTCGTAGTTGCGGGCGGCGAAGTCGAACGGCCCGATGCTGAAGCCGTCGGACTCAAACTGCTTGATCGCCCACTCCTTGATGTCCGCGGGCGTGTTGTCGATGACGGCCGAGCCGACCGCCAGCACGGGCGAGGAGTCGGGGCGCATCACCGAGGCGACGAGGTGTCCCACGGCCATGCCGAACAGCGTGGCCAGGAGACCGAAAAGGGCGTATGCGCGGCGGGACTTCATGGTGTTCATTCGTCGCGGAGCGCTGCGCCGGATGGGTCGGGCAGGATGGGGGGCATGTCACAGAACGCCCTGGTCCACCTCGCCGTCGAGGGTCGCACCGCGACCGTCACCCTGGACTCGCCCCACAACCGCAACGCCCTCTCACGCCAGCTCGTCACCGAGCTCGCCGAGCGCCTGGAGGCGGCCGACGCCGACCCCGGGGTGCTCGTGGTCGTGCTGCGGTCGGCGGACCGGGTGTTCTGCTCCGGGGCCGACCTATCCGAGGCCTCAGGAGGATCGATGACCCAGGGCACGCAGGCGATCGTGGACCTCCAACGCTTCATCGTGGGGATGTCCAAGCCGGTCGTGGGTCGGGTCGCCGGTCCCGTGCGCGCCGGTGGGATCGGGCTCGTGGCGGCCTGCGACATCGTGGTCGCCTCCGACGAGGCGTCGTTCGCGCTCACCGAGGTCAAGCTCGGCCTGACCCCGGCCGTGATCTCGCTGACGGTCCTGCCCCGGCTGTCGTCGCGCGACGCGGCCTACACGTTCCTGACCGGCGAGGCCTTCGGCGGTGCCGAGGCGGCGCGCATGGGCCTGGTGACCGAGTCCGTGGCCGCCGAGGCCCTGGACACGCGGGTGGCGGCGCTCTGCGAGTCGCTGTGCACCGGTGCGGCGCAGGGTCTGCGGGAGACCAAGGCGCTGCTCGCGCGCGACCTGCTCGACCGGATCGACTCCCAGCGGGCCGACATGGCAGCGCTCTCGGCGCGACTGTTCGGCTCGGACGAGGCCAAGGAGGCCATGACCGCGTTCTTGTCGCGGGGGAAGTAGGCGTCGAGCCCGGCTCATACCCGGGGGAGTACCTCAAGGTTGCCGCAAGACTCCCTCAGGGTTCCCTCAGGAGGCGTGTGTCCCGGAGGTCTGAGGTCCTAGCGTGGTGAACGGCGCAGGTGCTGCACGTCGGGCATCGCGTCTCGGGCGCCAGGCGCGATGCACCACTGCATCGGGCCGAGGGGACCACACGTGCTCGCGATGCGAGCACAGGCCGGGGGGGCCACACCATGACCAGCTTCTTGCGCGCACTCATCCGCTCACACCTGACGACGGGGCCCGGGAGGCGAGCCAGGCGCTGGCGGCGCGGCTCCTCGCTGGGGGTGGCTGCTGCCCTGGCCGCCGGGAGCGTCGCCGTCCCGGCCCTCGTCCTGGCCCCTGCGCCTGCCGACGCCGCCACTGCGTGCGTGGCCACCGGTCTCCCTCTGCGCGCGGCGACCGGGTACACCGAGTTCATCGCCGGCAGCGGCTCGCGAGGCTCGGAGTCGGAGGGCGCCATCGCCTGGGGTGGCAACCTCAGCGCCAACGGCATGACGGTCGGGACCCGCCTGACGTCGAGCAAGAGCGACCCGACGCTCGTCGTCGCCGGAACGCACGGGTCGTTCAACCTGCAGAAGGGCAGCGCGTACGTCGTCCCCCAGAGCGGAGTCAACTTCAACGGTGGCGGCTCCTACCTCGACGACAGCCCGATCGACTTCGTGGCGGCGTTCGAGGACCTGGCGGAGCGCTCGGCGGGATGGGGGGCCGCGCCCGCCACCGGTACCGCCGCCCTCGGCATCGTCGGAGGGCAGCAGCTGCTGGTCCTGAGCGGCAGTGACCCGACCCTCAACATCTTCAGTGTCTCGCCGAGCCAGCTGGCCGCGGGCAACGGCATCGCCTACGACGTGCCGCAGGGCTCCGGGGTGCTCGTCAACGTCACCGGGGACTCGATCGCGCTGCAGGGTCAGATGTCGATCAAGCACCACGGCTCGTTCACCCAGGTCAACGACAGCGTGATGAAGCACTGGCCGGAGATCCTCTGGAACTTCCCCACGGCGACCCTCGTCACGATGCGACTGGGCTCGGCGTGGGGCGGGACGATCCTGGCCCCCGGTGCGTACCTCGACGTCCAGTCGGTGGGTCACACGATCGGCCAGATGATCGCGGCCACGTTCTCGTCGGGCTACGAGACGCACCAGAACAACTACCCGACCAGCGCCTGCCTGCCGCCGGTGACGCCGACGCCGACGCCGACTCCGACGCCGACTCCGACGCCGACTCCGACGCCGACGCCCACTCCGACTCCGACGCCGACGCCCACTCCGACGCCGACGCCGACGCCGACGCCGACTCCGACTCCGACGCCGACGCCGACTCCGACGCCGACGCCGACGCCCACGCCGACGCCCACTCCGACGCCGACGAGCAACCTCACGGTGACCAAGACCGTCAGCGACAAGACCCCGCGCGCCGGGGACACGGTCATCTACACGCTCGCGGTGACGAACGTGGGTGCCGGCCCGGCGCACGACGTGACGCTGCGCGACGTCCTTCCCGGTGGCGTCACCTTCGTGTCCGCCAGCGATCCGTGTGCCACGGTGGGATCGACGGTCACCTGTGACCTCGGCACGGTGCCGTCGGGGGCGACCCGCACGTCGACCATCACGGCCACGGTCGATGCCGTCGCGTCGGGTCCCGACCACCGGCACCAGCTGGACGTGCAGAAGTCCGAGGTGCACCTCGACCTCGAACCCGGCCAGACCCGCACGGTCACCACGACCTGCCAGTCCGGGTACGTCGTGCTCGACGGCTCCGGCCGCGTCGACGCCGTCGACCAGGGCACCGGGACGCTGGCCTCGGTCAGGACGACCGAGTCGCGGGCGATCGGCGCAGACACCTGGCAGGTCACGATGACCAACGAGGCCTCGGGGCGAGCCCAGGGCAAGCTCTTCTCGGTGTGCGTCAGGGCGGAGACCGAGACGATCAACGGCAACGCGCACCACGTGGTCGTGCCCGACACCGTCGTCTCGACCCAGCCACTCGTCGCGGGGCGCACCGACGTGACGCTCACCTGCGGCCCGGACCAGACGCCGATCCGGCCTGGCTACCTGCTGGACGGCGTCGCGAGCGTGGTGACGTCGTACCCCTCCGGAGCGAGCGGCTGGACCTTCTCGGTCGACAACGGGGCGGCGAGCAGCGGCACCTTCTCGCTCGGCTGCCTGAGCCGCACGACGAGCGCATCGGGTGGACACCGCCACCCGCTGGACCTCTTCGAGGTCACCGAGAACGTGACGGTGGCGCCCGGCCAGGGTGCCGAGATCACGCTGAGCTGCGCAGACGCCAAGGGCATCGTGGCCGGTTACGACCTGCCGCCCGGCCTGGTCAACCTCGGCAACGACCCACGACCGGTCGTGCGCGTCGTCAAGCTCGTCAACCCCACGAGCAGCCCACTGCACGCGAGCCTGCGGCTGCTGTGCCTCGGGGTGCGCACGGCGGACCCCGCCGGGGGCGCCGGGGTGGTGAGGAACACCGCGGCCGCGACCACCGCGAGCCTCGAGTCGTCCTACGACGACAACGCGGACGACGCGACCTTCACCGTCGACACCTCGAGCCTCGCGTCGCCGGTCGCCTCGGGCACGATCAAGGCGACCTCGGTCGTCACCAAGGTCAGGTGCACTGACGACGACGGAGCCTGTCGCGGACGCGCGCGCCTGGTCGCGACGAAGAGGCTCAGGGCCCACGGCACGGTCGTGCGCCGCGGCGCCCTCCTTGCCCGGGCGTCCTACCGGGTCGCTGCCGGCACCCACGAGAAGCTGAGCCTGAAGCCGACCAAGGCCGGCAGGGTGGCCCTGGGGTCGAAGCGGCTCACGAAGGCTCGGATCACCGTCGACGGGACCACACGGGTCATCCGGCTCCGCCGCTGACCGCGGGTCCCCGACGCGCCATTCGGCGTTCAGCACGTGAACTCCGTGGAAAGTGGTCGGCCGGACCGGGATGATTTTGTACAGTGGACGACTTGCCACTTCTGGCAAGCCCTGGCCCACGAGGCCGAGCATCAGCACGTGGGGAGCACGAAGAGTGAGTGAAGAGCTGGTCGAGCGGGAGATCGCTCGGGAGCAGGAGTTCGTCGACCGCGTCCACCGGCAGCTGGCCGACGCGGGCAAGGCAGCGCAGCAGCTGGCCCGCGAGGGTCACGACCGCGGGCGGCTGGGCCACGAGGGTGGCCTGGTCGAGCGCGACGCGATGGTCTTCCAGGCGGCCAAGCGGATGGCTCAGCTCGATGCCGCCCACGAGGGTCTGGTCTTCGGTCGCCTGGACCTGAAGCCAGAGCTGGACCCCGCGCCGCGCTACGTGGGCCGGATCGGCTTGCGCGACGCCAACCGCGACTCCCTGCTGATCGACTGGCGGGCCCCGGCCGCCGCGGTGTTCTACCAGGCGACGGCCGCCACCCCGCAGGACGTCGTGCGGCGTCGGGTGCTGCGCTCGCAGGGCCCCACCGTCGTCAGCGTCGAGGACGAGCTGCTCGACGCCGAGGCCAACACCAACGACCTGCCGATCATGGGCGAGGGCGCCCTGATGGCACAGCTGTCGCGGGCCCGCGACCGCACGATGCACTCGATCGTGGCCACCATCCAGGCCGAGCAGGACCAGGCCATCCGCGCGCCGGGCAAGGGCGTCGTCACGATCTCCGGCGGACCCGGCGTCGGCAAGACGGTCGTCGCGCTACACCGGGCGGCCTACCTGCTCTACAACGACCGGCGCCGCTACGAGTCCGGCGGCGTCCTCGTCGTCGGCCCGAGCGGGGTCTTCATGCGCTACATCGAGCGGGTGCTGCCGAGCCTCGGTGAGACCGCTGTCGCGCTGCGCTCGCTCGGCGAGGTCGTCGACGGCGTCCGCGCCACCCGCCACGACGAGCCCGCGGTCGCCGACGTGAAGGGCTCGGCCCGGATGGCCGAGCTGATGCGTCGTACGGCGCGCCAGCAGGCGCCGGGCAGCCCGCGGGAGTTCTCCATCTTCTGGTACGACGCCCGCCTCACCCTGGACCGAGGACTGCTCGGCAAGCTGCGCCGCCAGCTGATGTCGCAGGGCCGCCGCAACCGGCAGCTGCCGAGGGTCACCCCGACCCTGCTCGACGCCCTGTGGCGTCAGGTCCGCAGCGAGCGGGGCCGTGACCGGGGCCGGGAGTACTTCAACGACGACCTGCTCGGCACCGACGAGTTCCTGGACTTCGTGATCGGCTGGTGGCCGCCGCTCAGCGCGCCCGACGTGCTCGGCTGGCTGCGCGACCCCGAGCTGCTGGCGCGCGTCGGCGACGGCATCGTCTCGGCCGAGGAGCAGCGCCTGCTGCTCAAGTCGTGGGGCGACGGCTCCCGGCTCTCGATCCAGGACGTCCCGCTGCTCGACGAGCTGCGCTACGCCCTCGGCGACGTCCCGGTGCGCACCGACGACGAGCGGGACGACCCCATCGCCGCTGTCGAGGGCGGGGTCGACATGCAGGAGCTGATGACCGCCTCCGACCGGGAGTACGCCCCCACCGGTCGGGCCTGGGTGCCGCCGACGCACTCGATCGAGGACGACGGCTTCGCCCACGTGCTCATCGACGAGGCGCAGGACCTCACGCCGATGCAGTGGCGGATGGTCGGACGGCGCGGCCGCGGGGCCTCGTGGACGATCGTCGGCGACCCGGCGCAGTCGTCGTGGCCGGTGCCCGCGGAGTCGGCCGAGGCCCGCGCCGAGGCGCTGTCCGGCAAGGCGCTGCACGAGTTCCACCTGTCGACCAACTACCGCAACTCCAGCGAGATCTACGCCTTCGCCGCCGCCTACGCCGAGCGGGTCGGGCTGGACGCCGACCTGCCGACCGCGGTCCGGTCCACGGGCGTCGAGCCCCAGGTCATCGGCCCGGTCGCCGACCTCGAGGCCGCGACCCGGGCCGCGGTCGCCGAGGTCGCCGACCGGGTCGGCGGCACGGTCGGGATCGTCGTACCCGTCGCTCGACGATCCGAGGTCAACGCCTGGCTGGCCTCCTGGCCCGAGCGGGCCGACGACGCCGCCGGTGCCCGCGCCGCGATCGACTCGTCGGTCGCCCCGTCGGGAGAGGACCGGGTCGTGGTGCTCAACGGCCTGGACACCAAGGGCCTGGAGTTCGACGCGATCGTGGTCGTCCGCCCGCAGGAGATCGAGGACGAGTCGCAGACCGGCCGCGCCACCTTGTACGTCGTCCTCACGCGGGCGACGCAGCTGCTGACCACGGTCTCCTGAGGTCGGGCCCGGACGACCGCGCTTGGTCGAGGATCGGTGCCACCTGATGGCACTGATCCTCGACCGAAGGCGTCTCAGCCGCTGACCGCGGGAGCCTGATCCTGCCCCGAGGCGCCACCCACCGCGCCCTCGACCGACTTCTTGATCAGGCCCTCGAGGTCGATGCCGGTCGTGGTCTTGAGCATCGACAGGGTCTGCACGACGTTGTCGGTGACCTGCTTCGGCAGCGCGCCGGCGCCGTCGGTGGAGACCACCGTGAGCTGGTCGATCGCGCCGATGGGGGCGGCCACCTCGCGGGCGATCTGCGGGAGCACCTCGATGAGCATCTGCAGCACCGCGGCGTCGTTGTAGTGCGCGAAGGCGTCCGCGCGCTTGTCCATCGCCTCGGCCTCGGCCTGCCCGATCGCCAGGGTGGCGGCCGCCTGGGCCTCACCCTCGGCGCGGGTCGCGTCCGCCTCGGCGGTACGGCGGGCCTTCTCGGCCTCACCGCGCTTGGCGCCCTCGATCGCCTCGGCCTCGGCCAGCGCCGAGCGGCGGGCCTTCTCGGCCTCACCGGAGAGCCGGTCCTGCTGGGCCTTGGCCTCGGCGGCCGCGATCGTGGCGGCCTTGCGGGCGTCGGCGGCGGCGATCTCGGCCGACCGCTTGGCCTCGGCGTCCTGCTCGACGCGGTAGCGCTCGGCGTCGGCCGGCTTGCGGACCTCGGTCTCGAGCTTGCGCTCGGTCAGCGCCGCCTGGCGTACGGCGACCTTCTCCTGCTCGGTGAGGATCGCCTGGTCGCGGTCGGCCTGGGCCAGCGGCCCGGCGGCGGCCGCCTGGGCGGCCGCGGCGTCGGTCTCCGCCTGGATCTCGGCCTCCTTCAGGCTCAGGGTGCGCTGCGAGATCGCGATCTCCTGCTGGGCGGCGATCGTGGCCTGCTCGGCCGCCTGCCGGGCGTTGGCCTCGGCGATCCGGGCCTCCTGGCTCACGCGCGCGGCCTCGGGGCGACCCAGGTCGGCGAGGTAGGAGCCGTCGTCGGTGACGTCCTGGATCTGGAAGGTGTCGAGGATCAGGCCCTGGCCGGTCAGCGAGTTCTCCGACTCGTCGGCCACGCGCTGGGCGAAGGCCGCGCGGTCACGGATGATCTGCTCCACGCTCAGCCCACCCACGATGGAGCGCAGCGCACCGGCCAGCACCTCCTGGGTGAACGGCTCGACGTCCTCCTGCTGCGAGAGGAACCGCTGGGCGGCCAGGCGGATCTGGTCGGCGTTGCCGCCGACCTTGACGATCGCCACGCCCTCGACGTTGAGCTTGATGCCCTGGCCGGAGACGGCCCCGCGGATCTGCACCGAGATCCGACGCGAGGAGAGGTCGAGGTTGGAGAGCTTCTGCACGAACGGGATCACGAAGACCCCGCCGCCGAGCACGACCTTCTGGCCGGACAGGTCGGTGCTGAGCTGCCCGGTCTCCGGGTTGAGCACCGCCTTGCCCTTGCGGCCGGTGACGATGAACGCCTGGTTGGGGCCGGCGACCTTGTAGCGGCTGGTCACCAACAGGACGATCAGCAGGACCAGGACGATCAGGCCGATGACGGGGGCGAGGGCTGAATCCATGAGGCTTCCTTCTCGGGACTTCGGAGGTCACGACCGGTCGGCCGTAGGAGGTGGCGCGGGTGGTCAGTCGTCGGTCGGGGGGAGCTCGCTCCACATCGGGGCGACCGTGACGGCGGTGGGGGACAGGACGCTGGTCACGTGCACGCGGGCACCGGCCTCGAGCCCCAGGTCGGCGCTGGCGTTGTAGCGCAGGGTGTGCCCGCCGACGTACACGCGGATGGTGCCGAAGCCGGCGTCGGGGATGTCGGAGAGCACGATCGCCTCGTGGCCGATCACGTCGGCAGCAGCCGGTGCCTCGTCGGTGCCGGCGCCGCGCACCAGTCGGGTGAGCTTGGCGGCCATCCAGGCGAACGCCGTACCGACCACCAGGCCGACGACGACCGCCACGGGTCCGGGTGCCCCGGCGGAGACCGCGATCGCGCCGCCGAAGCCGAGCGCGGAGACGAAGCCGCCCACGACCTCGGTCGAGAACCAGTCGCCGCCGAAGCCGTCGAGGGCGCCGTCGAGCAGCCCGTCGAAGACGTCGCCGACCAGCAACGAGACGGCCAGGACGACGAGACCGACGACTCCCAGGATCAGGTACGTGGTCACGGCGACGAACCTACCCCGCGCGGTCCACGGCAAACGGGGGTGCGCCCGATGAGCTCAGACGGGGCACTCGACGGTGTCGTCGTCGAACTCCACCGCGAGGGTGGTGCCCTCGGGGATCTCGAACGAGCCCAGCACGGTCCCGGCGATGGTGCAGATCGACGATCCCTCGGAGGAGCCGTCGGCGAGCAGGGTGATCGCGTTGCCGTCGATCTCGTAGCCGGCGACGGTGTCGAGGACCCGGTCGAGGGCGTCGGCGATCGTCTCGAGGGAGGTCGAGGACAGCGCCTGGTCGAGCCCCTCGTCGAAGGTGTCGATGTCCTCGACGCCGGGTGACGTGGCCGCCGAGCCGGTGGAGGTCGACGCCGGTGCGTCGGCGAGCTCGTCGTCGCCGCAGGCGGTGAGGGCGAGAGCCAGGGGAAGGGCGAGGACGGGGAGCGAGGCACGGAGGAGGGAGCGCATGTGGCGATTCTGGAGGCGTCCGGACGCACCGGCCATGAGTAGTCCCTACTCACCTCGTGAAAGCCGGTGCGTGGCCTGGTGCTCCCACAACTAGGCTTCGGCCATGTCTGCCGACGTCACCGCCCCCGACTCCCCGGCCAAGGACGCCATCGCGGCGCTCATCGGGCACGAGGCGTGGGCGATCATCCGTCGCTCCACGCGCGTGGGTGACCGGGACACGGTCGGCCTGATCGGCGGCACCCGCACCGAGGTCGACTCGCTGCTCGACGTACCCCTCGAGAGCGGGATCCCCGAGCCGGGCCGGGTCGCCGACCGGCTGCTCGCGATCCCGTTCCGTCAGGTCGCCGAGCGCGGCTTCGAGGCGCACGACGACGGGACGCCGCTGGTGGTGGTCGACGTCGAGACGGAGCACGAGTTCTCGGTCGCCGAGGTGGTCGAGGCGATCGACCCGGTGCCGGTCGAGTTCGCCGACCGCGGCGGCTTCGAGACCGACGACGAGCAGTACGCCAAGCTCGTCGACTCCATCATCCGCGACGAGATCGGCCAGGGGGAGGGCGCCAACCTGGTGATCGGGCGGCACTACCGCGCGCAGGTCGCCGACTGGGGCGTCGCCACGGCGCTCTCGGTCTTCCGCCGGCTGCTCGAGCGCGAGCGCGGCGCCTACTGGACCTACGTGTTCTTCACCGGCGACCGGTTCCTCATCGGTGCCAGCCCCGAGCGCCACGTGTCCGTGCACGACGGTGACGTCCGGATGAACCCGATCAGCGGCACGTTCCGAATCCCGCGTGGGGGTGCGGCGTCGGGCGGGATCAAGAGGCCGCTGCTCGACTTCCTCAAGGACGAGAAGGAGATCTACGAGCTCTTCATGGTCGTCGACGAGGAGCTCAAGATGATGTGCGACCTGTGCCACGAAGGTGGCCAGGTGCTCGGACCGTTCCTCAAGCCGATGACGCACCTGATCCACACCGAGTACCTCCTCGCCGGGCGCACCGACCGCGACCCGCGCGAGGTGCTGCGCGACACGATGTACGCCGCCACGGTGACGGGCTCTCCCGTGGAGAACGCGTGCCGTCTGATCAAGGCCTACGAGAGCGAGGGTCGCGGCTACTACGGCGCCGCGCTGGCGATCCTGGGTCGCGACGAGGCAGGTGGGGCCGTGGTGGACAGCCCGATCGTGATCCGCTCGGCCGACGTCTCCCTCGACGGCCGGCTCAAGGTGACCGCCGGGGCCACCCTCGTGCGCGACTCCGACGCGGCGTACGAGGTCGCCGAGACGCACGCGAAGGCGGGCGGCATCCTCTCGGCGTTCGGCCTCGTCCCGCAGGCGCCGACGCCCGACGTGGCGCTGGCCGAGCTGGTCAACGACGAGGACGTGCTGCTGTCCCTGAACGCCCGCAACCGGCGGCTCAGCTCGTTCTGGTTGACCGACCAGGCGGGCGCGCCGCCCGACCCGCGGCTGGCCGGCAAGCGGGTGGTGATCCTCGACGGCGAGGACGACTTCGTCAACATGCTGCGCCACGTGCTCGGCGTGCTCGGCCTGGAGAGCGTCGTGGTGCGCCACGACGAGTACGAGCCGGGCTGCCTCGACGGCTTCGACCTGGTCATCGTCGGCCCCGGTCCTGGCGATCCTCGCGACGGCGACGACGTGAAGATGGGCAAGCTCCGGCACGCGGTCGCGACGCTGCTCGAGACCCAGCAGCCCTTCCTGGCCGTCTGCCTGGGCCACCAGGCGCTGTGCCACCAGCTCGGCATCGCGCTGGCCTACAAGGACATCGTCTTCCAGGGCACCCAGTCGGCGGTGCCGTACGACGGCCGCAGCGAGCGGGTCGGCTTCTACAACACCTTCGTGGGGCGCGTCGGTGCTGGCGACACCCTGCCGGACGGCGTGAAGGTCGACGTCGACCCCGACACCGGGGACGTCCACCACCTGCGCGGGCCGCACTACCGCGGGATCCAGTTCCACGCCGAGTCGATCCTCACCGAGCGGGGCTACGACCTGCTGCACGAGCTCGTGGGGGCCCTGCTGCTGGGCGAGCGCACCACCGACCCGGCGGGCCCCTCGGACAACGCCGACAAGAGGATGGTGGACCAGTGAGCGCGACCGCCCCGGTGGAGTACGGCCCGAAGCGGGTCCGCTCGGCGCTGTGGGCCGGGCTCGCCGCCTTCCTCGTGGCCAACGGACTCCTCATCCTGACGGCCTCCGACAGCTCCTCGGCGTGGCTCGCGGTGATCCCCGTGGCCCTGTTCGGCCTGGTGGCCGTGGTGATGCTGCGTCGGGTGATGCGTCGCGATCCCTACCTGGTGCTGGACAAGAAGGGGTTCGACGACCGCACGACTCCGTTCTCGGTGGGGCGCGTCGCCTGGTCCGAGGTCTCCTCGATCGAGGCCGAGCGGGCCGGCTTCCAGTGGGTCGTGCGCGTGGGCGTGCACGACGCGGCCACGATCGTGACGCGGCTCGAGGGCATGCGGGGTCGAGGGCTCGAACGGGCAGCCCGCAACGGGCATCCCCCGTTGGTGGTCGGGGTCTCCATCCTCGCCGCCAAGCCCCAGGAGGTCGCCGAGGAGATGCAGCAGCGGTGGAAGCGGGCCGGCGGCCGCCCCGCGCCCTCGCAGTGACCGGATGCCGTCGACCTCTGGCAGCCTGACCCCTGTTGGCGCACCCCGACACGCGTCAGGCTGAGCGCATGCGCATCGGGATCCTGGTCTTCGACGACGTCGAGGTGCTCGACGCGTGCGGCCCGTTCGAGGTCTTCTCCGTCGCCAACCGGGTGGCCCTCGCGGCGGGTGGGGCGGCGCCCTTCGAGGTGCTGCTGATCGCCGACGGTCCCCCCGGACTGGTCCGCGCCCGTGGCGGGTTGCCGATCCAGGTCGGCATCGGCATCGGCGAGGCGCCCGCGTTGGACCTCCTCGTCGTGCCCGGGGGCGTCACGGACGCCGTGGAGGCCGACGCGGAGGTGGTCGGCTGGGTCGCCGAGCGCGCCCTCGTCACGCCGTACGTCGCCTCCGTCTGCACCGGAGCCTTCGTGCTGGCACAGGCGGGAGTGCTCACCGATCAGCGCGTCACCACGCACTGGGACGACCTGGCCGCGCTGCGGGATCGCTGGCCGGACCTCGACGTCGTCGAGGACGTGCGCTGGGTGCACGCGTCCTCCGCGGTCCGGTCGGGCGGCGACGTCTACACCTCGGCCGGGATCTCGGCCGGGATCGACCTGGCGCTGCACCTGGTGGAGGTCCTCGTCGACCGCGACACCGCGCTCTCGACGGCGCGACTGATGGACTACGCCTGGCTGGAGTGAGGGGTTCTCGGGTTGGGTGGGGCGCCTGCGCGCGTGGCGTTCTTCGTGGTTGGGTGTGGCGCCCGCGCGCGTAGTCGACCCATCTTCGTGGTTGGTGTGGCGCCCGCGCGCGTAGTCGACCGGGTCTCGCCGTCAAGGATCGCC
>NZ_JAPYPS010000057.1 GCF_029937575.1 Nocardioides sp.
GCAAGGCCGATGGCGAGGGCAGCGCCGCCGAGCAGGGCGAGGCGACGCCGTACGGCGCGCAGTCGACGACGGGCGGGTCAGCCGACGTCACCCGGGTCGCGGCCTCCGCCCCGCAGCCGGAGCCCGACGCTGCCGAGCAGCCGGCCTCCGAGCCCGACGCCGGCCCCGAGCCCGAGCAGCCGCCGGCGTACGCCGCCGACCCCTACGGCTCCTCGGGACTGGTACCGCAGGCGACCACGCAGGAGCCCCCACCGCAGGTCGCGCCCGCCCGGCCCTCCTCCCCCGGACCCGCCGCCGGGTTCGGTGGTGACGCCTTCGCCGGGATCAGCGGCGACCTCATCGACGGGCGCTTCTCGGAGAAGAGCGGCTCCGGTGTCGAGCGACAGAACAACCGGATGCTCCGAGTCCGCGTCACCGAGCCGTTCATGGCACGCCAGGGCTCGATGGTCGCCTACCAGGGCGACGTGCTCTTCAACTACCAGGGCGGCGGGGCAGCGAAGTTCCTCAAGAAGGCGTTCACCGGTGAGGGTCTCTCGCTGATGCGCGTGGAGGGCTCGGGCGACGTGTTCCTGGCCGACCAGGGTCACCACGTGCACATCCTCCACCTGCACGACTCGGGCATCTCCATCAACGGCAGCAGCGTTCTCGCCTTCTCCTCCTCACTCGAGTGGAACGTCGAGCGGGTCAAGGGCGGCAGCATCGCTACCGGGGGTCTCTTCAACACCACCCTGCGCGGCAGCGGATGGGTGGCGATCACCACCGACGGCGAGCCCGTGGTGCTGAACGCGGGCGAGGCGGCCACCTTCGCCGACACCGACGCGGTCGTCGCCTGGTCGTCCCACCTGCAGACGAGCCTGCGCTCGACCATGTCCGCCGGCGCCCTCATCGGCCGCGGCTCGGGCGAGGCGCTGCAGGTGACCTTCGCCGGCCAGGGGTTCGTGATCGTGCAGCCGTCCGAGGGGGCCTCGGTCCCGCCGCACAGTCACTGACCCTCCCGCCGTACCGGGCCGGCGTCCGGTACGGCGAGCGTCGTTGCCAACGTCTCAGCTCGATCGGGTCCCCCCGCGAGGTCGGCCCCGGTAGGCTCCGGATCATGGACCGCGCCATCAAGAACGCCAACGACGCGCTCCGAGGGAGCCTGGACAAGGTCGGCGACAAGGTCTCCGAGACCATCGCCGAGGTCAAGCCCAAGCTCCGCGGGATGTCGCACCTCGCGCTGACGCCGCTGGCGCTGGCCGGGGGCATCGTGCTGATCTGCCTCTCTCCGGACACCACGACCCGGATCGGGTCGACCATCTTCGCCGCCAGCGCGCTGCTGCTCTTCGGAGTCTCGGCCATCTACCACACCGGCACGTGGTCTCCGAGGGTCTGGGCCGCACTACGGCGCTTCGACCACTCCAACATCTTCATCCTGATCGCCGGTTCCTACACGCCGCTGACGCTGATGCTCCTCGAGGGCACCCAGCGTGTCGTGCTGCTGACGACGGTGTGGTCCTGCGCGATCCTGGGTGTGCTCTTCCGGGTCTTCTGGATCGGCGCGCCGCGGTGGCTCTACACGCCGCTCTACATCGGTCTCGGGTGGGCCGCGGTGTTCTTCATCCCGTCCTTCATCGACGGCGCCACCTCCTCGCTGGGCAGCGGGATGGCGATCGCGGTCCTGACCCTGATCGCGGTGGGCGGCGCCCTCTACACCCTGGGCGGGGTCGTGTACGGCTTCAAGCGCCCCGACCCGTGGCCGCGCTACTTCGGCTTCCACGAGATCTTCCACAGCTTCACGATCCTGGCGTTCGTCGCGCATTACACCAGCGTCTCGCTGGCGACCTACTCCCTGCGCTGAGCCTGCGCTGGGCCTGCCCTGGGCCGTATGGCGGTTCAGGACCGCGCGGGTGACCGCGCGGTGGCTACCGTGGAGCCATGGCAACGATCGAGCTGACCAACGACAACTTCACCGAGCACATCGACGAGAACGGCATCCTCTTCGTCGACTTCTGGGCGAGCTGGTGCGGTCCGTGTCAGCAGTTCGCCCCGACCTACGAGGCCGCCTCGGAGGCCCACCCCGACATCACGTTCGGCTCGATCAACACCGAGGAGCAGCGTGAGCTCTCCTCGGCAGCCGGCATCAAGTCGATCCCGACCCTGATGGTCTTCCGCGAGAAGGTCCTGGTCTTCTCCCAGCCCGGAGCGCTGCCGGCCGCCGCCCTCGACCAGGTGATCGAAGGCGTGCGCGGCCTCGACATGGAGGACGTACGGCGTGAGCTCGCCGCCCAGCAGGGCGACGCCCCCGCGACCTGAGCCTCAGCCGTTCGCGGCCTTGCGCAACCGCTTGGCGACCTTCGGCAGCGTCGAGCTGCCGCCGTGCAGCATCGTCATCATCTGGGCGAGCTGGCCGTCCATCTTCTCGGTGCGCTGGAAGGACGTCAGTGCCATCACCGGCTTGAACCGCTGCCGCGCGATGGCCTTGGCGTAGGTGAACTCCCGCAGCCCGTCGGGGCCGTGGATCCGGCCGAAGCCCGAGTCGCCGACACCGCCGAAGGGCAGGGACGGGATGGCGGCGAAGGCGATGATGCCGTTGACCGCCGTCATCCCGGAACGGATCTGCTCGGCGATCTCCATGCCGCGCTCCTTGGAGAAGACCGTCGAGCCCAAGCCGTACCTCGTGGCGTTGGTCAGCTCGATCGCCTCCTCCATCGTGGAGACCTTGCGGACGGTGACTGTCGGTCCGAACGTCTCCTCCTGGACGGCCAGGGAGTCCTCGGGGACGTCGACCAGGATCGTCGGCTGGACGTAGCGCTCCCCCACCGCCTCGACGCCGCCGAGCAGCGCACGGCCGCCCTGGGCGAGTGCGTCGGAGATGTGCGACCGGATCACGTCCAGCTGGCTGGCCATGGTGATCGGCCCGATCTGCGAGCCGGGTGAGGAGTCGGCGCGGACGTCCTTGGCCTTGGCGACCAGCGCGGCGACGAACTCGTCGTACACCCGCTCGTGGACGTAGATGCGCTCGACGCCGATGCAGGTCTGCCCGGCGTTGGAGGCCGCGCCCCACAGGGCAGCGTCGGCAGCGGCGTCGATGTCGGCGTCCTTGTCGACGATCACCGAGTCCTTGCCGCCGGCCTCGATGACGACGGGGGTGAGCGTCTCGGCGCAGGCGGCCATGACTCGCTTGCCCGTGTTGGTGGACCCGGTGAACGCGACCTTGTCGACACCCGCGTGGCACAGGGCCGCGCCGGTCTCGCCGAGCCCGGTGACGACCGTGAAGACCGGACGGCCCACGGACTCCTGGAAGGTCCGGGCCAGCCACGCACCGACGCCGGGGGTGTACTCGGAGGGCTTGAAGACCACCGCGTTGCCGGCCGCCAGGGCGTAGACGATCGAGCCCATCGGGGTGAAGACCGGGTAGTTCCACGGGCCGATCACGCCGATGACACCCAAGGGCTTGTAGGCCACCGAGGCCGCCTGGTTGGCCATCAGCAGGCCCGAGGCGACCTTGCGGCGCTTCAGGTGCTTCTCGGCGTTGCCGGCGGCCCAGGCGATGTGGTCGATGGCGAGCGCGGCCTCGAGCATCGCGTCGCCGTGCGGCTTGCCCGTCTCCTGGTGCACCAGGTCGGCCAGCTGCGCCAGCCGACGGGTCATCGCGCCCTTCCACTTGGTCAGGTGCTCGGCGCGCTCGGCGAAGCTCAGGGACGCCCACCAGGCAGCGTGCTCCCGGGCGTCGCTGACCGCGGCCGTGACCTCCTCGGCGGAGTGGATCGGGTGGGTGCCGACGACGTCCCCGGTGATCGGGCTCAGCGAGTCGAAGGTCTTCTCCGCCTCCAGAGCCATCCCGTCCGGGGTGAAGAACGTCTGGGCGTGCTCGAGGGTGGGGTCGGTCAGTGTCATCGTGCGCTCCTGATCTCGGCGGCTGCCTTCTCGGCGATCATGATGGTCGGTGCGTTGGTGTTGCCGCGCGGCACGGCCGGCATCACCGAGGCGTCCACGACCCGCAGGCCCGCGACGCCACGGACCCGCAGGGACGCGTCGACGACGGCGTCCTCCCCGGAGCCCATCGCACAGGTGGAGGTGGGGTGGTACAGCGTCTGCGTCCACGTCCGGATGTGCTCGAGGAGGTCCTCGTCGGACGGGTCGCTCGGCAGGTTCCACGGCTGGTCGAGGTAGTCGGCCAGGGCACCCTGCGTGCAGATGTCCCACGTCGTACGCGCTCCGGAGAGCAGGGCGTCGAGGTCGCTCTGGTCCTCGAGGTACGCCGCGTCGATCGCCGGGTGCCAGGTCGGGTCCGCGGAGCGGAGTCGGATCGAGCCGCGGCTGGCCACGGAGACGAGCGTGGGCGCGGCCGAGAACATCCGCTCGTTGGGCTCGTGCAGGCCGTTGTCGAAGAAGCCGGTCGGCGCGACGTGGACCTGCAGGTCGGAGGCGGGCAGTCCTTCGCGGGTGGAGAAGAACATCCCGCCCTCACCGATGTTGGAGGACAGCGGACCGCTGCCGCGGGCCTTCCACTGCAGGAGGTTCTTCAGGTTGGACATCTCAGCGACGTCGGTGGTGCCGCGCGTGCGCCAGATGAGCGGGATGACCGGGTGGTCCTGGAGGTTGGATCCGACGCCGGCGAGATCGACACGACTCTCGACGCCGACCTCGCTCAGGTGGCTGGCCGGCCCGATGCCCGAGAGCATCAGCAGCTGCGGGCTGTTGATCGCGCCCCCGCTCAGGATGACCTCGCGGCGCGCGTGCACGGTGTGCTCCGCGCCGGCCTGGCGGAAGGTGACTCCCGTGGCGCGCTCGCCGGTCAGCTCGATCCGCGACGCGAGGGCGCCGGTCGTCACGGTGAGGTTGGACCGCTCCCGAGCCGGGGCCAGGTAGGCGGTGTTGGTGGACCAGCGTCTCCCGCGCTTGCAGGTCACCTGGTACTGGCCCGCGCCGACCTGGGTGGCGCCGTTGAAGTCGTCGTTGCGCTTGTGGCCGGCGCTGACCGCGCTCTCGACGAACGCCGAGCTGAGCTCGTGGGTGTAGGCGCGGTCCTCGACGTGCAGGGGTCCGCCGCTGGCGTGGTAGCGGCCGGAGAGCCGCGCGTTGTCCTCCGACTTGAGGAACCAGGGCAGCACGTCGTCGTAGCCCCAGCCCTCGGCGCCGTACTGGTCACGCCACGAGTCGTAGTCTGCGTGGGCCCCGCGGATGTAGATCATCGCGTTCATCGACGAGCAGCCGCCGAGAGCCTTCATCCGAGGCCAGTAGGCCCGCTTGCCGTGGAGCTGCTTCTGCTCGGTGGTCGAGTAGTTCCAGTCCCACTTGGTCTTGAAGAGGGACGGGAACGCCGCCGGGATGCTCACCTCGTCGGCCCCGTCGGTCTCGCCCCCGGCCTCGAGGAGCAGGACGGTGGCGCCCGGGTCCTCGCTCAGTCGAGCTGCCAGCACGGCCCCGGCACTGCCGGCGCCCACGATCACGTAGTCATAGGTGTCCTGGGTCACAGGTCCGAACCTACTCCCCGGTACGTCGCGGCCCCACCCCCCGTGGTGGTCGGGCCTCGTCGTCTCGCAGGGCGGGACAGCCCGTCGCCGCGCGTGGGACTTCAGCCCGGCGTCCGGTCCTCGTCCTCGGACTCCTCGCGGGCGGCCTGCTCGCGCATCTGACGGGCGGCGGCCAGGCCTCGGGCGGGTCGCTCCGGCTTGGGGTCGGAGGGGTCGTAGAGACCCTGGTCGGCCGCCTTCGCGGTGTTCTTGAGCCGCTTGGTCAGGCTGAACCCCAGGACCACCACGGCCACGATGAGCAGCCCGAAGATCGCGAAGGCGGTCCAGCCGGCGACGACGTCGTCGTCCTCGGGGATCTGGTCGACGGCGACCGTGAGCAGAAGTGCGACTGCGGCAGACATGACGTCAGTCTCTCACCGTCGGCCAGCGGGTGGTCACGGCGCCAGGTGGGCGGCCTCGATGCCGGCGAACAGGTCGTCCTCCGGCATCACGGACTCCACGTGGCTGGTCACGAGCTCGAAGTCCTCGGTGGGCCAGATCTTCGCCTGCGTCTCGCGCGGGATCGCGAACCAGTGCCCGTCGGGGTCGATCTGGGTGGCGTGCGCCAGGAGGGCCTGGTCGCGCACACCGAAGTAGTCGGAGCACGGGACCTTGGTGGTGACGCGCGCGTCCCAGTCGGGCTCCGGCTTCCACTGCTCCAGGCGCTCGCCCCACGGCGACTCGAGACCGAGGTCGAGCATCGCCTCGTGGATCGCCTCGATCCGCGCCCGGTTGAAGGAGTGGTGGTAGTAGAGCTTCAGCACCTGCCACGGCGGCCCGGCGTCGGGGAACCGCTCGGGATCGGCTGCGGCCTCGAACGCCGCCACGCTCACCTCGTGGCAGCGGATGTGGTCGGGGTGCGGGTAGCCGCCGCGCTCGTCGTACGTCGTCAGCACGTGCGGCTTGAACTCGCGGATCAGCCGCACCAGGCGCTCGGTCGACTCCTCGAGCGGCACCAGCGCGAAGCAGCCCTCGGGCAGCGGTGGCTTGGGGTCGCCCTCCGGCCAGCCGGAGTCGATGAAGCCCAGCCAGTCCTGACGGATGCCCAGGATGTCGCGCGCCCGCTCCATCTCCTGGCGACGCACCTCGGTGATGTTCGCGAGGATGTCGGGGCGCTCCATCTTCGGATTGAGGATGGACCCGCGCTCGCCACCGGTGCAGGTCGCGACGTGCACGTCGACGCCCTGGGCGACGTACATCGCCGTGGAGGCCGCCCCCTTGCTCGACTCGTCGTCGGGGTGGGCGTGGACGTGCATGAGGCGGTAGCCCGCCCGGGACCCGGCATCACTCATGGAGCCAGCGTAGGCCGCTGTGGGTGGGGTGGGAGGATGGGGTGGTGAGCACGCAGGAAGTCCTGGCCGACCGGTACGGCGCCCCCGCGCCGTGGCGCCGTCCGGCATCGATCGCGGCGATCACGCTGCTGGTCCTGGTCTGCGGCGGCTGGCTCGGCTGGACCATCTGGGAGCAGGCCAGCCCCCCGGTCGCCTCCGGCGAGCTGACGTTCACGATCGTCGACGACAACACCGCCTCGGCGCGCTTCGTCGTGGACCTCCAGGACGACGTGGTCGCCACCTGCACCGTGCGTGCCTACGCCGAGGACCACACCCTCGTCGGCACGGTCTCCTTCACCCCCGAGCCCACACCGTCGGGCCGGGTCACCCAGGAGATCAGCACCGACCGCCGCGCCACGTCGGTCGAGCTGCTCGGCTGCACCGCACCGGGACAGCCTCGGCCGCGCTGAGGCCAGCAGGTGGGATTCACCCCCTCGATCGGTCCGGACCGCCTCGCGTTCGACCGTGTCCTTGCTAGGCTCGACCATTCGGCTGACCCGCAGGGCACACCCGTCACCACTCTCATCGCTCCCCGCACCACCAGTGGCCCTACCGCCCGCGTTGAGCACGGCCGATCTCCCGGACAGACGCACACTCACGATCAGCACAGGAGTACCCATGACCCAATCGACCGAGCAGGGCACGATCTGGTTGACCCAGGCCGCCTTCGACAAGCTCCAGGCCGAGCTCGACGAGCTCAAGGGCCCCGTGCGAGAAGAGATCGTGCAGCGGATCAGCGAGGCCCGCGACGAGGGCGACCTCAAGGAGAACGGCGGCTACCACTCCGCCCGCGAGGAGCAGGGCAAGAACGAGGGCCGGATCCGTCAGCTCGAGGACATGCTGCGGCGCGCCGAGGTCGGCGAGACGCCCCCCAACGACGGCGTCGTCGAGCCGGGCATGGTCGTGACCTACCGCTTCGTCGGCGACGACGAGGACGAGACGGAGACCTTCCTGCTCGGCGCTCGTGAGATCGAGCCCGAGGGCCTGACCGCCTACTCCCCGCAGTCCCCGCTGGGCTCGGCCATCAACGGGCGCTCCAAGGGCGACACGGTCGACTACGAGGCACCCAACGGCAAGACGCTGCAGGTCGTCATCGTCGACGCGGTGCCCTACACGGGCTGAGGCTGAACCGGCGTGTCGAGCCCCGGTGAGCCGACGGCGCTCAGCTACTCCAGCACCCGGTAGCCCCGCTCGCGCAGCCGTCCCCGCACCTTCTCGGCGTGCGGCTCGCCGCGGGTCTCCAGCTGCAGGTGCACGTCGACCTCGTCGAGGTGCAGCGAGGCGTTGATCCGCTCGTGAGCGATCTCGAGCACGTTGGCACCGGTCTCGCCCACCTCGCTGAGCAGCAGGGCGAGACCGCCGGGCACGTCGGGGATCACGACGTGCAGGTTGAGGTAGCGCCCGGCTGCCGCCATCCCGTGCCGGATCACCTTGCCCAGCAGGATCGGGTCGATGTTGCCGCCGGTCAGCATGGCCACGGCGGGAGTGCCGTACGCCGTGGGGCGCTCCAGCATCGCTGCCACGGCGGCGGCGCCGGCAGGCTCGACGATCATCTTGGCGCGCTCGACGAGCGCCAGCAGTGCCCGCGACATCGCCTCCTCCGAGACGGTGACGATCTCGTCGACGTGGTCGCGCACCGCCGCGAACGTGATCTGGCCGGGCAGCCCGACCGCGATGCCGTCGGCCATCGTCTTCATCGAAGAGAGGGCGACCGGTGACCCCTGCCGCAGGGAGTCGGGGTAGGCGGCGGCGCCCTTGGCCTGCACGCCGATCACGGTGATGTCGGGCCGCAACGCCTTGACGGCGATGGCGACTCCCGCAAGCAGTCCCCCACCCCCGGTCGGCACGATCACCGTCTTCGTCTCGGGGGCCTGCTCGAGGATCTCGAGGCCGGCGGTGCCCTGGCCCGCGACGACGTCCGCGTGGTCGAAGGGGTGGATCAGGATCGCGCCGGTCTCCTCGGCGAAGCGGCGCGCCCCGGCCAGGGCGTCCTCGAGGTAGCGCCCCTCGAAGACGACCTCGGCGCCGTACCCCCGTGTGGCCTTCTCCTTCGGGATCGGCGCACCCTCGGGCATGAAGACGGTGGCCTCGATGCCGAGCTGCTGTGCTGCGAGAGCGACGCCCTGGGCGTGGTTGCCGGCCGACGCGGCCACGACGCCGCACGTCTTCTCGGCATCGGTGAGTCGCGAGATCCGGACGAACGCACCACGAGCCTTGAACGAGCCCGTGCGCTGGAGGTTCTCGCACTTGAGCAGCACCGGTCCGCCGGCGATCGCCGAGAGCCAGCGGGACTCCTCCATGGGGGTCGTGATCGAGTGTCCGCTCAGCGCCTCGCGCGCGGACTCGATGTCGGCGAGCGTGACGCGCTCGGGCTCAGTCGCGCTCATCCCGGTCCCCTATCTCGTGGGTGGCCCCACTCTCCTGGTAGTCCTCCTCGAGCTCGTCGACCGGGTCGTCACCGGGGTCGGTGTTGGCCGCGAGGTGCTGCACGACCGCGTTGCCGGCCGCGGCGAGGGGCACGGCGACCAGGGCGCCGGCCACGCCGGCCACCAGGACCCCGCCGGCGATCGCGACGATCACCGCCAGCGGGTGGACCGAGACCCAGCGTCCCATCAGGAACGGCTGCAGCAAGTGGGCCTCGACCTGCTGCACCCCGATCACCACGGCCAGCATCAGCAGCGCCGTGACCGGGCCCTGGTCGACCAGGGCCACGAGGACGGCGACGGCGCCCGCGACCGTGGCACCGATCAGCGGGACGAACGCGCCCAGGAAGACCAGGACGCCGATCGCCATCACGAACGGCACCCCGAGGATGGCGGCTCCGATCATGATCCCAATCGCGTCGACGGCCGCCACGATCACCGTGGCCCGGACGAACTGGGTCAGCGAGATCCAGGCCACGCGGCCCGAGCCGTCGACCCGCAGTCGCGCCGCACGCGGAGCGATCCGGACCACCCAGGCCCAGATCCGGTCGCCGTCGGCGAGGAAGAAGTAGGTGGCGAACAGCACGATGAAGAATCCGGCGAAGACGTGGCCCAGGACCGAGCTGACCTCGGTGATCCGCCCGACGTAGTCGGTGTCCTGCGTCTGCCGCGTGATGGCCTCCTGGGCCTCGGCGATGACGTTGTCGATCTGGCTGTCGCTGGCGTTGAGTGGCCCGTCCTTGAGCCAGGTGCGGATGTCCTCGAGGCCCTTGACCGTCGAGTCGGCGAGGTCGGCGGCACCGTTGGCGATCTGCTGGCCCGCGAAGGTCAGCATCAGCGCGACGAACCCGATCACGCCGATCACCACGACGATCGCCGACAGCGAGCGGGGAAAGCCGATGCGCTGCAGGCCCTGCACGACCGGGGTGACCAGCGCGGCGATCAGCAGCGCGATCGCCAGCGGCAGGGTCACGATCGAGAAGTAGCCGATGAGGCGGAACAACACGTAGCCGGCCGCGCCGATGACGATCAGGCGCCAGGCCCAGGACGCAGCGAGGTCCAGGCCCCACGGCACCTGCGCGCGGGTGAGGTTCGAGGGCCCGGTCGGGATGCTCTGGCCGGTACCACCCGCCGTACGGCGGTCGCGCTCCTCGCGCAGCAGCGTCCACTGTGCCGCGAGGCGGGCCGTCATCCGGTCCTCCCGGTCGCGGTCCTCCCGCTCCCGGGTGGCGCGCCGACGCAGGCGACGCTGGCGCTGGGCAACGCGTTCGGTCTCGTCGTCGGCCGCGGCGCCGACCGGGGTGTCGACCTCGACGTCCGCTGCGGGGTCGGGCAACCCCTCGGCCGACGTGTCGGTCGGGTCCGAGGGAGTGTCGTCGTGGGGGCTCACGTAGTGACCCTAAGGTCCGCCGCACCCTCGAGCAGGGAGCGGGCGAGGCGACGCGCGGCGGCGGGGCTGTGCTCGGCCAGCAGTCCGACGGCCGCGAGCACGTAGTCGCTGTCGACCACCACCCGAGGCGCCTCGGGCAGCTGCCAGCCACCGTCGCGACCGGACTCGGTCCCGACGGTGCCCTCCAGCACGCGGGCGGCCACCCCCGCTCGTCCGTGCCGCAGCACGCCACCGGAGACGACCACGAGGCCGACCTTCCTCAGGTCGACGCCGCTGCGCTCGACGACACGACCGCCGGGGCCCAGCACGACGGTGCTGCGACCGGCGTGACGTCGTACGGCGAGACCCGTGGCGGCACGCGCGATGGCCTCGTCGACGTCGTGGTCCGCGTCGGTGAGGGGCAGGTACGACGGCTCGGCCGCACGGGCCGCGGCCTCCTCGGCGAGAGAGCTCAGGCCTGCCACCTCCACGGTGCTCAGGGCGGACCAGCGCATGCCGAGGTCGCCCTCCACGGTGCGGGTCCGCGGCGTCGGGGCGACGACATCGCGTCCGAGACCGCCGGTCTCGGGGTCCAGCTCCACCACGGAGTGCACGTCGGTGGTCGCGCCGCCGACGTCGACCATCACGACGCCTCCGAGGTCGCCGGCCTCCTCGGCCAGCATCTCGACGCCGGTCAGCACGACGTCCGGGGTCGCCCCGCGCACCATCGCCTGCAAGGTGCGGCCTTCGTCGCGCGAGCTGAGGCCCTTGCCGCCGATGACGTGGCGCAGGAACACCTCACGGATCGCTGCCCGCGCGCCCTCGGGCCGCAGGACCCCGATCTGCGGGACCACGTTGTCGGCGACCACGTGCGGGAGGTCGCCGAGGATGGTGCTCACCTCGGCGGCGGCCCCGCTGTTGCCGGCCACGACGACGGGTCCGACCCACCCGGCGGCGACGACCTGCTGCGCCGCGGCGAGCAGCATCTCGCTGTTGCCGCCGTCGGTGCCGCCGGTGAGCAGCACCAGGTCCGGGCGCGGGGTCGTGTGCCTGAGCACGGTCTCCAGGTCGGGCCCAGGCACACGACCCGTCCCGCCGACGGCGACCACGGCCACGACCTTGCCGCCGCTCGAGAGCGCCACGCGACGGCCGGCCTCGGCGGTCACCAGCTCCTCGTTGCCGACCACCGCGATCCGCAGACCACCGCCGGCGCTCGAGCAGGCCAGCACCTGGGCGGTCGCCGCCCGGGGCTCGTGCGCGGCGAGCTCCACGAGGCAGGCGTCGTAGCCGTCGAGCACGTCGGTGGCGATCGTCGTGGGGTGCTCCGCAGCCGCGACGACGCAGCCTCGGGTCACGTCGACCAGGGACGCCTTGGTGAAGGTGGAGCCGATGTCCACGCAGACGACCAGCTCGCTGTCGGCGGGTCCAGCGGGGTCGACTCCCGCAGAGGAGTCAGCCGAGGGCACGGTCGAGGTCCGCGACGAGGTCCTCGACGGTCTCGATGCCCACGCTGAGCCGGACCAGGTCGGCGGGCACCTCGAGCGCGGTGCCGGCGACACTGGCGTGCGTCATCCGACCGGGGTGCTCGATCAGCGACTCGACCCCACCCAGTGACTCGCCGAGGGTGAAGACCTCGGTGCGCTCGCAGACGGCGAGCGCCTGCTCCTCGCCGCCACTGACGCGGAACGACACCATGCCGCCGTACCGCTTCATCTGGCGGCTGGCGATCCGGTGACCCGGGTGCTCGATCAGGCCGGGGTAGATGACCGAGTCGACGCGGCGGTCCTCAGTGAGGAACTCCACCACCTTCTCCGCGTTGTCGCAGTGCCGGTCCATCCGCACGCCGAGCGTCTTGAGGCCGCGCAGGGTGAGGAAGGCGTCGAAGGGGCCGGCGACCGCACCGATGGCGTTCTGGTGGAAGGCGACCTGCTCGGCCAGGTCGTGGCCGCGAACGACGAGCGCGCCGCCGACGACGTCGGAGTGCCCGCCGGCGTACTTGGTGGTCGAGTGCACGACGACGTCGGCGCCCAGGGTGAGCGGCTGCTGGAGGTACGGCGAGGCGAAGGTGTTGTCGACGACGAGCAGCGCCCCGGCCTCGTGCGCCACCGAGGCGAGCGCCTCGATGTCGCCGATGTTGAGCAGCGGGTTGGTGGGCGTCTCGAGCCACACCAGCTTGGTCTGGCCGGGCCGGATCGCGGCCCGCACCCGGTCGATGTCGCTGACCGGCGCCGGCGTGTGCTCGACGCCCCAGGCCCGCTCGACCTTGTCGAAGAGGCGGTAGGTGCCGCCGTAGGCGTCGTCGGGGATGACCACGTGGTCGCCGGGGCGGCAGGTGCTGCGCACCAGCGTGTCCTCGGCGGCCAGGCCGGAGGCGAACGCGAAGGCGCGCTCCCCCTCCTCCAGCGCGGCGAGGTTGCCCTCGAGGGCGGTGCGCGTCGGGTTGGCCGAGCGGCTGTACTCGTAGCCGCCGCGCAGCCCGCCGACGCCGTCCTGCTTGTACGTCGACGTGGCGAAGATCGGGGGGATCACCGCGCCGGTGGTGGGGTCGGGCTCGTAGCCGGCGTGGATCGCCCGCGTCTCGAAGCCGGCCTTGCTGATCAGGGACTGGTGGTCCTGCGTCTGCTCACTCACCCGGCGAGCGTACTCACGGCCGGTCCGACCGGCCGAGCCCAGCACCCGCGGCAGGTCGAACCCGTCACGTCACCCCTTCGTAAGAGGTCTGGTGGAAGGAACCGGCTAGCGTCGTGGTTGTACGGGGTGCACCCCGATCCCGCCGATCCGCCAGGAGGCAACCGTGTTCTTCACCCGCAAGTCCGAGCTGATCGAGGCCGAGAAGGCCCTGCCGGGTCGCAGCGAGCGCCCCTTCCACCTCTCCGAGAAGCACACGGTCCTCGACGCCCCGATCCTCACCGACACCGCGCCCGAGGGCTACGAGGTCGCGATCTTCGGACTCGGCTGCTTCTGGGGTGCCGAGGAGATCTTCTGGAAGATGGACGGTGTCTGGTCCACCTCCGCTGGATACGCCGGGGGCACCACCCCCAACCCCTCCTACGAGGAGGTGTGCTCGGGCCGCACCAACCACACTGAGGCCGTCCGCGTCGTCTACGACCCGGCCCGGGTCTCCTTCGCCGACCTCGTCAAGACGTTCTTCGAGGTCCACGACCCGACTCAGGGCATGCGCCAGGGCAACGACGTCGGCACCCAGTACCGCTCGGCGATCTACTACACGACCCCCGAGCAGGAGCAGACCGCTCGCGAGCTCACCAAGGTGTACGGCGACGAGCTCGCCCGCCGCCGGCTGGGCGACATCACCACCGAGATCCGCGAGGTGCCGACCTACTACTACGCCGAGGACCAGCACCAGCAGTACCTCGCGAAGAACCCCTTCGGCTACCGGTGCCACGCCAACACGGGGGTGAAGTTTCCCGCGAACGCCTGACGGTCACTCGCGCCGACTTCGAGCGGCTCACCGATCTCGGTCGCGACCTCCTCGATGACGACGTGATGCGTGGCGCCTGGTCGTGAGTGAGCGCTCCTGGCTCGTCGACAAGTCCGCCTTGGTGCGCCTTTCCGTCAGCCCGGAGGGCGAGCTGTGGTTCGAGCGCGTGCAGCGCGGCCTGGTCCGGGTCACGACAGCGACGCTCCTCGCGATCGGCTACTCCGCCCGCTCGAGCTCGACGTGGCGCACCCTGATCCAGAACGCGCCTGTGTCGCTGATGCCGATCGGGAACTTGACGCCTCGATCCGAGCGACGTGCCGTTGCCGTCCAAGGGCTGCTGGCAGAGCAAGGCGAGCACCGCGCCCCGTCGGTCCCCGACCTGCTGATTGCGGCAGCGGCCGAGCTCGCAGACCTCGTCGTTCTCCACGTCGACAAGGACTTCGACCTCATCGCGAAGATCACCGGGCAACCCGTGGAGTGTCTCCGGGTTGAGTGACGACGCCACAAACTCGGTTACACCAGCAGTACCTCGCCAAGAACCCCTTCGGCTACCGCTGCCACGCCAACACCGGCGTGAGGTTACCGGGTCACGCGCAGGGGGCGGCCGACTGCGGTGCTCGCGATCATCGTCGGCGTGGGTCCGTCCCAGCACTCCGTGCAGGCGACTCCCGACGGTCTGCACCTGGTCGCGGCGCTGCCGGCGCTCGGCTACCACCCGGTGCTCGACCCGCTGGACCTGGCTCAGCTGGGCGCGAGCCCGTCCCAGCTCAACCCCAACTCCGGGGCGATCCGCTCCGACGGCCTTCTCGGCGCCGGCGTCGACGACGACGTGCCTGGCCCGTACGGCGGCAGCGGGTCCTACGAGTGGACCGTCGCAGTGTCCACGACAGCCTTGGGAGAGCCCGTCCGGAACGTCCGGCTGCCGCTCGCGGCCAAGATCGAGACGCGGGGAGCGACCTTCGGGCGCCGCGACCTCTACACCGTCGCCCAGGCCGCAGGGGACCTCGTCCTACGCCGGCACAAGATGCCGGCGGTCCGACCGATCACGCTCACCGGCGACACCGCGGTCTACGAGCGGGGTGACCAGATACGACTCGTGGCTCACCTCGAGGGACGCGAGGGCGCATCCAGGGCCGCGCCCCGCGGCACCCCGGGCCCGCCGACCGCCCGGCCTCGCTAGCCTGACGGACATGGGGACCGACGAGGACGACAGCACCCTGTTCACCCTCGGCACCCCGGGCGTCCACGGCCACGAACCGCGGCCGACGAGTGCGCGGACGCTGCTGCGGCAGAGCATCGCCGCGGTCGTGCTCGTCGTCGCTGCCCTGGTCTCGCTCTGGGTGATGCCTGCCCTGCTCAGCGACGGACCGGTGCAGTCCGAGGACTCGGTGCTGCCCGTCGACGGCCAGCCCCACACCGCCGAGACGAGCGCCGAGCGCGAGTCGATGATCTGGTTCGACGAGACGCGGGCAGAGCCCGACTGCGAGATCCGTGATCCGGCGAGTGGTGACGTCCTGACGACCACGCCCGCGGACGGCACCGATCGCCGTACCCTCTCCGGCACCGGCGCCTGGGTGGGAGAGGCGACGTTCGGCCCGACGTCGGCCTCGGTGGAGGTCACCTGCTCCGACGCCTCGGGCTTCGTCCTGGTCAGCCAGGCCCCCGGCCAGACCGCCGGCCTCGTGGCCATCGGCGCGATCATCCTGATCCCCCTGACCCTCGGGCTCGCCGGCCTGGTGCTGGTCGTCGCCGTCGCGACCGCGCTCGTGCAGGCACGGGTGGCCCGACGAGCCTGACCCCACCGGGTGACCGGCGGTGGGCCACAATGGCGACATGGCCGATCTCCCTCGCAAGGCCGCAGCCCGTACGGCGCGCCTGGCAGCGTTGCCGCTGGGCTACGCCGGCCGCAAGACCGTCGGTTTCGGCAAGCGCCTCGGCGGCGCTCCCGCCGAGGCCGTGATGACCGAGCTGCAGCAGCGCACCGCCGAGCAGCTCTTCCGCACCCTGGGTGAGCTCAAGGGCGGCGCGATGAAGTTCGGGCAGGCGCTCTCGGTCTTCGAGGCGGCCCTGCCCGAGGACGTCGCCGCGCCGTACCGCGACCAGCTCACCAGGCTGCAGGACTCCGCGCCCCCGATGCCCACCTCGACGGTGCGCGAGATCCTCGCCCGCGACCTCGGGCCCGACTGGCAGGAGCAGCTGGTCTGGCTCGACGGTGGCCCCACCGCCGCCGCCTCGATCGGGCAGGTGCACAAGGGGCGCTGGCACGACGGTCGCGAGGTCGCGGTCAAGGTGCAGTACCCCGGCGCCGGGGAGGCGCTGCTCTCCGACATCCGGCAGCTCTCCCGTCTGGCGCGCACGATCGGGCCGGTCTTCCCCGGGATCGACATCAAGCCACTGGTCGAGGAGGTGCGGGCTCGCGCCGAGGACGAGCTCGACTACACCCTCGAGGCGGAGGCACAAACGGCCTTCGCCGAGGCCTTCGACGGCGACCCCGACATCGTGATCCCCCGCGTCGTCGCGGTCGGCCCGACGGTGATCGTCACCGAGTGGCTGGAGTCGGACTCCTCGCTGGCCCGGATCATCAAGGAGGGCACGCCCGAGGAGCGCAACCACTACGGCGAGCTGCTGGTGCGCTTCATGTTCGCCGGGCCCTCGCGCACCGGCATGCTCCACGCCGACCCCCACCCCGGCAACTTCCGGATCATCCCCAACGCCGACGGCACGCCAGGTCGGCTCGGTGTGCTCGACTACGGCGCCGTCGCGCGCCTCGAGGAGGGCAACCTCCCCCGCGCGATGGGTTCACTGATCCGCCTCTGCGCCCTCGGCGACGGCGAGGAGCTGATGGCCGGCCTGCGTCACGAGGGCTTCATCAAGGACAAGATCAAGCTCGACCCGACCTTGCTGATGGACTACCTCTCCCCGTTCGTCGAGCCGACGATGGTGGAGCGCTTCCAGTTCAACCGAGCCTGGATGCGCGAGCAGTTCGCCCGTATCAACAACCCCCGCGAGCCCACGTACACGATCGCGATCAAGCTCAACCTGCCGCCGTCGTACATGCTCATCCACCGCACGTGGATCGGCGGGATCGGGGTGCTCAGCCAGCTCGAGGCCGAGGCGCCGTTCCACGCGATCCTCACCGAGTACCTGCCCGGCTTCGCCGACGGCGACACCGGCACCGTCGCCGGCTGAGCGCCACCCTCAGTCGTCGGCCGGTGTGCTCTCGCCGACCCAGGTCGACGGCGGGTCGCTGGAGGGGAACGACTCCTCACTCATCTCGTCGGCGAGCTCGTCCTCGGTCAGCTCGCGGTCCGGACTCGTCTGCTGCTCGTCGGGGGTCTCGGTCATGCTCCGACCGTACCCAACGGGGTCACTCGGCACCGAGGCACCGCGTCCCCACCGCTCAGAGCGCGAGGTGCATGACGTGCAGCCCGACCCGGCCGTGGGACGCCGACTCGAAGGCCCCCGGCACCGTGCCGACGATCGCGAACCCGAGGCTCTGCCACAGGCGCACCGCCACCGTGTTGGTCTCCACGACCGCGTTGAACTGGATCGCGGCGAACCCCTCGTCGCGGTGCCACTGCACGACGTGCTCGCCGAGGCGCCGACCGACGCCACGACCGCGCCCCGCCGGGGCGACCATGAACGACGCGGTGCCGACGTGGCTGCCGCGGCCCGGTCGGTTGGGACCCATCGTGGCGCTGCCGAGCACCTCGCCGTCCTCCTCCAGGACGACGGTCGCCCCCGGCGGGGGCTTGCTCCACAGCTCGCGCGCCTGCTCGCTGGTGAGGTCGAGCGGGTAGGTGTAGGTCTCGCCGGCGGCGACGATGTCGGCGAAGAACGGCCACACCCGCGGCCAGTCGCCGGGTGTCATCGCCCGGATCGCGGGATCGCTCATGCGTCGGTGCTCCCGTCGATCGACTCGCGGATCAGGTCGGCGTGGCCGTTGTGGCGCGCGTACTCCTCGATGAGGTGCACCAGGATCCAGCGCAGGCTCAGCCCCTCGCCGGTGCTGGGGTGTCGACGCGCGGCGAGCGCGTCCAGGCTGTCCGTGGCGGCGATCGCCTCGTCGGAGCGGGCGACGAACTCATCGAGCAGGGCGAGCAGCTCTGCCGGCGTCTGCTCGGCCGCGCTGTGCCAGTCCCAGTCGCCGTCGGCCTCCCAGTCGACGTCGTCGAACGGTGCGCGTGGATCCTCGCCGAGCAGGTTGACCCCGAACCACCAGTCCTCGACGTAGGCGAGGTGCTTGAGCATCCCGCCGAGCGTCAGGTCGGACGGCGGCAGGGTCGCGGCGAGCTGGGCTGCGTCGAGCCCCGCAGTCTTGCGGCGCAGGGTGTCGCGGTGGGAGTCGAGGAACGCGAGCAACGTGGTGCGCTCGTCGGCGGCGTACGGCGGGTGGCTCATCGCACCGCTCCGGTGCTCGGATCGCGGCCGGTGACGCAGTAGCGCAGACCGCCGGGGTCGCGCAGCACCGTCCAGAAGTCCGCGACGGTCTCCACCTCGGCGCCGAGGGCCACGTGGCGCTCCACCTCGGCCGCGCGGTCGCTCGCGGCGAGGTCGAGATGGGCGCCGACGGGCCCCTCGTCGTCGAGGCGTTGCAGCAGGAAGCGGAGCGGCTGTGCCGCGGGGCCGACCACCCGACGGAACTCCGGCAGCCGCGCCGACGACCCCTCGAAGCCGGTCAGCGCCTCCCAGAACGCGCACTCCACGTCGTACGCGGCCGGCGCGACGTCGAGGCAGACCTGGTCGACGAGCGAGAGCCCGTCTCCCCAGCGTGCCGGTGCCGGCCGACGGGAGGCCGGGTGGGTGACGAAGCAGAACGTGAGCCCGGCCGGGGAGGCCATCACGACGTACCCGAGCTCGTGTCGTACGACGACGGGTTCACGAGACCGGTCCGCAGTCGTGACCGCAGCTCGATCCCGAGGCCGAGCCCGTGGCAGGGGCGGGCGGACCGGGTCCGTCACTGTGCGCGGCAGGCCGGTGCAGCACCGCCCCGCTGGGCACGACGAGCACGTCGTCGCCGTCGACACTGGCCTCGCCGTCGACCAGCAGGGTGTAGCCGCGCTGAGCCAGCGGCGGGAACAGCACCGTCACGAGCGTGTTGGCCCCGACGTTGGCGACCGAGCCGCGGCCCGGACCGGTCACGACCAGCCGGCCGTCGGTGATCCGGGGCTCGACCGTCACGGCCTTGACCCGCCCCCCGGGAGAGACGGTCAGCAGGTAGCCCGCGCCGAAGTCGGCCAGCGCGGTGTTGAGGTCGGCGACGTCGACCGGGATGCTCATGCGCTCAACCTACGTCGACCCAGCGCTCGCCGACGGGCTCGGCGGTGAGCGCCCCACCGGTGAGCTCCGCGACCGCCGCGTGCAGCAGGTCCGCGCGGCTCGGGTCGACGCCCAGCCGCAGCGTGACCTCGGCCGCGTACGTCGCGCCGAGGACGGCGACACCTCGGCTGCGCAGGTCGCTCTCGATGCGTCCCGCATCGGAGTGCCCCACCTCCAGCACGAGCTCACGCAGCAGCAAGCGCTCCCGGGTGCCCGCCACCGCGAGTGCCTCGCGGACCGCGTCGGAGTAGGCGCGGACCAGGCCCCCGGCTCCGAGCAGCGTGCCGCCGAACCACCGGGTCACGACCGCGACCGTGTCGGAGACCGCCGCACCCCTGAGCACCTCCAGCATCGGAGCGCCGGCCGTGCCCGACGGCTCCCCGTCGTCGTGAGTCCGCTCCACCTCGGCGCCCGGACCGAGCACGAGGGCCGAGCAGTGGTGCCGGGCGTCACGGTGGTCCAGGCGGGCCCGGTCGACGGCCGCTCGCGCGGCGTCCTCGGTCTCGACCCGCGTGAGCGCGCACCGGAAGCGCGACCGCTTGACCTCGATCTCGGCGGCGGCGTCGCGAGCCACGGTGCGGTAGCGGGTCACCACAGACCGAGCACCTCGCCGCCGATCCGCACGACGAAGGCCGCGACGACGACCATGAAGAAGACGCGCACGAAGCCGGCCCCACGGGCGACCGCGGTGCGCGCGCCGACGTACCCGCCGATCAGGTTGGCCGCACCCATCACCAGGCCGACCTTCCACAGCACCGCACCCTGGGGGACGAAGACGCACAGGGCGGCGAGGTTGGTGGCCCAGTTGGCCATCTTCGCCTTGGCGCTGGCGTCGAGGAAGCTGTAGCCGAGCAGGCCGACGAGGGTGAACACGAAGAAGCTGCCCGTGCCGGGGCCGAGCGCGCCGTCGTAGAAGCCGATCGTCAGTCCGGTGAGCATCGCCAGACCGGTGTGCCGGTGGCCCGTGTGGCGCAGCGCCGTGTCGCCGCCGAGGTCGGGCTTGAGGAGGACGTAGGCACCCACGACGACCAGGGCGGCGAGCACGATCGGGTCGAAGGCCTCGCTCGGCAGCCTGCTCGCCACGGCTGCGCCGCCGGCCGAGCCGGCGAAGGCGAAGAGCATCAGCGGTCCGAACGTCCTCGGGTCCGGGCGCACCCGGCGGTAGTAGGTCACCGAGCTGACGCTGGTGCCGCAGATCGAGGCGAGCTTGTTGGTGGCCAGCACCTGCACGGGGCTGGCGCCGGGGAGCCCGAGGAGCAGGGCGGGCAGCTGGATCAGGCCGCCCCCTCCGACCACGGCGTCCACGAACCCCGCTGCCAGCCCGGCCAGGGCGAGCAGCGCGAGGATCTCCAGGGTCGGGTCGCTCACGGCACCCCCAGCAGGCGCAGTACGGCGGTCACAGCAGCGGCGACGAGGACGGCGAGCAGCAGGTGCCGACCCCGCCAGAGCAGGACACCGCCGGCGGCGACACCGGCGGTGCTGGAGTCGATCTCCAGGGTGGAGCCGTCGGCGAGCGCGGAGGTCGCCACCAGCGCCGCCAGCACGACCGGAGGCAGCAGCACCAGCACCCGGGTCGCCGCGGTCGGCAGCTGACGCCCGCCGAGCACCACCGGGCCGAAGGCCTTGATGGCCATCGTGGCGGCAGCGGTGCCGAGGATCAGCAGCCACAGGGTGGTCGAGCTCGGGTCGGTCATGCGGCGGTCACCGGGCCAGTCCGACCAGCGCTGCGGCGGCGGCCACCAGGATCGGGATGCCGGCGGGCACGAACGGCACCAGGGCCAGCGCGATCACGGCCCCGGCCAGCGCGATGCCACGCGACCCCGGTCGGCGCAGCTCGGCGACGAGCAGGGCGAGGAAGAAGGTCGGGTAGACGGCGTCCAGCCCGAAGCGCTCGATGTCGCCGATCAGGTCACCGCCGTACGCGCCGAGCAGGGTCCCGCTGATCCAGCCGACGTACTGCGGGGCCGTCGCGCCGAAGAGGAGCCAACGGTCGAAGGTGCCGTCTCCGTTGTTGGCGACGGCCCACGACGGATCGACGACCGTCTGGGCCTGGACGGCGCGCAGGGCCGGGCCGCCCGGCAGAGAAGGGGCGAGCGCGGCACCCATCGCCAGGAAGCGAGCATTCATCAGGCTGGCCGCCACCACGCCGGAGACGACCCCACCGCCAGCCACGACGATCGAGGTGGCCGCGAACTGCGCCGCACCCGCGTGGACCAGTGCCGACATCACCAGGGCCTGCAGCGGCGAGAACCCGGCCTGCACGGCCAGGACGCCGAACGACGACGACAGCAGCAGCCCGACCGCTGCGAACGGCACCCCGAGACGCACGCCGCGCCGGAAGGAGGCTCGGTGGTCGGCGTGCACCACGTGAGCCTAGAAGGTGGTGCTTCGCGTCGTCACACGGCTGTCACCCGTCGCTCCTAGGATGAGGGAGTGGGTAGCGACGTACAGATCACCGTCAACGGGCAGCAGCGTCCGCTGGGCACCGCCCGCGTGCACACCTCGACCCTCGACTGGCTGCGCGACCAGGGCCTGACGGGTGCCAAGGAGGGCTGCGCCGAGGGCGAGTGCGGTGCCTGCTCGGTGATGGTGGCCAGGCCGGACCCGGTCGATGCCGGGGCCACCCGGTGGACGGCGCTCAACGCCTGCCTGGTCCCCGCGGCCGCGCTCGACGGCCAGGAGATCGTGACGTCGGAGGGTCTGGGCAGCCCCGACACCCTGCACGAGGTGCAGCACGAGATGGCGGTCCGTGGCGGGTCGCAGTGCGGCTACTGCACGCCCGGATTCGTGTGCAGCATGGCGGCGGAGTACTACCGCCCCGACCGCGGCTCGGGCGTGACCGGCCTCCACGAGCCCGGTGAGGTCGGGCCCAACGACTTCGACCTGCACGCCCTGAGCGGCAACCTGTGCCGCTGCACGGGCTACCGCCCGATCCGCGACGCCGCTTTCGCCCTCGGCGATCCCGCCGCCGACGACGCCCTCGCTGCCCGCCACACGTCCCCGCCACCGGCGCCGGTCGCCACCCACGTCGCCGACCTGGACGGCACCTTCGTGCGGCCCTCGAGCCTCGCCGAGGCCCTCACCGTCCTGCGCGACCACCCCGACGCCGTCCCCGTCGCGGGCTGCACCGACCACGGCGTCGAGGTCAACCTGCGCGGACTGCGGGCGTCGTACGTCGTCGCGCTCGACCGGCTGCCCGAGCTGCGGGAGCTGACGACGACCGATGCGGCGATCACCCTGGGAGCAGCGCTCACGCTCTCGGAGATCGAGGCCCGCCTGGCGAGCGCCGGGGTGTCGCTGCCGCTGCTCGGAGCCGTGATCCCCCAGTTCGCCTCCCGCCTGATCCGCAACGGCGCCACGCTCGGGGGCAACCTCGGCACCGCCTCGCCCATCGGCGACACAGCACCCGCCCTCCTCGCCCTCGACGCCCGGCTCGTGCTCGCCTCGGCCGAGGGCGAGCGGGAGGTCGCGCTGGCGTCGTACTTCACCGGCTACCGGGAGACGCTCAAGCGCCCCGACGAGCTGATCCGGGCGGTCCGGATCCCGCTGCCACTGGCCGGCGTCACGGCGTTCCACAAGGTCGCCAAGCGCCGCTTCGACGACATCTCCGGGGTCGCGGTGGCGGTCGCGCTCGACGTCGTCGACGGCATCGTCGTGACCGCTCGCATCGGGCTGGGCGGGGTCGCGGCCACCCCGCTCCGGGCGAGCGCCACCGAGGCCGCCCTCACCGGCGAGCCCTGGTCCCTGCAGACGGTGGCGGCCGCTGCCGAGGTGCTGAGCAGCGAAGGAACGCCCATCGACGACCAGCGCGCCAGCGCGGCGTACCGCTCGGCGATGCTGGGCCAGGCACTGCCGCGCCTGTGGCACGAGAGCCAGGACCACGAAGAGGTGGTCTCGTCATGACCACGCTGTCCTCCCGCCCGGACAGCGGTGTCTCGGTCGGCCTCGACGTCCCGCACGAGAGCGCGGCACTGCACGTCACCGGCGCGGCGGTCTACACCGACGACCTGGTGCAGCGCACCCACGGCATCCTGCACGCCCATCCTGTCTGCTCGACCCATGCCCACGCCCGGGTCAGGGGCCTGCGCCCCGAGCCGGCGTACGACGTGCCCGGCGTCGTGCGCGTGCTGACCGCCGCCGACGTCCCAGGTGTCAACGACGCCGGCGTGAAGCACGACGAGCCGCTGTTCCCCGACGAGGTGATGTTCCACGGGCACGCCGTGTGCTGGGTGCTCGGCGAGTCGCTCGAGGCCGCCCGCCGCGGTGCCGCGGCCGTGGAGGTCGACTACGAGCCACTGCCGGCGATCGTGACCGTGGCCGAGGCGATCGCGGCCGAGAGCTTCCAGGGCGGTCAGCCGACGGTGGTGCGCGGCGACGTCGAGGCGGCCCTCGCGGGTGCGGCGCACGTGTTCAGCGGGGACATCGACTTCGCCGGCCAGGAGCACTTCTACCTCGAGACGCACTGCTCGCTGGCCCTGGTCGACGAGGCCGGTCAGGTCTTCGTGCAGTCCAGCACCCAGCACCCGACCGAGACGCAGGAGATCGTCGCGCACGTCCTCGGCCTCGACAGCCACGAGGTCACCGTGCAGTGCCTGCGGATGGGCGGCGGCTTCGGGGGCAAGGAGATGCAGCCGCACGGGTTCGCAGCGATCGCCGCCCTGGGGTCGCGCCTGACCGGCCGCCCGGTACGGCTGCGGCTCAGCCGTCAGCAGGACATGACGATGTCGGGCAAGCGGCACGGCTTCGACGCCCGGTGGCGAGTCGGCTTCGACGAGGCCGGGCTGCTGGTCGCCCTCGACGCGACCCTCACCTCCGACGGCGGCTGGAGCCTCGACCTCTCCGAGCCGGTGCTCGCCCGCGCGCTGTGCCACGTCGACAACGCCTACTGGCTGCCGGACGTGCGGATCAACGGTCGCATCGCCCGGACCCACAAGACGTCGCAGACCGCGTTCCGAGGGTTCGGCGGGCCGCAGGGCATGCTCGTGATCGAGGACATCCTGGGGCGCTGCGCTCCCCTGCTCGGCATCGAGGCGCGCGAGCTGCGGCGCCGCAACTTCTACGCCGACGACCAGGAGACGCCGTACGGCCAGCCGGTGCGACACGCCTCACGGATCACCGCGGCGTGGGACCAGCTGGTCGACTCCGCCGACATCGCCGCGCGCGAGGCCGAGGTTGCGTCGTACAACGCCTCGCACGAGCACACCAAGCGCGGGCTGGCGCTGACGCCGGTGAAGTTCGGGATCTCGTTCAACTTCACCGCCTTCAACCAGGCCGGCGCCCTCGTGCACGTCTACAAGGACGGCTCGGTGCTGATCAACCATGGCGGCACCGAGATGGGCCAGGGCCTGCACACCAAGATGATCCAGGTCGCCGCGACCGCGCTCGGGGTGCCGCTGGCGCGGGTGCGGCTCGCGCCGACGCGCACCGACAAGGTCCCCAACACCTCGGCCACCGCGGCCAGCTCGGGTGCCGACCTCAACGGCGCGGCGATCAAGAACGCCTGCGAGCAGATCACGGCACGGCTCCACGAGGTCGATGCCGGACGCGGACTGCCGTGGGAGGAGGTCGTGCGCGAGGCCTACTTCTCGCGCGTCCAGCTGTGGGCGGCAGGCTTCTACAAGACCGAGGGTCTGCACTGGGACTCCTCACTGATGCGCGGGCACCCGTTCAAGTACTTCGCCTACGGCGTCGCTGCGGCCGAGATGGAGGTCGACGGCTTCACCGGCGCCTACCGCACCCGGCGCGTCGACATCGTCCACGACGTCGGAGACTCCCTCTCGCCCCTGGTCGATCTGGGGCAGATCGAGGGCGGCTTCGTGCAGGGGGCGGGCTGGCTGACGTTGGAGGACCTGCGCTGGGACTCCTCGTCGGGTCCCGGACGTGGCCGGCTGACCACGCAGGCGGCCAGCACCTACAAGCTCCCGTCGTTCTCCGAGATGCCGGAGGTCTTCAACGTCTCCCTGCTCGAGGAGGCGCACGAGGACGGCGTCGTCTACGGCTCGAAGGCTGTCGGGGAGCCGCCGCTGATGCTGGCCTTCGCGGTGCGAGAGGCGCTGCGCGAGGCGTGCGCCGCCTTCGCTCCCGAGCCGGGCTTCAGCGTGGACCTGGCCTCCCCCGCGACACCGGAGGCGGTGTTCTGGGCGGTCCAGGCCGCGCGAACCGGCGCGCCGGCGCCGGTCACCGAGGGCGCGCCAGGGGTGGAGCCCGACCAGCCGTCGTCCGACGCGCCGGCGCTGCACCCGCACTCGGAGCAGGTCGCGAGCCGGGTGCCCGGCAACCCGGTGACCGGCCACGAGGCCCGGCCATGAGTGACTGGCTCGACGCCCTCGCCGCGCTCCGGCGCGAGCGGGAGGCGGCGGTGCTCGTCACCGTCGCGGCCGCGCGCGGCCATGCTCCTCGCGAGGCCGGCGCCAAGATGGTCGTCAGCGCCGCCGCCACCTGGGGCTCGATCGGCGGCGGCAACCTCGAGGAGACTGCGATCGCGCGCGCCCGCCTGCTCCTCTCGTCGGTGGCGGGGTCGCCCGTGCAGGTCGAGGTGTCGCTCAGCGACAAGGCGCGCACCGAGCACGGTCGCCAGTGCTGCGGCGGGGAGGTGTCGCTGCTCCTGGAGCCGGTGCCGGTGCGCCCGGCCGTCGCGGTCTTCGGGCTGGGTCACGTGGGCCAGGAGCTGGCCCGGGTGCTGGTGCGCCACGACGTCGAGCTGCACCTCGTGGACTCGCGAGCGTCGTACGTCTCCGACGCAGCGGTGGGGCCGTTGCTGGACGGTCCGGCGACGGTGGTCGCCCACCACGCTCCCCTGCCCGAGGTCTCGCTCGGCGAGCTGCCTCGTGGCACCGATGTCCTGATCATGAGCCACGACCACGCCGAGGACTTCGCCCTGTGCGACGCCGCTCTGCGGTGCGAACACCTGGGCTCGATCGGGCTGATCGGGTCGTCGGCGAAGTGGCGGCGCTTCGAGCAGTCGCTCGGCGTCGAGGGCCACACGCCCGACGCGATCGCCCGGATCCGCTGCCCGATCGGCGACCCGGCCGTGGTCTCGGGGCTGGGCGGTGGCAAGCAGCCCGCGGCGATCGCCCTCGCCGTGGCGGTCGAGGTGCTGGCCGGGCTGCGGCGGACGGCCGAGGTCTCCTGACGTCCGGCGGCGGGGACACTGGACCCATGCGCGTCGTCTCCCTGCTCCCCTCGACCACCGAGATCCTGTTCGCCATCGGAGCCGGTGCCGACGTGGTCGGCGTGACCTTCGAGTGCGACTTCCCGGCCGAGGCCCGCGAGCGGCGGATCGTGTCGAGCACCTCGATGCCCGAGGGGCTCACCCCGGCCGAGATCGACGACTTCGTCACCGCAGCCGTCGCGGCCGGCGAGGACCTCTACCGCCTCGACGCCGGAGCCCTCGCCGACCTGGACGCCGACCTCGTGGTCACCCAGGACCTGTGCGCCGTGTGCGCGATCGACGTCTCGCTCGTCGACGACGCCCTCGCCCACCTCGGCTGCGCTGCCGACGTGCTGACGTTCGACCCGCACACGCTCGACGAGGTGCTGGCGTCGGTGGACACGATCGGAGCGGCCGTCGACCGGGTGGCCGAGGCCGACGTCCTGGTCGCCTCCCTGCGCGCACGTCTCGAGGGCGTACGACGCCAGGTCGCCGCATGCCCGGACCGAGGCGACCGACCTCGCGTCGTCCTGCTCGAGTGGACCGACCCGCCGTACGCCCCCGGCCACTGGATCCCCGAGATGATCGAGATCGCCGGCGGTGAGTGTGTGCTGGGCACGGCGGGCGAGAAGTCGGTGCGCGTCACGTGGGAGCAGGTGCGCGACGCTCGACCGGACGTCGTCCTGGTCGCGCCGTGCGGCTTCGACCGGGCCGGCGCCCGGGCCCAGGCCGATGCCCTGGTGGCCGCGGGCGTGCTGCCGGAGGACGTGCGCATCCATGCCCTCGATGCCGATGCGATGTGGGCGCGGCCGGGCCCGCGCCTGGTGGACGGTGTCGAAGAGCTGGTCGGCTTGCTGGGTTGATCTTCCGGGTGGGTGTGGGGCCCGCTCATCGTGCGTTCTTCGGGGTGGGTAGGGCGCCCGCGCGCAGTCGAC
>NZ_JAPYPS010000058.1 GCF_029937575.1 Nocardioides sp.
AGCTCTACCGCCACCTCGCCCAAGCAACCACTTGACAAGCTATAGAAGCGTCTCGTCGCTGGCGCCCCTCACACCTCGACCACCGTTGGGCTGGGCCGCGATCTCAGCGTCGTGGGTAGGTGACCAGCAGGGCCTCGGGCCGCAGGCCGTACGCCGCCTCGAGCCGGCGCCGCAGCTCGGGTGAGGGGATGCCACGCGCCGACTCCCAGCCGCGCACGGTCTCCGGAGAGCACCCGAGCCGATCGGCGAGCTCCCGCTGGGTCAGACCCGCCCAGGAGCGTAGGACGCGGATGGCCTGGGGGAGGTCCCCGGGGCGCCAGGACCGTGGGTCCAGGGCGCGCGGGGGCGCCGCTCCGGCCGCTCGGGCGGCCGCCTCGAGGCTCACGCCGTACGTCGTCGCCAGCCGCCGCAGGGCGTGCCAGGTCGGGGGGCCCTGGCGCTCCCACCGTCCGAGCACCTCGACGCTGACGTCCAGCTGCAGCGCCGCCGCACGACGGCTCAGGCCGCTGCGCCGACGCAGCAGCGCGAGTCCGCGGGACGAGCGTGGCGGCGGGGGCGCGGGGGCTGCGGAGCGGAGCAGGATCCGCAGCTCCTCGGGACTCGAGCCGAGGGCCCGGGCCAGGGCGGCGAGCTGGTCCTCGGGCACCCGGCACCGCCCGTGCTCCCAGTTGTAGACCGTGCTGGCTCGCACGCCGATCGCCGCGGCGACGTCGGTTGCGGTCAGGCCGGCTGCGGAGCGCATCGCGCGGAGCCCGTGGCCGCGCTCCCCGGGCGTGCGGTGCTGCACCACCGGGGTGCTCGTCACGAGGCGATCACCAGGTCGGCGCGGGCGCGTCCGTCGGCGACCAGCCGTGCGTTGGGCTCGTCGACGGTCTCGACCCAGGCGACCGCCTCGTCGGGGGCTTTCCCGAAGAGCACGTGCCGCGCGACCAGGCGTTGCCGGCGCACGTCGTCGGCCAGGTCGACGTACCAGCACTCGGTGAGCAGCGGGTGGACCTGGTCCCAGCCGTCGGCGTCGTGCAGGAGGTAGTTGCCCTCGGTCAGCACGAGCCGGGCCGACGCAGCAACGACGCGTGCGGCGGCGATCGGCTGCTCGAGCGAGCGCTCGAAGCCGGGCACGAAGACGTCGTGCCCGACGTCGTGGCGGCAGCGGAACAGCGCGGCGGCGTAGCCGTCGATGTCGAACGTGTCCGGCGCACCCTTGCGCTCGCGTCGACCGAGCCGGTCGAGCTGGTCGTCGGCGAGGTGGAAGCCGTCCATCGGGACGTGCGCGACCACGTCCCCGAGCCTGGCGGCCAGCGCTGGGAGCAGGGCCTCGACGAGGGTCGACTTCCCGCCGCCCGGTGCCCCGACGACGCCGAGCAGGCACCGTTGGTCCGACGGTGTGTGCGCGACCAGGTCGGCCGCCCGGTCGACCAGCCCACCGAGGGCGTCGGGCTTCACGCGACGTGCTTCTTCAACCCGTCGGACAGGAAGCGGTGGGCGTGGGTGGCGAGGTCCAGCCCGTCGTCCCAGAGGTTGCGCCAGATGGCCAGATCGACCGAGAGCGTGGGGGAGACGACCGCTGAGGAGAATGACTCGAACGTGATGGGGCCGGTGTAGTCGACGTCGGCGAGGGCGGCGAAGAAGGTGTCGAAGTCGATCTGCCCCTCGCCCAGGTAGCCGCGGTGGTTCTCTCCGACGTGGACGTAGCCGAGACGCTCGCCGACGAGGTGCACGGGCGTCGCGATCGAGTCCTCCTCGATGTTCATGTGGTAGGTGTCGAGGTGGATGGTGACGTTGTCGGCGCCGATGTCGTCAGCCAGGCGCAGGGCATCCGCGGCGGTGTTGATCACGTTGGTCTCGTAGCGGTTGCAGATCTCCAGGCCGAGGGTCATGTCCCACTCGGCAGCCTGGGCCGCCAACCCGGTGAGCACGCGCACGACGTTGGCGCGGCCCTCGGTGGACAGCGCCTGCCCGTACTTGCCGAGGGCGGAGTAGAGCGCGCCGGTGAGGTGCGAGCCGCCGAGGTCGCGGGTGAGCACGAGGGAGTCGTGGAGCAGCTTCTCACCGCGGTCCACGACGGTGGTGTCGGAGCTGGAGACGTCGGCGTCGAAGGCGAGGCCCCGCGAACAGGCCACTCCCAGCCCGGCGTCGGCCAGGGCGGCGCGGGCAGCGGCGACGTCCAGGTTGGTGGCGTCGTGCAACGAGAGCTCGAGCAGGTCGTAGCCGGCCGCCTTGGTCTGACGTACGGCGGTGGCGACGTCGTCAGGGGTCGTGCCGCCGACCCACACGAGCGCGTGGACGCCCAGCGGGTTGGCGAGCCCGGCGGCGCGCTGAACGGGAAGGGGTGCAGGCATGGCAGATCCTCGAGTGACTGGTGACTGGTGACTGGTTGGGGTGGTGAGGCAGGAGCGGCGAGCCGGTCAGGCTGCGACAGCGCCCGTGATCAGGCCGACGATCTCCTCGCCGGTGGTCTGGTCGGTACGGCGCCCGGCGACGCACCGCCCGGCGCGCATCACCCAGACCTGCTGGGAGAGCCTCATGACCTGGGCGAAGTTGTGGCTGATCAGCAGCACGGCGTGACCTTCGTCGCGCAGGCGCAGGATGAGCTCCTCGACTCGCTTGGTCTCCTGGACGCCGAGAGCGGCGGTGGGCTCGTCCATGATCACGAGCCTGCTCGAGAAGCCGGCTGCCCGGCAGATCGAGACCGCCTGGCGCTGTCCGCCGGAGAGCCGCCGTACCCGGGAGGTCACCTCGGGCACGTTGACGGCGAGCTCGGAGACCATCCGGGCGGCATCACGGCGCATCCCGCGGCGGTCGAGCATGCCGAAACGGGTCAGCTCGCGGTTGAGGAAGAGGTTCTGCCAGACCGTGAGGTCCTCGACGAGGGCCAGGTTCTGGTGGACCGTCTCGATCCCCTGGGAGCGCGCGGCCTCCGGGCTGCTGAACGACACCGGCCGGTCGTCGAGAAGGACCGTGCCCGACTGGGGCTTGTGGACGCCGGAGAAGCAGCGGACCAGGGTCGACTTGCCGGCCCCGTTGTCGCCCACGAGGGCGGTGATCTCACCAGGACCGATGGTCAGGCTGACGTCACGCAGCGCGCGCACGGAGCCGAAGCTGAGCGAGACGTCGCGCGCCTCGATGATCGGGGTGCTCACTTCTGGAACCTCATCAGGAAGGCGGCGGCCACGACCACGACGCCGACGGACAGGGGCTGGTAGTACTGCGATACGCCGAGCGTCGTCAGGCCGTTGAGCAGCACGGTCAGGAGCAGCGCTCCGAAGACCGGTCCGAGGATGCTGGCCTTGCCCCCGAAGAGGCTGACGCCACCGAGGACCACGGCGGCCACGGAGTTCAGCAGGTAGGTGGTGTTGGCTGCCGGAGGTGTGGAACCGAGGCGGGCCACGACGATGATCGCGGCGAGCCCGGCCAGCAGCCCGGCGATCGCGTAGACACCCATCTTGACGCGGTCGGTGCGGATACCGGTGGCGGTCGCCGCCTCCGGGGAGCCGCCGGTCGCGAGCACGTGGGTGCCGAAGCGGGTGTGGAAGAGCACCACGTGGGCGATGACGGCGATGACGATGGCCACCACCACGATCCAGCTGACCATGCTGACGGGGCCGTCGAGGGAGATGTCGAAGAAGAAGCCCTCCGTCACCGTGACCGGCTGACCGTCGGAGAGGATCAGCCCCAGGCCGGAAGCCGCCGAGAGCATGCCGAGCGTCACGACGAAGTCGGTGATCTTGGCCCTGGCCACGAGGAAGCCGTTGACGAGGCCGGCCAGGAGCCCGGCCAGCACGGCGCCCACGAAGCAGAGGGCCAGCGGGGTGCCGGCCGCATACAGCTGGCCGAGCACGACGATCCCGAGGGTCATCACCGAGGCGATCGACAGGTCGATCCCGGCCGTCGCCACCACGAACGTCTGCGCGACGGCCAGGATGATCAGCGCCGCGGAGGCGGACAGGATGCCGGCGATGTTGCCCGAGCTCAGGAACGACGGGTCGAGCGCGGTGAAGACGACGAGCAGCAGGACCAGCCCGATGCCCGAGGCGCGCTCGGCCCAGAAGCTGAGGTCGGTGAGGCGGGTACGCCACGACTCACTCACGCCACCGGCACGGGACCCGGGGTCCGGAGCCTCCGATGACGCGCCGTGCGGGGCGGCGTCTGTGTGTGCCACAACGGACATGATGCTCTCTCCTGGCTCTGCTGGGTCGGTCGGGGGAAACAGTCAGTCGACGAGTGCGGCGAACGGGTCGTCGTAGGCCTCGAACGGGGCCGGGGCGGCCTCGAGTGCCTCGTCCACGTTGTCGGCGGTGACCAGGGCGATCGGTGCTGTCACCTCGCCGGGCAGCTCGGCGCCGGCGATCGCGGCCTGGCAGGCGTGCACGCCCATCTCGCCGATGGCGTAGGGGTACTGCGCGACGACGGCGGACAGGTCACCGCTCTGGACTCCCTTGAGCCCGTCCAGGACGCCGTCGACGCTGATGATCTCGACCTCTCCGGCACGGCCCACGTCGGAGACCGCGCGGGCGACGCCGAGGGCCATGTCGTCGTTGGCGACGAAGAACCCGGCGAGGTCGTCGTTGGCCCGCAGGAGGGTGGTGGCCTGGGTGAGCGCCTCGTCGCGCGACCAGTTGGCGGCCACGGTCTGGATGATGTCGACGCCCGGGCCGGCCGTCTCGGTGAAGCCGTCCAGGCGGGCGTTGCTGGTGACGTCACCGGCGATCCCACCGATCAGCGCGACGCTGTCGCCGTCGGGCAGCAGGCTCACCATCTCCTCGCCGGCGAGCCGGCCGGCGTCGAGGTTGTCGGTGCCGATGTAGGTGGCCGGCGCGGCATCGGCCTGGGCCGCCGCGTCGGCGTCGACGGGGCTGTCGATGTTGACGATCGGGACGTCGTTGGCCGCCAGCTGGGCCATGCCCTGGACGAGGTTGGTGCCGTCGATCGGGTTGACGATCACGCAGGCGGGGTCCTGCCCGGCCACGACCGTCAGCTTGTCGAGCTGCCCGGTGGTGTCGGTGATGTCGGCGGCGGCCTGCACGTCGACGTTGTCGTCGGCAGCGTCGATGCCGGCCTCCATCTGCTGGAAGAACGGGTTGTCGAGACCCTTGATCACCGCGGCGACGTCCCCGGAGGCGGTGGATCCTGAGGTCCCGCTGTCGTCACCGCACGCGGTGATCGCGAGGGACAGGGAGCCACAGACGGCGAGGACGGCGAGACGGGTGCGAGTGCTGCGGCGCTGAAGCATCTGGTGATTCCTTCTCGTGATGGCCGCCGGAGACGACCAGGATGTGGTGGTGGTCTCATTGGAGCCTGAATAATGCGTAGTTGTCAATCATTAATCAGGGGTATTTCGTTTGGAGAGGGCATTTAATAGGGTGGTGGGCATGACAGCACTCGCAGTGACGGCAGGCGGGCGGCCGGGCACGGGGCCCGGGGCGCTCCTGGCGCTGTTCCGCGCCGGGCCGCCACTGACCCGTGCCGAGGTGATGACGGTGACGGGCCTCTCGCGCTCCACCGTCAACCAGCGCATCGACCTCCTCGTGCAGTCGGGGATGATCGTCGACCGTCAGCCCGACGTCGTCCTGGGCCGGGGCCGCGGGCGTCCCGCCGGCTCGTTCACCCTCAACACGGACCGCGGGGTCCTGCTGGTGTGTGACATCGGTGCCACCGCCATGCGGGCCGCCGTGTGCGACGTCGGCGGCGAGATCCTGCACGACCGCTCGGTGACCACGGACGTCACGCTGGGCCCGACCACGGTGCTGGTCTCGACCGACGCGCTCTTCACCGAGCTGCTCACCCTGGCCGGCCGTTCGCCCGACGAGGTGCTGGGCATCGCGCTGTCGGTCCCCGGCCCGGTCGACCACGAGCAGGCCACCGTGGTGAGCCCGCCGATCATGACCGGGTGGGACCGCTTCGACCTGCGCGGGTGGTTCGAGGCGACGTACTCCTGTCCGCTCCTGCTCGAGAAGGACGCGACCGCCATGGCCTGGGGGGAGTACCGCAGCCACTACCCCGAGTCGGACACGATGCTGATGCTCAAGCTCGGCACCGGCGTGGGCGCCGGCATCATCGCCGGCGGCCGCATCCACCGCGGCGCCGACGGAGCGGCCGGCGACATCGGGCACACCCAGACGTTCGCGGCCGGTGAGGACGGCGGCCCCGTGTGTCGCTGCGGCAACACCGGCTGCGTCGAGGCGCGGGCAGGGGGCTGGGCGATGATCCGCGACCTCGTGGCGCAGGGCCGCGAGATCTCGAGCGTCGACGAGCTCGTCGACCGGATCCGGACCGCCGACCCGGTCGCCGTCGCGTTGGCCCGTACGGCGGGTCGCGTGCTCGGAGTCGCCCTGGCCGAGACCGTGAGCATCCTCAACCCCCGGGTGATCGTCGTCGGCGGCCAGCTCGCCGAGGCCGAGGAGCAGATCTTCGCGGGACTGCGCGAGATGATCTACTCGCGTTCGTTGCCGCTGGCGACCCGGCGACTCGAGCTGCACCGGAGCCGGCTGGACGAACGGGCCGGCTCGGTGGGGCTGGCCCTGCTCCTGGCCGACCACATCTTCGACCCCGAGCGGATCGACGCCGCGCTGCTCGCCTGACCGGGGCGCCGTCTAGACCACCACTGTCTGCCCACCCCTAGGGGTGGTTGGGTTGATTCGTGCGCCCTCCCTCGCTCCCGACCACACGTCCGATCGGCCCGTCGTCCGCTCCACGGGCCGGCCTCGCGGCTCTCACTGCTGCGCTGCTGCTCTCCGGCTGTGGGGGCAGCTCCGGCGGAGCGCTGGCCGACCCGGTGCCCGAGCCGACCTCGACCTCGGCCGAGCCATCGCCGAGCGAGGAACCGACGCCCGAGCCCACGCCTGCGCCGTCGCCCGTGGTGACCGAGCCTGCCGACGGAACGGACCTCCCGGGCGGGCTGCTGATGGTGGGGGACAAGTCCGTCTACCTCGACGGCTTCTTCGGGATCCGCGTCCCCGAGGGATGGAGCGCCACCCTGGCCGAGGTCCCGCTGCTGAGCACCACGCCGCCCGGTGGCGAGACCGAGCTCGACGCGTCCGCGCTGTCGCAGTCGCTGGTCCTCAACCCGCAGGCCAGTCCCCGTGGGGCGACGCTGTCGCTGGTGCACTACGAGCACTCCGACTCGGTGCCCGACCTGGACCGCTTCACCCCTGCGATCGTGGACCTGCTCTCCGGCGACGGCTCCACGATCGGGGAGTCCTCCGAGGTCACGATCGGCAAGCAGCCGGGCAGGCTGCACAACGTCACCTCCGCTAGCGGCGCCAACGGGGTGATGGTCACGCTCAAGGCCGGGGACGAGTACTTCTTCCTCCTCTCCCTGGCCGCCGACACCTCCTACGCCGGTGACGTCGGAGACATGCTCGCCTCGATCAGCATGGTGCCGGAGGCGCTGCAGTCCTGAGCGGGACTCCTGAGCGGGCACTCCTGAGTGCGCACCAGGTCAGACGTGGGCGACCCGCGGAGCCACCTCGGTGCCCAGCAGCTCGATGCCGCGGAGCAGGTCGTCGTGGGCGAGCCGCGGGTTGGTCATCTGCAGCGAGATCCGCTGCACGCCGCCGAGCTGGTCGGCGACGCGCTCCAGCTTGGCCACGATGCTGTCCGGGTCGCCGAGGAAGAACGCCCCGTCCGGGCCGCTGGTGGCGTCGAACTGCGCGCGGTTGGGTGGTGGGAAGCCGCGCTCGCGCGAGACACTGGTGAACATCTCGTGCCACCCGGGGTAGATCGTGTCGGCGGCGTGCTGGCGGCTCTCGCCGACGTAGCCGAACACGTGGACCCCGACTCGGAGCGACGCGGGGTCGTGTCCTGCCTCGGCCCCCGCCCGACGGTAGAGGTCGACCAACGGTGCGAATCGGCGCGGCTCGCCACCGATGATGGCGACCATCAGCGGCAGACCGAGGAGGCCCGCCCGCACGAAGGACTCGGGCGTGCCGCCCACCCCCACCCAGATCGGCAGCGGGTCCTGCACCGGGCGCGGGTAGACGCCTTGCCCGGACAGAGCCGGACGGTGCCGACCGGTCCAGGTGACGTGCGGGGACTGACGGATCTTGAGGAGCAGGTCCAGCTTCTCGCTGAAGAGCTCGTCGTAGTCGTGCAGGTCCAGCCCGAAGAGGGGGAACGACTCGGTGAACGACCCCCGGCCGACCACGAGGTCCATCCGGCCCTGCGAGATCAGGTCCAACGTGGCGAACTGCTGGAAGAGTCGCACGGGGTCGTTGGCGCTCAGCACGGCGACGGCGCTGCCGAGCCGGATGCGCGACGTGCGGGCCGCGGCAGCAGCCAGGATCACCGGGGGAGCGGAGTCGTAGTACTCCTCGCGGTGGTGCTCGCCGATACCGAAGGAGTGCAGGCCGCTGCGGTCGGCCAGCTCGATCTCCTCCAGGAGGTGGGCCATCCGCTCCGCGGCGCCGACGACGTGCCCGGTCGAGGGATCGGTGACCTGGGAGACGAAGCTGTCGATGCCGACGTGCACAGGGGACTCCTCGGGTTGGTTCAGGTCAGACGGACGGGTCGGTACAGGTCGTCGTCGGGCAGACCGTCGTCGGCGACGGCGCTGACCGCGCAGTAGGTGAGCAGGGCGTTGCCCCGGGCGGTCGACATGAAGGCGGTGTCGGTCGCGTCGCGCCCGGTGGCGATCCGGACCAGGGACGATCGCGGAGCCAATGCGGTCGCGTCGACGACGTACCACCCGTCGATGACGTAGGCCTCGACGACGGCGTGGAAGTCCATCGGGTCGCAGCCGGGCGCGTAGACGGCGACCAGACGGGCGGGGACGCCGAGTGCGCGCAGCAGCGTGATGACCAGGTGCGCGTAGTCGCGACACACGCCGGCGCCGCTGAGCAGGGTCTCGGAAGCACCGTCGGTCGGACCGCTGCTGCCGGGCACGTAGGCCAGGCGCGTGCCCACCCAGGCCGAGACCGCGGGCAGCAGCTCGTCGTCGGCCACGTCGCCGAACTCCGACTGCGCGTAGCCGCCGAAGGTGTCCGAGGTGGCGTAGCGGCTGGGGCGGCGGTACTCCGAGAGGGCCAGCGCGTCGGCGGCGGGTACGACGGCCCGGCCGGCCACCGTCGCGGTGTAGCTGACCGTGGTGAGCCCGGGGGGCAACGTGACGAGGTGCATCCGGCCGTCGTGGGGCGCCGGCACCTCGCTCGCGCTCAGCTGGCCCCAGGGGCCGGTGATCACGAGCTCTTCCTCGATCGTCAGGCCGGGGGTCCTGGCCACGGCCACCTGGAGCTCGATCTGGCACTCGGCGTCGGCGGAGACCTGCAGCTCGGCACCCACGCTCCTGGTCACCGGCTCATCCTTGCAGGCGCCACCTACTGCTCAGTGCTTGACCCGAATCTCGAGGGAGGCACCCTCTCGGCCGAGTACGTCCACCGTGACGTCGCCCACGCTGACCGAGTCCCCGACGTCCAGCAGTGCGTCCGAGAGCTCACCGCTGCCGCAGTCGGCGGTGCTCGCGCCGGCCACCCGGATCGGCCCCTCCCCAGTGGGTACCGATGAATCGACTGTGTAGACGAGGGCACCGGAGGCGCAGAGCGTGCTGTCGTTGCGGCGCGGCACCCTGTTCTCGACGACGACGCCGGACGTCGCGCTGGTGCGCACGAAGACGGCCTTGCGCGACTTCTTCCGCCCGGGTGAGGACAGCGGCGCGAGCTCGGCGAAGGTCGTCGTCGCGCCGCTGGTGCACAGCAGCTGGTTGGAGGCGAGCCACCCGAGCTTGATGCGCTGCCAGGCGAAGAGATCGGACGGCTTGGCGTAGATGTCCCCCATGAAGTCCCAGGTGCCGACGTAGCGGTGGATGTCGGAGGGGGCGAACGCATAGAGGTCGGGCAGGCCCAGCGTGTGGCTGAACTCGTGGGCGAAGAGGACGCCGTCGATCTCCAGGGCGTCGCTGCCGAAGGTGACGGCCGGGCCGAGCCTGCCTTCGTCGGAGCTCAACGTGCCTGGCGCGCCGCGAAAGGCCGCCGAGCCCGGTAGGTAGGCGTTGCCCGTCGTCGTGACGAGCACGGCGTCGACGCCACGGAAGTCGACGTCGGGGTCGGCGGCGTCGATCGCGTCCTGCAGGTAGGCCAGGTGCTCGGCGTAGCTGATGCCGTCCTCGAGGCCGTAGCTCGCCGAGGGCGCGGGCATCCGCACCCACCCGGGGACGGGGCGCACCTGGAGGTCGAGACGCCCGTACGACGAGGTGGCCAGGTAGGACGCGCCGTCGTCGACGAACGCCTGGTGGGACTCGACCGGGTCGCCGTCCCCGGGAGCGTCGGGGAAGTCGACGTAGATGGAGGCCACGTCGAGGGTGCCACGAGACGACAGGTTGACTCGTCCGTCGCTCGTGCTGGTGGGACCCACGGACAGGTAGACGTCGCGGGCGCTCAGCGCGGCGCACGGCCTCCTACCCGAGTTGACCGGTTGGGGCTTGCGTACGACACGACGCTTGGTCGTGCGACCGGCGTGGCGGAGCTTCACCTTCTTCCTCAGTGACTTCTTCGCCACGCTCACCACGCGTCGGGTGCTCCCCTCGGCGAGCGTCAACGCCGTGCGGGTCCCGGCCACCTTCAGCACCGCGCGCCCACCGGGGGACCGCCGTACGTCGAGGACGACGAAGCAGCGGTTGCCGTGGCACTGCGCCTGGCGCACGATCGTCACCGAGACCTTCTTGCCCTTCGCCGAGACGGGCGGGCCCGCGGAGGCCCCGCCGACCATCGAGGCGGGGAGAGCGAGGAGCAGGGACAGCAACAGGGCAGCACCGAGACGAGGCATACCCCGCACGGTAACCGAGACTCTCGCCCGGGTCAGGCGGAGCAGAGATCGCTGTGACGCTCGGGTTACCGTGGCGCAGTGATCCGACGAGCCGCCGCGACCCGTGGGCTGGCCGGGCTGGCCGTGACGTCCGCGCTGCTGGTCGGTTGTGCGGGCCCACCGACTCCCGACACCGAGGAGCCTGCGGCCGGGCAGAGTGCCCAGCCCTCGAACGACGCCTCGGGTTCCTCCACGCCAGCAGCCGAGGAGCCCGCGCCCGAGGCGGCCGGCCAGCGGGCTCCCCGTCTGCTGCAGGCGGCCTCGCGTCGCGAGGAGGTCCGCCAGCAGCGACAGATTCGGCAACGCATCCGTCAGCGAGCCGAATGGCGCGCGCAGGCCGAGAGCGACAACCCGCTGGCCGCGCGCACCTGGGGCGTCTACCAGGGCCCGCGCGAGCCCACCTCCGCGCCGTACCAGCAGGCGACGGGCGCGACCAAGCAGGCTCTGGCGAAGATCGCCCTCGAGCCCAAGGCGGCGTGGTTCGGGGCCTGGATCGGCGACGACGAGATCGCCGGCGAGGTCGACGAGTACATCGCCGGCACCCAGCAGGGAGACCCCGAGACGCTGGTCCAGATGACGGTGTTCCGGATGGTGCCCTGGGAGCACGAGGCGTGCCGTCGGCTGCCGACGGAGGCCGAGAGGGCGTCGTACCGCCGGTGGATCGACAACTTCGCCGGGGCGGTCGGCGCGACACCGACCGCGATCGTGCTCCAGCCCGACGGCCCGTTTGCGCTGTGTGCACCCGGAGGGCCGGCGGTACCCGCGTCGCTGGTGGCCTACGCGTCCCGAGCACTGTCGGCGCTGCCCAACACCAGCGTCTACATCGAGGTCGGAGCCGGAGACTGGCCCGCGGTCGGTCAGGGTGGAGTGCCCGAGGTGCTGCGGTTCCTCCTGCCGGCCGGCATCGAGGACGCCCGAGGCATTGCCCTCAACGGCACCCACTACTCCGCGACCGAGACCGAGGTCGAGCGCGGCACGGCGATAGTCAAGGCGCTCGCTGCCCGGGGGATCACCGGCAAGAAGGTGGTCATCGACACCTCGGCCAACGGCAACCCGTTCCCGTTCGGCACCTACACCGGACCCGATCCGGACAACGCGTTCGTGTGCGCCTCGCCCTCCGACGCACGCACCTGCGTGACGCTGGGCATCCCGCCGACCACCGAGGTAGCCGACCCGGCCTGGGGTCTGTCGGAGCAGGGGCGCGCCGACGCCCGCGCGCACGTCGACGCCTACCTGTGGTTCGGTCGACCGTGGCTCTACCGGCAGAACACCCCGTTCGTCATGGAGCGCGCGCTCGGTCTCGCCCGGTCCACGCCGTACTGACCCAGGCTCGGCCTCAGAGCCCGAACAGCAGGTACAGCCCGCCGAACGTGTAGGCGACCATCACGGCCAGCAGCGCGAGCTGGCCGGTGACGTGGCGCCGGGGTGGCAGCAACGCCAGGGAGCGGTCGTGGGCCGCCACCACCCCGACCACGTGGCCCAGCACGATCGCGAGGACCTTGACCGTGGCCAGGAGCTCCGGGTGCAGCGAGAGCCACAGGTCCACGTGGCGGTCCGCGGTGCCGAAGAGGTTCCAGCCCCGCCCCAGCGGGTCGCTCGCCTGGATCAGCGTCGACTGCCCGGTCTCCACCAGCAGGGTCAGGTAGTGCGCGGTCATGTACCCGACCACGATGGGCACCACCGCGTGCGCCAGGTACGACGGCGCCGTGCGCCGACTGATCCCCCGAACGACGGTCTCGGTGGACGTCGCGAGCCAGAAGAGTCCGCCCAGCAGTGTGCAGACCGCGAGGAGCAGCAGGGTCTCGAGGAGGACGACCCCGTCGGGGTTGGCCTGGGTGAAGCGCAGCCACGACGCCGACTCGCGGTAGGAGTCGAAGGCCGTGGAGCCGAGCAGCACGGAGACGACCGCGAGCAGACCCGGTCCGGGCTCGACCCGCGAGAGATGATGCAGCGGCCCGACGACCTCCAAGCGCCCTCGGTGGTCGCGCGACCAGGGCGACAGGTGCGCGACCAGGGTGCTGTAGACCTCGAAGGGGTCGGCGCGCGCAAACCACGTCGGCCCGAAGAGCACGGCACCGCCGAGCGCCACCACGGCGTAGCCGGCGAACCAGGCGGCGAGGACCGGCAGGGTGGTCCCGCCCGGCGCGATCAGCTCGACCCACGCGAAGGCGACCAGCCCCGCCGCGGCCGGCCAGCGACCCGCCCACGCGGGTAGGCTCCACCAGCCGTCCCGCCGTGACGCGGGCAGGAGGCGGGTCAGGCCGCGGTGCAGCGTCCGGGCCGGGCTCAGCGCCTTCACCACCGGTCCGAGCAGGAGCGAGCCCGGCACCAGCCCGACCCACAGCACGACGTAGACAAGGCCGAACAGCGGGTTGGTCCCCGGGTCGTCGGGACCGGCCACACCGCACCAGAGCGCGAAGGCGAGCAGGACCAGCCCGATCGCGCGCAGGGTTCGCGTCCACCAGGGCGCGTCGACGAGCTCGGCCAGCCAGCCAGGCGCCGGGCGACCGCGCCGGGCCCTGCCGGGCCGCCCCAGGAGGTTGTCGTAGCGAGGCCGACGCCACGCCATGGTCAGGACCGCGAACGAGACGATCAGGGCTGCGCTGCCACCGAGCACGGCCGCGGAGGCGGAGATCGGAAGATCCCCGCCTCCGCCGAGGCCATGAGCCAGGTCCACCGGTCAGGAGACCTCGACGAGAGCCACGACCGAGCCGCTGTCGTGCTCCTCGATCTCCACGGTGCCAGGAGTGGTGACGACCAGCTCGTGGGTGCTCGTGCCGGCCGTGAAGTCGACGTACTGCTCGGGCTTGGAGTGCACGTGCAGTTCGCCCGGACGGTCGGCGTCGAAGCGCAGGAGCAGGGTCTCTCCGATGCCGAGCTCCAGCTCGACGGCATTGGGGGAGACCTGGTCACCGGCCACGGTGATCTCCAGCTCGGGAGCGGGCTGCTCGGTGGGCGTCGGCTTCGGAGTCGGGGTGGCATCGGGCTCCGGATCGGCGGTCTGGGCCGGTGCGCTCGAGCTCGGGGTGGGCTCGGCCGTCGACGAGTCGCTCGCCGTCTCGGTCGGGCCGGCGTTCTCCTCGTCCGCGCCGGCGCATCCGGCCAGGGCGAGTACGGCAGTGAGCAGAGCTGCCGGCACGAGGGTGGGCAGGGTGAGGCGTCGGGTGGTCATGGTGGGTCCTTCGAGGTCGGGTGGCCGTCTGGCAGCCGGGCAGGTCGAACGGGCAGGCAGGTGCCGATGTCGACCTCGGGCGGACTATCCGCCGGGCGACATCACGGGGCACGTGAGCACCGCCGGAGGGCCTCGACGTCCCCTGCTGCCGTGCGCGACCAGGTCACGCAGCCGTCGTACGTCGTGGCGCGCGGTGGCTGCAGTGCGCGACTGGGGGCTGGAGGCGGGCAGCGCCCTCGGTGGGGAGACGAGCCCGGTGAGCACGGCGACCACGGAGGCGGCGCACGTGCCGAGCAGCGCGACCAGGGTCCACAGTGCGTTCTCACCCAGGAGCAGCCACGCGGCCACGCCGGCTGCCGCAGCGAGGTGGGCGAGGGCCATCAGCAGGTGTGGGCCCGTCAGGTCCTCGCGCAGGTGCTCGATCCAGTGCGGTGTGGCCGTGGCGCCGGTGGCCGTGGGCGCCGCGACGTGCGGAAGACCCTGGTCGCCGTGGCCGGCGCTCGCGGTCAGCACCAGGTGGACCAGCAGCTGCCCACCTCCGACCAGCGCCACCAGCACGCCGTACGAGGCGGGAGTGCCGAGACAGGCGGCCGCCACCACCAGCACGCCGCACCCGAGGACGACGAGGACCGCGGGCCCCGGGAGCAGCCCGCCGGCCAGGGAGTGGGCGGCGACGCCGAGGGCAACGGCGACCACCGTGACCAGGAGGGCGCGCAGCCACCTGAGGTCAGCCGTTGCCGTCCGGGTCATGGGCGCCATCCTCCCCCACGGCACCAGCCACCACGGAGGCCGCTCCCGGGTCGTGGGCAGCGACGACCACCAGCTCGGGAAGTCGCTGGCGCAACGCGTTGATCCGGGCGGACGTCTCCTCCTGGAGCGACCGGGCGCCGGTGCCGGGCACTCGACCCGCGCGCAGCAGCGCGGGGTCGTAGGTCACGTCGCCGACCAGCAGCAGCGGCGGCACGGCCTCGCGCCTGACCAGCAGCGACATCGAGCCGGCGGAGTGACCGGGCGTCGGCAGGAGCACGAGCGTCCCGTCGTCGAACAGGTCGTGGCCCTCGGTGAACGGGGCCAGGTCGTCGCCGCGGAGCGAAGCGTGGCGCACGGGAGTCAGCCTGGTCCGGTCGAGGTGGCGGGGAAGTACGCCGTGCAGCTCGGGGGACCTCTCGTCGAGCAGCGCCAGCTCGGTTGCGTCGACGAGGATCTCGGCCTCTGGCAGGGCGGCGACGTTGCCGGCGTGGTCCTGGTGCAGGTGGGAGAGCACGACGGTGTCCACCTCGGAGAGCGGGACCCCGGCCGCGGCGAGAGCGCCCTCGAGGCTCTGGCCCACGGGGGAGCGGAAGGCGGCCTGGCGTCGGTAGACCCAGCCGAGCAGCCCCGGTGGGTAGTACGACGGGTCGCTCACCGAGGCCGGGTCCTGGCCGGTGTCGAAGAGCACCGTGCCCCGCGGATGCTGGATCACCACCACGTTGACCGGCAGCCACGGGGACCACCTGCGCGAGGTCAGGGTCCACCACAGCATCGGGCGCCACGTGCCTGCGATGTTGTCGGGCCGGACCCGGACCTCGCCGACGGAGGCGACCTGGACGCGGATGACAGCTGGCGACATGTGCTCAGTGTGCCGTCTCCTCGTGACCAGCCGTTCCCTAGACTCCGGGCGTGCTGAACGAGTCGTTGACCCTGCCCAGCGGCCTCGTGCTGTCCAACCGGATCGCCAAGGCGGCGATGACCGAGAACCTCGCCGATGCGGACAACCAGCCGACCGGGCGCCACGAGCGGCTCTACCGGCGCTGGGCCGAGGGCGGCAGCGCTCTGCTGGTGACCGGCAACCTGATGGTCGAGCGTCGCTACCTCGAGCGCAGCCGCAACATCGTGGCCGACCGGCACCTCGACGTGGTCAGGCTCGGTCGGATGCGTCAGTCCGCCGGCCAGGTCCCGATGATCGCCCAGCTCAACCACCCGGGTCGTCAGACCAACCGCTTCATCGCCCGGACACCCGTGGCACCGAGCGCTTCGGGTGCGGTGCCGATGATGGGACTCTTCGGCAAGCCCCGTGCGCTCGCACCGGACGAGATCGAGGCCGTCGTCGCGGCTTTCGGCACGGCCTCCGCCCTGTGCGAGCGGGCCGGTCTCGACGGCGTCCAGCTGCACGCGGCCCACGGCTACCTGCTCGCGCAGTTCCTGTCCCCGCACGTCAACCGGCGTCGCGACGAGTGGGGCGGCGACGTGGCGGGCCGAGCCCACGCGCTGCTCGCCGCCGTGCGCGCCGCTCGTGCCGCGACCGGCGACGGCTTCACCGTCAGCGTCAAGCTCAACTCCTCCGACTTCCGGCACGGGGGCTTCACCGAGGACGACGCCGAGGAGGTCGTGCGTCTCCTCGTGCAGGAGGGCGTCGACCTGATCGAGGTCTCGGGTGGCACCTACGAGAGTCCGGCGTTGTTCGGGATCGGGGTCGAGGGCTCTGCGTGGACCGGCGACGGCGGGACGAACAGCGTCAAGGAGGCCTACTTCGCGGCCTTCGCACGGCGTGCGCGTCGCGCCGCGCCGGGTGTGCCGATCATGCTGACCGGCGGCATCCGCACCCGCGCCGCCATGGAGGCGCTCCTCGCCGGTGGGGCAGTGGACCTGATCGGTCTGGCTCGCCCGCTGGCGATCGACCCCGAGCTGCCCCGCGCCCTGCTGGCCGGCGCCGACGGGGTCGAGCTGCCGTCGTACACGTTGCCCACGGTGGCCGGCATGGCCGGGGAGTCGGAGTGGTACGAGACGCAGATCCGCCGGCTCGGCGCCGGCCAGGACGTCGACCCGAGTCTCCGGGCGATCCGCGCCGCCTCCGGGTTCGTCACCGGCGAGATGGTCCGTGGCCTGCGCGAGCAGGGAGCCCGGCGACGCCTCGCCGATCGTCCCTGATCTCTGGGAGAGTCAGGACATGCGACGCGCCTCCTGCCTTCGCCGGCGCACACCCCTGCTCGCAGTGGGGCCGCTGCTCATCCTCGCCCTCTCCGGCTGCTCGGTGACCGTGGCGCAGTCCGACCTCGAGGAGGAGGTGGGGCGCGACCAGGACGACGTCGTGGCCGTGGACTGCGACGGCGGTCTGGAGGGCCGGGTCGGCGCCACGCAGGACTGCACCGCGACCCTCGTGGACGACACCACGGTCGACGTGCTGATCACGGTGACCGGCGTCGACGGCACCGACGTGATGTTCGACATCACCGAGCCCGAGCCCGAGCCCTAGCCCGGGCACGAGCAGGTCAGGACCCGGAGAAGACAGGGGCCCGCTTCTCCGTGCGCGCCGCGGCCGCCTCGCGCACGTCGGCGCTGGCCCAGCAGGCGGCGAAGGTGCGCGCGATGTCGTCGTCGGCACCACCGTTGAGGACGAGCTTGTTGTGCGCAAGGGTGAGCGGGGCCAGCGACGCGATCTCCTGTGCCCACGCGAGAGCGTCGTCGAGTGTCCCGGGCCGGTCGACCAGACCGCAGTGCACGGCGGTGTCGCGGTCGATGAGCTCGGCGGCGATCATCAGTCGCCGGGCGATGCCGCCACCGGCAACGGCCGCGAGGGTCCGCATCGTCCAGGCGTCGACGGCCATCCCGTTGCGAGCCGTCGGGACCCCGAACTTCGCCGACGCGTCGCCCACCCGGAGGTCGCAGGCCAGGGCCAGCTGGGTGCCCGCGCCGATGGCCGGGCCGTTGATGGCCGCCACGAGCGGGACGGGCAGGGCGGCAAGCCCGTGGAGCATGCCGTAGAGAGCGTCGAGGAACTCGTTGCCGTACACGCCGTTGAGGTCCGCACCCGAGCAGAACGACGAGCCGGAGCCCGTCACGACCAGCACCCGCGCGCCCGCCTCCACCTCCTCGACGGCAGCGGTGTGGATGGCCCGACACAGCTCGAGGTCGAGGGCGTTGCGCCGGTCCTCCCGCTGGAGCTCGAGCAGGGACACGGCATCGGTGCGGGAGACGGCGAGCATGGCAGCAGGGTAGTGACCGGCACGGACCAGCAGCTCGGGCAGGTTCAGCCCGTGGTCGAGTCGCCGCTCCCCGTGTCGCCGGAGTACTCGTCGGGCTGGGCGTCGTCGGGCTGGGCGTCGTCGGGCTGGGCATCGTCGGAGGGCTCGAGCACGCTGGGGTCGCCGATGCTGACGCGGGGCTCCACCACCGCGCTCCCATCCGTCTCGAAGCGGTAGACCTGGTAGCCCGTCACCAGCCGGCTCTCCTGGTCGAGGAACAGCACCGGGAACGATGCCTCCTGCTGGGGCTGGGTCCACGGCGTGGAGAAGTTGTTGATCGTCGGGGTGTCCACGGCCCCGCCGGACGTGTCCAGCTCCATGAGCAGCGTCCAGGTGCCATCGGAGTTCCAGATGACGCGCGGCTCGATGGAGCGGTGCCAGTGGCCGTAGAAGACGGCTCCGGCCGGCACGTCGTCGATGCCGTCCTGGCCGTCGAGGGGTGCCACCGTCGAGGAGACGTCGTTCTGGGTCAGCAGGACGTTGACGCTCTCCACCCCGAGGAAGGCCTGGGCGGCGTAGGCCTCGTGGACCAGCACGAGGTCCGGCCGGTCCTCCGCGTCGGCGTCGTCGGCCTCCTCGCGCAGGCGGCGGCCGACGTCGTCCTGGCCCTCCTCGCCACGCAGCTCGGTGCCACCGAAGAGCTCGCTGCGCGCCGGGTCACCGTCGCCGAGCACCCGCACTCCAGCGAGCTCCTCGATCGATCCTTGCAACACAGTCATGCCCGCGTCGGCCATCTGCTCGGCGCTCACGGAGGACTCGTGGTTGCCTGTCACGACCGCGACCGGTCCCTCGCCCATGATCTTGCGCTCGTTGCGGATGCAGGTGCCCTCGGCAGCGGTGCCGTTGGTCGTCAGGTCCCCGGTGATCCCCATCATGGCCGGGACGTCGTCTCCGTGCTGCTCGTTGAGCAGCTCCACCACGTGGCGCTGCAGGTTGATCATGGTGGTGTTGCAGTGCATGTCCGACTGCATGATCACCGCGGTCTCGCCCTCGAGCGGCCCCGCCATGAGGACTGCCTGGTCGTCGAGATCCTGCTGGGCCGTTGCCCGGTAGGTGGCCTCAGCCTTCTCCTGGCGTCGCACCAGGACCTCGGCCTTGGCCAGCGCTCCACTGGTCAGGGCGCGGATCACCGGTGAGTCGGTGGTGGCGCCGTCGGCGAGGGTGCCGTCCAGGATGGAGAGCGCGTAGACGCCCTCGGTGGGTCCGCGATGCCCTGCTGAGGCACGCACCTGGACGACCGCCGAGGCCGACGTGGCGGCCAGAACCAGGGCGAAGACCGTCGCGGCGCGCAGCCGGTCGCCGCGGCGCCGCGGCGTGGTGCGCCCGCGGAGGGGGAGCAGGTAGGAGAGGCCCAGGAGCAGGAGCCCGCCTCCGAGCGAGGTGACGACCACCGACCTGACCAGCTGGCGACGCAGCTCGTCCTGGACGAGTCCGACGTACTGGTCGATCGCGGGTCCGGGATCGTGGAACAGACCCGTGTAGAGGGCCAGCATCTCCGGGCGTACGTAGTTGGCCAGGTCGCCGTTGCCGGCACCGGGGTCACCGGGCCCGTCGACGGTTGCCCGGACCCCGAGCGGGCCGACGGCGCGGGGCACGTAGATCGTGCCGGCGATGCCGAGGCGCAGCTCGCTCTGGCCCTGGGTGGAGAGGGTGAAGGTGGTCGGCGAGGTGCCGACCTTCTCCTGGACCACGGTGTGGGTGACGGCCCACGACACAGCGAGCGGCAGCCCCAGCACGGCGGCCGCGGCGACACACACGACCCAGCGCAGCAGCACGGCGCGGCTGCCGATCAGCAGTGCTCGCCGGCGGTCGTCGGTCATCCGACCAATCTATCGGGAGCGCGAAGGGTCACCGCAGGTCGTCGAAGGTGGGGTGGAAGTAGTCACCCAGGGTCCGGGTCAGGTCAGCGCCGAGGTGCACGTCGTCGTAGAAGGTGTTGACACCGCCGACGTGAGCCCGGCACGTCTCGCTCGAGCAGTAGGCCGGCGTCGTGTCGATGAGACGGGGCTTCCCGACCAGGGGCGCCCGCAGGTTGCGCTTGATCCACCGCTTGTTGCTCTTCTCGCGATCCATCGCACGTACGCGCGGCAGGTCGCACTGGTAAGGCTCTCGGCCGGCCGGGCAGTAGCGCGGGTCCTGGGGGACCGTGGCAGCCTGCCCGATGAGGTCGATGTCCAGCCTGCGTCGACCGAGCTTCTCGAAGAGCTTCGGGGAGCTCTCCACCGCCAGCGCGCTCATGTGCTGCTGGTAGGTGGTCAGGCCGGAGTCGGTCCCGTCGCGGTCGGCACGTTGCTGGCGCCGGTAGGCCTGTCGGTAGCCCGACCAGAAGCCACCGACGAGCAGGGACACCTCGTCGCGGCGTGACGTCAGCCGCTTGACCCAGTCGAAGGTCGCCACGTTGTGCTTCTCGCACTGCACGTGCCCGAAGCCGCGGCTCCTCGGCAGAGGCAGCGACGGGGGGCAGCTGCCGAAGACGACGAGGGTCAGGTTGACCCGGGCCGCCCTCGCCTGCTGGCGCAGCGCGGGCAGGTACATCCAGGCGTGGGAGTCGCCCCACACGACCAGCATCGGACGCTTCTTGCCGTACCGGGTGATCCGACAGGGCCGGTCCCTGAGGGTCCGGCCGTCGGACTCGTAGCAGCGCCCCGGCATCCGCGGGAAGTCGGCGCCTCGGCGAGGCGGGTCGTCGGCACGCGCCGCTTGTGCCGACCGGGCGAGCCCGGGTGTGACCGGCTCGTCGGCGTTGGCCGCGGGGACGGTCAAGGGGGTGGTGAGGATGCCGAGCAGCAGCCCCGAGGTCACGAGGGCAGAGAGGATGGTTCGCAGTCCCATGGTGGGAGAATCCTGACACGACGGTGGCGGGTCCTGCAGGAGACTGCCCGTGTCGCGCAGTCCTCGGTCAGCCGAAGGTGAGGTCGGTGTCGGACCACCATGCCCGCATCGACGTGATCAGGCCGTCGTCGGAGAAGGTCATCAACTCCAGCGGCTCCATCGTGGCCACCCCGGCGCCGGTGTCGGTCTCGATCCTGAAGTGGAAGGCGGCCTCGCCGCCACTGGCGCGCACAGTGTGGAGCAGCGTGGACTTCGCGAGCGACTCGATCGTCGCGTAGAACGCGCGGATCTCCTCGCGTCCGGTGAGGACGTCGGAGCCGACCGGGTCCTCCAGGGTGGCGTCCTCGGCGTACAGCGCGGCGACGTCGTCGGCCGTGCCGGTCGCGACCAGGCTCAGGTAGCGGTTCACGGCGGCCACTGCCGCATCGTTGCTGAGTGTCATGCGGCTTTTCTATAACACGTTCTACTTGGGCGCCAGGGGTGTCGGGGACCTGTCGCTCAGTACCGAGGAGCGTTGCGGGCGCTGCGCACGCTCGGCCGGAAGTACGAGACCAGGGCCTTGGTGCGGGTGGCACTGAGGTGCAGGTTGTCGTACCAGGTGAAGATGCCCTCGACGCTGCCGCCGCAGACGAGCTCGGTGCAGTAGGCATCGGTGGCGGTGATGTAGCGCGGCTTGCCGGAGAGCTGCTTCATCTGGCCACGCAACCACGTGTCCGTGCGCCCTTCCTCCCGCAGCGCGCGCCAGCGCGGGATCTCACAGGCGTAGGGATCGTTCCCGGCCTCGCAGTCGCGGCGCTTGGCGGGCAGGACGGCGGCCTGGGCGATGACGTCCACGTCGGCGCCCAGCTTGCCCAGCTTCTTGAAGAGCGCCGGAGTGCCCTCGTGGCTCAGGCCCACCATCTTCTCCGTGTAGGGGTCGTAGCCCGACTCGCGGCCGAGCGACTTCGCGAGGCTGATGTCGCGGAAGGCCGATCGGAAGCCCGTCCAGTTGGAGCCGAGGAGGACCTTGACCTGACGGCCCTTCCTGAGCTGCTTGGTGACGTAGGCGAGCGCGTTGACGTTGCTGCGCTCACACTTGCCGGAGTAGCCGGTCTGAGGGTTCGCCCGGGACTTGATCGGGGGACAGCTGCCGGCGACGAAGCTGACGAAGTTGACCTTCTCCCCTCGTACCGCCCTGCGGACGGCGGGGATGTACATCCAGGCGTGAGAATCTCCCCAGAGCACGACCGTGGGGCGCTTCTTGCGGAACTTGTTGAAGTGGCACGCAGTCGGCTCACCGGTCGTCTGGGCCGGCCCGAAGCAGTCGGCCGGCATGGACGGGGCGTCGAGGTCCTCGCGCGGGAGAGCCGAGACGGGCGAGGAGGCGGCGAAGGTCGCCAGGAGCGCCGCGAGCAGGGCGATAGCCGTGAGGAGCGCCGTACCGCGTCGCGGGCGCGATCGGACAGCGATCAGGTGGGGAGCACGCATGATGTCTCATGGTGACACAGGAGGCGTCGGATGACGCCCAGGTGTGGAGGCGATGCGATGCTCGAGATCCTGGCCGACGGGGGTGCTGACTGCTGGGTCGTACGGGTCGACGGCCGCGACCAGTCCCACGTGGATCTGCGAGATCCCACGCGCCTGGCCTTCGACTACGTCCGGCGTATCGGGGACGTCCTGGACGCCGTCGCACCCGATGGCGAGGCGATCAGGGTCGTGCACGTGGGTGGCGCGGGGCTGACGCTGCCGCGCTACGTCGCGGCAACGCGAGCGACCTCGGCACAGGTCGTCCTCGAGCCGGACGAGGCGCTGACCGCCCGCGTGCGGGCGGAGCTCCCCCTCGCGCGACGCAGCGGGATCAAGGTGCGCCCGGTCGATGGCGTCACCGGGATCGCCGCACTGCGGGACGGGTACGCCGACGTGGTCGTCGTCGACGCGTTCGCCGACGGCCGGGTCCCTCACGACCTGCTGGCGCGTGAGCACCTGGCCGACGTGGGCCGGGTCCTCGTGCCCGGTGGCTGCTACGTCCTGAACCTGGCGGACCACGCGCCGTTCACCCTCGCCCGTGACGTCGTCGCGGGGCTGCTGGAGACCTTCACCTCCATCATGGTGAGTGCGGAGCCCGCCACGCTGCGCGGTCGCCGCCCGGGGAACCTCGTGCTGACCGCGGCCCGGGGCGAGGTCCCGCTCGACGCGCTGCGTCGGCGTGCCAGGTCGTCGGCCTCGCCGTACACGGTGCTGGACCAGCGACTGGTCAGCGACACCCTCGGCGGGGGTCGGCCCCTCGTCAGAGGCCCGTCATGACACCCACGTGCTCCGGCGCGAACCCGGGGAAGACCTCGGCGCGCGAGGCCTTGAGACGGGTCGTCACGATCTCGGACAGCACGCTGCGGTAGTCCGTGGTCACCGGGACGTCGGCATCCAGGTCGGCGCTGAGCGGGGGCATGGTCCCGTAGTAGCGACCCCCCTTGACGCCGGCGCCGGCCAGGAACATGGCGTTGCCGTACCCGTGGTCCAGGCCGAAGTTGGCGTTCTCCTGCACCCGCCGGCCGAACTCGCTGAACGCCACGAGCGTGACCTTGCGCCGCTGGTCGCCCAGGTCCGCGAAGAACGCTGCGAGCGCCTGCGCCAGCTCCGCGGCGTTGCGCTGCATCGCCCCCCACTCCAAGGTGCCGAGCCCGGAGTGCATGTCCCAGTCGCCCTGGTCCACGGTGATCACGCCGACGCCGACGTCGCCGCGGATGATCCGAGCCACCTCGCTCAACGCCCGGCCGAGATCCGTGGACGGGTAGCTGCGTTCCCGGTCGACGGTCTCCTGCACGGGCGAGAAGTCCTCGGCGGAGGCGAAGGCGGAGCGCATGGCCGTGCCGAGGTTGCCGGGTGTGCTGTCCCACAGGGTGTGCAGGGACCGCAGTCGGCTGCCGTCGTCGTCCTTGGCCCCGGCGAAGCCGACCGACTCGACGTCGGAGGCCGACATCACCGGCTGTGCGCCGTACAGGGAGGTCGGTACGACGCCGTTCCCGACGGCGAAGCCCTGCAGCGGCGAGCTGCCCGGAAGGTTGCCGACGAGCCGGTTGAGCCAGCCCTCGCGTCGGTCGGACCCGGGGTTGGCGTCCTCGACCTCCTCCATGGCGGCGAAGTGCGAGCGGTTGGGCGCGGGGAGACCCGTGGCGTGCACGGCGGCCAGCTCGCCGGCGTCCCACAGGGGGAGCAGGGGGGACAGCTCGGGGTGCAGTCCGAAGGTGCCGTCGGTGGCGAGCAGCTGCCCGGGCGGTATCCCGATCCGGGGGCGCGCACTGCCGTCGGCGATGACGGGGTCGTTGTAGGGGACCACGAGGGACAGCCCGTCCGCGGCTCCGCGCAGGGAGAGCACGACCATCACGGCGTCGGCGCTCGCCGCTGCGGCGGGAGCTGCGGTCACCACGGCGCTGCCGAGCACGGTGGCGGCGCCGGCCGCGAGTCCTCCGGTGAACAGGCTGCGGCGCGTCAGTCGGGCGTACTCCGGGCAGCAGGCCGTGGGCCGGCTCGTCGGGCTCATCGGGCTCACCTGGTGAAGTGGTCGGGGGAGTCGAGGATGGTGGCGATGACCCGGTGGAAGCCCCACTTCATCAGGGGATGTGCCATCGTGATCTTCGTCGAGGGTCGGATCTTCCACTCGTCGGGGCAGACCTCGACACAGGCCTGCAGCAGCCGAGAGGACGAGCGGCGCCCCAGGAGCTGTTGAGACAGGTGGTCGACGAGCAGGTCGTAGCGCAACCGCTTCCTGGGCAGCCACGCGCGAGCAGTGCGGTAGCGGATGCCCTCGCTGGGCCACCAGCCCCCGCTCATCGCCCAGTGGGTGTCCATCGAAGCCAACAGTCGTGCCGGAGACGACCAGGCGGCGTTGTCCGCCGGCGGCCCGTCGGGTCGAGGCCAGTCGAACGGCACCGCACCGATCGCCTCGGCCTGCCACAGGATGACCCGCGCGGCGAAGCCGTTGTCGCCCGCCGGGGGGTCGCTGATCCTGACCCGCAGGGCGCGGTAGGTCGCGACGATCTCCGCTGAGGGCTCGCGGACCTTGAGCCCGCCGGACTTCTTGAACTCCGAGGACGCGACCAGGGCCCGCAGGACGGGCTTGATCGCGGTGTCGTTGCGCAGGTAGACCTCGGCGAGGTGGTCGACGAGAGCCTGGGACGGCTCGTCACGCACGAAGGTGACGCACAGCTTGCGGGCGATGCGTCGTGCCGTGGCGGGGTGGCGAGCGAGGTGGGCGAGGAAGGCCTCGGCCACCGCTCGCCCGTCGGCGCTCTTGTTGGCGTGCGTGAAGCCGAGCACCGAGACGGCCCCGGTCCAGTGGTCCCGGGGGGAATAGCTCGCCTCCCAGGTGCCCCACATGTCGACGAGGTAGCCGGTCAGGATGCGGGCCGAGTCCTTGACGTCGGACTCGTCGTACTGGCCGTACCCGACGGTGTGCAGCTCGAGCAGCTCGCGCCCGAGGTTCTCGTTGGGGTGCTCCTTGGTGGAGACCGCGGCGTCGAGGAAGATGCCCATCGCGGGGTGGGTGACCGCGCGTCGCAGCAGCTCCTCGAAGCTGGTCAGCGCGTAGCGCCGGACGACTCGGTCGAAGTCGAAGCGGTGCGTGAACGTGGCGTCGTGATGGACCGGCACGTTGAAGTGGTTCATCCAGAACTCGGCCATCAGCTCCCACACCGGCCGATTGGTCGTGACGCGACGCATCAGGATCCAGCGCTGGTAGTCGGCCATCACCTGCCAACCACCCTCCACCTCCTGGACCTGGCGGTTCCACAGGTCCTGGGGCGAGCGGGTCAGGCTCGGCCACCAGCCCTCGAGGGCATCGGTGCGGCCGTCCTTGATCCGGCCGGGCTGCAGCTGCTTCTCGAACCACGTGCGTCCACCGCCGGCGCGGCGCACCTGGCGAGTCAGCGAGGGGGTGTTGCCGTAGGAGAACCGGTTGACCAGGTGTCGGTCCGCCGCCCCGAGCAACGGCTTGCCCCGGTAGCGGCGGGGCTTGTACGCCGCCTGTGCGGGGCCGGCACCGACGCCCACGACAGCGGCGGCTCCAACGCTCCCGGCGCCTGCGACGAGCGCGCGTCGCGAGGTCACGGCGGGGGGAGTGGGCACGGACGCCAGCCTAAGGACCCTCGACCCGCGTGGCACCCCTGCCCGGGGCAAATGGTCACGATTGACTAGTGTGCTGTCAGGTTGATCCGCCAAGAAATATGGGCGTGGGAGGTTTTTGAG
>NZ_JAPYPS010000123.1 GCF_029937575.1 Nocardioides sp.
CCGCCGTACGGCGGCGGTCGCGACGCACGACCCCGGACGCGCACGTGCACTGCTGGCGCCCGCGTGGGTGCCCTACCGGCACGGTCTCGACTTCGTCGGGGACCTCGCGGCGGCGCTGACCAACCAGGCCGCGGACGTCGCCGAGCGGCGGCGGATCGATGCCGCCCAGCGCGACCCCTCGTCCTCGGCGGCCCGTCGGCTGCGTGCCGAGCGTGATCTCGACGAGGACGAGGAGCTGGTCGACACCGGCGTCGTCGCCCGCTACCTCACCGACCCGATCGCGCTCGTGCTCACCGCCGTCGTCGTGGTGGCACTGGTCGGCACTCGTACGGCGTGGGGGACCGTCGTGGGAGGCGCCCTGGCTCCGGTCCCGTCGGGCGCCGGATCCTGGTGGTCGTTGGCGCTCGACGCGTGGCACCCGCTCGGCTTCGGCACCGACGTCCCGGCTCCGCCGTACGTCGTCGTGGTGGCGCTGCTCGCGAGCGTGCTCGGCACCACCGGGGCGGTGAGCCTGCTGATGCTCGCGGCGGTGCCGTTCGGGCTGTGGGGCGCGTGGCGCTTCCTGCGCGTCGCCGGTCGGCTCGTCAGCCCGCTGGGGGCGCCGCGGTGGCTGCTGGTCGTCGCTTCGACGACGTACGCCCTGGTCCCGCTCACCAGCGGGGCTTGGGGCACCGGTCGTCTCGGCCTCGTCGTGACGGCGGCGCTGGTGCCGTGGGTGGCCCACGCTGCGCTGGGCTTCGCCGACCCCGAGCCCGAGCGCCGGTGGCGCGCCGCCTGGCGAACGGGTCTGCTCCTCGCTCTCGCGACCGCCTTCTCGCCCGTGGCCTGGTGGCTCGCGCTGAGCGTGACCCTGGTGGTCCTGGTCCTCGGTCTGCTGGTGGTGCGCTCGGCCCTGTTCACGCGCGACGTGATCGGTCCGCCGCTCGCAGCACTCGCGGTCCCGTCGGTGCTGCTGGCTCCCTGGTGGGTGGCGGCCCTGCGCAGCGGTGCCGCCGGACTGCTCGTGGCCGAGTCGGGGCGCCAGCCCGCCGCCCAGGTCGGCACCCTCGACGTGTTGTCCGGTCGCCTCGAGGGAGGCGCTCCGGCGTGGTCGGGAGTGGTGGTCCTCGTGCTCGCGGCGCTCGCGCTCGTGCCTCGGGCGACCAGGATCCCGGTCGCCCTGTGCTGGCTCGTCGCGCTGGTCGGCGTCGCGGTGGCCGTCGTGCTCTCCGGGCTCTCCCTCGACCTCGTGGCCCTCTCCGGGCCGGCCGGGCTGGGGGCCACCGTCGTGGTGGTCCAGGCAGCCCTGGTCACCGCCGCACTGCTCGGCGCCCAGGGCCTGGTCCGGGACCGGGCCCCGGCCGAGCGCGGTGCTCGCACGCGGGTCGCACTGCGAGCCGCAGGTCTGGTCGCGGCCGGTGCGGCGGTCGTCGTACCCGCCGCCGGGCTGCTCTGGGCCGTCGACGGCGACGACCTGCTGGGCTCGGAGCCGGCCAAGGTCGTGCCCGCCTACATGCTGCAGAGCTCGGTCACCGGCCCCGAGCACGGCATCCTCGTCGTGCGCGGCACGCTGTCGGGGGGACTGACCTACACCGTGCGCCGCGACGACGGGGTGACCCTCGGCGAGGACGAGATCTTGGCCTTCTCGGCGACCGACGCCGCAGCCCAGGACGCCGTGGCCACCGTGCTGGCGCGCCCGACGAGCGTGGCGGTCAGCGACCTGGGCGACCTCGGTCTCGAGTGGATCCTGATGCCGGCCCCGGCGGACGCCGGCGTGGCTGCTTCCCTCGACGCGACCACCGGACTGGTGCAGGCGAGCACCGACCCCGGCACCCGCGCCTGGCGGGTCGACCGGCCGATGACGGCCGCCGCGGTGGACGGCCCCGGGTCCGCCGTCCACGTCGTGCTGCTCGTCGTACAAGGATTGTCACTCCTGCTCGTGCTGGTCCTGTGTGCGCCCACCCTGCGCGGGGGGAGGGAGTCATGAGTGACGACTCCGGACGCGTACGACGCCTCGCGAGCCGGTCGGTGTCCTGGCACCGACCGGACCGGCTGACCGTGGCGGCCGTGGTGGTACCGGTCCTCGCCCTGGCTGCGGCCCTGCTCGTGAGCACCGAGCAGGAGTCCGGTCAGCGGGTGGCACCCGAGGAGACCCCGCTGACGCGCGCCACACTCGTCTGTCCTCCTGGCGGCGACGAGGTCGACCTCGCCTCCGTCTCCGGCGTCGGCGGCAACCTCGACGTCCGAGCCGGCGACGACCGCGCCGACGTCGAGGTGGCGCCGGACCGGACGACCTCGTTGGAGCTGGGCCGTCGGGCCGCGATCATCACCGGTCGCGACGACCTCGCCCCGGGTCTCGTGGCCAGCCGGTACCAACGCCCATGGGAGTCCATGGACTGCCGGGCGCCCGTCGTGGACCAGTGGTTCACCGGCGTCGGCGCCGGTGCCAAGCACCAGTCGTTGCTCCAGCTCGTCAACCCCGACGGCGGGCGCGCGGTCGTCGACATCGAGGTCTTCGGTCGACGCGGACCTGTCTCGGCGCCGGCGCTGCGGGGTCTGGCGATCACGGGCGGCGAGACCCGGCGCTTCGACCTGGCCGAGGTGATCCCGCGCCGCGACGACCTCGCTCTGCACGTGACGACGCTGCGTGGTCGCATCTCGGCCAGCGTCCTCGACAACTTCCAGGAGCTCGGGCGCGGACCGGGCGGCCGCGACGGACTCGCCTCCCAGGACCAGCCGAGCGTCTCCAACCTGCTGCTGGGCCTGCCCCAGGGGCGCGGGCAGCGCACGCTGATCATCGCCAACCCCGGTGACGACGAGGGGCGGGCGACGGTGCGCCTGGTGACGGCGGACTCGGTCTTCACCCCGGCTGCGGCCGAGGACGTGCGGCTGCCTCCCCAGAGTGTCGTCCGGGTCGGTCTCGCACCGCTGTTGAAGGGGGCTCGTGGCAACGACCAGTCGCGCCCCCTGGGCGTGCAGGTCGACTCGTCGGTCGAGGCGACCGTCGGGCTGGTCATGTTCGTGCGCGGCGACCTGGTGCACAGCGTGCCGACCCCACCGGTCGGCGTGGCCAGCACGGTGGCGCTGCCGAAGGCGGACAAGGAGCTGGTCCTCGGCGGCGCCTCGTCCCAGGGGGTGGCGACCGTGACGGTGTGGGACAGGAAGGGCGATCAGCTCTTCTCGGAGCGGATCGAGGTCGCCCGCGACCGCGGCTACCGGATGTCGCTGCCGGGCAAGGCGCGCCTGCTGACGCTGACCCCCGAGAAGACCGGCCTCGAGGGCGTCGTCCTGCTCTCGGGCGACGGCGCCACCCTCGTCGGGATCCGGGAGCCGGTCCTCACCGGCCTCGAGCCGTTCGTCGAGCCGGGGCTGCCATGACCGGCACCCGTGAGCACGAGCTCCTCTTCGTGGCCGGTGTCGCGCGATCCGGCACGACGGCGCTGCGCCGCATCCTCGGCAACCACCCCGACATCGCCGTCGGCATGGAGCGCTACAAGCGGCTGTGGGGCGAGCGGATCGGGGAGCTCGGTCCGGAGCACTTCGAGCGGGACCGCTTCTTCGACTACCGCGACGGGCTGACGAACATCACGCCCGACGTGCCCTGGGCCCAGGAGCGGCTCGCGGACCTCGAGGCGAAGTGGGACACCGCGCGCTACCGCGGCGACAAGATGACCGCCATCAGGGCGCGCAAGATCTGGCAGCGTTTCCCCCAGGCGCGCTTCGTCTTCATCGTGCGCGACATCTCGCTCGTCGCCAGCTCGTGGGAGCGCCGCGCCGCCGATGCCTCGGACACGGGCTGGCGTGAAGGGGCCGGCGCCGACCGGGCCGTCGGCGCCTGGAACACCGCCGTACGCCGGGTGCTCGACGCCGTCTCCGCCCGCCCGGAGCAGGCGATCGCGCTCGACTACACCCGCTTCTTCGGGGAGCCCTCCGGTGCCGGTCTGGCTGCTGCCATGGCCTTCCTGGACCTCGACGCCGCGCCGATCCAGGCCGACTGGCAGGCCGCCCACGACCAGTACGTCGAGTCCGTCGCCGGCCGTGACCGCACCCTGCCCCCCGAGACCGCCGCCTACATCGCCGAGCATGCCGACCTCACCGCATGGCGGCGGCTGGGCGAGCTGACGGTCTGAGGCGGGGGGCTGCGCGCTGATGGGTGGCTCGTGGCGTGGCGTCCGGATCAGCCGAAGAGCGGACGTGGCCGAGCTGGGGCGCTTCACGGCACGCTCCTCTTCCCCACGGCATCGGGTCGT
>NZ_JAPYPS010000059.1 GCF_029937575.1 Nocardioides sp.
GCCTGCTGGTCGCCCGGCGCGGACGCGTCGTGGGCGAGTGGTACTGGCAGGACACCGACGAGCGCACGTCGCAGGAGGTCTACTCCGTCACCAAGTCCGTCACGAGCACCCTGGTCGGACTGGCCCAGGCCGACGGCGTGCTCGACATCGACGAGTCCGCGGCGAACCAGGTGCGGCAGTGGCGCGGGACGCCGTCGGCCGGGGTGACGGTGCGCAACCTGCTCGCCAACGACAGCGGGCGTGAGTGGTCGACCCGATCCGACTACACCGGCCTGATCCGGGCCCGCGACCGCACGGCGTACGCCGTGGGCCTGGCCCAGCAGTTCGAGCCCGGGACGGCCTGGGCGTACAACAACGCCGCCATCCAGACCCTCGACGCGGTGCTGAGCACCGCAGTGGGGGAGACGACCGCGGACTACGCCACCACCCGGCTGTTCGAGCCGCTCGGCATGGACGACACCCGGATGACCGGTGACGCCGCCGGGACCTCGACCAGCACGGCGTTCGGCCTCAACTCCACCTGCCGGGACCTGGCGCGGTTCGGGACGCTCTTCGCCCAACGCGGTGAGTGGGACGGCGAGCGCGTCCTGCCCGCGGCCTGGGTGGACGAGGCGGTCGGTGCCCCGTCCCAGGACCTCAATGCCGCCTACGGGCTGCTGTGGTGGCTCAACCGCGAGGGTCCCCTGCGCGGTCCGCTCGACCAGACCGACCTCACCGGGAGCCCGGAGGTGGTGCGCGTCGGCCAGGTGGCCCCTGGGGCGCCCGACGACCTGTTCGCCGCCCAGGGCTTCGGCGGCCAGGTGGTCCTGGTCGATCCGTCGAGCCGGACCGTCGTGGTGCGGCTCGGCGTGCCGGACCTCACCGGCGCCACCCCGTCGTACAGCTTCGTCGACGCGGCGAGGGTCGTCACGGAGGCGAGGACTGCGGCACCCTAGGGGCGACGGTGGGACTGCCCCGCTGACCACCCGGCGGACGCCGTAGGCTGCCACCCGTGAAGACGTTCGAGGGGCTCTGGGCAGAGCTGACCGAGAAGGCCCGCACCCGACCCGACGGCTCCGGCACGGTCGCCGCGCTCGACGCCGGCGTGCACACGATCGGCAAGAAGCTGGTCGAGGAGGCCGCGGAGTCCTGGATGGCCGCCGAGCACGAGGGCAAGGACCGCGCCGCCGAGGAGATCAGCCAGCTGCTCTACCACGCTCAGGTGCTGATGATCGCCAGCGGCATCGAGCTCGACGACGTCTACGCCCACCTCTGAACACGAGCAGGACCCACCCATGACCACATCCCCGGCGGAGCCTCGCCCCCTGCGGATCGCGATCCCCAACAAGGGCTCGCTGTCCCAGTCGGCCTCCGAGATCCTGCGCGAGTCCGGCTACCGGCAGCGCGACGACTCCAAGCAGCTCACCCTGATGGACCCCGACAACGGGGTCGAGTTCTTCTACCTGCGCCCGCGTGACATCGCCCTGTACGTCGGGGAGGGCACCCTCGACATCGGCATCACCGGCCGCGACCTGCTGCGCGACTCCGCCGCCAAGGCCGAGGAGGCGCTGACCCTCGGCTTCGGACGCAGCACCTTCCGCTTCGCCGGCCCGCGCGGCGCGTTCTCCGCGGTCGAGGACCTCGCCGGCACCCGCATCGCCACGTCGTACGTCGGGATCGTGCGCACCTACCTCGAGGAGCGTGGCATCGAGGCGTCGGTGACCCGCCTCGACGGCGCCGTCGAGACCAGCATCCAGCTCGGGGTGGCCGACGTGATCGCCGACGTCGTCGAGACCGGGGCGACCCTCAAGCAGGCCGGCCTCGAGACCTTCGGCGAGCCGATCCTGCGCTCCGAGGCCGTCCTGATCACCCGCGCCGGTGGGGACCTGCCCGCCGGGTTCGAGGTCTTCCGCCGCCGCGTCGAGGGTGTCCTGGTCGCCCGCGGCTACGTGATGATGGACTACGACGTCTCCGCCGAGCACCTGGACGCAGCCGTGGCGCTGACCCCGGGGATCGAGAGCCCGACGATCTCGCCGCTGCAGCGCGACGGGTGGTACGCCGTGCGCGCCATGGTGCCGCGCGGGGGCGCCCAGCGGCTCATGGACCAGCTCTACGACCTCGGCGCTCGGGGCATCCTGCTGACCGACATCCATGCCTGCCGACTCTGACCCGGGCGCCTCGGGGGGACAGCTGAGCCTCCCGCGGACCTGGCGTCCGCTCGGACCCCGTATCGCGGGCGTCGTCGCGATCGTGGTGCTGGTCTTCATCGTCGCCCTGCTCTGGATCGGGTTCGAGCAGGAGACGCGGGATGCGGTCACCCCGTTCCAGCGCGGGACGGTCGTGGCGATGTTCGGCGGCGGCGTCGCGTGTCTCTACGCCCTGGTCCGCTCCCGCGTCCAGGCCCGCGCCGAGGGGATCGTGGTCGTCAACGGCTACCGCCGGCACGAGTACGACTGGGCACAGGTCGTCGCGGTGCGACTCGATGCCGGCGCGCCGTGGGTCAGCCTCGACCTCGCCGACGGCACGACCGTGCCCGCGATGGGGATCCAGGGCTCCGACGGGTCCCGCGCCAAGGCGGCGGTGCGGGAGCTACGCGTGCTCCTCGACCGCGCGCACCCCCCAGGAGACTGACGCCTCGTCGCCGGCCTCGCCGGCGGAGGCCAGGGTGAGCAGGTCCTCGCCGGTCCGGAAGGCGTCGGCGTTGGCCGTCATCGGCTCGATCGCCAACGATCGCCGGGCCGTGGCCGCGACGTCGTCGGCGGTGTAGAGCAGCAGCCAGCGGTGTCCCTGGTCCACCCACACCTCGAGCGCGCGCCCGGTGGCCGGGTCCCGCAGGGACGTGGTGGCTCGCCCGGACTCGTCGCGCTCGAGGTCGGTGAAGCCGTGGTTCAGAGCGAGGTCGCCCAGCGCCCGCCCCTCCCGGAAGTCGTACGGCGTGCCCGCCACGTCCTCGGTGCTCATCGGGATCAGCCGATCGTCGGTGATCGACCGCGTGGCAGCGGGCAGTCGGAGCTCCCAGCCGTCGACCGGGCCGTTGCCGACCGTGAAGTAGGGGTGCGCCCCGCTGGCGTAGGGCGCGGGCGAGGGGGAGTGGTTGGTGGCGGTCTGGGTGACGGTGAGCCCGTCCGCCGAGAGGTCGTAGAGCACGTGCAGGTCGACGAGCCACGGGTAGCCGGTCTGCGCCATCAGCCGGTACTGCATCGAGACCGAGTGCTCGGTGCGCTCCTCGAGCGTCCACGCCGCCCAGCGAGCCAGGCCGTGGGAGGCGTTGCTGCGCTTCGGCTCGGTGAGAGCGAGCTGGAGGTCCCGCCCGTCGAAGGAGTACCTGCCGTCGCGGACCCGGTTGGGCCACGGCATCAGCAGCTGGCCCCGGCCACCCGACGACATGGCGTCGGCGCCGAAGCCGTCGACGAGGTCGCGACCGGCATAGGTGAGCAGGCGCAGCGCGGCCCCGCTCTCGGTGACCACGGCGTCGTACCCCCCGCCGGAGATCGCGAACTGCTCGCCGCTGGGTGGGACTTGTTCGCTCATGGCGTCACACAACCACGTCGGCGCGGGCGCGGGTGTCCTGGTCCACGAAGTGCGCGCGCTCGTCGCGCATCCACTGCTCCCAGTGCGGTCGCATCTGCTCGCCGTCGCGCTCCATGCCGCGGCGAAGGCGCAGGCTGTCATCCACCTCGACCCAGACCAGCACCGTGCACAGCAGTGCGTGCCGCAGCGACCCGGACCCGACCCCCTCCAGGACCAGCAACGGCGTCGGTGGGATCGGGACCCACTCCGCGAAGCGTCCCGCGATCCAGTCGTAGCGCTCGTAGCGTCCGGCCACGCCGCGTGCCAGCGGGAGCAGGAGTGGATCGAGCCGCTGGTCGACACCCCCCAGGCCGCCCCAGCCCTCGAGGAGCTCGTCGAGGTGGACGACGACGGAGCCGGGGCTGAGGTCGTGGAGCGCCGCGGCCAGCGTGGTCTTGCCCGACCCGGCCGGCCCGTCGACGCACACGAGCCGTCCCGATCCCAGCGTGGGTGAGCGGCTCTCGACCAGGTCGAGCACTCGCCGCGCGGTGACGCCGGGGGGCGGCGCGGCCTCGGACGCAGTGCTCAGGAGATGCCGCGCTTGCGCAGGATGGCCTCGATGTCGGCCATGTCGTCGTCGCCCATGTCGTCGTCGGCCGGGTCGCCCTTCTCGACCTGCCCCGCCGCGGGCTCTCCCGGCTTCCTGAGCCTCCGTGGCCTCCTCGGGCCGGACGTCCTCGCCGTCCCGCCACGACGGTCGACCACCCGGGCGGCGCCGAACAGCAGGACGGAGATCCCGGCGACGACCACCCCGACCCACACGGTGGGGCTGAACACCAGGCGCGTCGCCCAGCCCGTGATCGCGTCGGCGATCTCGGTGAACATCCGCAGCGTTCTGGTCAGCAGGGCCGCCACCGGCAGCAGCGTGAGGGCGGCCCCCCGCAGTGCGGGAGCCAGGCCACGGCGCTGGTAGGCGTACCAGGTGTAGATCGCGCCCAGGACCGTCAGCGAGAGGGTGAGGGCTCCCCAGGCGACGTCGTCCACCTGACCAGGGTGACACACTGGCTGCGATGAACGAGCCTCCTTCCCAGCGCCGGCTCCTCGGTCCTGCGGTTCCCGACGACGACGGTCGAGCCGACCCGGGGCTGGCCCAGGCGTTGGTGCAGTACGGCCGGGCCGTCGACTCCGCGGAGTCCTCGGAGAGGTACGTCGCCGCGCTCGCGCGCCTGCAGCACGCCCGGCTCCTCGTGCCGGTGGTGGCCGTGCTGGGCGAGGTCGGGGTCGACCCCACCACGGGGCTGGCGAGCGACAAGTCCAGCGACATGGCGGCGGTCCTCATGCAGACGCCCGACGGGCGTCGGGGCCTGCTCGCCTTCACCTCGACCGACGCGCTGGCCGCATGGGACCCGGAGGCGCGACCGGTCCCGGTCACCTCTCGTCAGGCAGCCGAGGCCGCCGTGCAGGAGCAGGCCTCGGCCCTCGTCGTCGACGTGGCCGGGCCCACCCGCCTCGTCGTCGACGGTGACTCCCTCACCGCGCTGGGCGCCGGCTACCGCCTGGCCAAGATCGACGGCGGCATCGCCTGGGTCGACGCCGACCCGTCGCTCATGGCCGACGGGTCAGCGTGAATTTCGGGCGCCGGGACTATTCGGCTAGCATCTGTCGTTGACCGGATCAGCAGGCACACGTGTGCCTGCCTGATCCTTCAAGCGGAGATCAGGCTCGATCATCTCCCACCCGCACCGACCGCAGCACGATCAGGTCGTCGGGTCCGGTCTGATGGCCCGACCTGGGCTCGTGGACGCATGTGGTCCCCGAGGCGGAGGTAGGTGGTCATGGCTGGCCTCCGCTTGGACACCCGCCACACCACCTGACCCACTGCCCACTCCACTGGAGGACCCATCAGCACCGAGCTTCGAATCAACGACCGGATCCGCGTTCAGGAAGTCCGCCTCGTTGGCCCCAGCGGCGAGACCGTCGGCATCGTTCCCACCGCCGATGCGCTGCGCCTCGCCCAAGAGGCCGACCTCGACCTGGTCGAGATCGCCCCCATGGCACGCCCCCCGGTCTGCAAGCTCATGGACTACGGGAAGTTCAAGTACGAGAACGCCCAGAAGGCCCGTGAGGCGCGCCGCAACCAGACGAACGTGATCATCAAGGAGATGAAGCTTCGTCCCAAGATCGACGCGCACGACTACGAGACGAAGAAGGGCCACGTCGTCCGCTTCCTCAAGGCCGGCGACAAGGTCAAGATCACCATCATGTTCCGCGGTCGCGAGCAGCACCGCCCCGAGCTGGGCTTCCGGCTGCTGCAGCGCCTGGCCGAGGACGTCACCGAGCTCGGCTTCGTGGAGTCGTCGCCCAAGCAGGACGGCCGCAACATGATCATGGTCCTGGGCCCGCACAAGAAGAAGGCGGAGGCCAAGGCCGACCACCTCGTCCAGAAGGCCGAGAAGGAAGCCGAGCGCGCCGCCGTCGTCGACGCCGAGAAGGCCGAGCGCGACGCAGCGCACGCTGCCGGACCGGTCGCGGCCAAGAAGGAGCGCGGACGCTCCGAGAACCTCGATCCCGAGATCGAGGCCTAGGACCACAGCTCACCGGCCGGGCCTCGCCCGCCGACACCAGCACTGCACCAGCAGCACCGAGCATCACCAAAGAGGAGACTGAGATGCCGAAGAACAAGAGCCACAGCGGCGCCGGAAAGCGCTTCCGCGTGACCGGCTCGGGCAAGATCCTGCGCGAGAAGGCCGGCAAGCGGCACAACCTGGAGAAGAAGTCCTCCAAGGTGACCCGCCGGATGTCGGGCACGACCGAGGTCGCCAAGGCCGACGTCCCGCGTGCCAAGAAGATGTTGGGTCTCTGACCACCCCTCGCCCCATTCGTCGGTCGAGCGAGGCGTCCCGCCGCCGCTGACCAGCTAGCAACAAGGAGATCCACCATGGCACGCGTCAAGCGCGCAGTGAACGCTCACAAGAAGCGTCGTACCACCCTCGAGCGGGCCAGCGGCTACCGCGGCCAGCGCTCGCGCCTCTACCGCAAGGCCAAGGAGCAGGTCACCCACTCCCTGGTCTACAACTACAACGACCGCAAGAAGAACAAGGGCAACTTCCGCAGCCTGTGGATCCAGCGCATCAACGCTGCCTCCCGCGCGCAGGGCCTGACCTACAACCGCTTCATCCAGGGCCTCAACCTGGCCGGCGTCGAGGTCGACCGGAAGATCCTCGCTGACCTGGCCGTCAACGACGTCGCCGCGTTCAACGTGCTCGTCGAGACCGCCAAGGCCGCGCTGCCCGAGGACGTCAACGCACCCCGGGTCGACGCCTGAGCACTCCGCTGGCCGCGAGCAACGCTCGCGTCAAGGACGCACGCAAGCTCAGCCGCCGCTCGGAGAGATCCGAGCGGCGGCTGTTCCTCGCCGACGGCCCGAAGGCCGTCGAGGGTGCCCTGGGCGTGCCCGGGTGCGTGGTCGAGGTCTTCGCCACGGCTGCCGCCACGGAGCAGCACGCCGCTCTCGCCGCGTCCTCGCCCCGGTGGACCCTGGTCGAGGACCGCGCCATGGCCTCGCTGAGCGAGGCGGTCAACCCGGCCGGCGTCGTGGCGCTGTGCCGCTTCATCGACCGCCCCGTCGCCCACGTGCTCGACCCGGAGTCGGCGCCGCGGCTGGTGGCCATCTGCGCCGACGTGCGTGACCCCGGCAACGCCGGCACCGTCATCCGTACCGCGGACGCCGCCGGCGCGGACGCCGTCGTGCTCGCCGGCAGCTCGGTGGACCTGTACAACTCCAAGACCCTGCGGGCCAGCGTCGGCAGCGCCTTCCACCTGCCGGTCGCGGTCGAGAGCGACGTCGCATCGGCGATCGCCGCCGCTCGCTCCGCCGGGCTGACGGTGCTCGCCGCCGACGGAGCGGGGGAGACGGACCTGCACGCGGCCGGTGACCTGCTCACCGGCCCCACCGCCTGGCTGTTCGGCAACGAGGCGTGGGGACTGCCCGACGACGTGGCCGCCCTGGCCGACCACCGGGTCCGGATCCCGATCCGGGGCCGGGCCGAGAGCCTCAACCTCTCCACCGCCGCGGCGCTGTGCCTCTTCGAGTCCGCGCGCCACCACCCGGGTCCGGGCACGCCGTAGCCTGGCCCCCGTGAGCGACTCGAGCCTGCAGGACGTCGTCGACGCCCTGCCCGACGGTGTGGTCGTCGCCGACGCGTCCGGCACCGTCACTGTCATCTCGCGTCTCGCTGCCACCTGGCTGGGCTGGGACGGCGCCTCCGAGGCGCTCGGGCGGCCGCTGGGTGAGGTGCTGCGTCTGAAGAGCTCCGACGGAGCGGCTTGGCTGACCTGCAACTCGCCGTACGTCGGACTGACGACGCGCACCGCGGTGCCGGAGCAGTCCTGGTCGCTTCCCGACGGCACCGAGGTCCTGGTCACGGCCCGGCTCCACCGTGACCGTCCTCGAGGTGAGGTCACCCGGCTGGCGATCAGCATCCGCTCCGGGCGCGGGCGCGCCCGCCTGGACCGGGAGCGCTCGGACCTGGTCGCGACCGTCGCGCACGAGCTCCGCTCACCGCTCACGGGTGTGAAGGGCTTCGTCCAGGCGCTGCTCAACCGGTGGGACCGGCTCAACGACGAGCAGAAGAAGCTGATGCTCACCACCGTCAACGCGGACGCCGACCGGCTGAGCCGGTTGATCGCCGAGCTGCTCGACGTCGCTCGCATCGACACCGGCCGCTTGCAGATGCATCGCCGCCCGACCGATGCCGGCGTCCTCGTGGCGCGGATCGTCGAGTCCGTCGCAGCGGGCACCAAGCGCCCCATCGTGCTCGAGGCTGCCGACGACCTGCCCCAGATCCACGCCGACCCGGACAAGTTCACCCAGGTCGTGACCAACCTGGTCGAGAACGCCGTGCGCCACGGCGAGGGCGTCGTCCGGGTCGCCCTCGAGACCCAGGTGGAGCCCGGCGAGGAGAGCATCCCGGCCGGGTTGCTCGTCACGGTCGCCGACGAGGGCGAGGGGATCGCCCCCGAGCTGCGCCGACGGGTCTTCACGAAGTTCTGGACCGGCGGACGCGGCGGCTCCGGACTGGGGCTCTACATCGTGCACGGCCTGGTGACCGCCCACGGGGGAGAGGTCACCATCGGCGACGCCGTCGAGGGGGGCGCCGTCCTCTCGTGCACGTGGCCGACGGTCAGCGACGACAACCTGGGGCTGTGATGATCGAGGTACTCCTCCTCGCCCTCGTCGTCCTCGGGTTCTCGCTCTTCTCGGCGGTCGCCGGCCGATCGTTCGTGACGGCCCCGATCGTGTTCACCCTCGTCGGCATCGCGGTCGGGAGCGAGGGGCTGGGCCTGTTCGACCTCGACCTGGAGAGCGAGGCGGTCTCGGTCCTCGTCGAGGCGACGCTGGTGCTGGTCCTGTTCACCGACGCGGTCCGCATCGACCTGGGTGCCCTGCGTCGCGATGCCTGGCTCCCCGGACGCCTGCTCGGCATTGGGCTGCCGTTGATGGTGGTCCTCGGCACCGGTGCGGCCCTGCTCGTCGTCCCGGGCCTGTCTCTCGCCGAGGCCGCTCTGCTGGCTGCCGTGCTCGCTCCGACCGACGCAGCGCTGGGACAGGCCGTCGTGAGCGACCAGCGGCTCCCGGTGCGGCTGCGTCAGGGCCTCAACGTCGAGAGCGGGCTGAACGACGGGATCATGGTCCCGGTCGTCACCGTGCTGCTGGCGCTCGCCGTGGTCGAGGAGGGCGGTCCCGATGACCTCGCCGGCTTCGTGGCCCGCCAGCTCGGGTTCGGGCTGGGCGCCGGGCTGCTGTGCGGACTGGGTGCGGGCTGGCTGCTGCACCGCCGCTACGTCGCCGGCGCCGTCGATGGAGTGTTCCGCCAGCTCGGTGTGCTGTCCATCGCCGCCGCCGCGTACTCGGGGGCCGAGCTGGTCGACGGCAACGGCTTCGTCGCCGCCTTCGTCGCCGGGCTCGCCTTCGGGCGCGTCGCACGCGACTCGGGGGAGGCGGTCGTCGACTTCACCGAGGACGAGGGGCAGCTGCTGACGGCGGCGACGTTCCTGGTGTTCGGTGCGCTCTTCGCCGGCTCGGCCCTGGCCTCGGCCACCTGGGCGTCGCTCGGCTACGCGCTGGTGAGCCTGGTGGTCGTCCGGACCCTCGCCGTGCTGGTGGCGCTGTGGCGCTCGGGGACGATGCTGGAGACACGGCTCTTCGCCGGGTGGTTCGGGCCCCGCGGCCTGGCTTCGATCCTGTTCGCGCTGCTCGTGCTGGACGAGGTGGGCGGTGAGGCAGGGGAGACCATCTTCGTGACCGCGACCGTGACGATCCTGGTGAGCGTGGTGGCCCACGGCGTGACGGCCAACGCCTGGACGGCACGGCTCGCCTCCCGGCTCGCCGGGGCCGGGCAGGACCAACCGGAGACCTCCGCCTCCGAGGAGATGCCCTCGCGGTGGGCGAGTCGCCCCGACGCACCCGACAGTGGCGCGTGAGGACGGGTAACCGGTTCGCGCCCCACCGCGTGGCCTCACTACCCTCACAACCATGTCCGGACCCAATACCGACTACGACCCCGTGGAGGTCACCCCCTTGAAGTCCGAGGAGGTCGAGAGCGCGCGCGACGCCGCCCTGGCCGCGATCGCCGACGCTGCCGACCTCGAGACGCTCAAGCAGGTGCGCATCGACCACACGGGAGACCGGTCGCCGCTCGCGCTGGCCAACCGGGAGATCGGCGCCCTGCCGCCGCAGGCCCGCAAGGAGGCCGGCCAGCGCATCGGGAAGGCCCGGGGCGCGGTCAACCAGGCGCTCGCCGCGCGGACGTCGGTGCTCGAGGCCGAGCACGAGGAGCGGATGCTCGTCGAGGAGACCGTCGACGTCACGCTGCCCACCGACCGCACGCCCCCAGGCGCCCGGCACCCGATCACCACCGGCTCCGAGCTGATCGCCGACATCTTCGTCGCGATGGGCTGGGAGGTGGCCGAGGGGCCCGTCATCGAGGCGGAGTGGCTCAACTTCGACGCCCTCAACCTCGGCCCGGACCACCCGGCGCGCACCATGCAGGACACCTTCTGGACCGACCCCCAGGACAACGGGATCGTGCTGCGCACCCACACCTCCCCGGTCCAGGCGCGCACGATGCTCACCCGGACCCCTCCGATCTACGTGGTCTGCCCGGGCCGGGTGTTCCGCACCGACGAGTACGACGCCACGCACAGCCCGGTCTTCCACCAGGTCGAGGGCCTGGCGATCGACGAGGGCATCTCGATGGCCCACCTCAAGGGCACCCTGGACCACTTCGCGACGTCCATGTTCGGCGAGGGCATCACGACGCGGTTCCGGCCGTCGTACTTCCCCTTCACCGAGCCGAGCGCCGAGGTCGACCTGGTCTGCTTCGTGTGCCGCGGCGCGACCGTGGTGGACGGGACCGACGGACCGGTCACCTGCCGCACCTGCCGTGGCGAGGGCTGGATCGAGTGGGGCGGCTGCGGCGTCGTCAACCCGCGCGTGCTGCGCGCGTGCGGCGTCGACTCCGAGCGCTACTCCGGCTTCGCCTTCGGCATGGGCATCGACCGCACGCTGATGTTCCGCCACGGCCTCGAGGACCTGCGCGACCTCTTCGAGGGCGACGTCCGCTTCACCACCGCCTTCGGCACCGAGATCTGAGGAACAGCCTGTGAAAGCCCCCGTCTCCTGGATCAGGGAGTACGTCGACCTGCCCGCCGAGGTCACCACCGAGGCGCTGGCCGCACGCCTGACCGCGCTCGGCCTCAAGCTCGAGGCGATCGAGAGTCCGCGCGACACGATCACCGGCCCGCTCGTGGTGGGCCGCGTGCTGACCCGCGATCCCGAGCCGCAGAAGAACGGCAAGACCATCAACTGGTGCACCGTCGACGTCGGTGACGCGAACGGGACAGGAGAGCCGCAAGGCATCGTCTGCGGAGCCCACAACTTCGACGTCGACGACCTCGTCGTGTGCGTGCTACCCGGCGGCGTCCTGCCGGGCAACTTCGCGATCTCCGCACGCAAGACCTACGGCCACGTGTCGTCGGGGATGATCTGCTCGGCCGCCGAGCTGGGTCTCTCGGGGGAGGCCGACGGCATCATCGTGCTGCCCGCCGACGCCGGCCGGCCCGGCGACGACGCCTTCGCCGTGCTCGGCCTCGACGACGAGGTCATCGAGTTCGAGATCAACCCCGACCGGGCCTACGCGCTGAGCCTGCGCGGGGTGGCACGCGAGGCCGCGCTGGCGTTCGCCGACGACGGTGCGACCTTCACCGACCCGGCCCGGCGTGCCACGCCCGCCGCCAACGCCGACGGCTATCCTGTGGTGCTCGACGACCCCGAGGGCTGCGCGCTGTTCGTGGCCAGGGTGGTCTCCGGCTTCGACCCGAGCGCGACCACCCCCGGCTTCATCGCGCGTCGCATCACCCAGGCCGGCATGCGCCCGATCAGCCTGGCAGTCGACGTGACCAACTACGTGATGCTCGAGATCGGCCGACCCATCCACGCCTACGACGCCGACAAGCTCACGGGGCCGATCCGCGTCCGACGTGCAGCCGCGGGGGAGCGGCTGACGACCCTCGACGGCACGGACCGAGCGCTCGACACCGGCGACCTGGTCGTCACCGACGACTCCGGCATCATCGGCCTCGGAGGCGTGATGGGCGGCGAGCCCACCGAGATCTCCGCGACCACGACCCGGGTCCTGGTCGAGTCGGCGCACTGGGACGCGACCTCGATGTTCCGCACGGGCAAGCGGCACAAGATCTCCTCCGAGGCCGGCAAGCGCAACGAGCGCGGCGTCGACCCGGTCGTCTGCGAGGCCGCCGCCGACCGCGTCGTGGAGCTGCTCACGACGTACGGCGGCGGGGTCGCCGAGCCGGGCGTGACGGTCGTCGGCTCCGTACCGACGGCCGCCGCGATCACCGCCCCGCTCGACCTGCCGGCCCGGATCAGCGGCATGCCGATCAGCGCCGAGGCCACGATCGGCGCCCTGGAGGCGGTGGGCTGCACCGTCACCCGCGCGGGGGACGACCTCACCGCGATCCCGCCGACGTGGCGCCCCGACCTCAACGACCCCTACGACCTGGTCGAGGAGGTCGCCCGCATCGTCGGCTACGACCAGGTGCCCTCCGTGCTGCCCACCCCGGGTGCGGGACGCGGGCTGACCCGCGGCCAGCGCCTGCGCCGCCGGATCGGTCGCACGCTGGCGGGGGCCGGGTGCGTCGAGGTGATCAGCTTCCCGTTCGTGGGCACTGCCGCGCTCGACCAGCTGGGTCTGCCACCTGACGACCCGCGCCGGCGCGCCGTACGCCTCGCCAACCCGCTCTCGACCGAGGAGCCCTTCTACACGACCACGTTGCTGCCCGGGCTTCTCCGGACGACGGCCCGCAACCTGGGGCGCGGAGCGCCCGGGGTCGCCCTCTTCGAGACCGGCTCCGTCGCCTTCCCCGGCGACCGCGGCCAGGCCCCGATCTACGGCGTCGACCGCCGTCCGAGCGACGACGAGCTGGCTCAGCTGATGGACGCGGTTCCGGACCAGCCGCTGCACCTGGCCGTGGTGCTCGCCGGGGAGCGGGAGCGAGCGGGCTGGTGGGGCGCCGGTCGCGACGCCGCCTGGTCGGACGCGCTGGGCGTCGTACGACGTCTGGCCGCCGAGCTGGGCGTCGAGATCGACGTCCGGAGCGCGGCCCTGGCGCCGTGGCACCCCGGTCGCTGCGCCCAGGTCACCGTGGCCGAGACCGGCGCACTGCTCGGGCACGCAGGAGAGCTGCACCCCAAGGCGTGCCAGGCGTTCGGGGTGCCGCCGCGCAGCGCCGCCGTCGAGATCGACCTGGACGTGCTCCTTGCCGCGGCCCGCGAGGTCGTCCCCGGACCGGAGTTCTCCACCTTCCCCCAGGCCAAGGAGGACGTCGCCCTGCTGGTCGACGCCGACGTCACGGTGGCGCAGCTGGAGGACGCGCTGCGCGACGGGGCGGGCGAGCTGCTGGAGTCCATCCGGCTCTTCGACGTCTACACCGGCGAGCAGGTGGGTGCCGGACGCAAGTCGCTCGCCTTCGCCCTGCGGTTCCGGGCACCGGACCGCACGCTCACCGAGCAGGAGACCGGCGCCGCGCGCGACGCGGCCGTGGCCGCTGCCGTGGAGCGCTGCGGGGCTGCCCAGCGCTGATCGTCAGTTGATCTCCTGACCGACGATCCCGGACAGGTGCGCGATGGCGTCGGGATCGCCGCTCATGTCGACCTCGGAGGCAGGCGAGCGGTCCCAGAGCCAGGTGTCGACCTGCGCGGCCGTGCCGCGCACGGTCGCGGACGCCCCGGCACCCTGGTCGGCGACCACCGACAGGTCGTCCTCGTCGTGGACGGCGTCGGTGTCGGGATCCGTGCCGCTGAAGCGGCCCAGGGCGACCCAGATCGTCTGGTCGACGTCGATCAGCTCGATGCGGACGCGCCGGCCGTCGGGGGTGAAGCGACCCCACGGCGGGCAGCCGCCGTACATCACGGCCAGGCACTCCTCGACCCCGTCGGCGGCGAGCGCCGGGTCCAGCGGCGCCGACGGCACCCCCGCGGTCTGCTCGGCGTCGAGGCGGTGGATGAGCGCCTCGTGGGCCTGCCTCCTGAAGGTGAAGCCGACGGTCTGCTCCGGGGCCCACGACCATGCGACGTCGGTGGGTTCGGCGTGCGCGAGGGCGTCCAGCAGCCCGGCCGAGCTCGTGTCGAAGGCCGCCAGCAGGTCGTCGTACTCCGTGGGACGTGCGGGATGCTCGAGCTCGTCGGGTCCTGCGGGACGCCCGGCGATGATCCGGCTCCAGAACCACTGCACCTCGGCGAGATGCCCCAGCAGGTCGGCGGCGTCCCAGTCCGGACAGGCCGGCACCCGCGCGGTCGGGTCGCAGCCGGTGAGCGCTGCGCGGAACCGCGCGGACTCGGAACCGATATGGTCGAGGTAGGCAGCGAAGGCGAGGCGAGTCATGTCCCGCACGCTAGGGCCCGGCACCGACGGCGGCACCCAGGGAGGACACCTGGTCCGGACCGGAGCCCCGGGCGACCGGTGTGAGTGATCATGCAGTCGCATGTATAGTCATGCATCATGACAACGAAGTCGGGCCTTCCCCGCATCGCAGTTGCCGGCGCCAGTGGGTACGCCGGCGGTGAGGTGCTCCGCCTCCTGCTCGGCCACCCCGGCGTGGAGATCGGCGCCTTGACGGGTGGCTCGAACGCGGGCCAGCCGCTCGGAGCGCTGCAGCCGCACCTGGTCCCGCTGGCCGACCGCGTGCTCGAGCCGACCACCACCGAGACGCTGTCGGGACACGACGTGGTCTTCCTCGGGCTGCCGCACGGGCAGTCCGGCGAGATCGCGGCCGCCCTGCGTGACGACGTGGTCGTCATCGACTGCGGGGCCGACTTCCGGCTGGCCGACTCCGCCCTGTGGGAGCGGTTCTACGGCGGGGAGCACGCCGGCACCTGGCCCTACGGCCTGCCCGAGCTGCCCGGACAGCGCGAGCAGCTGCGCGGCGCGCAACGGATCGCCGTACCCGGCTGCTACCCGACGGTGTCCACCCTGACCGTGATGCCGGCCCTGGCCGCCGGACTCGTCGAGCCCGACGTGGTCGTCGTCGCTGCCTCCGGCACCAGCGGCGCCGGCAAGGCGGCCAAGCCCCACCTGCTCGGCAGCGAGGTGATGGGCAACGCCAGCGCGTACGGCGTCGGGGGAGTGCACCGCCACACCCCCGAGATCATCCAGAACCTCCGTCGGGTCACCGAGGGCGAGGTCGCGGTCAGCTTCACGCCGATGCTGGTGCCCATGTCGCGCGGCATCCTGGCGACCTGCTCGGCCCCGCTGGTCGGCGACGTGACGGCCGAGGCCGCCCACGCCGCCTACGTGGAGGCCTACGCCGACGAGCCGTTCGTCCACGTGCTGCCGTCCGGCACCTGGCCCCAGACACAGTCGGTCCTCGGGTCCAACGCCGTGCACGTCCAGGTCACCGTCGACGTCGAGGCCCGCCGTCTGGTGGCGGTCGGCGCCGTGGACAACCTCGCCAAGGGGACCGGTGGTGCCGCGGTGCAGTGCATGAACCTCGCCCTCGGTCTCGACGAGGGCCTCGGCCTGACGAGCGTGGGGATCGCTCCATGAGCGCCCCGGCCACCTACACGCTCTACCAGTACCCCGAGACCCTGGCGGTGGTGCGGCTCGGCGTCGGCGCCGAGGTCCCGGCGTGGGCGGAGTCGTCGTCGGTCTTCTCGGTGACGGTCACCGCCAGCGAGACGTCCCTGATCTGTGCGGCGCGCAGCGTCCCCAAGAAGGCCCGCCACGAGCGCGGCTTCGTCGCCTTCGAGGTCCAGGGTCCCCTCGACTTCTCGTTGACCGGCGTCCTGGTGGCGCTGCTGACGCCCTTGGCACAGGAGGAGATCAGCGTGTTCACCCAGTCGACGTTCGACACCGACTGGATCCTCGTGCCCCAGCACGCGGCAGAGCGTGCGGCCGAGGCCTGGCGACGACAGGGACACCACGTCACCGACGCCGTCCCCGCTTCCCCGGGCAAGCAGCCCTCCTCACGAAAGAGCTCGTCATGACCATCACCCACCCAGCCGGCTTCCGCGCCGCGGGCGTGCCGGCCGGCCTCAAGTCCACAGGAGCCAAGGACGTCGCCCTCGTCGTCAACGACGGCCCGCGTCACGACTCGGCCAGCGTCTTCACCGCCAACCGGTGCAAGGCTAACCCGATCCTGTGGAGCCAGGAGGTCGTCAAGGACGGCGTCGTCCGCGCCGTCGTCCTCAACTCCGGTGGCGCCAACTGCTACACCGGCGCCGACGGGTTCCAGACCACGCACAGCGTCGCCGAGCGCGTCGCCGAGCGTGTGGGTGTCGGAGCCGTCGACGTCGTCGTCTGCTCGACCGGGCTGATCGGCCTGGCCAACTCCCGCGACGACCTTCTCGCCGGGGTCGACGCTGCCCACGCGGCGCTGAGCGACTCCGGCGGCGACGACGCCGCTCACGCGATCATGACCACCGACTCGGTGAGCAAGCAGGCGGTCGTCGAGGGCGCGGGCTGGAGCATCGGCGGCATGGCGAAGGGCGCCGGCATGCTGGCTCCCCAGCTGGCCACCATGCTGGTGGTGATCACCACCGACGCGGTGGTTCCCGCGGCCGAGCTCGACGGCGCGCTGCGCGCGGCGACGCGCGTCAGCTTCGACCGGCTCGACTCCGACGGCTGCATGTCCACCAACGACACCGTCACGGTGATGGCAAGCGGGGCCTCGGGCATCACGCCGTCGCTGCCCGACTTCACCGAGGCGTTGACCCAGCTCTGCACGGACCTCGCCATGCAGCTGCTGCGCGACGCCGAGGGCGCCGACCACGAGATCGCGATCACGACCGTCAACGCGGCCTCGGAGGACGACGCGGTGGAGGTCGGGCGCAGCGTGGCCCGCAGCAACCTCTTCAAGGCCGCGGTCTTCGGCAAGGACCCCAACTGGGGCCGGGTGCTGGCCTCCATGGGCACGACCCAGGCCGCCTTCGACCCGGCCGACCTGGACGTCGCCATGAACGGTGTGTGGGTGTGCCGGAAGTCCACACCCGCCGAGGACCCCACCCGGGTCGACCTCGCGCCCCGCGAGGTGACCGTGACGATCGATCTCAAGTCCGGCACGGAGCGCGCCACCGTCTGGACCAACGACCTGACCCACGCCTACGTCCACGAGAACAGTGCCTATTCCTCATGACTGACACCACGAAGCCCACCAACGACAGCGCTCTCGCCAGCGGCGAGTTCGACACGAGCAAGCCCGACAAGGCCAAGGCGCGCACCCTCGCGGCCGCCCTGCCGTGGCTGAAGCGCTACCACGGCAAGGTCGTGGTGGTGAAGTACGGCGGCAACGCGATGATCGACGACGAGCTCAAGCGCGCCTTCGCCGAGGACATCGTCTTCCTGCGCATGGCCGGCTTCAAGCCCGTCATCGTGCACGGCGGCGGTCCGCAGATCTCCGCGATGCTCGACCAGCTCGGCATCGAGTCGGAGTTCCGGGGCGGCCTGCGGGTCACCACCCCCGAGGCGATGGACGTCGTCCGGATGGTGCTGGTCGGCAAGGTCCAGCGCGAGCTCGTCGGCCTGATCAACGAGCACGGCCCGCTCGCCGTCGGCCTGTCCGGCGAGGACGGCGGGCTCTTCACCGCGACGCAGACCAACACCATCGTCGACGGCGAGGAGGTCGACCTCGGCCTGGTCGGAGAGGTGACGAAGGTCTTCCCCGAGGCGGTCCTCGACATCATCGAGGCCGGCCGCATCCCCGTGGTCTCCAGCGTGGCGCCGGACGCCGACGGCCTGGTCCACAACGTCAACGCCGACTCGGCTGCCGCGTCGCTGGCGGTCGCCCTGAAGGCCGAGAAGCTCCTGGTCCTCACCGACGTCGAGGGGCTCTTCCTCGACTGGCCTGACTCCGAGGACGTCATCGGCGAGATCTCCCCGGAGTCCCTCGCCGAGATCCTGCCCGGCCTCGCCAGCGGCATGGTGCCCAAGATGGGCGCCTGTCTCCAGGCCGTGGAGAACGGCGTCCCGCGCGCCACCGTCGTCGACGGCCGGGAGCCGCACGCCGTCCTCCTCGAGCTCTTCACCAAGGAGGGCGTCGGCACCCAGGTCCTGCCGGGGGTCGAGACCAAGACCCGGAAGGCACGTGACACCGGTGAGTGAGTCCACGAACGGCCCCGGGTACGGCGATCGCTACGCCGCCTCGCTGATGAACACCTTCGGCCCGCCCAAGCTGACCCTCGTGCGCGGCGAGGGCACCCACGTGTGGGACGCCGACGGCAAGGAGTACGTCGACCTGCTCGGCGGCATCGCCGTCAATGCGCTGGGCCACGCGCACCCCGCCCTCGTCTCCGCGGTGAGCGAGCAGATGGGCCGTCTCGGCCACATCTCCAACTTCTTCGCCAGCGAGCCGCAGATCGAGCTCGCCGAGACGCTGCTCGGCCTCCTGGGCCACGGCGAGGGCAAGGTGTTCTTCACCAACTCCGGCACCGAGGCCGTCGAGGCGGCGTTCAAGCTGACCCGTCGCACCGGACGCACGCACGTGGTGGTCGCCGAGGGCGGCTTCCACGGACGCACGATGGGCGCGCTGGCCCTGACGTCCAAGGAGGCCTATCGCACCCCCTTCGAGCCGCTGCCCGGGCACGTCACCTTCGTCCCGTACGGCGACGTCGAGGCGCTGTCGGCGGCCGTCACCGACGAGACCGCGGCCGTGCTGCTCGAGCCGATCCAGGGCGAGGCGGGCGTCGTCGTACCTCCGGACGGCCACCTCGCCGCGGCCCGCCAGGTCGCCACCGACAACGGTGCGCTCCTGTGGCTCGACGAGATCCAGACCGGCATCGGGCGCACCGGCCACTGGTTCGAGCACCACCGCTCGGGCGTCGTGCCCGACATCGTCACCCTCGCCAAGGGACTCGCCGGGGGTTTCCCCATCGGCGCGTGCGTCGCCCTGGGCGGCGCCGGCGACCTGCTGCAGCCCGGCAACCACGGCACCACCTTCGGCGGCAACCCCGTGGCCTGCGCCGCCGCGCTCGCGGTCATCCGCACCATCACCGCGGACGGCCTGATGGACAACGCCGCCAAGCGCGGTGACGAGCTGCGCGATGCCGTCCTGGCCCAGGACGAGGTGACCGAGGCCACCGGGCACGGGCTCCTCGTCGGCATCCAGCTCGACGGCGAGTACGCCGCCGGGGCCGTCACCGCAGCTCAGCACGCGGGCTTCATCATCAACATGACGGGCCCGAGCCGTCTGCGGCTGGCGCCCCCGCTGGTGCTGACCGAGGAGGACACCCAGGCGTTCGGTGCCGCGTGGCCCGACATCCTGGCGCGTGCCAAGGACAGCTCGTGATGCGCCACTTCCTGCGCGACGACGACCTGAGTCCCGTCGAGCAGGCCCACGTCCTGGACCTCGCTGCCAAGCTGAAGGCCTCGCCCTTCGACGCGAGGCCGCTCGCCGGCCCGCAGTCGGTGGCGATGATCTTCGACAAGCCGACCCTGCGCACCCAGACGTCCTTCGCCGCCGGCATCGCCGAGCTCGGTGGCAACCCGATGCTCGTGGAGGGCAAGCTGGCCGGCATCGGGATCCGCGAGTCCGTCGAGGACGTCGCACGGGTGCTGGGCCGTCAGGTCGCGGTGATCGTGTGGCGGACGTTCTTCCAGGCCGACCTCGACCTGATGGCCACCCACGCCGGGGTGCCGGTGATCAATGCCCTCACCGACGACTTCCACCCCTGCCAGGTGATCGCCGACCTCCTCACCATCCGCGAGCAAAGGGGCGACCTGAGCGGGCTCACGGTCGCCTTCGTCGGCGACGGAGCGTGCAACATGGGCAACTCCTGGCTGCTGGGCGGCGCCACGGCCGGGATGAACGTGCGGATCAGTGCTCCCGACGGCTACGTGCCCAGCGACGAGATGTTCGCTCGCGCCCGGCAGATCTCCGTCGAGACCGGCGGCTCGGCCGAGGCGGTCGCCGACCCGGTCGAGGCCGTGACCGGCGCCGACGTGGTCGTCACCGACACCTGGATCTCGATGGGCAAGGAGAGCGAGCAGGCCGCGCGCGTGGCGGTGTTCGCGCCGTACGCCCTGACCACCGAGCTGATGGGGGCCGCGCGGACCGACGCGATCGCGCTGCACTGCCTGCCCGCCTACCGCGGCATGGAGATCGCCCCCGAGGTGCTGGACGGGCCGCAGAGCGTGGTGTGGGACGAGGCCGAGAACCGGCGCCACGCGCAGAAGGCAGTCCTGGCCTTCCTCCTCGACGCTTCGCGTGAGGGGGCGTCGTGAGCATGGTCCCGCCCACCAAGAGCGCCCGGCACCAGCGGATCATCGAGCTGGTCACCCAGCAGGAGGTGCACTCCCAGACCGAGCTCGCCGACCTGCTGGCCGACGAGGGCCTGCGGGTCACCCAGGCGACGCTGTCGCGTGACCTCGTGGAGCTGGACGCGCTGAAGGTCCGCTCCGCGTCCGGCTCGCTCGTCTACGCCGTACCAGGTGAGGGCGGCGACCGGCGTCCGACCTCACCGGGGGAGACCGCGGCCGCGCTGAGTCGGCTGAGTCGTCTGTGCGGTGAGCTGCTGGTCAGCGCCGACGCGAGCGCCAACCTGGTCGTCCTGCGGACCCCTCCCGGGGCCGCCCAGTTCCTCGCCTCGGCCTTCGACAAGGCCGAGATCCCCGACATCCTCGGCACCATCGCGGGCGACGACACCGTCCTGGTGATCGGCCGCGAGCCGACCGGCGGCGATGCCCTGGCCCGACGATTCCTGGCGCTGGCGGCCAGCTCGCCAGCGCCGGCCTTCTGACGCTGCCCCACTTCCTCTTCACTTCTTCCCAGCAAACCGAAGGAACGTTTCTTGTGAGCAAGGTCCTGACCTCCCTGCCCGTCGGCGAGCGCGTCGGCATCGCCTTCTCCGGCGGCCTCGACACCTCCGTCGCGGTCGCCTGGATGCGCGAGAAGGGTGCCGTCCCGTGCACCTACACCGCCGACATCGGCCAGTACGACGAGCCCGACATCGCCGGCGTCCCCGGACGCGCGATGGAGTACGGCGCCGAACTGGCGCGCCACCTCGACTGCAAGGTCCAGCTCGTCGAGGAGGGGCTCGCGGCACTCGCCTGTGGCGCCTTCCACGTGCGCTCCGGCGGGCGCACCTACTTCAACACCACGCCGATCGGCCGCGCCGTGACCGGCACCATGCTGGTGCGGGCGATGCACGAGGACGGCGTCGACATCTGGGGCGACGGGTCGACGTTCAAGGGCAACGACATCGAGCGGTTCTACCGCTACGGGCTGCTGGCCAACCCGCAGCTGCGCATCTACAAGCCGTGGCTCGACGCCGACTTCGTCGAGGAGCTGGGCGGGCGCGACGAGATGAGCCGCTGGCTCACCGAGCGCAACCTCCCCTACCGCGACAGCAAGGAGAAGGCCTACTCCACCGACGCCAACATCTGGGGCGCCACGCACGAGGCCAAGACGCTGGAGCACCTCGACGCCTCGCTCGAGGACGTCGAGCCGATGATGGGCGTGAAGTTCTGGGACCCCTCGGTCGCGATCGAGACCGAGGACGTCACGATCGCCTTCGAGCAGGGCCGGCCGGTCGCCATCGACGGCAAGCGCTTCGACGGTCCCCAGGGCGCGGTCGAGCTGGTCCACCTCGCCAACCAGATCGGCGGCCGGCACGGGCTGGGCATGTCCGACCAGATCGAGAACCGGATCATCGAGGCGAAGTCCCGCGGCGTCTACGAGGCACCCGCCATGGGCCTGCTCTTCATCGCCTACGAGCGCCTCGTCAACGCGATCCACAACGAGGACACCATCGCCCACTACCACCAGGAGGGACGCCGCCTCGGCCGGCTGCTCTACGAGGGCCGCTGGCTGGACCCGCAGGCGCTGATGATCCGCGAGTCGATCCAGCGCTGGATCGCCTCGGTCGTCACCGGCGAGGTGACGATCCGGTTGCGACGCGGCGAGGACTACACCGTCCTGCGCACCGACGGCCCGGCGTTCTCCTACCATCCCGACAAGCTCTCGATGGAGCGCACCGAGCACGCGGCCTTCGGGCCGGTGGACCGCATCGGGCAGCTCACCATGCGCAACCTCGACATCGCCGACTCCCGTGCCCTGCTGGAGCAGTACGCCGCCCAGCCGATCGACCAGGGCCAGGTGCTCGTCGAGAACGGCACGCTCTTCGGTGAGATCGAGCAGGGCGGGGCGGACCGGATCACCAGCAACCCGCTGGCCGAGGGTGACACCAGCGAGATCGCCCTGGATGCTGCGGCCATGGAGTACGGCACCGACTGATGGCTGCGCCACCCCTGCGCCGGGTCACCGCGCGGGTGCTGCCGGTGAGCCCTGACGGCACGGTGCTCCTGCTCGAGGAGCGGGACCCGGCGCGCCCCGAGCGGCACTACTGGTCGAGCATCGGCGGTGCCGTCGACGGGTCGGAGTCGCTGCGGGACGCCGCGGTGCGCGAGATGTTCGAGGAGACCGGTCTCGTGGTGGCACCCGAGGACCTGGTCGGCCCGGCGAGCACGGTCGAGAACGCCTACACCTGGAACGGCGTGCACTACCTCGGTGTGCACACCTACTTCGCCCTACCGCTGTCGACCGAGGTCGAGGTGCGCTTCGACCACCTCGAGGCCGAGGAGGTCGGCAACGTGCTCGGTTCGGGGTGGTGGAGCGTGGAGGCGATCGACGAGCTGGAGCACGAGCCCCCGATGCTGTCCGAGATCATGCGAGCGGCCGTCGCGGCCATGGAGGAGTCACGATGAGCACGACCAACACCGGCAAGCTCTGGGGCGGCCGGTTCGCCGGCGGGCCCTCGCCGGAGCTCGACGCCTTGTCGCGCTCCACGCACTTCGACTGGCGCCTGACTCCGTACGACCTGGCCGGGTCCCGGGCCCACGCCCACGCCCTGCATCGCGCCGGCCTGCTGAGCGACCAGGACGCGGCCGAGCTGGAGAGAGGCCTCGCGGTGCTGGGGGAGCGGTACGCCGACGGCACCTTGCAGCCGGACCCGTCCGACGAGGACGTCCACGGCGCCCTCGAACGGCTGCTGCTCGAGGAGGTCGGCCCCGACGTGGGCGGTCGACTCCGGGCAGGGAGGAGCCGCAACGACCAGATCGCCACGCTCTTCAAGATGTTCCTGCGCGACCACGCCCGCGTGGTCGCCGGTCAGGTCCTCGACCTGGTCGACTCCCTGGTGGACCAGGCGCAGGCACACCTCGGTGCCGTGATGCCGGGGCGCACGCACCTGCAGCACGCTCAGCCCGTGCTACTGGCCCACCACCTCCTGGCGCACGCCCAGCCGCTGCTGCGTGACGTCGACCGGATCCGGGACTGGGACGCCCGCGTGGCCGACGACTCGCCGTACGGCTCCGGCGCCCTGGCGGGCCAGACCCTCGGCCTGGACCCGGTCGCGGTGGCCACCGAGCTCGGCTTCACCGGCTCCAGCGCCAACTCGATCGACGGCACCTCCGCCCGCGACTTCGTGGCCGAGCTCGCGTTCGTGTGTGCCCAGATCGGCGTGGACGTGAGCCGTCTCGCCGAGGAGATCATCCTGTGGTCCACCCGGGAGTTCGGGTTCGTCAAGCTCCACGACTCCTGGTCCACGGGCTCGAGCATCATGCCGCAGAAGAAGAACCCCGACATCGCCGAGCTGGCTCGAGGCAAGGCCGGGCGGCTCATCGGCAACCTGTCGGGCCTGATGGCCACCTTGAAGGCGCTACCGCTTGCCTACAACCGTGACCTGCAGGAGGACAAGGAGCCGGTCTTCGACTCCGTCGACACCCTCGAGGTGCTGCTCCCGGCGTTCACGGGCATGGTCGCCACGCTGGAGTTCCGGACCGATCGGATGGCCGAGCTCGCCCCGCAGGGGTTCTCCCTGGCGACCGACATCGCCGAGTGGCTGGTCCGCGAGGGGGTGGCGTTCCGGGTGGCGCACGAGGTCGCCGGCGCCTGCGTCCAGCGCTGCGAGGAGCTCGGCATCGAGCTGCACGAGCTCTCCGACGAGCAGTACGTCGCAATCTCCCCGCACCTCACGCCGGCGGTGCGCGACGTGCTGACGGTCGAGGGGTCTGTCGGCGCCCGCAACGGGCGCGGCGGCACGGCGCCCGCACGCGTCGAGGAGCAGCTCGAGCACGTCGTCGGCCTGGCCGCGAGCCTGCGTGAGCGACTGGCCTGACCTGCTGGGACCCGTCGAGGAGGTGGCGCCCCGCCTCCTCGGTGCCGTCCTGCGCCACGGCCCGGTGGCCGTGCGTCTGGTGGAGGTCGAGGCGTACGGCGGGAGCGACGACCCCGGGTCCCACGCCTTCCGGGGACCGACGCCACGCAGCTCGATCATGTTCGGTCAGGCCGGGCGCCTCTACTGCTACCTCAGCTACGGCATGCACGTGTGCCTCAACGTCGTGGTCGGTCACGAGGGTGAGGCGGGAGCCGTCCTGCTGCGCGCGGGCGAGGTCGTCGACGGGCACGACGAGGTCCGCACCCGACGACCAGGAGCACGCGAGCGGGACCTGGCCCGCGGCCCCGCGCTGTTGAGCCGCGCGCTCGGGATCGACCTCGCGAGCAACGGTGCCGACCTGGCGTCCGGGCCCGTGCGACTCGAGCGCCGCGCCTCCACCGACACGGCGTACGCCGCCGGTCCCCGCGTCGGCCTCCGCGGGGCAGCAGACCGTCCCTGGCGCTTCTGGGTGCCCGGGAGTCCCCAGGTCTCCGCCTACCGACGGCACCCGCGGGCACCCGATTTGGCGAACCAGCCGGACGTGTCCTAGTGTTCTGGATGTCGCCACAAGCGGCCAACACCCCGAGGGGCCGAGAGGCCGAACTTCGGGGGTTGAGTCACGTGGCGGCCCGATCGGCCAGAAGTTGTTCAGCTCGCAGAGTTGACGCGGATGACACAGATCGGTAATGTTTCTGAGGTTGCCCCAATCACCGGTTCGGAAGAGCCGGCTGGGTGCGTCTGATGTTTGAGAACTCAACAGTGTGTCATAGTCGACGAATTA
>NZ_JAPYPS010000060.1 GCF_029937575.1 Nocardioides sp.
GCCGGGGCCCCTGGTGGCCCGGGCCCGGGAGGCCGCGCGCTCGGGCCGCCGGACACGGACCTGGGTGGCCGGTCTCGCGGCCGCCTCCGTCGCGGCGGCGGCCGTCGTCGGCGCCCAGGTGGCCCGGGACGACGAGCCGGCGCCGCAGGTGAGCGACGGGTCGACGTCTCCGAGTCCGTCGGTGAGCGCGACCCCCGCGCCCGAGCCTGGGGGGAACACCCGCACCGAGTACTACCGGGGCGTGCAGGTCGACGTGCCGGCCGACTGGGGATGGGGGAGCAGTCCGGTGCTGTGCGGAGTGACCCCCATCGGCGAGCCGTACGTCGGTCGTCCGATCCCCGCGACCGACGCCTGCGGCCCAGCGGTCTTCGATGCGGTGCCGACGGCGCCGTACGTCTGGCTGGGCGCCGACGTGGCGATCGGATCCGTCGACCTTGGTGAGGGCTGGATCCAGGAGACCGTGGCCGTCGACGGGACCACCGTGACGGTGGCGACGCAGGAGGCGCGACAACGCAACGCGATCCTGGGCTCGGCAGCGACGCAGGACCTGTGTCCGGCAGTTCTCGTGGGCACGCCCGGACCGACGTACGAGAACACGGTCGAGGGGCTCGGTGCCTTCGTCGACGCCGAGGTGTGCGCCTATCGTCGCGGCGGCCCCGCGAACCTCGAGCTCGTCTACGCGGCCAAGCTCACCGGAGGCGAGGCCGAGACGACCTTCGTCGCGGTGGCGGACGCTGCACCCATCGAGGGTGACCTCGACTGTGGCAACGACGAGGTCGTCACGGTGGCCGCGCGGTACCGCGACGACTTCGGACCACCGGAGGTCCTTCTCAACCGCAGCGCCGTGTTCGTGTTCGGCGGTTGCGGGGTCATCGACCGCGGCGCGTTCGACCAGGAGGTGACCACTCATCGGGTCACCGAGGCGAGCGTGAGGCCCTGGGCGTCCGACGGGGCACTGCGGCACATCCTGACCGGCCCCTTCGACCAGTGGGCCTACGAGTACTTCATCGGCGTCCAGGGCTGAGCCGGTGCTCGAGTCGCGTCAGCGCTGGTCCTGACGCTTGACCACGACCTCGCGCAGGATCAGCAGGATCGCGGCGGCCGTCGGGATCGCGAGGAGGGCGCCGACTACCCCGAGCAGGGCTGCGCCGATGAGGGCGGCGATCACGGTGACCGCGCCGGGCACGTCGACCGAGCGCTTCATCACGCGTGGGTAGATCACGTAGTTCTCGACCTGCTGGTAGACGACGTAGAAGATGATGCAGATGACGCCGGTCTGGATGTCGGTGGCGAACGCGATCGCGGTCACGATCACCGCACCGATCGTGGCGCCGATCATCGGGATGACGTCGAGCAGGGCGACCACGAAGGCCAACGCGACGGCGTACTCGCCGAGGCCGACGGCGAAGAGGAAGACCAGCGAGGAGACCCCGGCGGCCGAGGCCACGATGAAGGCACCGGAGACGTAGCCGCCGATGTTGCGGATCACGCGGTCGCCGAGCTTGGTGACCCGCTCGCGACGCGAGGCCGGGGCCAGGTCGTAGAAGGCGCCCTTGGTGATCTCGAGGGAGGCGAGGAAGTAGAGCGTCAGGACGATGACGATGAAGGCGTTGAAAAGGACCGACAGGACCTGGAGCCCCAGGCCGAGGGCGCCACCGAAGAGACCGCTGATGAAGTCCCCGTCGGCGACGTAGTCCTCGATCTTCTTGATGATGCCGTACTCGTCGTTGAGGTCCCTGACCTTCTGGTTCTCCTGGAGCTGGTCGAGCCAACCGGGCACGTTGGCGGTCAGCGAGGCGACCTGGTCGGTGATCACCGGCACGATCGCGACCACGAAGAGCGCGACGGCGCCCAGCGCCGCCACGATCACCACGCCGACCGACCAGGAACGTCTCAGGCCGCGCCGCTCGAAGAACTCGACCGCCGGGTTGAGCCCCGCGGCGAGGAACAGTGCGACCACGACGAGGAGCAGCACGGAGCCGATGCCGACGACGGCCTGGAAGAGGAACCAGGCGAGCAGGGCACCGAGGGCGCCGACGAAGCCGATGTAGAACGGGTTGCGTCGCGAGAACGGCGCACCCGGCTCGCCGAGGTCGTCGGCCGGCGTGAAGATGCCGACGGACTCGTGGTCGTGGTGCTCCGCGCGTTCCTGCTGCTCCTCGGCAGACGTGACCCGGTCCGCCTCGACGGCATCCGGGTCGTGGCTCAACTCTCGTCCTCGGCGAACCCGGCGACCACGTCGCGCAGCGAGGCCAGCTGGGCCGTGATGGCGTCGCGCCGCTTGACCAGGCGGTCGAGGTCGGCCTTGGTGGCCGCGATCTCGCGCTGGGCCGCGTCGTCGCCGGCGGTCGTGATCTGCTCGGCCTTGTGGTTGGCCGCAGCTACGATCTGCTCGGCCTCGCGGCGCGCACGGTTCAGCAGGGCCTCGGACTCGGTCGTGGCCGCACTGCGGTTGGCGTTGGCCTGCTGGGTGGCGGCGGTGGCGCGGTCCTCGGCGGCGGCGGCGCGCTGCTCGGCCTCCTCGACCAGACGCTTGGTCTCCGCGACGGCGGTGTTGTGGTGGTCGGTGGCCTCGCGGGCCAGGCGCTCCTTCTCCACGGCGAGGGTACGGCGGGCCTCCTGCACCTCGCGGTCGGCCGCGGCGCGGGCCTGCTCGACCTCACGCTGGGCGCCGGTGCGCATCTCGGAGCTCTCCTGCTGGGCGGCGAGTCGGATCTGGTCGGCCTCGCGCTTGGCTGCGGCAACCAGGTCGGTGGCCTCACCCTGGGCCAGGGCCCGCTCCTGCTCGGCATCGGCAACCATCCGAGACCGGGTCTCGTCCAGCTCGCGGAGCTGGACGACCTTCATGTCCTCGATCTCACGGGCGGCGTCCGAGCGGATGGCGCGGCCGTCGCGCTCGGCCTGGGCGCGGATCTCGGAGGCGTCACGCTGGGCGACCTCGCGGATCTCGTCGGCCTCCTCCTCGGCCAGGCGCAGCATGGTGCTGGCGCGACCGCCGAGGCCGGCGTACGACGGCGACTTCATCTCCGCGAGGTCCTGCTTGGCCTGCTCGAGGCGCTCCTCCAGCTCGAGGACGCGCGTCTCGGAGTCGGTCAGGCTGGCGCTGAGCCCGGCCTTCTCGCTGCTCAGCTGGTGGATCCGGGCATCGACCGTCGCCCGGTCGTAGCCGTTGCGACGGACGACGGGGAACGAGTCGGTACCGGCGGGGGCGGGGGCGCCCGGTCGAGCAGCGGGAGACCCTCCGGCGGGTCGCTGGCCCTGTCCCGGCGGGGGCAGCACGGGACGGGACTGGCTCGGCCGGCCTGGCGTGAAGCTCTGTGCTGCCGGCTGCTTGTCGACCGCAGGGATCACCTGGGTGGACTCGGTGTCAGGCGACGACGACTTCTTCTCGCCTCCTGAGGTGGGGGACTCGTCGGGCTCCTCGTCGAAGATGGACAGGCCCTGGTCACTCATGAAGTGGTCCTCGTATCGGTCGGGGGGTGGCGTTCGCAATGATCCCCGATGACACCAACCGATCCCACCCCGGGTGGATGAAATCTCGCTGTGGATCTCCCCGGAGTGGGACCGGTCGCGCGGGTGCGCTGGTTCAGACGCCGCGGAAGCGGTTGATGGCGGCTTCGTGCTGGGCGCGGAGCTCGTGGTTGCGGACCCCGAGACCTTCCTCGGGGGCCAGGCACAGGACGCCGACCTTGCCCTGGTGCTTGTTGTGGTGCACGTCGAGTGCGGCCTGGCCCACCTGGTCGAGGGTGTAGGTGCGCGACAGGGTCGGGTGGATCTTCCCCTGGGCGATGAGACGGTTGGCCTCGAACGCCTCGCGGTAGTTGGCGAAGTGGGAGGAGACGATGCGCTTGAGGTTCATCCACAGGTAGCGGTTGTCGTACTCGTGCATGAAGCCGGTGGTCGAGGCGCAGGTGGTGATCGTGCCGCCCTTGCGGGTCACGTAGACCGAGGCGCCGAAGGTCTCGCGGCCCGGGTGCTCGAAGACGATGTCGATGTCCTCGCCGCCGGTGAGCTCACGGATCCTCTTGCCGAGGCGCTGCCACTCCTTGGGGTTCTGCTCGGTGTTGTCCTCGTTCCAGAACTTCCAGTCCTCCTCCGAGCGGTTGATCACCATCTCCGCGCCCATCGAGCGCACGATCTTGGCCTTCTCCTCGTTGGAGACCACGCAGATCGGGTTGGCGCCGCCGTTGAGGGCGTACTGCGTCGCGAAGCCGCCCAGGCCGCCGGAGGCGCCCCAGATCAGGACGTTGTCGCCCTGCTTCATCTGGCCGGCGTTCTTCGAGACCAGCTGGCGGTAGGCGGTGGCGTTGACCAGGCCTGGTGAGGCGGCCTCCTCCCAGGTCAGGTGGTCGGGCTTGGGCAGCAGCTGGTTGGACTTGACCAGCGCGATGTGGGCCAGGCCGCCGAAGTTGGTCTCGAAGCCCCAGATCCGCTGCTGCGGGTCCATCATCGTGTCGTCGTGGCCGGCGGGGTCCTCGAGCTCGACCGAGAGGCAGTGGGCCACGACCTCGATGCCGGGCTTCCACTTGGTGACCCCGGGACCGGTCGCCAGCACGACGCCGGACAGGTCGGAGCCGACGACGTGGTAGGGCAGGTCATGGCGCTTGGTGAGCTCGGAGAGGCGGCCGTAGCGCTCGAGGAACCCGAAGGTGGAGACGGGCTCGAAGATCGAGGTCCACACGGTGTTGTAGTTGATCGCCGAGGCCATCACGGCCACGTAGGCCTCGCCGGGGCCGAGCTCGGGCAGCGCGACGTCCTCGACGTGCAGCGACTTGCGGGGGTCCTTGTCACGCGACGCGACGCCCTCGAACATCCCGGCCTCGTCCTTGTGGACCGTCACCGCACGGTAGGACTCGGGCAGGGCGAGGTTCGCGAAGTCCTCGGTCGTGGCGTCGCCGGCCTGGCCGGCCTGGATGGCGTCAAGGATGTGCTGCACGAGTCATGTCTCCTAGCGAGTGGCGAGCAGAGTGGTGATGGATCGCGCCGAAAGATACCGGTGGGTAACCGCGGCTGGGGCCGAGTGTGCCGGACGTCTCAGTGTCTGTCAGGCACCCCAGGCGTCTCGGGGACGTCGTCAGTGCGCCGCGGCGGGCTCGACGAGCTCGACGAGGATCCCGCCGGCATCCTTGGGGTGCACGAAGTTGATCCGGGAGTCGCTGGTGCCGCGCTTGGGGGCGTCGTACAGCATCCGCAGCCCGCGCTCGCGCAGGATGGCCGAGACCTGCTCGACGTCGGTGACCCGGTAGGCCACCTGCTGGCAGCCGGGGCCGTTGCGGTCGATGTACTTGGCAATGGTGGAGGTCTCGTCGATCGGCGCGAGCAGCTGCACGCACGACGTCGAGTCACCCACCGCCATCATCGCCTCGCGCACACCCTGCTCCTCGTTGACCTCCTGGTGCGCCACCGTCATGCCGAAGGTGTCGCGGTAGAAGGCGATCGCCTCGTCGAGATCGGGCACGGCCATCCCGACGTGATCGATCGCGGTGAACAGGTGCTCAGGAATCTGCAGGTCGCTCATGGCGACATCGTCCACTCCGCTGTGACCGCGGGACAAGCTGTCTCACCACGAGGATCCGGGACGGTTGTGACATGTGCCTCAGTGGGTGCTCGACGGACACCCTCGCCGCCCAGGTGACTCGTGGGTAGTCTCGGTCGAACTCACCCGAACTTTCAGTGGAGGCAGCATGTCCGGAACCGTCATCGTCGCCGGGGCCCGTACCCCCATCGGTCGCCTGCTCGGCGGCTTCAAGGGTCTCTCGGCCGCGGACCTGGGTGGCGTCGCCATCAAGGGTGCGCTCGAGAAGGCCGGGGTCACCGGCGACCAGGTCGAGTACCTGATCATGGGCCAGGTCATCCTCGCGGGCGCCGGACAGAATCCCGCACGTACGGCGGGCATCGCCGCCGGGCTGCCGCTGTCGCTGCCCTCGATCACCATCAACAAGGTGTGCCTGTCCGGCCTGAACGCCATCGCCACCGCCGACCAGATGATCCGCGCCGGCGAGGCCGAGATCATCGTGGCCGGCGGCATGGAGTCGATGACCCAGGCCCCGCACCTGTTGCCCAAGTCCCGTGAGGGCTTCAAGTACGGCGACACCACGTTGGTCGACTCGATGGCCTACGACGCGCTCTTCGACCAGGCGACCCAGCAGGCGATGGGTGCCCTGACCGAGCAGTGCAACGCTGCCGGCACCAAGCTCAGCCGCGAGGAGCAGGACGAGTTCGCTGCCGCCTCGCACCAGAAGGCCGCGGCCGGCTGGAAGAACGGCGTCTTCGACGACGAGGTCGTCCCGGTCTCGATCCCGCAGCGCAAGGGCGACCCGGTCGTCGTCAGCCAGGACGAGGGCGTGCGCGGCGACACCACTGCCGAGTCCCTCTCCGGCCTGCGCCCGGCCTTCTCGAAGGACGGCACCATCACCGCGGCCTCCTCCTCGCAGATCTCCGACGGCGCCTGCGCCGTGGTCGTGATGAGCAAGGCCAAGGCGGAGGAGCTCGGCCTGGAGTGGCTGGCCGAGATCGGCGCCCACGGCATGGTCGCCGGCCCCGACTCGACGCTGCAGATGCAGCCGGCCAACGCCACCGCCAAGGCGTGCGCCAAGGAGGGCATCGACCCCAAGGACCTCGACCTGGTCGAGTTCAACGAGGCGTTCGCGGCAGTCGGCATCGAGTCGGCCCGTTCACTGGGTCTCGATGAGTCGAAGGTCAACGTCAACGGCGGGGCCATCGCGCTCGGCCACCCGGTCGGCATGTCCGGTGCGCGGGTCGTGCTGCACCTCGCTCTCGAGCTCAAGCGTCGCGGCGGCGGCACGGGCGCTGCTGCCCTGTGCGGCGGCGGTGGCCAGGGTGACGCCCTGATCGTGAAGGTTCCCTCTGCCTGAGCAGTCCGGGTCCCGGCGTCGCGGTGCGACGTCGGTCCCCGAGCTCGTCGCGTCCGCCCGTGCCGGTGAGGCACGGGCGGTCGCGCGCCTGATCTCGCTCGTGGAGGACGAGTCGCCGCTGCTGCGCGAGGTGACGGCTGCTCTGGCGCCGCACACCGGCCATGCCCACGTCATCGGGTTGACCGGATCTCCCGGCGTCGGCAAGTCGACGTCGACCGATGCGCTCATCCGTGCCTTGCGCCAGGAGGGTCGCCGGGTGGGCGTCCTGGCGATCGACCCGTCGTCCCCGTTCTCCGGCGGCGCGCTCCTCGGCGACCGGGTCCGGATGGGTGACCACGCCACTGACGACGGCGTCTACATCCGCTCCATGGCCGCGCGCGGCCATCTGGGCGGCCTGTCGTGGTCGACCCCGCAGGCGATGCGGGTGCTCGACGCGGCCGGCTTCGACGTCGTCCTGGTCGAGACTGTAGGAGTCGGGCAGAGCGAGGTGGAGGTCGCCGGGCTCGCCGACACCACCGTCGTCCTGCTCGCGCCCGGCATGGGCGACGGGATCCAGGCCGCCAAGGCCGGCATCCTCGAGATCGGCGACGTGTACGTCGTCAACAAGGCAGACCGCGAGGGTGCCGACCAGGTCGCTCGCGACCTCCGCGGGATGCTCAGCCTCGGTGACCGGCGCGACGGCGGGTGGCAACAGCCGATCCTCAAGACCGTGGCGCAGGTGGGTGAGGGTGTCCCAGAGGTCGTCTCCGCCCTGGACGAGCACCGGGCGTGGCTGGAGTCCTCCGGGCAGCTGGCGCGTCGCCGCACGCGCCGGGCACGCGCCGAGATCGAGGCCATCGCAGTGGCGGCGTTGCGTCGGAGGTGGGCGGTCGTGGGCGAGCATGACGAGCTCGACCACCTTGCGGCTGCGGTCGTCGACGGCAGCAGCGACCCGTACGCGGCGGCGGACCGGCTGCTCGGGGTCGTCAGCGGCTGATCGACGGAGGTGCGCCAGGACACGTCTGTCCTCGGTCACCCGAGACGGGGGGACTGCTGGACGACGCCCACCCGCGGCGGGTGTGTAACCTCCCTCGGGTGGACACGTGGCATCTCGCGGACTTCCCGTTGGAGCCCCAGGACGCGCCCACGTTGGCGGAGGTCGCCGGGGCCCTGCTGACGAAGGTCGAGCGCGGTCCGCTGCGGATCTACGGGCGTCCCAACCGCTACATCAAGGGTGCGGTGTACGACGCGAAGCGCGAGCTGGTGGTCGAGTCGCAGAAGGCCGTGGTGTCCGACTACCCCTGGGTGGCGGCCGATCCGGCCAAGCTGGCCAACCGGGGCAGCGTCAAACGAACCCTGCGCGGACGCTGGCTCTACGGCGGACACTGGATGCAGCACTTCGGGCACTTCCTCATCGAGACGCTGCCCACCCTGTGGCCCGACCCGGCGGGCCTCGACGGACTCGTGTTCCACAAGTACCACCGGATGCCTGCCTCGGTGGAGCCGTGGATGCAGCGCGCCCTCGACCTCGTCGGGATGGGTGGGCTGCCGGTCGACGTCGTCGGGACGGGCTCGGGAGTGATCAAGGTCGAGAACCTCGTGATCCCGGGACGCCCGGTCGTTCCGGGCGGCTGGGCACACCCTCAGGCACGTGACGTGTGGATGCGACTCGGCAGCCAGTTCGTCGACCCCTCGGCCCCGCGGCGCGTCTTCCTCTCGCGCACCCGGTTCAACGCCGCGCGCGACGCGTCCGGGGAGGTGACCGGGACCAAGGCACGCAGGACGAGCCCCGAGCGCGACCGAGAGCTGGATCGGGTGTTCTCCGATGCCGGCTTCGCCGTCGTCTCGCCCGAGGAGCTGCCGATCGACGAGCAGTTCCGGCTGTTTGCCAACGCGCAGGTCCTGGCTGGTTGCTCCGGTTCGGCGTTGCACATGTCGGCCTTCGCCCCGGACGGGGCCAAGGTGATCGAGGTGGGCGACAGCCGCAACGCCGACCGGCCGCAGCGCACCCAGCTGGTCATCGACGCTCTGTGTGAGCATCGGCGCCTCTTCGTCTCCGCGGGTGCCTCGGCGTCGAGCATCTCCGAGACGCTGAGCCGTCTCGACCCGTCGCACTGACGGCGACCGCGTCAGCCACCGTCGCGAACGTCGAGGGCGCGCTGCGTCGCCGCGGCCGTGTCGAGAGTCAGCTGCTCCAGACGGTCGATGCTGCGCGGCGAGTTGCCGCGCACGTAGGCCATGGTGGTCACGACGACCGTGACGTTGTCGTCGGTCACCTGAGCGCGGGCGACGGCGCGCACCGCGGCGGGGTCCCCGGGGATGCCCACCTGGGAGTAGACCTTCAGGGAGCCGTCGGTCCACCAGCCCTCGATGGCCTCCTCGTTCGTGCGGACGGGTCGGCCGAGCATGGGGAAGACCTCCGCATGAGGCCCCTGCAGTGCATACAGCTCGGCAACGCGGGCGAGCCCTTCCGCCCCGTTGGCCGCGTAGAGGTCGACGATGAGCTGCCCGCCGTCGATCGGAGTGGTACGCGCCTGGTAGTCGAGCTCACCGCGCGCCCAGCAAACGGCCCGAGCGCCCAGCTCGGACTCGTGGTAGGAGTCCTTGACGGCGGAGGCGTCCAGGCGCCACCCGGCTCCCTGCACCAGTGCGTGCATCGGCACCCGCTCGCAGACGGTCTCGTGCAACGTCCACGGCAGCACGGGCGGTGCCGCCACCTCGGGTCGAGAGCACGCGGCGGCGACGAGCGCGACGAGCGCGACGAGGCCTACCGCGCCACGACGGTCCCTCACAGTCCACGCCCACTGGTCTCGTGAAAGAAGCCGGGCCCCGGGGCGAGGTCGGGCTGTCGCGGAAGCCACAAGCCGACCCGAGACGGACTCGCCGCCCCGGTCCCTGCCCCGACCTCCAGGGACGCGATGGTCTCGCGCATCGAGCGCGCGTGGTCGTGGGACTCGTCGTACCCATGGTGAACGGTGCCGACCACGGCATGGACGTGCTGCAGCAGTCGAGTGTGGACCTCTCGCGCCGAGCCTGCGGTGATCGTCGCCGCCTCGCCGACATCGGCAGGCACCTGCGAGGCGGCGTAGCCCAGCACGTAGGAGATCGTGCCGAGTGTGGCCGCAGCAGCGCCTGCGACAGGGAAGATCACCGCGCCGACGACACCCGTCACCGCCGTCAGCAGCGCGAGGGTGCTGGCCGCCGAGGGGCCGCGGTTGCTCTGGTGGCGTTGGTGCAGCTGGTCACGCGTCACCTCGATCGCACACCCGACGAGGTTGGTCAGGCTCTGCTGACCGAGGTCGTTCACGGCCTTGAGGTGAGCGGTGAGGCTGGTCAGGTAGTCGATGGCCCACAGGTGGTTGGCGCGGATCTGCACCAACGGCTCGTAGAAGCCGTCGAAGAACGCGTCCGCCGCGTCGCCCTCCCAGTCGGCTCCTTCGTTGCGCAGCCCGGCGAAGTCGTCCTGGAAGGACACGTCGAGCGTCAGGTAGAGCTCCACCAGGAGCCCCGCCACCGAGCGGAGCTCGCTCGACCGGACGGTCAGCAGCGGATCGACGAGCTGGTCCAGGGTCGACCGCGCTGCTTCCCGGAAGGCCTGTGCCTCGACACCCGCCTCGGAGAGGAACCCCATGTCGATCGGCCCCAGGCCGGGGTGCGGGGCCGGCAACCCCAGGCGCTGGGTGGGGTAGGCGTCCGGCGCCGACCCGAGGGGTTGGCCGGTGGTGTCGTAGTAGTGCACCTCGAACGGCTCGGTGCGACCCACGGTCATCGGCCGGGCGCCCTGCACGAAGCCCGGCGAGGGGGTCAGGCACCCGTGCGCCTCGAGACCGTCGAGGACGATGTCGATCTCGAGAAGCTCGGCCAGCAGGTCGTAGAGCTCGTCGAGGTCGTGGCGCAGCTGCGTGGCGCAGAACGTGTCGCGCATCTCAGCCACCGTCCTGCCGCGGGCCGCCGGGCACCACGGGCGCGATGCCGGCCTCGGCCAGGCGCTCGTCCATGGTCGCGTCATCGAGGATGTCGCCGGACCGACAACCGATCGGGTCGCCGGGAGCCGGTGGGGGAGACCACCGCGCAGCAGAGGCGAGCAGGTGCCGGTGCTCGCGCGCCAGGCGTCGGAACGCGTCGCCGGCCCCCTCGTCGGTGCGGCGGAAGTCGTCGGCGAGCTCCACGAGCGCCTCGCCTGTGCGGTGCAGCCGGTGAGCGGTCACGCGTGCGGCGTCGTAGGCCTGCTCGGCCTGTGCCGCCACGGCCCACCCTCCGGATCGGCCGAGGCGCGAGGCGATGCCGCTGAGCAGGCCGTGGACGTGGTGGAGCTCGGTGGCTGCGTGCGAGTAGAGCTCCGCGAGGTCGGGGAAGGCGACGTGTCCGGCCTCGTGGAGCTCGTAGACGTCGGCTCCGAAGCGGGTGCCCGAGCCGAGGTCGCGGTCGTGGTGGCGCTGCGACGTCGTGGTGGTGGTCATCGTGTGCTCCTCCCGAGAGGGACGGCCCGAGTGCCGTCGCCACGATGATCGACGTACGTCGTCGCGCCGGCAACCGGCCTGGAGCACGCCTGTGGACAAGCGACTGCGCGACGCATGGGCGCGACACGGACGTCTCGCCAGTGGTGATGGCCCACACCTGGGCCGCCAGACGCGACAAGATGACCCGATGCTGCCGTTCGACCCGATCGACGAAGCCGCTCGCCAGTGGGGCGAGCGGTGGGGTGGTGTTCCGGCGATGCACGCTGCGACGTCGCTGATGCGCGTCCAGCAGCTGGTCATCGGTCGCCTGGACACGATCCTCAAGCCGCACGACCTGAGCTTCGCCCGCTACGAGGCGCTCGTCCTGCTGACGTTCTCGTCGCGCGGCTCGCTGCCGCTCGGCAAGATGGGCGAACGGCTCCAGGTGCATCCCACGTCGGTCACCTCGATCGTGCAGCGTCTGGTCGCCCAGGACCTCGTCGTACGACGCCAGCACCCCGACGACAAGCGGCTCGTGCTGGCCGAGATCACCCCGGCCGGCCGTGAGCTCGTCGAGCGGGCGACCTCGGACCTCGTGGCCGCCGACTTCGGGCTCGACGCGCTGGGTGAGCCCGAGCGGGCCAGCCTCTCCGAGCTGCTCCGGCCGATCCGCAGCGTGGCCGGCGACTTCTGATCGACTCACTCGGAGTGAACCTCCGCGAGCCTGGGTAGGACTCCGCCGAGCGAGGAGGCCACCATGTACGGAGACACGCAGGTGATCAGGCGCCAGGCCGATCGGATGGACGAGCGCGCGGTCGACCTGCGCGCCCACGGTCGTGCCCTGGTGGCGGCTGCAGACGCCAGCGGCTGGGTCTCGCTGTCGGGAGACCGGATGAAGGCGAGGGTCGCCGAGCGACGCGCCGGCCTGGACGCCACGGCGGCCGCCTACGAGGAGGCCGCCGCCAAGCTGCGCCAGCACGCGAAGGAGGTCGAGGAGCTCAAGCACCTGATCTCGCTCATCGAGGACAAGGTGCGCGGCTTGATCTCGGGAGCGGTGGACCGGCTCAAGGACTTCGCGGGAGACGTTGTCGACGGGGTGGTCGGGGGAGTCAAGAGCGTCTTCGGGGGTGGCGACGAGCCGTCGCCCGACGACCAGCGGCTCGCCTCCTACGCCCCACCGCCGCCGGGCGACAAGGCGTGGCTCGACGTGCCCGACGACCTGGGGGTGCGGGTCTGATGGCGCCTCGCGTGGAGCTCTCGACCGCCACCGAGACCCGACCCGACCCGCTCCCGGTGGTCGTGCGGCTGAGCCTCGCCGAGCTCACGGTGCTGTCCGATCGGCTGGGGGGCGTCGAGCTTCCGTTCGACCTCACTGGTGCCGACACCGGCCGGGACTCCTCTGACCAGGAGGACCGGCTGGAGGAGCGGCTGTCGGGCGGAGCCCCCTCCGCGGGCCAGCGTGCTCGCAACCGCCTGGCCGCAGCCCGGGCCAGCGCCCGCGAACGACCGCAGGAGATCGGCCTCCGACTGTCCGAGCTGGGACTCGTGGACGGCGGCGGGACCCCCGTGCACGACGTCGTCGCCGCGTTCGGGGTGCTCGCCGGACCGGAGGCGCTGCTGGTGCTCGACCTCGCTGTCACCCGCCGGGCGGGGGAGGACCGCCTGCGCTCGTGGTTCGCCGTGGTCGGCTCCCAGGTGGTCCAGCTCTCGACGGCTTCCGGCCTCACCTTCGAGCTCGCCTGGTACGACGTCGCGCACCTGCCCGGCGCCCTGGCGCGCGCCGCGACGGTGGAGGACGATTCCGCCGGGGCCGGTGGGCCGGCGAGTCCGCTCGCGCTGCCCTTCGAGCTCTTCAGCGACGGCACCGAGGCCGTGCGTCGCGGCCGGGAGGACCTGCTCGCTGAGCTGGTCAGGATCGCGCCGACCGCGACCTACCTCGCCGGTGAGGAGGTCCCGGCCGACGAGGTCGCCCCGCTGGTGACCTCGCTCGAGCAGGCGTCCTGCGGCCGCCTGAGAGTCCTCGTCTCCGCAGCGCAACCGGACGCCGTACGCCGGACGGCGGGGGTGGTCAGCTGGCTGCGCGTGGGCGACGGGTGGCGTTCGCTCACACCGGTGACCCGCGACGGCGTGCCGGTCGTCGAGATCGCCGTCGTCACGCCGCGTGACCTGGCTCGCGCGGTCTCGCCGGTGCTGGCGCAGGTCCTGCGATGACCGGCCCCTCCGGTCCGCCGATCGTGTCGGTCACCGGCGGCGCCGACGGGATCGAGGCGAACTACACCGACATCGAGCACCTTGCCTCGCTCTTCGACGATGCCGGGGACCGCCTGCGCCACGACGCCTGGGAGGACAAGGGCCTGGCGATCAACGGCGACCTGCTCGAGTCCTCGATCCTCTCGCCGGGAAGCTTCGCCGACGCCGAGGGGGCGGTGATCGCAGCGACCATCGGGCCCCACGGGCTGGCGTTCCGCGCCGTTGGGATGGAGGCCGACGCGCTGAGCATGCAGGTCTCGGTGAGCTTGCTCCGAGCCAGCGACGACCTCTCGCGCCAGGCGATGGAGGTGCTCGACTACGGTGCCGGCTACCTGCTGGGGGCATCCCTCCCGCTGCTCGGACTGGCCGGGCTCCTGGGTGGCACGGCCCTGATCCTCAGCAACCCGGCACTCGCGGCCTACCTGGCCGCGAACCCCGCGGCGCGCGATGCGCTGCTCGACGAGGCCGTCGAGAACCTCGAGGGGTTCCTGGAGGACCATCCGGACCTCGTGCAGCACCTGATCAACGGAGGGGGAGGCCTGATCGACGGCCTGCTGGGCGACCTACCGCCGGCCGCGCGCGAGGCACTGCTCGACGAGCTCGGCCTCGAGTCCTTCCACGGCACCACCAACGACGCCGCCGGAGACCTGGCCGGGCTGTTCGGCGACACCGATGTCTCCGTGACGCCGGGGGCCGTGGACCCGCGCGACCTGTCGGCCCCCGGATCGCTCGAGCAGCTGTTGGACAACCTCGGTCTCACCAACACGGGCGCTGACGGCGAGATCGACATCCAACGGATCGGGGAGGGCGACGACGCCCGCTACATCGTCAACCTCCCCGGCACCGACAGCTGGGGCGACGACGCCGGGGACGCCCGTGACCTCACCGGCAACCTCCAGCTGGTGGCGGGGCAGGACACCGCCTACACCCGCGGGATCATGGAGGCGATGGCCGCGGCCGGCATCCCGCCAGGGGCGCCGGTGATGCTCGTCGGCCACTCCCAGGGAGGGATGGCGGCCGCGCACCTGGCCGCGGACCCCGACTTCCAGGGTGGGTACGACGTGCAGCACGTCGTCACCGCCGGCTCACCCACTGCCCAGGTGCCGCACGTCCCGTCGAACACGCAGCTGCTCTCCCTGGAGAACTCCGGGGACCTGGTCCCCCTCACCGACGGCGAGGACAACCCGGACGAGCCCAACCGCACGACCGTGGTCTTCGACGGTCGCACCGGCTCGATCGGCGAGAATCACTCGATGGACACCTACGCCGCCGGCGGAGCAGCCGTGGACGCGTCCGACGATCCGTCGATCAACCACGAGCTGGACGCCCTGCGCGAGGACGGCTTCCTCGGCAGCGACGACCCGGCCAGCACCCAGAGCTACACGATCGTGCGGGAACCATGACGACGAGCAGGAAGCGTGCGTCTCGGCTCCTCGTGGCCGCAGCCCCTGCCCTCGTGGTGGTCGTGGTGCTGAGTGGTTGCCAGAGCGACGCGGGGGACGCCTCCCAGGCGGGGGAGGGCCTTCCCGACTGCAGTGCGTCCGAGTGCTCCGACGAGGTGGCTGCCCTGGCGGACGAGCTCAGGTCGCTCCCGGGCGTTGCTGCCCTGGACGTCTCCTACCGAGAGGAGCAGGTCACCAACGGAGCCAGCGTCATCGGCAGCCTGGAGGTCGACGACGGCACTGCCTGCGCCGACCTCGAGGACGACCTCGGGCGGTTGCTGTGGCAGTCCAGCGTCAGCCCCGTCACCTCGGTCAACCTGCGCTGCTACCTCCCCGGCGCGTCCGGCTCGGACTACGAGACGGCCAAGTACGCGTTCGTGCTCAAGGACGAGACCGACCTGACGCAGGCCTGGGGTCCGCGCGGAGGCTGATCCCCGCACCGCGCCGTGGTGGCCGGTCTCCTAGGATCGGACCCATGACGCAGCAGCCGTTCAACCGCCCTGGCGCGATCGACCTCTCAGCCCTGAAGCGACCTGCCCAGCCGGCGCCCACCGGTGCCGGCGGAGCGCCGGGTGGTGCCGGTGGCGCCGGCCCGTCGTCGTACGCCGTGGACGTCACCGCGGAGAACTTCCAGAACGTCATCGAGATGTCGATGACCGCTCCGGTGCTGATCGTGTTGTTCTCGCGCTCGCGGATGCCGGAGAGCGGACGTCTGGCCGACGACCTCGCAACCTTGTCGGGCGAGTTCGAGGGCAAGTTCGTGGCCGGCCTCGTCGACGTCGACGTCGCACCGCAGATCGCCCAGGCGATGCAGGTCGAGTCGATCCCGCTGGTGGTCGCGGTCATCGACGGTCGACCCGCGCCGCTCTTCCAGGATGCGGTCGGCATCGACGAGTTGCGCACGGCACTGACCCAGGTGATGCAGCAGCTGGCGACGCAGGGCATGACCGGGCGGCACCAGCCGTTGGGCGCGGCCCCGGTCGAGGACGACGACGCCGAGCCGCAGAGCGACCCCCGCTACGCCGCGGCCGAGGACGCCCTGGCCCGCAACGACCTGGACGCTGCGGTCACCGAGTACCAGAAGCTGGTCACCGCCAACCCGGCCGACACCGAGGCAGCCGCCGGCCTGGCGATGGCAACGGTCCTGCAGCGCACGCAGGGCGTGGACCTCGACGCCGCACGCGCGGACGCCGCCGACCGTCCCGATGACGTCGACGCCCAGACCTTGGTCGCCGACCTCGACCTGCTCGGCGGTGACGTCGAGGACGCCTTCGGGCGCTTGATCGAGCTGGTCCGACGCAGCGCCGGCAAGGACAAGGACAAGGCGCGCGAGCACCTGCTCGGCCTCTTCGCGGCCGTCGGCAACGACGACGAGCGAGTGCTCAAGGGCCGGCAGTCGCTGGCCTCGGCGCTCTACTGACGCGCACCTGGCTCGCGGTCCGATCGGGGTGATGGGCGTGGCGCGTGGGTGACCTCCTCCACGGTGCCGGCTACCTCCGGCGCGGGTGGTCGTTCGTTCGGGCGCGTCCTCGTCTGCTGCTCCTCGGGATGCTGCCGGCGCTGATCGTCTTCGCCGTGCTGGGCTCGGGCTTCGTCCTGCTCCTGCTCAACGTCGGCGACGTGGCCGCCTGGGCCACGCCCTTTGCCGACGACTGGGCGGGTCTTCTGCGCTCGCTGGTGCGGGTGCTGCTCGCGCTCGCTGTGCTCGTCGGCGCGCTGATGTTGTCCTCAGCGCTCTTCGTCGGCTTGACGCTCACCCTGGGGGACCCCTTCTACGAACGGATCTGGCGTGCGACCGAGGCCTCGTTCGGTGGTCCGGTCCCCGATCACGGGGTCGGCTTCTGGCGCTCGCTGCGTGACGCCCTGCGGCTGGTCGTGGTGGGCCTGGGCTTCTCGGTCCTCGTCCTGCTCAGTGGGTTGGTGCCCGTCGTCGGTCCGGTGGCCGGGATCGTGCTCGGAGTGGTCTTCTCGGGTCGCTTGCTCGCCCGTGAGCTGCTGGGACGACCGCTCGGAGCCCGTGGACTGGACGACGCCGGACAGCGTGCGGCGGCGTCCTCCCACCGCTCCACCGTGCTCGGCTTCGGGATCGCCACCCAGGTCTGCTTCCTGGTGCCGCTGGGTGGCGTGCTCGTGATGCCGGCGGCCGTGGCGGGCGCCACGATCCTGGCTCGCGAGGAGCTACAGATCGGGTGACCGGAGTCGCCGGTCGGCAGCTGCCGGTCAGGACGACTCGACGACGGCGTGTCGGCGACCCCACACGGCGAGGGCGTCCACGACCGCCACCAGGTCGCGGCCGGAGTCGGTCAATCGGTAGTCCCAGCGCACGGGCGACGATTGGTAGGCCGAGCGCTCGACCACGCCGGCTTCCTGCAGGCTGCGCAGCCGGGCGGCGATCCGGTCGCGCGGAGCGCCGGTGCCCGCGACGATGTCGCCGAACCGAGTGATGCCGAAGGAGAGCTCACGCACGACGAGCAGGGCCCAGCGCTCGCCGACCAGCTCGAGCGCGGCCGCTGCGGGGCAGGGGCGACCCGGGAGCCGGGTCGGATCGATCCTGACGGTCGTGGGTGTCGTCATGGGTGTAGCGTCCCCCTCATGAGTTTGGAATCCAAACCTACACCGTTGGTGGCCGTCTCGCTCGGCACGGCCCTGGTGCTGGTGACCTACGTGACCCCGATCGTGTCGGTGCCCCTCACCGCGGTCGACCTGGACGCCGGCGCGGGCTCGAGGGCCTGGATCCTGAGCTCGATGAGTGTCGGGCTGGCGGCGGCGCTGCTGGTCTCCGGCGTCATCGGTGACACCATCGGGCGGCGTCGGATCTACGACCTGGGGTTGTTGCTCCTGGCTGCGGGAGCAGTCACGTGCGCGACGGCGTGGGCGCCGTGGGTCGTAGTCGCCGGCCGCTCGGTGCAGGGCGTCGGGGGCGCCGCGATCCTGGCGTGCGGACTGTCGCTGCTGGCGGTGCACTTCGCCCCCGGGCCACCGCGAGTGCATGCAACTGCCATCTGGGGGGCCAGCGTGGGACTCGGGATCGCCCTCGGCTCGGTGACCGCGGCCGCCGTGGGCGAGATCGGGACCGGTTGGCGCGAGACGTACGCCGTCACGGCGGTGCTCTCCCTCGCTCTGCTGCCGCTGGGGCGCGCCGTACCGGAGTCCCGAGCCGAGGAGCCGCGGCCGATCGACGTACCCGGCCTGGTGCTGCTCGTCGTCGGGATGACCCTTCTGGTCTCGGCGGTGACCGAGGTCCGCAACGGATTCGGGGCGGTGACCGTGGGGCTCCTCGTGGCCGCCCTGGTGTGCCTGACGGCGTACGGCGTCGTCGAGCAGCGGGTCTCGGCGCCGCTCGTGGAGCCCTCGTTGCTGCTGCGTCCCGGGTTTCTCGCCGCCACGCTCGGCTCGCTGACGCTCGGGCTGAGCATGATCGGCGTCGCGTCCTTCGTCCCGACGGTCCTGCAGGTCGGCCTCGGGCACGGCATCTGGACGGCCAGCCTGGTGCCGGCCGTGTGGGCGGTCGTCAGCGTGGTGACCTCGCTCCTCCTGCGGCTGTTGCCGTTCCCGATCGCGGGGCCCCGCGACATCTCCCTGGTGCTGGTGCTCGTCGCGCTCGGCCAGTGCCTGGGGCTGGGGCTCACCGAGGAATCCGGCGTCTGGCGGCTGGTGGTGATGATGGGTGTCGCCGGGATCGGGACCGGTGTGCTCAACGCCGTGCTCGGTCGTGAGTCGGTCGCCAACGTCCCGGCCGACCGTTCGGCCATGGGCAGCGGAGCCAACAACACCGCCCGCTACCTGGGCGCGGCGATCGGCATCACGTTGTTCGTCACGATCGCCACCCATGCGGGCGACTCGCTCGTCGCCGGGTGGAACATCGCCCTCGGCGTGGCGATCGTGCTGTGTCTGGCGGGGGCGGGGGCCATCGCGATCGTCGGGTCCCGGATGGCCCGACCGGAGGACGTCGCTACCGGCTGAGTGCCGAGACGACCGCGGCCACGGCCGGTGAGGACCGCATCGTCCGGCGGTGCACGGCCACGACGTCGCGGGTGGGCACCGGGTCGTGCACCGGGACGGCGACCAGGTCGCACCCGAGGGCGGCGCGCCCCAGCCGGGGCACGAGGGCGATGCCCAGTCCGGCGCGGACCAGGGCCAGGTGGGACTCGTACTCCAGGGACTCGTGAGCAATCCGCGGACGGCGACCGGTGCCGTCGTACATCCGGCTGAGCCACTGACGACAGATCGTGCCGTCGGGTGTGGCGACCCAGCCCTCGTCGACGAGGTCGTGCGGACGGAGGCGCGCTGCCGCAGCGAGCGGGTGATCGGCGTGGACGATGACGTCCGCCACGTCGCAGGCCACCGAGGTGCGCACCAGGTGGTCGGGCAGGTCCAGCGCGACATCGCCCCAGGTGTGGACGAGTCCCACCTCCAGGCGACCGTCGGCGACCAGCGCGACGGTGTCCCAGGGCTCGCGCTCGACCAGCGAGATCCGCAGGTCGGGGTGACGCGCGTGGAGGTCGCGCACGACAGGTGCGACCAGGCCGCGCATCGCGGTCGAGAAGGCCGCGAGGCGCAGGTGACCGACGACGTGCTCGGCGCGCCGGTGGAGGTCGGCCTCGACCTGCTCGAGGTCGCTCAGCAGCCGGATGCCGGCATCGACGAGGTGGCGACCGTGACCGGTCAGGATGACGCCGCGGCCGACCCGCTCGAGCAGGGGTACGCCGGTCTGCCGTTCCAGGCGCTTGACCTGCTGGGAGACCGCGCTGGGCGTGAAGCCGAGCGACGCGGCCGCAGCGACGACGGATCCGTGCGTGTCCACGGCTCGCAGGGAGCTCAACGCCTCGAGGTCAATCATGCAGTGATGCTACCGAGAAGCATGCAGAATGCATCGCTGGTGCTTCACGGTGTTGGCGGACAGGATGGCGGCATGGATCGCCGGGACTCACTGCTCGCCGCCCTGGTCGCCTCGATCTGGGGACTCAACTTCGTCGCCATCGACTGGGGGATGCGCGACGTGGACCCGCTGATCTTCGTGGCCGTGCGCTTCGTCGTGGTGCTGGTGCCCGCCCTGTTCCTGGTGCCCCGGCCCCACCTGCCCTGGTCCACGATCCTGGCCGTGGGCGCGTTCATGTCGCTGGGCCAGTTCGGCTTCCTCTACGTCGCCATGGACGCCGGGATGCCGCCCGGCCTGGCTGCCCTCGTGCTCCAGGCCCAGGTGATCTTCACGGTGGTGATCGCCGCCGGGGTGCTGCGCGAGCTGCCGACCGCGCAGCAGGCCGCGGGCGTGCTGATCGGCTCCGTCGGGCTCGTCGTCGTGGGCCTGGGCCGGGGCGGAGACGTGCCTCTCGTCGCACTGGCCCTGTGCTTGCTCGGCGCCCTGTCGTGGGGCGTGGGCAACGTCGTCTCGCGCTCGTCGGGTGCCACCGGAGGCCTGGCGCTCACCGTGTGGTCGGCACTGGTGGTGCCGCTGCCCCTGGTGGGCTTGTCCCTCGTGCTCGACGGCCCCCAGGGGCTCGTGGACAGCGCAACAGCCTTCGGGTGGGAGGCGGCCATGTCGACGCTCTACACCGCGGGGCTCGCCTCGCTCGTCGGCTACGGGATCTTCAACACCCTGCTCTCGCGCAACCCGTCGGCTGCGGTCGTCCCGTGGGTCCTGCTCGCACCCGTCGTCGCGATGGCGTCGGCGTGGGTGCTGCTCGGTCAGCAGCCCAACGTGGCCGAGGCCGGAGGAGGGCTCGTGATGATCTCAGGAGTCCTGGTCGCCCTCCGCCCTCCGGCCAGGACTACCGGTGGGTCGGCGCCTACGGGCGCCGACCCACCGTGCGAGGCCGACGCGACAGCAGCAGGTGGTCAGGTCAGCAGGTCAGCATCTCGGCGAGGATCTCGTTCGCTTCGGCGCTGATGTCGGGGTCGCCCTCGAGACCCGCGTCGACCATGGCGCCGGCGTCGTCGTCGGACAACTTGTCGGCTTGCTCGCGGATACAGTCGGAGTCCGGCTCGGCGCCGGCATCCTCGGCGGCCTTGATGACGATGTCGGCGACTTCGTCCTGATCGCTGGAGCCGCCGCCGCAGCCGACGAGAGCGACGCTGACGACGAGTGCGGTGATGAGGTGCTTCTTCATGGGTGTGTCTCCTGTGGTGAGGGTTGGGGCACTGGATGCTGGGTGAGGGACGCTCGGCTCAGTCGCCATCGATCATCGGCAGCACGATGGCCTCGAGCGCTCCGGGCGATCCCATCAGGATCACGTGACTGCGACTGCCGGGGGAGCCGGAGAGCTCGAAGGGACCGCCCACCGGCGCTGCACTGCAGTCCTGATCGGGCTGGTCGTGCAGGGTGAAGGACCTCGTCGTGTCGAGTGCGAACGCCGGGGTCTGGTTCCCCCCGATCAACACGTTGTCGCCCCCGACGGGGGACACGCAGCCGTCGACGTCGTCGCCGCCGAGTCGGAGCCCGAAGTCCGCCTCCGTGACGGCGATCGCGGTGACGACCGCCAGCGTCGCGTCGGGATCGGCAGCGGGCATGGCATTCGCGCTGTCCTGGCCTGGATCCGGTGTCTCCCAGAGGTCGAAGGCGCTGGAGCGGCCGGAGAACGGGTCGTCGTGGAGCACTGCGGTGTAGGTCAGTCCCTGCTCGGGGGAGGTTGCCGTCAGGTTGGCGATGAAGTGGTCGCAGGTGGTCACGCAGGTCGCGTCTCCTGCTCCTGCTTCGGTCACGACGAAGCTGCCGCCCTCGGGCGGCGCGACGAAGTCGCTGACTGCTCCCGGCTCCAAGCCGGTCAGGACGGGGAACGCCTCGACCAGCCCGGTGGAGCGGACATACACGTCGACGGGTCGTTCCAGCGCGTTGACCGCTCGGAACGCGGCCGGTCCCGGGTCGTAGGAGGCTTCCGCGACCGGGCCTGCTGTGGGACCTGCTGTGGGGCCCGCTGTGGGGCCTGCTGTGGGTGGCGCGCTGGACGCCGTGTCACCTGCGCCGGGGTCGCTGCTCGCGGGAGTCGCGTCGTCCCCACCGCCGCACGCGGAGAGCGTCATGGCCGCGGCGACGAGCGACACCCAGCTGTGCCGGGACCTGCGTCGGTGGGCGGGGTGGTCGGTGTCGGTGATCATGATTCTCCCATGTGGTGGAGCGACGCGCGGGCCACCGGTAGGGCCACCGAAGGGACCTGCGTCGCGACATTACGTTACATCGTTCCGGTACATCGTAACGAAATGACCCCAAGCGTGTCCTTCTGTCGGGTGAGGTTGCACACTGGGGCGGTGGCCCGCCCTCGTGATCCGGATCTGGATCGCCGCATCCTCGCGTCGTTCCGGGAGCTCGCCGAGCGCGACGGAGTCGCGAGCGTCAGCATCACGGCGGTCGCCGAGAGATCGGGCGTGAGTCGCCCGGCCATCTACCGACGCTGGCGAAGCCGAGCCGCGCTGGCGATCGAGGCCCAGACCGACCGCATCACTGACGACGGGTTCGTCGATCGAGGCTCACTCCGTCTCGAGCTGACCGACGCGGTTCAGCGCCTGGCCGCATCCATGTCCGCCGTCGATCGCTCCTTGGGCGGCCCGGTGATGGCGCAGATGATCACGGACGAGGCGTTCGCCGCCAAGGTCTGGGAGCGCCGCTGGGGGCCCGACATCGAACGGATGGAAGTCATGTGGGCGCGCGCCGTGGAGCGAGATGAGGTCCGCCCCGAGGTCGACGGTCGAGCGCTCATGGACCAGGTGGTTGCCATGTGCATCTATCAGGTGGCGCTCTCACATCGTCAGTTCGGCGAGGACGAGGTCGAACAGTTCATCGACCGCCTCCTGCACGGAGTCCTCCGCACCTGACGCGGCTCGATCGCTCCATTGTCGGGAGCACTCGAGGCCGAGGCGGATCAACGGCCCGACTCGGTGTACGCCGGCCCCGCGCCGTCGACGCCAGGGGAGGCGTTGCGCAGCGCGGCCGCGACGCGTCGGGCCGTGAAGTCGGCGGCGCGATCAGCGACCTCGGCCGCCGTGAGGAACGCCGCCGAGCGGATCTCGCGCTCCTGCTCGACGATCCGCTCCACGATGGACGGGTCGTGGGGGCCGCCGTCGAAGACGAGGCAGAGCGCGTCGTCCCAGCCGCCCCACGGGGGGAGCCAGTCGGTGAGGAGCAGGCGTCCGGTGGGGAGGGTGAGCGAGAGCTCCTCCTCGACCTCGCGGGCGACCGCCTCCTGAGGCGACTCGCCGACCTCGACCACGCCGCCGGGCAGGTCCCAGTCCTGCTTGTAGGTGAGCTGACACAGCAGCACCCGCGGCTCGGGCTCGGTGGTGTCACGGATGAGCATCTGGCTGATGGCGCGCTTGCGCGGCAGGAACGAGTTGAGCAACGCGCGGAAACCACCGGGCTCGTGCACCGGGGTGTCACTGGCCAGACGGGCGTAGACGACCAGGTCGCCATCGACCCCGCGCATGATTCCCTCGCGCCGCATCCCCGACCACGTCGCGGTGCGCTGACCGGTCTCGTCGTCGACGGCCACGTGCGCCTCGACCCGCTGGTGGTCGACGAGCGCGGCGGCGACCTCACGCCGTACGACATCGACGTTCTCGTCCTTCACCCACGCGATCCGGGCAACGCCCTCGCCCAGCGGCGTCACGGTCGTCGGCTGCTCGCTCACGCGACCACCCTACGGACCCGCCCGAGGGCGGGAGGGGCGAGGCCGATCAGGTGTCCTTGCGCAGCCACACCGTGGCGAGCGGGGGTACGACGATGTCGGCGCGCGCCGGCATCGAGCCGTGCTCGCCCTCGACGGCCAGCACCGACCCGAGGTTGCCGACACCCGAGCCGCCGTACGGCGCCGCGTCGGTGTTGAGGACCTCCTGCCACAGGCCCGCCGACGGCAGGCCCAAGCGGTAGGAGTCATGAGGGACCGACGCGAAGTTCGTCACGCACACCAGGTCGGGCTCCCCGTCGCTGCGGCGCAGGAACGAGTAGGTGTTGCGACCGGCGTCGTCGGCGTCGATCCACTGGAAGCCGGCTGCAGACCTGTCCTCGGCCCAGGCCGCCGGCGAGGCGACGTAGGCGGCGTTGAGGTCGCGCACCAGGCCGTGCAGACCGCGGTGCTCGGGGTGCTCGAGCAGCCACCAGTCGAGCTCGCGGGACTCGGCCCACTCCGACTCCTGGCCGATCTCGCAGCCCATGAAGAGCAGCTGCTTGCCGGGGTGGGCCCACATGAAGGCGTAGTAGGCGCGCAGCGAGGCCAGCTGCTGCCAGCGGTCGCCGGGCATCTTGCGCAGCAGTGACCCCTTGCCGTGCACGACCTCGTCGTGCGAGAGCGGCAGGACGAAGTTCTCGGTCCAGGCGTAGGTGATCGAGAACGTCAGGTCGTGGTGGTGCCACTGCCGGTGGACGGGCTCGCGCGCCAGGTAGTCGAGGGTGTCGTGCATCCAGCCCATGTTCCACTTGAAGCCGAAGCCGAGCCCGCCGGCCGACGTGGGGCCTGAGACCGCCGGCCAGGAGGTGGACTCCTCGGCGATCGTCACCACGCCGGGCACGCGTCGGTAGACGGTGGCGTTCATCTCCTGCAGGAACTGCACGGCCTCGAGGTTCTCCCGGCCGCCGTGCTTGTTGGGCGACCACTCGCCCTCCTTGCGGGCGTAGTCGAGGTAGAGCATCGAGGCGACCCCGTCGACGCGCAGGCCGTCGGCGTGGAACTCCTCGAGCCAGTAGAGCGCGTTGGCGTAGAGGAAGTTGCGGACCTCGTGGCGTCCGAAGTTGAAGATGTGGCTGCCCCACTCCTGGTGCCAGCCGCGCTGTGGGTTGGGGTCCTCGTAGAGGGGGGTGCCGTCGAAGCGGGCCAGGGCCCACTCGTCGGT
>NZ_JAPYPS010000124.1:0-2364 GCF_029937575.1 Nocardioides sp.
GGGCGCCGCAGGCGATCCTTGACGGCGGGAGCAGGTCGGCTACGCGCGCGGCCCCCACCACCGCGACCACCAAGACCAGCCCGACGGACCGGTTCAGTCGTCGACCCAGTAGCCCCGACCGCCACCGAACCAGCCGCCGCCGTACCCGCCGTACCCCGAGCGCATCGGGCTCATCCCGTCGTAGCCCTCGACGCCACTCGCCCCTCCGACGCCCCCGGGACGGCCGGCGTCGCGCGAGCCGAGGTAGGAGCCGACGACGGCGGCGCCGAGGTCGTCGAGCTCGGGGCTGATCATCCGACCGTCGACGCGGCGGGCCATCTGCTCGATGAAGCGGGCGAGGCCGGGGTCCTCACCCAGGCGGAAGAAGGTCGTCTGGGCACCCATCCGGCGCGAGTTGTCCAGCTCGCGCACGGCGTAGGCGACCGTCATGGGGTGCGGCGGGTAGGAGAAGTAGACCTCTCCGCTCGACTCCAGGTGGGAGGTCGGCTCGCCGTCGGTGACGATCAGCAGCACCGGCTGGGCGTTGGGGTGCTTGCGGAAGTGCCTGTTTGCGAGCAGCAGACCGTGGTGGAGATTGGTGCCCTTGTCCCACATGGCGTCGAGTGCGGTGAGCTCTTCGATGTCCATCACCTCGGCATGCCGACCGAACGCGATCAGCTGCAGCGCATCGCCACGGAAGCGGCTCTTGATCAGGGTGTGCAGCGCCAGCGCCGTGCGCTTCATCGGCACCCAGCGGCCGTCCATCGCCATCGAGAACGACGTGTCGACGAGGAGGGCCACGCAGGCCTGCGTGCGCGCCTCGGTCTCCTGGACCTCGACGTCGTCGATCGCGAGCAGGCGGGAGTCGGTCGCGTCAGCGGCACGACGTCCCACACCGTTGAGGATCGTGCGGGGCAGGTCCCACGGCTCGGTGTCGCCGAAGGCCCACTCCCGCGTCGCACCCGAGCGGTCGCCGGCGGCGCCGGCCTTGTGCATGTCGCGCTGACCCTGACGTCCCGACATCTTGTCCGCGACCTCGCGCAGCAGCGCCTTGCCGAGCTGACGCATCGCCTTCGGACTGAGCTTGAGCTGCCCGTCGGAGCCGCGCTTGAGCGTGCCGCCGTCGCGCAGCGCCTTCTCCAGCTGCTGCAGGGTCTTGGCGTCGACGGCGGCCTCGTCGCCGAGCTGGCGGGCGAGCTTGTCCAGGTCCAGGTCGTCCATCCGAGCTCCGCCGTACGACTGCGAGAGCTGGTCGGCGAGCGAGTCGAGGTCGGCGAGGTCCTGGAAGACACCGGTGCCGTCGCCGAGCCCCAGCCCCTGACCCTGGCCCTGCCCCTGTCCGTCGCCGAACTGCTCCGAGCCGCCCCAGTCCTCGCCGGGGCGCAGGCCCTGCAGGTTGGCGTCGAGCCGGGCGAGCGACTCCATCAGCTGGGGCGAGCCGAACGCCTGCTGCGAGAGCTCCATCAGCTGCTGGCGCTGCTCGGGGCTCATCGAGTTCATCATCCGTTGGGCCGCGGCAGCGCGCTGCGCCATCGCGTCGAGCAGCTCGTCGATGTCCTGGGGGTTCTCGGGGAAGAACTCGCCGTGCTGGTCCATGAACTGCGCGAAGTCCTCGGGCGTGTCCTCACCCCGCGAGTGCTTCTCCAGCAGGTCGTTGAGGTCCTCGAGCATCTCGTTGATCGCGGCCCGGTCCTCGTCGGTGGCGTTCTCGAGGGCCTGCTTCATCCCGGCGAAGCGCTGGTCGAGCATCTCGCGACCGAGGAGGTCCTTGATCTTCTCGAAGTCATCCCGCGCCTGGTTGCTCTGCCAGTCGTACTCCCCCAGCTCGCTGACCGCGGCCGCGGTGTTGGGTGAGAGGTTCTCCAGCTGCATCTCGCGCAGTGCCCGGTCACCCTCGTCCATCATCGCGTCGCGGGCGACCTCCTTGCGCTCCTCCAGCACCGCCTGGTCGAGGAGCTCGCGGATCTCCTGCAGCGTGCCGTCGAGGTTGTGCTTCTGCAGCAGCTCACGTCGCCGCTCGGCGACCTTGCGCGCCAGATCGTCGAGGCCCCGCTGGTCGCGACCGCCGCGCCGGAGGAACTCGCGCATCGCGCGCTCCGGGCTGTAGCCGGCCATCACGTCCTCGCCGATGGCGTCCAGGGCCTCGGCGAGGTCGACCGGCGCTGCCAGCGGGTCGCCGCCGTCGTACTTCTTGAACCGGGAAGCTCGGGTCTTCGCCATGCGTCCAGTATGGCGCGCGCCCGAAGCCGGCGGGTCGCGAGGAGATCACGTCCGGGCCCGGGCGGGGGCACCGCGGCCCGGGAGACGCCTACTTCGCAGGGAACTCCTGACCCACCTCACGCCGCGCGCTGCTCCGCCGCGCGCGCGATCGTCTCCTCGACGACC
>NZ_JAPYPS010000124.1:2464-4094 GCF_029937575.1 Nocardioides sp.
CCCACCTCACGCCGCGCGCTGCTCCGCCGCGCGCGCGATCGTCTCCTCGACGACCGCGACGATGAGCGCGGGGTCGTCGCTCATCGGCACGTGCCCGCAGCCGGGCAGCGCGACGTGACGCGCCTGGGGCAACCGACGCTCGGCGGTTGCCGCCTGGCTGTAGGGCAGCAGTCGGTCGAGGGTGCCCCAGGCCACGGTGACCGGCGCGGTGGCCCCCAGGCGCCCCTCGCCGTTCTCCAGCTCGTAGCTGAGCCCGGCTCGCAGCGTCGGCAGGAAGGCTCGCGCGCGCTTCATCGCCAGCGCATCGCCGTACGTCGCCTCGGCGCCGTGCACCTCGGGGTGGGCGTAGAGCAGGTAGCCGATCGCACGACGAGCCGCAGCCGAGCGCGACAGCGTGCGCAGCAGCGCGTCCGGCACGTGCGCCGAGCCCCACATGGCCAGGAGCGACGTGAGCGCCCAGTAGCGGTCGAAGCGGCCGAAGAATCCGGCCGGACTGAGGACCGTCGCACTGGAGACGAGCTCGCGCGAGGCCAGCTCGAGACTGATCGCGCCGCCGAGGGAGTTGCCCACCACGTGCGGCCGCTCGATCCCCCACCGGGCGAAGTTGTCGGCGAGGTCGGAGCACGCGTTGTCCATGTCGTAGCGCTCACCCGACGGGTACGGCGCCGACTCACCGAAGCCGGCGAGGTCGAGCACGATGACGTCGTGGTGCTCGGCGAGCCGGTCGAAGACCGGCTTCCAGGCCTGGCGGCGGTGACCGATCCCGTGGATCAGGACGACCGGCTCACCGGAGCCCGCTCGGTCGTGGGCGAGGTGGGACAGCGGCATGCGAGCAGACCTCCGTTGGTCTCCATGAGTATGTGCGACATCGAGTCTCGCATAGATCTGTCACTCTGGGGAGGCCCAGCACCGCTCAGCCGTAGACGGTCTCGGAGCCGTCGGTGTCCTTGCCGACCTTGCGGGCCAGGTAGAGCCCCTCGAGGGCGAGCTCGATCGCCCCGGCGCGCTGGCCGTCGTTGGTCGCACCCAGGCGGTCGCACACGTCGTCGTACAGCTCCGACTCCCCCAGCACCGGCAGCCCGGTGAGGAAGTCGCGCGCGGTGACCTGCTCACCGGTGGTCACCATCGAGCCGGCCTCGATCGCGTCGACGAGCAGGGCGAAGTCGATGCCGCGGAAGTGGGCACGGACCGTCTCGGCGGTCGCGGTGCGCAGCAGGTGGGTGAGGATCTCCTCCTCCCGACCCTCCTCGCCCGATTCGAACTCGATCTTGCCGCCGAGCACCTCGACGGCGGTCTCGAGGTCGACGACACGAGCCACCGCCTCGTCCTCCTGCTGCACGGTGGCGCGGTGGATGGCAGCAGCGGCGATGGTCTCGGCCCCGGCGATGGCGAACCGGGCCGAGACGCCGGAGCGCTGGTCGACCGAGGAGGACTCGCGCAGCTGGCGGGTGAAGCGGGCCAGGATCTCGATCAGGAAGTCGGGGACGTCGACGAGGTCGGCCGGGATCTCGGCCTCCTGCCGGATCACCGAGATCTCGGCGTCCAGCTCCGTCGGGTAGTGCGTGCGGATCTCGGCGCCGAAGCGGTCCTTGAGCGGGGTGATGATGCGCCCGCGGTTGGTGTAGTCCTC
>NZ_JAPYPS010000125.1 GCF_029937575.1 Nocardioides sp.
GACCAGGCGGCGGACCGGGCGGCCGGGCAGGCGGCGGAGCAGGCGGCCGGGCAGGCGGCCGGGCAGGAGCCGGGGCCGGCACCGGCTCGACCGACGGGGTCGGCATCAGCCGCATCGCGGTGAGGTTGACGATCTGGCGAGGACGTCGGTCGCTGTCGAGGTCGACCTCGGGGACGGGGCGGACGTCGACGACCACGGCGTTGCTCATCCGATCGTGGCCACCACGACGCCGGCCCTCGGGATCCATCACCGCGGTCCACGCCAGCGTCGCCAGGCCGAGGCCGGCGGTGGGGAGCGTGAAGATGCCGAGGACGGCGGTGCGCAGCAACGCCTGGGGCACCCCGATCGGGCGGCCGTCGTCGTAGCCGACGACCCGCAGACCGACCAGGGCCTTGCCGGGCGAGACGCCGGCGACGCCGAGCAGCACGCCGTACACGAGCGAGACCACGAGGACGGTGCCGACGACGGCAGCGACGCCGGCGGCAGCCCGGTCCTCCTCGAAGAGGAAGCGCCACGCGAGGTATCCCGCTCCCGCGAAGAGCCCCCACGCCAGGAGCCGGTCGAGGACGAAGGCGTAGAACCGCCGATCCAGCTCGGCGGCCGGGTAGGTCACCGGCGCGGCGACCCGGCTCGCCGCGCTCAAGGCCGCGAGACCAGGATCGTGACCCCGTCGCCGAGGTTGATCGTCGCGCCGGGGATCAGCTGGACGGCGATGCCCGGCTTGAGGTCCTCCGGGCCCAGTCCGGGCTGCTCGAGCACGGTGCCGTTGGTCGACCCCATGTCGGTCACCACGGCGCTGCCGTGGTCGGCACCCGAGCCGGGACGGACCTCCAGGTGGGTGGAGGAGATCTCGTGCAGCGGGCTGGGCACCTTGACCAGGCGGGGCTGCTCGGTGCTGGTGAAGCGTCGCGCCTCGGGGGCACGCCCGACCAGGATCACACGGTCGACCGGGATCGTCTCGCCGTTGGAGATCACCAGCTCGGCCACCGGCGCCACCACCCGGGGCGCGGCGGGCTGGCCCGGGATCCCCGGCAGCTCGCGCGCGAACTCGGCCTCGGACGAGGCGCCGGTCCTGGTGAGACCGTCATGGTCCGAGGGGTCGTCGTCCGTCGGTGGAGCGGCCGGCGGGGTGGGCGGCGCGGGCACCTCGGTCTCCATCGACAACACGTCAGTCGGCGCGACGGGCGGCGCCGGCGGGAGTCCGGCCGGCGGCGCCGAGGGCGGTACGGCGGGTGGAGCGGCCGGCGGCGCGGGCGTCCGTGGGCCCCAGGAGTCCGCCGCCTCGACCGCCTCGGGCGGGTCGATCGGCTCGTCGAGCGGCCCGGCGTCCTCGCGGGTCCCCATGTTGGCGGTGTCGGACTCGCCGTCGAGCGGCGAGGCCTCCGACTCCGGGACCGGCTCAGGCTCCGGTCCCGCCTCGGGCTCGGGCTCGCTCGCGAGGCCTTCGGCCGAGGGCAGGACAGCGGCGGGAGCGGGTCCCGCCGTACCGCTCGAGGCGTCCGCGTCCGCGTTCGCAGCAACGGCGGGCTGGTCGACCCGCGAGACCCGCACCAGGCCGTCGACGATCGGCAGGTCCACGTCGTCGGTGTCCTCGGTCGACCCGTCGTCGAGCACGACCAGGGCGAGGGACTCGACGTCGTCGAGGGTGCGCTCGACCCAGGTCAGGGCGTCCCGGCCGTCGATGCTCACCTGCTCGCCGTCGGCGGAGCCGGTCACCTGTACCGGGCCCCGGGCCAGCACCTTGGTCGGGCCGTCGTCGCCGCTGACCAGGACGAACCCGGGAAGCGCGCCGAGGCCCGACTGGAGGAGGACGTCGAGGACCTCGTCGAAGCCGGCACCGTCGTCGATGCGGGACCAGAGGTCGGCGACACGCGCCTTCTCCGAGCCGGGCAGCAACAGGGTCGTGGCGCTCCCGAAGACGGCGAACCAGGCGCCGGTGCGGTAGGACGAGGTCGGCATCACGGCAGCGCTCCCAACTTCTGCTCGAGACTCATGCGCTGGGCATCGGAGTCGTACGGTCGATCCGGCACCAATCCCACCACATCGACGACGACGGCTGTGGCGTTGTCGCGCCCACCGGCCGCGACGGCGGCTGCGACCACCCGGTCGGCGGCGTCGCGCGGGTCGGACGTGCGACCCAGGATCTCGGCGATCCGGTCGTCGTCGATCATCCCGCTCACGCCGTCCGAGCAGAGCAGCAGCCGCTCGGCGCCGGCCAGCGGCAGGACGAAGAAGTCGGCCTCGGTGCTGCCGGAGCCGCCCAGGGCGCGGGTGATGATGTGGCGCTCGGGATGGACCGCGGCGTCGGCGAGGGAGATGGTGCCGGCGTCGACGAGCTCCTGGACGACGCTGTGGTCGACGCTGACCTGTTCGAGCACGGTGTCGTTGTAGCGGTAGATGCGAGAGTCACCGAGGTTGGCCAGCAGCCACATCGGCTCCGTCGGTCCCCCGAGGTCCCCCTGGGTCTGCTCGACGACCAGAGCCACCACGGCGGTGGTGCCGGCGGCGAAGTCCTGCGCACCGGCGGCGCGCTGCGCGGCGTCGTACTCGGCGATCCTGTCCTGGCACGAGCGCAGCGTCGCGGCGATCGCCTCGGGACCCCGGAGCGCGTCGTAGCCGGACTCGGCGAGGGCGCTGAACTCCTCGACCACGATCCGACTGGCGACGTCCCCGCGGTCGTGCCCGCCCATGCCGTCGGCGACCACGAACACCGGTGGGGCGACGAGGAAGGCGTCCTCGTTGATCTCGCGCACCAGTCCCACGTCGCTGGCGGCGCCGTGGTGCAGCTCGACGTCGGTCATGGTCGTCTCCTCGGGAGACTGGAGGAGACCGATAGTTTGGGAGGGATGGCAACCACGAGATCCGCGGGCCCTGGCAGCACGAGCGGGACCGGCGACGCCGGCAGCAACGAGCCGGGACACCGCTCCCTGGCCGACCAGCTGCGCGGTTGGTCCGACGAGCGCCTGGGCCGGCTGCTCGCCGCGCGTCCCGATCTGGTCACTCCCGCCCCTCACGACTTCGGCCAACTGGCGTCGCGAGCCGCCGTGCGCGCCTCGCTGTCCCGAGCCCTCGACGCGCTCACGCGCCTCGAGCTCTCGGTCCTTGATGCCCTCGTCGTGGCAGGTCAAACCCCCCGTGAGGACGTAGTGAGCATCGTGCACGCTGCGCCCGACGCCGTCGAGGCCGCCCTGGACCTGCTCATCGACCGAGGCCTGGTCTGGTCGTCGGTGGGTGGGTGGCGGGCGGTCACCGGGGTGGCCGACGCCCTCGGCACCGGCCCGGGCAGCAGTGGACTGCGAGCCCGCTCGTCCGACCCCTCCGACCCCGCTCTCGTCGAGGCCGCCCTGACGGAGATCACGCCCGGTGCGCGCGCCCTGCTCGAGCACGTGGTCGACCACGGCGGCGAAGGCACGACCGGGTCGGCGCGACTGACGGTGCTGCCCGCCGACGCCGCCACCCCGGCCGAGGAGCTGATCTCGCGCCGACTCCTCGTGCCGCGTGTCGGGGGCACCGTGGTCCACGCGCCCGGAGAGGTCGGGCTGGCCGTGCGGGGCGGACGGACGACGCGCGAGCCCATCGACGACCTGCCGGCCATCGCCGTCGCCGAACGCTCCCCCGACCTCGTCGACCGGGCCGGGGCCGGCGCAGCGTTCGAGGCCGTACGGCGCGTCGAGCTGCTGCTCGACCACTGGGGCACCCAGCCACCCACGATGCTGCGCAGCGGCGGGCTGGGGGTGCGCGACCTCAAGCTCGCCGCAGCCCTGCTCCACCTCGACGAGGCAACGACGGCGCTCGTGGTCGAGACCGCCCACACCGCGGGGCTGCTCGGGACGGTCGCCAACGCGGACGGGAACGCCGTGTGGGTGCCGTCGGACGCCTTCGACGCCTGGGTCACGAAGCCACCCGCGGAGCGGTGGGCCACCCTCGTGCACGCCTGGCTCGACAGCGCCCGCCTGCCGGCTCTCGTGGGCACCCGCGATCCGGCCGGCAAGACGTGGAACGCCCTGGCTCCCGAGCTCGCCTCGCACGCGGTGGCCGAGGCGCGCCGCGCCACCCTGCTC
>NZ_JAPYPS010000061.1 GCF_029937575.1 Nocardioides sp.
TCGGTCGGGCTGACAGGATTTGAACCTGCGACCCCTTGACCCCCAGTCAAGTGCGCTACCAAGCTGCGCTACAGCCCGAAGCCCCGCATCAGCGAGGCATCTGAACCCTACAACAGGACGGACTCGCCACCTGCATCGGCAGGGCCGGATGCCGGCTCAGCGCTTGCGCTTCTCCCGCACCCGCTGCTGCAGCAGGATCGGAGTCCCCACGAAGCCGAACTCCTCGCGCAGCCGGCGCTCGATGTAGCGCTCGTAGGAGGCCTCCAGCTTGCCGGAGGTGAAGAGCACGAACGTCGGGGGTGCGGAGGACGCCTGGGTGCCGAACATGATCTTGGGCTGCTTGCCGCTGCGCACCGGGTGCGGGTGCTCGGCGACCAGACGGCCGAGGAAGCCGTTGAGCTGTCCGGTCGAGATGCGCGTCTCCCAGCCGGTCAGCGCCTTGTCGATCGCCGGGGTGAGGCGGTCGACGTGCCAGCCGGTCTTGGCGGTGATGTTGATGCGCGGGGCCCACTGCACCTGCACGAGGTCGCGCTCGATCTCACGGTCGAGGTAGTAGCGGCGCTCCTCGTCGACGAGGTCCCACTTGTTGAAGGCGATGACGAGAGCTCGGCCGGCCTCGCGGATGGTCTGGATGATCCGCAGGTCCTGCTCGGAGAGCGACTCCCCGCCGTTGACCACGAGCACGGCGACCTCGGCGCGGTCGATGGCGGTGGTGGTGCGCAGCGAGGCGTAGTACTCGTGGCCCGAGGCCGTCTTGACCCGCTTGCGGATGCCGGCGGTGTCGATGAAGCGCCACGTGCGTCCGCCCAGCTCGATCAGCTCGTCGACCGGGTCGACGGTGGTGCCGGCGACGTTGTCCACGACGACACGCTCCTCGCCGGCGAGCTTGTTGAGCAAGGAGGACTTGCCGACGTTGGGCTTGCCCACGATCGCGATCCGGCGCGGTCCGCCGACCTCGCGCTCGGCCTCGGGAGGAGGCTCCGGCAGTGCCGCGAGGACCGCGTCCAGCATGTCGCCCGAGCCGCGACCGTGCAGGGCCGAGACCGGCCACGGCTCACCGAGACCGAGGTTCCACAGGCCGTAGGCCTCCGCCTCGGTGCGCTGGTCGTCGACCTTGTTGGCGGCCAGGACGACCGGCTTCTTGGAGCGACGCAGGATCTTGACGACCTCCTCGTCGGCATCGGTGATGCCCACGGCGGCGTCCACGACGAACAGCACGGCGTCGGCCAGTGACACCGCGACCTCGGCCTGGGCAGCGATGCGCTGGGCCAGGCCACGGGCGTCCGGGTCCCATCCACCGGTGTCGACGACCGTGAAGGCGCGGCCGTTCCAGGATGCGTCGTAGGACACCCGGTCACGGGTGACGCCGGGGACGTCCTCGACCACCGCCTCGCGACGGCCGATGATCCGGTTGACCAGGGTCGACTTGCCGACGTTCGGTCGGCCGACCACGGCCAGGACCGGGACCGGACCCAGCGCGGCCCCAGTGGGCTCGGTCGGCTCGCTGCTCGGTTCGCTACTGGGGGTGTTGCTCATGCTGACTTCTCCGTGATTCCCCCGCCGGGGTCAGGCTCGTGCTGCCCAGCGGGCAGTGGCCCGGGCAGAGAGAGGCCGGTGCTGCGACGCGCGGCCTCCAGGTCGTCGAGCATCCGGGCCCGCAGTCGTTGGGAGGTCTCCCCCACCAGCTGGCGCGTCCGAGGCCACGCGGCCTGCTCGACGGTGAACGGCGTACCGAACACGAGATCCATCGTCCCACGCCGGCGCGGCAGCGACGAACTGGCGCCGCCTGGCTCCCTCGTGCCGAACAGGATCACGGGTACGACGGGCGCTCCGGTGACGTGGGCGAGGTAGGCCGCGCCGCGGTGGAAGAGCTCCAGCTCGCCGGAGCCGCGTGCCCCCTCGGGGAAGACGCCGAGCACCCCGTCGTCGCGCAGCACCCGCACCGCCGCCTTGACCGCCGTCGGGTCGGTGTGGAAGCGATCGAGCGGGATCTGACCGGCCTGGGTCAGGAACCGCCCCAGGAAGCCGGTGAACATCTCGATCTTGGTCAGCGCGTGCACCGGACGTGGCGCGAAGATCGCGAGCAGGGGTCCGTCGATCACGCCGACGTGGTTGGCCGCCAGGATCACCGGGCCGGTGCTGGGCACGTTGCCGGCCCCGTGGACCACCACCCGGTAGCGCCGCCGGACCAGCCAGGCGCAGAAGGGGCGGGCGCCGTGCAGCAGCCACCGGTGCGGACGGCGTACGGCCGAGGTGTCCGGCCGCGCGCCGTGCGGTGAGCTCACCGGGTCGCCTCCGCGGACCCGGCCTCCTCGACCAGACCGACGAGCAGCCCGATCACCTCGTCGAGCGTGTACGTCGTCGTGTCGAGCTGCGCGGCTCCGTCGGCCATCACGAGCGGAGCCGTCGTGCGACCGGAGTCGATCCGGTCCCGCTCGCGCAACGACTGCTCGGTGGCCCCGACGTCGACAGCGCCCGACTCCAGTGCCCGGCGGGCCGCACGGGCGCCCGGGTCGGCGGTCAGGTAGACCTTCACCGGCGCCTGGGGCCACACCACGGAGCCGATGTCGCGCCCCTCCACCACGATCCCGCCGGAGCCGGTGTGCGAGGTGATGATGGCGCGCTGCATCTGCAGCAGGCGAGCCCGGACCTGCGGGACCGTGCTGACGGGCGAGACCGCCGAGGTGACCTCGTCGGTGCGGATCGCCGCCGCGACGTCGTGGCCGTCCACGGTGATCGTGGGCGCGGTGGGGTCCGTGCCCGAGACGAGGTCGGGCTCGTCGCAGCGAGCGGCCACGGCCTCGGCGTCGTGCACGTCGACGCCCTCGCGCAGCATCCACCAGGTCATCGCCCGAAACATCGCGCCGGTGTCGAGGTAGGACAACCCGAGCCGGTCCGCGACACCCCGGCACGTGCTGGACTTCCCGGAGCCCGACGTGCCGTCGACTGCGACCACCATCCCCACCATCGAGACGGCGGACGGCCCTGCTGGCCCGGTCAGGTCACGTGCGCTCACGGGCACGCAGCCTACCGGTGGACTACGCCTGGTCGGGCACCGAGCGCACGCGCGTCAGGTCCGAGCGGAGCGCAGCAGCGCCGTGCAGGTAGACGTGGGTGATGTCGGCGCGCGGCAGGTCGGTCTCGACGTGCGCCATCATCCGGACCACCCGCGGCATGGAGCCGGCGATCTCGAGCTCGCGGGCGCAGATCAGCGGCACCTCCCCGAAGCCCAGCTGGCGCGCGGCGTAGGCGGGGAACTCGCTGACCAGGTCGGAGGTCGCGGTGAAGATCACCGAGATGAAGTCGTCGACCTCGAGCCCGTTGGAACTCATCACGTCGAGCACCATCTCCGAGACGCGTTCGAGCATCTGCTCACGATCGTCGACGTCGAGCTGGGTGGCTCCTCTGACTGCACGCACGGACACAGGCATCACCCTAGTGGGCGCGACCCACTGCTCACATCCGGACGCTGTCGAGCAGGGCGCCCAGCTCGTCCAGGGTGAGGTCGCGCAGCTGTCCGGACTTCAGCTGACCGAGGTCGACCGGCCCGAGCTCGGTGCGCGTCAGCTTCCGCACGGGGTGGCCCACCTGCGCCAGCAGGCGGCGCACGATGCGGTTGCGCCCCTCGTGGATCACCAGCTCGACGATGGACTTCTGCCGGGTGGCGGCGATGATCCGCACGCGGGTCACCGCCACCGGGCCGTCGTCCAGCTCGACGCCGCCCAGCAGCGTCTCCGAGGTGTGCTTGGTGACCTCGCCGTCGACCTCGGCGACGTAGGTCTTGTCGACCTCGTACGACGGGTGCGCCATCTTGTGGGCGAAGTCGCCGTCGTTGGTGAGCAGGAGCAGCCCGGAGGTGTCGGTGTCGAGTCGGCCCACGTGGAAGAGGCGCTCCGAGCTGTCGGCCGAGGGCCGCACCTCCTGCAGCACCTCGGTCAGCGTCCGTCGCCCCTCGGGGTCGGACATCGTCGACACCACGCCGCGGGGCTTGTTGAGCACCAGGTAGACGTGGTCGGAGATCGGGGGCAGCCGCTGGCCGGAGACCCGGATGACGGCGACCCGCGGGTCCACCTTGGTGCCGAGCCGGGTCACGACCTCACCGTCGACCTCGACCTCGCCGGCGAGCATCAGCTCCTCGCACTTGCGGCGTGAGGCCACGCCCGACTGGGCCAGCAGCTTCTGCAGGCGGATCAGGCCGTCCTCGTCGGTGGCCAGGACGTCGTTCACGGACTCTCCTCCACCGCGTCGGGCTCGGGAGCCGAGGACCGGGCGAAGCCGCCCAGGTCGGCGAGCTCGTCGTCGAGGTCCTCCAGCGACGGCAGGTACGGCGCCAGCTCGGGCAGGTCGTCGACGGAGGTGACGCCGATCCGCTCGAGGAAGTAGCCCGTGGTGCGGTAGAGCGTGGCACCGTGCTCGCCGTCGCGTCCGGCCTCCTCCACGAGGCCACGCGTGAGCAGCGTGCGCATGACGCCGTCCACGTTGACGCCACGGATCGCCGAGACGCGGGCGCGGGAGACGGGCTGCTGGTAGGCCACCACCGCGAGCGTCTCCAGCGCAGCCTGGGTCAGGCGCGCCTGCTGACCCTCGAGGACGAAGCCCTCGACGACCGTGGCGAACTGCTCGCGCGTGTAGTAGCGCCAGCCACCGGCGACGTTGCGCAGCTCGAAGCCGCGACCCTGCTCGTCGTACTCGCCGGCCAACGTGGTCAGCGCCTCGAGCACCTCCTCGGCCGGGTAGCCGACGACGCTGGCCAGGCTGACCGCGTCGAGCGGCTGGTCGGCGACCATCAGGATCGCCTCCAGGGCGGGGCGCAGCTCGGCCAGCGGGATGGCCAGGGCCTCCCCCTCGCTCGGCGGGTCGTCGGTCCGCGTTCCGTCGTGCACGTCGGCCTCGGTCATGGCGCCTCCTCGGCTGGTGGCTCACCGGTCGGCACCGGTTGCCCGTCGAACTCGTCGACGTCGTTGATCTCGGTCTCCTCGCTCCCGGTCCACCGCACCGTGAGCTCCCCGAGCGCCCGAGCCTGCTCGAAGGCGACCGCGCCCTCTCGGAAGAGCTCGAGCAGGGACAGGAATCGGGCGACGGTCGTCAGGGTGTCGGGCGAGTCGCCGCACAGGGAGCGGAAGGTCAGGGTGCCGGCGCGACGCAGCCGGTCCATCACGATCACGCCCTGCTCGCGCACCGACACCGCCGGGGCGTGGATGTGGCCCAGCGACACCTCCAGGATCGGCTTGGGCTCCATCGCCTTCGCCGCCAGAGCGGCGAACTGCTCGAGGCCGATCCCGATCAGCACCTCGGGGAGCAGGCCGGCGAAGCGGTCCTCCAGCCCGACCGCTCGCGGGTGCCGGCGCGACTCGCCCTCGAGGCGGGCGCCCAGGACCGCCGCGACCTGCTTGTAGGCCTTGTACTGGATGAGACGGGCGAAGAGCAGGTCCCTGGCCTCGAGCAGAGCCAGGTCCTCCTCGTCCTCCACGTCACCCTGCGGCAGCAGGCGAGCGGCCTTGAGGTCGAGCAGCGTCGCTGCCACGAGCAGGAAGGAGGTGGTCTGCTCGAGGTCCCACACGGAGCCGGCGGCCTTGACGTGGGCGATGAACTCGACGGTCACCTTCGACAGGGCGACCTCGGTGATGTCGAGCTTGTGCTTGGAGATCAGGCTCAGCAGCAGGTCGAACGGGCCCTCGAAGTTGTCCAGCCGCAGCGAGAACTCGGGTGTGACGTCGGGGTGCTCGATCTCCTGGGCCGTCGTCATCGCTCGTCGCGAAGGCGCTGCACGAGCATGCTGTCGTCGCCGTGGGCCGCCAGGTCGGCCAGCACGACCGAGATCGCCTCGCGGACCAGCCGCCCGCGGTCCACCGCGAGGCGGTGCTCGCCACGCAGCGTCAGTCGGGCCTGCTCGATGGCCATCAGCTCGTCGGAGGTGACGTAGACCGTCATCTTCTCGTCGTGCCGGATCCGCCCGCTCGCCCCGGACTTCCTCGGCTTCTCGGGCTCCTCGACGACCGGCTCCTCGACGACGTCGGGCACCGCCCGGACACCGGGGCCGGTGGGGCGGAAGAGGTCGTCCGCTGCCGGGAGGCTCACGCGTCGTGCCATCGGGAGAGCACCTCCTTGGCCAGCTGGCGGTAGGACTCGGCGCCGGTCGAGGAGCTCGCGTACGTCGTGATCGGCTCGCCTGCGACGGTCGAGTCGGAGAACTTCACCGTGCGCCGGATGACGGTGTGGAAGACGGTGTCGCCCCACGCCTGGACCAGCCGCTCCATCACCTCGCGGCCGTGGAGCGTACGGCCGTCGAACATCGTGCCGAGCACACCCTCGATCTCCAGGCGCGGGTTGAGCCGTTCGCGCACCTTGTCGATCGTGGTCTTCAGCAGCGCGACGCCGCGCAGCGCGAAGTACTCGCACTCCAGCGGCACGATCACCCCGTCGGACGCGGTCAGCGCGTTGACCGTCAGCAGTCCGAGGGAGGGCTGGCAGTCGATGAGGATCACGTCGTACGACGCCAGGGCCGGTGCGAGCACGCGTTGCAGCGTCTGCTCGCGGGCCACCTCGTTGACCAGCTGCACCTCGGCGGCCGACAGGTCGATGTTGGACGGCAGCAGGTCCATGCCCGGCACGCCGGACGGCACGACGACGTCCTCGAGGGTGACGCCGGGCTCCAAGAGGAGGTTGTAGATCGTCAGGTCCATCTCGTGCGGGTTCAGGCCCAGCCCCACCGACAGCGAGCCCTGCGGGTCGAAGTCGACCAGCAGCACCTTGCGGCCGAACTCCGCCAGGGACGCACCCAGGTTGATCGTGGTCGTGGTCTTGCCGACCCCGCCCTTCTGGTTGCACATCGAGACGACCCGCGCCGTCCCGTGCTCGGCGACCGGCGGCGGGTCGGGCAGGTAGGGCATCGGGCGTCCGGTGGGACCGATCTCGACGGACGGCGCCTCGGCTGTCTCGGCGACCGCCTCGGCGACAGGCTCGGACGCCGAGGTCCGCTCGAAGGGCAGCATCGAGGCCTCCGACGACGGAGCCGGGACCACGACCCGGGGCGGCATCTGCGGTGCTCCCGAGGCTCCCGAGACCCCCCAGGCGGTGGTGGAGCCCAGCTGGCTTCCCTCGCTCATGACCTGTCTCCTTCTGCTCTCGTGACCGGCTGCCTGCTAGTCAACAATGTCGACACAGCGACATCGGAGCGGCTCGCCGCGACTCTAGGCGCCTTCTCGGTCGGCGTCGCCTCCGGGCTCCCGATTCCCGGCTCCGACGCACAATCTGTGGACAACAGCGTCGTGCTTGTGAGCGCCGTAGGCGGGTTCCTCACACGTTGTCCCCGTCTGTGGAGAACCCTGTGGAGAGCGAGTCGAGGATCCTTGCGGCGATCTTCGGTCATTCTGAGGGCGAACTGGTGCTTCGGCCGGCGCTGGTTCAGGCCTCACCTGTCACAATGGTGCAGGTGAGAGGGGGCACGATGCGCAGAGTCATGCTCGCGGGCCTGTGGTCCGTGGCCATCTTGGCGATGACTGCCGTGCCCGGTGGATCGACCGGCGCCGCCGACGGGGAGACCGGGTCGGCGGCGCAGGACCCCGGAGTCTCGGTCGTCGCCGTGGACCCGAGCGCCCCGATCGACCCGACCCATCCCGACAGTGCCCAGGACCCGGCTGTGACGACCTCCCCGACACCCGCACCGCCCACGCCGGTATGCAGCCCCACCACCGCGCTGGTGGATCCGGAGGCAACCCCCGAGGCCGTGTGCCTGGCCGCGACCCTCGACGAGTGGCAGGCCAGCGGCCGCTACGGCATCGGGCAGCAGATCAACGCCTCGTCCTCGTCGTACCTCGATCCGGTGACGACCCTGGCTCCGGACCGGCCGGCCGTGGTCGGCTTCGACCTGAGCGAGCTCGACCTGGGCGAGACGTACGGCTTCGACCTCCCGCCCCTGCAGTCCCTGCTCCAGCTCAGCGCCGACGGCGTGGTCCTGACGGCCTCGTGGCACACCGCCAACCCCAAGAGCGGTCTGGACTCGGGTGACCGCCGCTGGCAGAGCATCCACGAGCTGCTGGACCCGACCGGCACCCGCGCCGCACGGAGCTTCTGGGCTGACTACGACGCCAAGCTCGACCTGTTCCGCCGCCTCCAGACCGGCGACGACGGCGCCTACGCGCCCGCCGCGGTGATCTTCCGTCCCCTGCACGAGGCCAACGGCACGTGGTTCTGGTGGGCCCAGGGCACGGACCCGGCCGACTACCGGGCGCTGTATGCCGCCCTCCAGCAGCGCGCGTGGGACGCCGGCGTGCACAACATCGTCTGGGCGTGGTCGCCCAACGCGGTGACCAACGACTACATCAGCGACCCCGCGGACCTACGTCCTGAGCGCATCGACATCGGCGGCATCGACTCCTACGAGGCGATGGCCAACCGGGGCGAGCAGGACCAGCAGCTCAACATCACCGGCCTCGCCGAGATCGCGGGCACCGTGGCCCGCGTCGCGGTCACCGAGGCCGGTCCGCACGGCAGCATCACCGGCGGCTGGGATCCCACGGTGATCGCGCGCACCGCCGTCCAGCAGAACCTCAAGCCCGTCTACGTGATGCTGTGGTTCGACGACGGCGACGGCGCAGACGGCTACACCGGCAAGAAGCAGATCGGCTCCCTGCGCGGCGGCCGGTCGTGGCTCTCGCAGTGCCCGCAGGGAGTGTGCTCGCTGTGACGGCCACGACCGCGCGCAGCGCCGCCGCCTGGGCCGCGCTCGTCGCTCTCGTCGTCTCCGGGCTCGTCCTCGCCCCGCCCTCGTCCGGCGCCCAGGACACGCTGCGCGTGGCGGGCACCGACGCGGTGTCGAAGGCCGGGACCCACGACAAGCGCAAGCCCGGGAGGAAGCGCAAGAAGAAGTCGAGCCTCTCGGTGCGGCTGACCCCCGCCGTGGTCACCGTCTTCGGCAACGGGGCCACCGAGCCGACCGGTGTGCTGGCCCAGGTCTCCCCCGCTGCCTCCAAGCGGCCGGTGACGATCCAGCGCAAGGACGACGCCGGGGTGTGGCGCACGGTCAAGCAGGCCAGGACCAACCGCAACGGTCAGGTCTTCTTCGGCGCGGTGGACGTCACGTCCCTCGGCACGCAGTACTTCCGCGGCAAGGTGAAGGCCTCGCGGGGCTATCGCAAGGTCGGCTGGCGCAGCACCACCCTCTACACCCGCTCCAACGACGGCGGCTGCGAGCCGACCACGCCGCTGGTCGACCAGCAGGCGACCGGTGAGGCGCACTGCCTCGCGGCCCGCCTCGACCGTTGGTACAACGCCCGCCTGATGGGCATCGGCCAGCAGGTCAACATCTCCAGCCAGACCGAGTGGGACACCCCCCTGCAGGGCGTCAAGCCGGCCATCGTCGGCTTCGACCTCCAGGAGCTCGACCAGGCCGCGTCGGTGGAGTTCCCCTACGCCGACGACAACATCGCCGGACTCATCGAGCGCGCCCACCAGGGCGCGATCCTCGTCGCCGTGTGGCACGCCACCGACCCGTTCTCCGGCGGTACGTCGCACAGCCCCACGCAGGCGCTCGAGCCGCTGCTCGACCCGTCCACCGCGGCGTACACGAAGTTCTGGGACGACTGGGACCGCAAGCTCGAGCTGATCAACCGCTTCCAGACCGACGACGCCGACGGCGACGGCGTCTCCGACCACTCGCCGTGCTGGTGCACGCCGCTGGTGATCCGACCCCTGCACGAGGCCAACGGCGCCTTCTTCTGGTGGGGCCAGGCCAAGGTGGCGACGTACAAGAAGGTCTACGCCCGGCTCCAGGCGCGTGCCGCCCAGCAGGGCGTGCACAACCTGGTCTGGGCCTCGGCCGGCAACCGCAACACCTCCACGACGACCAACCCCGGCAAGTACGTCCCGCCCCGCGTCGACCTCGGCGGGCTGGACACCTACGACCCCGAGGGCCCGAAGGACGACCCCCGCGACCACCTCAACCTCGAGGGCTACGACGCCATCGAGCGCAAGGTGCCCAGGATGGCGCTGACCGAGTCCGGTCCCCACGGCAGCAAGGACGGCAAGTGGAACCCCGCCGTCATCACGCGCACCGTGCGCAAGGAACGGCTGCGGCCCCTCTGGTCGATGCTTTGGTACGACGACAGCGGCTACGCCGAGGCCGGGCCGAAGCAGATCACCTCGATCAAGGGCGGCATGAGCTGGTACCGCTCGTGCCCCAACGCGCTGTGCTCGGTGCGCCGCTAGGCAGGCCGCTCTCCCGGTTCACCCCTCCACCACCAGGCCCACGCGACCGGCCGGACTTGCCCGTGCGGACCCAGCCGGCGACTCAGCATGCCTGTCGTCCCCGCGATCCGTCCGGATCTGCCGAGTTGCGGACGTGGCCAAGCTGGGGCGCTTCGCGAGGCGCTCCTCCTCCTCCTCCTCCCCACGGCATCGGGTCGTGTGCCTCACCACGGTGCATGGACCGGTCTCAGGCACACGACCCTGGCGGGCTGGCGCAGCCGGGGTGGCGCCCGAGCCGGATCGGGGCGAGTCGTGTGCCCCAGCCCGGTGCATGGACCGGTCTCAGACACACGACCCTGCCGTAGGCGGTCGACGCTCTCATGCCGCGTAGTGTGCGCGTCTGCGCGGCCCTACGTGAGCCGAGACGCGCAGTAGCCGAGCGTGGTGCCGGTGCTGCGGTCTGCCCCCTCAGTCGGACAGGCACCGCAGCGCGGTCGTGGCGAGCACCAGCTCTCCGGCCTCGTCGGAGGCGTCCAGGTCGGCGAGCGCCTCGATGACCCAGTCCCGGTCACCGGCGGGGTCGGCGATGGTCTGGGTGACGCGCCACAGCCGGGCCGAGACGTCCTCGTCGCTCACCGGCACCCCCGCCGGCTCACCGGTGGCAGGCTAGATGCGCAGGAGGTCCGGCCCCCGCGCGTCGGCGTCGGTGAGGACTGTGTCGTGCTGGGCGTAGTAGTCCTCGATCGCGGCGTCCCACGTCGAGCGGGTCATCACCACCTCGCGGGGCGGGTCGGTCCGGTCGGCCGCGGCCCGCTCGAGGGCCATCAGCCCGTCGAGGTCGTCGCGGGCCACCAGGTCGACGCGACGCCACATGGCGTTGCGCACCATCACCCGGAACGCCCGGTCCTGCTTCGAGATCGGACGCGGGGACGTCGGTGGCGCCGGCTCCCCCGCACCGAGTGACCCACGACCGGGATCGGTCAGCGCCTCCCACTCGTCGAGCAGCGACGAGTCGGTCTGGCGGATCGTCTCGGCCAGCCACTCCAGGAGGTCGTCCAGCTCGGGGGTGCGGTGCGCCTCGGGCACGGTCTGCCGCAGCGCGCGGTAGGCATCCGTCAGGTAGCGCAGCACCAGCCCCTCGGAGCGAGCCAGTGCGTAGCGCGAGCAGAAGTCGGTGAAGCTCATCCCCTGCTCGTAGATCTCGCGGACCACCGACTTGGGCCCCAACGCGTCCTCGGAGAGCCACGGATGGCTCTGTCGATAGATCTCGTACGTCGCCTCCAGCAGCTCGGCGAGCGGCTGGGGCCACGTGATCTGGTCGAGCAGCGCCATCCGCTCGTCATACTCGAGGCCGTCGGCCTTCATCTCGCCGATCGCCTCACCGCGGGCCGCGTGCTGCTGGGCGAAGAGGATCTGGCGCGGGGCGTCGAGGACCGCCTCGATCACCGAGACGATGTCGAGGGTGTAGTCGTCCGACTCGGGGTCGAGGGTGTCCAGCGCGGCCAGGGCGAAGTGCGACAGGGGCTGGTTGAGCGCGAAGTCCTCGGGGAGGTCCACCGTCAGGACGTAGCGGCGACCGAGCTCGTCGAGCTCGTCCAACCGCGTGACGGTCTCGGACCGCACGAGGCTGCGGGCCAGGCGCAGCGCGCGACGGCTCAGCTTGAGCTGCTGCTTGCGCGGCTCGTGGTTGTCGGTAAGCAGGCCACGCAGCACGCCGAACGCGTCCTCCTCGCGGGTCAGGACGTTGATCAGCATCGCGTTGTCGACCCGCATCCGCGAGACGAGCTGTTCCGGTACGCCGGCCACCAGCTTGTCGAAGGTCTGCTCGGTCCACACCACGGTGCCCTCGGGCGGCTTCTTCAGCTGGGCCTTGCTCTTTCGCTTGGCCTTGGCGCCGGGCGCCGCGTTCTTCGCCTCTGCCTTGGCCTTGGCGCGCTCGTTGTCGATGGTGTGCTCAGGCGCCTGGACGACGACGTAGCCGGCCGTGTCGAAGCCCGCACGCCCGGCGCGGCCGGCGATCTGCAGGAACTCGCGGGTGCGCAGGATGCGCGAGCGCGAGCCGTCGTACTTGGCCAGCCCGGTGAACAGCACCGTGCGGATCGGGACGTTGATCCCGACCCCCAGGGTGTCGGTGCCGCTGATCACCGTGAGCAGACCGGCCTGCGCGAGCTGCTCGACGGCGCGGCGATAGCGGGGCAGCATCCCCGCGTGGTGCACCCCGATCCCGCGGCGCAGCAGCTTGGAGAGCGTCTTGCCGAAGCCTGCGCCGAACCGGAAGCCACCGAGCCGGTCGGCGATCGCCTCCTTGTTGGCGTCGCTGAGCGCGGAGGTCACCAGCTTGTTGTTGAGCAGGTTGGTGGCCTGCTCGACCGCCTCCTTCTGCGTGAAGTGCACGACGTAGACCGGGGACTGCTTGGTCTCCACCAGCTCCTCGAGGGTCTCGGCGAGCGGGGTCAGGGCCCAGGTGAAGCTCAGTGGCACCGGACGCTCGGCATCGTCCACGACGGCGGTCTCCCGGCCGTTGCGCCGGGTCAGGTCCTCGGCGAGGTCACTCACGTCGCCGAGGGTCGCCGACATCAGCACGAACTGCGCCTGGGGCAGGGCGAGCAGCGGCACCTGCCAGGCCCAGCCGCGATCGGGCTCGGCGTAGAAGTGGAACTCGTCCATCACGACCAGTCCGACGTCGGCGTCCGCGCCCTCGCGCAGCGCGATGTTGGCCAGGATCTCCGCAGTGCAGCAGATGATCGGCGCATCGGCGTTGACCGCGGCGTCCCCGGTCAGCATCCCGACCTGGTCGGCCCCGAAGACGGCACACAGCTCGAAGAACTTCTCACTCACCAGCGCCTTGATCGGCGCGGTGTAGAACGACACCCGGTCGTCGGCGAGCGCCGCCTTGTGGGCGCCGAGCGCCACCAGCGACTTGCCGGAGCCGGTGGGGGTGGCCAGCACGACGTTGTTGCCGGCGAGAATCTCCAGGATCGCCTCGTCCTGGTGGGCATACAGCTCGAGCCCGCGACCGGTCGCCAGCGCCGTGATGTCCTCGTAGACGGCGTCCCAGTCTGTCTCGCCGGCCGTCTCCCGACTCATTCGCGAGCTCGCGGGTGTGCGGTCGCGAAGACCTCACGCAGGTTGTCGACGGTCACGAGCGTGTAGATCTGGGTGGTCGTCACCGACGCGTGGCCGAGCAGCTCCTGCACGACGCGCACGTCGGCGCCGCCGTCGAGCAGGTGGGTCGCGAACGAGTGTCGCAACGTGTGCGGCGAGACGTCGCGGGTGACTCCGGCCCGGTCGGCAGTCCTGGTCAGCACCGTCCAGGCGGACTGGCGCGAGAGCCGACCGCCCCGGGCGTTGCAGAACAGTGCTCCCGCCACCGAGGCACCGGCCAGCTCCGGGCGAGCGCGCACGAGGTAGGCCTGCACCGCCGTGCGCGCGAACGAGCCGAGCGGGACGAGCCGCTCCTTGCCGCCCTTGCCGCGCAGCAGCACCGTCCCGTCGACGAGATCGAGGTCGTCGACGTCCAGACCGACGGCCTCGGAGATCCGGGCACCGGTGCCGTAGAGCACCTCCAGCAAGGCCTGGTCGCGCAGCGCCAGCGTCGTGCCGGGCGCGCCAGCCGCCTCGAGGATGGCCTCGACGTCGGAGAGCGGGAGCGCCTTGGGGAGTCGCTTGGCGGGCGTGGGCGGCTTGATCCCCGAGGCGGGGTCGGAGGCGGCCAACCCGTCGCTCACGGCGAACCGGTGGAACCCGCGGACGGCGACCACGGTCCGCGCCGCCGACGTCGAGCTCAGGGCCTGGTGGTCTGCGTCACCCTCGCGCAGGTGCACCAGGAACGACGACACCGTGGCCTCGGTGATCTGGTCCAGCGCGGTGACGCCACCGGCCCGGAGGAAGCCCAGGTAGCGGTTGAGGTCACGCCGGTACGACGACAGCGTGTTGGCCGCCAGTCCCTTCTCGACGCTGAGGTGGTCGAGATAGGTGCGGACCGCGCGGACGAGGGCGTCGGTGCTCGGGCTCGGTGCTGTCGGCGTGGGCGTCGAGGTGGGCGTCGAGGTGGGAGGCACTAGGGCGCGAGCACCTCGTCGAGGTCGACGGCCGAGATGCCCACCGCCTCACCCACCGGAGCGTTGGTCAGCCGACCGGCGTGCGTGTTGAGGCCGAGCGCGAGACTGCGGTTGTCGCGGCACGCCTGCACCCAGCCCTCGTCGGCCAGGGCCACGGTGAAGGGCAAGGTCGCGTTGGTCAGGGCATACGTCGAGGTGCTCGGGACTGCGCCGGGCATGTTGGCCACGCAGTAGAAGGTCGAGTCGTGGACCTGGTACGTCGGGTCGTCGTGCGTGGTCGCGTGGGTGTCCTCGAAGCAACCGCCCTGGTCGACGGCGATGTCGACGAGCACCGACCCCGGCTTCATCGCCGCGACCAGCTCGTTGCTGACGAGCTTGGGCGCCGCCGCCCCCGGGATCAGCACGGCGCCGATCACCATGTCGGCCTCCATCACCTGCTGCTGGACGGCGAGCTTGGACGAGGCCAGGCCGTGGACGCGGTTGTTGTAGCGCCAGAACGACATCCGCAGCTTCTCCAGGTCGGTGTCGAGCAGGGTGACGTCGGCGCCCATGCCGAGAGCGATGTTGGCTGCGTTCTGACCGGACACCCCGGCACCGATGATGACGACCTTGGCGTTCGCCACGCCGCCGACGCCGCCCATCAGGACCCCGCGGCCGCCCTGTGCCTTGAGCAGGTTGTAGGCGCCGACCTGGGGTGCCAGGCACCCGGCCACCTCGGACATCGGGTAGAGCAGCGGCAACGCGCCCGAGGGGAGCTGGACGGTCTCGTAGGCGATGCCGGTGACCTGGCGGCGCAACAGCTCCTCGGTGAGGGGCTTGTCCGCGGCGAGGTGGAGGTAGGTGAAGAGGGTGACGCCCTCCCGCATCCGGTGGTACTCCTCGGCGACGGGCTCCTTGACCTTGAGCACCATGTCGATCCCGCCATCGACCCCCCAGGCGGCATCGGCGTCGGGGACGATCGTGGCGCCGGCGGCGGCGTAGTCCTCGTCGCTGATGGCGGAGCCCACCCCTGCGCCGGACTGCACGTGGACCTGGTGCCCGTGTGCCGTCAGCTCGTGGACCCCGACAGGGGTGATGGCCACGCGGTACTCGTGGTTCTTGACTTCCTGGGGGACACCGATCTTCACGGTGTCGAGACTAACGCTCCCCGCCCCCGACGAGGTCCAGGGCGCGCGCCAGCAGCACACACTGCACGACGGGACCGTCTGCGACCTGCCCGGCCAGCACGGCGTCGTACAGCTCGGCGAAGGCCACCCAGCGAGTCGTCATGTCGGCTTCCTCGTGGTGCAGCTCGAAGTCACCGCGGTCGGCGGCGCTGAGTCCGCGGGCGAGGTAGAGGTGCTGCACCTCGGCGCTGATCCCCGGCGAGGCGTACGACGACGTCAGGTGCGTCCAGTCGGTGGCCTGCAGCTGGGCCTCCTCGCGCAGCTCGCGCCGGGCGACCTCGAGGGGCTCCTCGCCGGGGTCCCCGTCGCAGAGGCCGGCCGGGATCTCCACGAAACGTCGACCTGCGGCGTGGCGGTACTGCTGGAGGACGAAGACCCGCTCCTGGTCGTCGACGGCCAGCACGACGGCTGCGCCCGGGTGCTCGAGGACGAGCCGTCGAGCGACAGCACCGTCCGGCGTACGCACCTGGTCGGAGCGCAGCGCCACCACCCATCCGTCGCGGTGCAGGTCGGAGGAGTCGACGACGTCCCAGGACTCCGGCCGGTCGGCGAGCGCACCGTCGCTCACTCGGCGTCGTCCTTGCGACGCAGGCCACTCTCGTCGATCGGGAAGCGGAGCTCCTTCTGGCGTTCGATGGCGGCACCGATCAACCCCCTGAACAGCGGGTGCGGTCGCGTCGGGCGCGAGCGCAGCTCGGGGTGCGCCTGGGTCGAGACGTAGTAGGGGTGCACCTCGCGGGGCAGCTCGACGAACTCGACGAGACCCAGGTCGGGGTTGGTGCCCGAGAAGACGAGGCCGGCCTCGGACAGCTGGTCGCGGTAGTCGTTGTTGACCTCGTAGCGGTGCCGGTGGCGCTCCTCGATGCGCGCCTGGCCGTACTGCTCGCGCACGACGCTGCCCTCAGCGAGCTCGGCGGGGTACAGGCCCAGCCGCATCGTGCCGCCGAGGTCGCCGGCGCCTTCGACGTAGTCCTTCTGCTCCTCCATCGTCGCGATGACCGGCTCGGGGCACTCCGGGTCGAACTCGGTGGAGGCGGCCTTGGCCAGACCCGCCTCGGAGCGGGCGTACTCGATGACCATGCACTGCAGGCCCAGGCACAACCCCAACGTGGGGATCTTCTGGGTGCGGGCGTAGGTGAGAGCACCGAGCTTGCCCTCGATGCCACGGATGCCGAAGCCGCCCGGCACGCACACGGCGTCCACGTCGGAGAGCTGGCGTGCGGCCCCGGCCGGGGTCTCGCACGTGTCCGAGGGGACCCAGCGCAGGTTGACCTTGGCCTCGTGGGCGAAGCCGCCGGCGCGCAACGCCTCACCGACCGAGAGGTAGGCGTCGGGCAGGTCGATGTACTTGCCGACGAGCGCCACCGTCACCTCCTCCTTGGGGTGGTGGACGCGGCGCAGCAGGTCGTCCCACACGGTCCAGTCGACGTCTCGGAACGGCAGGTCGAGTCGCCGTACGACGTAGGCGTCGAGGCCCTCGCGGTGCAGGACCTTCGGGATGTCGTAGATCGAGGGCGCGTCAGCAGCGCAGACCACGGCGTCCTGGTCGACGTCGCACATCATCGAGATCTTCTTCTTGATCGACTCGGGCAGCTCGCGGTCGGCGCGGCACACGACGGCGTCAGGCTGGATGCCGACCTGGCGCAGTGCCGCGACCGAGTGCTGGGTCGGCTTGGTCTTCAGCTCCTGGGACGGCCCGATGAACGGCACCAGGGAGACGTGCAGGAAGAAGCAGTTCTCCCGACCGATCTCGTGGCGCACCTGGCGCGCCGACTCGAGGAACGGCAACGACTCGATGTCGCCGACCGTGCCGCCCACCTCGGTGATCACGACGTCGATGTCCGGCGCACCCATCGCGAGGATCCGGTCCTTGATCTCGTCGGTGATGTGCGGGATCACCTGCACGGTGTCTCCGAGGTAGTCGCCGCGGCGCTCCTTGGCGATGACGCTGGAGTAGACCTGCCCGGTGGTCACGTTGGCGATCTGGCCGAGATTGGTGTCCAGGAAGCGCTCGTAGTGCCCGATGTCCAGGTCGGTCTCGGCGCCGTCGTCGGTGACGAAGACCTCGCCGTGCTGGAACGGGTTCATCGTGCCGGGGTCGACGTTGAGGTAGGGGTCGAGCTTCTGCATCGTCACGCGCAGGCCGCGCGAGCGGAGCAGTCGACCCAGACTCGAGGCCGTCAGTCCCTTGCCCAGGGAGGAGGCGACCCCTCCAGTGACGAACACGTGCTTTGACTGGTCGTTCCCCGGCTGCCTCACGGGATTCCATGCTATCCCAGGTCTGGCGATTCGGCCGACCCGACACGGTGGTCAACCCAGCGCTCGGGTCGCCTTCGAGACGTCGAGCAGCTCGCGGGCGTGCGCCAGGGCGGTGTCGGAGTCGGAGAGGCCGGCCAGCATCCGCGACAGCTCCTGCTCACGGGCCGCGTCGTCGAGGACCGAGAGCCCCGAGCTGGTCACCGTGCCGTCGCTGGCCTTGCGCACCAGGACGTGACGGTCGGCGTACGCCGCGACCTGCGGGAGGTGGGTCACCACCAGCACCTGCGCGGTGCGCGCGAGCTGGGCCAGGCGGCGACCGACCTCGACCGCGGCCGCTCCCCCGACCCCGGCGTCGACCTCGTCGAAGACGAAGGTCGGCACCGGGCTGGTGCCGGCGAGGGCCACCTCGATGGCGAGCATGACGCGGGAGAGCTCACCCCCGGATGCTCCCTTCGAGAGCGGGCGGGGCTCCGAGCCGGCGTTGGCCGCGAGCAGGATCGTCACGTCGTCGGCCCCGTGCGCGGCGGGCTCGATGCTCGTGACATCGATGGTGACGACCGCGTGGGGCATCGCCAGCAGGGTCAGCTCGTCGGTCACTTGCGTCTGCAGCCGACCCGCCGCCTCTCGTCTCGCGGCGGACAACGCCACCGCCGACGTGGACAGCTGGGCCTGGAGCCGGTCGCGCTCCTCGGTGAGGGCGGTGATCCGCTCGTCGGTGGAGTCCAGCTCGAGCAGCCGCGCCGAGGCGTCCCTGGCCCAGGCCAGCACCTCGTCGATGCTCTCGCCGTACTTGCGGGTCAGGGCGACGAGCGAGGCGCGTCGCTCGGAAGTGGCGGCCAGGCGCGCGGGGTCGGTGTCGATCCGGCTGGCGTAGGAGGCGACGTCGGCCGCGACGTCGGAGACCAGGTAGGTGATCTCGGCCAGGCGGTCGGCCAGCTCGGCGGCCTCCGCGTCGTGGTCGCGCACGGCGTCGAGCAGCCCTCGCGCCGCCGAGGTGGTGGCGAGGGCGTCGGCGCCGCCGGTGTCGCTGGACAGAGCCTCGCGCGCCTGTTCGGCGGCCGTGCGCAGGGTGTCGGCGAACCCGAGGCGGGCCTCGTCGGCGGCGAGCGTGTCGTCCTCGCCGGGCTCGGGGTCCACCTCCTCGATCTCGGTGAGCCCGAAGCGCAGCAGGTCGGCCTCGCGGGCCCGCTCCCGGGCGCTGGTGACGACCTCCTGCAGCTCACGCGTGGTCGCACCGAGGCGGCGGTAGAGATCGCCGTACTCCTCCAGGCAGGCGGCGACCGGCTCACCGCCGAACCGGTCGAGCGCCTCGCGCTGGGCTCGCGGCAGCAGCAGTCGGTGCTGGTCGGACTGGCCGTGGACGGCGACCAGCGGCTGGGCGACCTCGGTCAGGGTGGCCACCGGCACCGAGGCCCCGCCGACGAACGCCCGCGAACGGCCCTCGGCCGCGACGTTGCGCGCCAGCACGACCAACCCGTCCTCGACCTCGCCGCCGGCCTCCTCGACCGCGGCTGCGAAGTGCTCGAGGCCCTCGGCGCGCAGCACGCCCTCGACCCGCGCCTGCTTGGCGCCGGTGCGCACCGCGCCGCTGTCGGCACGGCCGCCGAGCAGCAGGCCCAGCGCCGTGACGATCATCGTCTTGCCGGCGCCGGTCTCACCGGTGATGACGGTCAGCCCGGGCCCGAGCTCCAGGGTGGAGGAGTCGATGACCCCGAGCTGGCTGATCCGGATCTCCTCGATCATGCGTGCTCACCCTCCCCGGTCGTGGTGTTGCCCCGGAGCCGCCGCTCGCCCTCGCCGCGCCAGCCGTCGACCGGCAGGCCGAACTTGGCCACCAGCCGGTCGGTGAAGGGAGCCTCGTGGAGTCGCGCGAGCCGCAGCGGCTCCGCGCCGCGACGGACCTCCACGTGGGCACCCAGCGGCAGGTCGACGGTGCGACGGCTGTCGCACCACAGCACCGCGGCTCCGTCGGGGCGGTCGATGACCTCGATGGCGATCACGGAGTCGGGGCCGGTCACCATCGGCCGGGAGAAGAGCGCATGCGCGCTGAGCGGCACCAGGCACAGGGCCTCGACCTGCGGCCACACGACCGGCCCGCCGGCGCTGAAGTTGTAGGCCGTGGAACCGGTGGGCGTGGCGCACACCACCCCGTCACAGGCCCAGCGGGACAGTGGGCGGCCGTCGATCTCGACCAGCACCTCGATCATCCGCTCCCGGGCGGACTTCTCGACGCTGGCCTCGTTGACCGCGAAGGTGCGCGCGAGCAGCTCGCCGCCGAGGCTCACCTCGACCGCGAGCGTGAGGCGATCCTCGACGGTGTAGCGGGAGTCGACGATCGCCCGGATGGTCGACTCGATCTCCTCCGGCTCCGCCTCGGCGAGGAAGCCGACGTGACCCAGGTTGACCCCCAGCACCGGAGTGCGGGCACCGCGGGTGATCTCGGCGGCGCGCAGGATGCTGCCGTCCCCGCCGATGACCAGCGCGAGCTCGCAGTCGCACCCGACGTCGGACTCGGACTCGCTGAGCTCGAGTCGGGAGCCGAACTCCTCCGGCACGACGCCGAGGTCCTTGGCCTCGGCGGCGAGCAGGCGCACGACGACCCCATGGGCGGTCAGGCCCGCGATGAACGAGCGCGCGACGGAGCGCGCCTCTGCCCGCCCGGTGTGGGTCAGCAGCAGCACGCGGCGGGAGGTCGGTGGTGCGCTCATCCACCCAGCCTCTCACCCGGCGCCCCCAGCGCACGCGCCTCGTGCACCGTGCGGGCGATCGCGTCCTGCTCGAGCGTCGCCGGGCCGCTGCGCAACCACAGGAAGAACTCGACGTTGCCGGACGGACCCGGCAGCGGGCTCACCGTCACCGACCTCGCCCCCCAGCCTCGTGCTGCCGCCGCGTCGGCGACGCGGCTGACCGCCTCGGTGCGCAGCTCCGCCTCGCGCACGACGCCCCCCTTGCCGACCCGGTCCTTGCCGACCTCGAACTGGGGTTTGACCATCAGCGCCAGGTCCCCGTCGGACACCGTCACGCCGATCAGCGCGTCGAGCACCAGCTCCAGGGAGATGAACGACAGGTCGCCCACCACCAGGTCGACGGGTCCGTCGATGAGCTCGGTGGTCAGCTCTCGGATGTTCTGCCGGTCGTGGACGAGCACCCGTTCGTCGCTGCGTAGTGACCACGCCAGCTGGCCGTAGCCGACGTCGACCGCGACCACCTCGCGTGCCCCCGCCCGCAGCAGCACGTCGGTGAAGCCTCCGGTCGAGGCGCCGGCATCGAGGCAGCGCCGGCCGGCGACGACGAGACCGTCGGGTCCGAAGGCGGCCAGCGCACCGGCGAGCTTGTGCCCACCCCGCGAGACGTAGTCCGGTCGATCCGGGTCGGTGGCCACCACGATGGCCACGTCGGTGGTGACGGCGGTGGCCGGCTTGCCCGCCACCGCACCGGAGACCTTGACCCGACCTGCGCTGACCAGCTCGGCGGCGTGGTCCCGCGACCGCGCCAGCCCTCGCCGTACCAGCTCGGCGTCGAGGCGCAGTCGTCTCGGCGGCATGCCTGACCTCAGGCCTCTGGGTCGTCGAGGACCGCGCGCAGCTCGCCGTGGGCCTGCTCGTAGACGCGGACGTGCTCGTCGACGGCGAGGGTGCCGACCCCCGCGACGGCGTCAACGACGGCGTCGACGCGCTCCAGCCCCGTGCGCTCGGGCCGGTCCAGGATCACGTCGGGGTCCTCGTCCCACGGGCCCTGATCGAGGTCCGGTTGCTGGTCGTGGCTCATGAGCGCGAGGCTACCGGCCCGCTCGGCTGGACGGGCGGCTCAGGGGGCGTCAGGCCATCGATGTCGGCGCAGCTGCCCGTCTCGTCGAGGTGAGCCCACGCCGCGGGCGCGACAGCGCGCCACCAGTCCCCGGGGGATCCCGCTCCGGTGCAGGTCAACCGGGTCCCTTCGACCTGCGCCGTCCAGCCGCCGATCTCGAAGCCCTGCCCGGAGCGCTCGGGGGCGGGGTGCGCCTCGCGCAGGCTCCCCAGGTCCGGTCCGACGTACGTCGGTCGACGCCCGGACGGCGTGGCGACCAGCTCCGCCAGGCCGGTGACCCCGGTGAGCACCAGCAAGGAGTCGATCCCGGTCGCGATCGCGCCGTCGATGTCCGTGTCGAGCCGGTCGCCGATCATCAGCGGACGTTCACCTCCGACCCGCCGCACGGTCTCGTCGAGGAGTGGACGGGCCGGCTTGCCGGCGACCACGGGGTCGACGTCGGAGAAGCGACGCAAGGTCTCGACGAGGACCCCATGACCGGGGGCGACGCCGAACGGCGTCGGAATGGTCAGGTCGGTGTTGCTGGCCACCCACCACAGGCCGTCGCGGATCCGCACGGCGACGCGCATCACCTCCGACCACCGCACGTCCGGTCCGTAGCCGGTCACCACGGCATCGGCGTCCTCGTCGACACCGACGCCGCGCAGCCCGACCGCCGCCACGGCGTCGAGCAGCCCCGCGCCACCCAGCACGACCACACGAGCCTCGGCACCCAGGTGCTCCACCAGGACCCGGGCCGCGGCCTGGGCCGAGGTCACGACATCGTCGGTCTCCGCGTGCACCCCCAGCTCGGTGAGGTGCTCGGCAACGGTGACGGGGGTCCGTGAGGCGTTGTTGGTGATGAAGGCGCATCGCATGCCGTCCGAACGGACGGCCTCGAGGTGCTCCGCCGCCCCGGGCACCGCCTCACCACCGATGTAGACGACACCGTCGAGGTCCAGCATCGCCAGGTCGTAGGTCTTGCTGAGGGCGTCGGCGGGGACATCCAAGGAGGCACTGACCACCTCCTCAGTCTGGCACGGCGGAGTGGCATCACCGCACGTCAGGCACCTGCTCGTACCCTCGGAAGAATGGATACGGGGACCGTGGTGACGCCGCCGTACGTCGCCGGCCCCCTGCAGCTCGCACCGTTCCGTGGCCTGCGCCTGGACCCGTCCCGGGTCGGCGACCCGGCAACAGCTCGGCTCTTCGCCCGCCCGTTCCGCTCCGTCGCCGGCCGCGTGCGCCAGTGGGAGGCGCAAGGACACCTCGTGCACGAGGCCCGGCCGTGCCTCTACCTGCACGAGTACACCGTCAACGGCGTCACCGTCCGGGGTCTCGTCGGCGCCCTCGACGTCTCACGCCGGGCGGCCGGCCCGGCCCAACGCGCGGTGCTGCCGCACGAGGGCATCCATCCGGCCCAGGCCGACAACCTCGCCGACCGGATGCACCAGATGGACCTCAACCCAGCGCCCATCCTGCTCGTCCAGGACTCGCCCGCGCAGCTGCGCCAGCTCCTGCGCCGACAGCGTGAAGCAACGCCGGACTCCTCCTTCGTCGATCGAGCCGGATGCGCCCATCGGCTGTGGAACCTGTCCGACCCGCTGGTCCTCGAGACGATCGCCGAGCTGCTGGCGCCCACCACCGCTGTCATCGCCGACGGCCACCACCGCTATGCCGCCTACCTCCGGCTGCAGCAGCGCCAGCCCGGACCCGGCTTCGACCACGGCCTCGCGATGATCGTGGACGATGGCGACACACCCTTGTTCCTCGGCGCCATCCACCGAGTCCTGCACGGCTCCAGCGTCGACGACGTCGCGGTCGCAGCGCGTTCGGTGGGCATCGTCACCAGGCCCGCCCATCAGGCCGAGGCCCTGGCCGCCCTGTCCCCCGGCGTCCTGATCGCCACCGACAACCAGCGCTGGCTGCGGGTGCACGTGGGCGCGCGCCCTGACCGTGTCGAGATCGAGACCCTCCACGACCGCCTCGTGCCCGCGCTGGGGCACGGCCCCACCCGCATCACCCACCATCACAGCGCCGCGGACGCCTTGTCGCACGCGCACCGCGACGACACCACGGCGATCCTCCTGCCGGCCCCACGATTCGACCAGGTGCAACGCGTGGTCGAGGCAGATCGGCTCTTCCCGGAGAAGGCGACCTCCTTCCAGCCGAAACCGCCGCTCGGGGTACTGCTCAGGAGGGTGCACGACGAAGGCGGCGAGCCCCCGACACTTCCACCTCGACGCGCGAAGCGGTCCCGCCAGCGGTCGTGAAGAAGCGGCGACGCAGCGCCCCCGTGACCTCCACGACATCGCCCACCTGCCACGACACCGCCGAGCGGCGCACCCGCCCGTTCCACGTCACGCACTCGAGCGAGTCCACCTGCTGCCGACGACGCGCACCAGCGCCACCTGCGCCGGGCTGACGCGTCACCGCCACCCGGAACGAGCACAGCACGTCCCCGCTCGGCAGCACCCGCTCGTCCGCCGGCACCGGGACCCGCCCCACGAGACGTACCTCGTTGACGAGCTCGACGTCCTCCACCACCCGTGTCTCCACCGACACCACCTCCTGCGGCCTCACTCTGCCGCGGTCGGCCGGCCTCGCGCGACGCACCCTGACGCGGCTGTGGACAGGGGGCCTCCCACCGCGGCTGTGGATGACTCCCGGTCAGCCGACCCCCTGGGAAGAGCAGCAAAAAGCACAGTAGGGCGACCCCGAAGGGTCGCCCTACTGCAAAGAATTGTCCGGCGGCGTCCTACTCTCCCACAACCTTCCGGTTGCAGTACCATC
>NZ_JAPYPS010000062.1 GCF_029937575.1 Nocardioides sp.
CGTTCATGGAGTACATCGAGCGCTACCCGCTCGACGCTCTCCCGAAGCAGGGTGGTCTGGCTGCGACCGTGGTCATCACCGCCGAGGCCGAGACCTTCACCCAGGGTGCGCAGACGGCCGGTCACACCGACAACGGGACCGGGGTCTCACCCGGACAACTCATCCGCCTCGCGTGCGAGGCCAAGGTGTTCCCCGCGGCGATGGACACGGGCGGGCACGTCCTCGACCTCGGCCGAGGCACCCGGTTCCACACCCCAGCCCAACGCCTCGCCCTACTCGTCGAGCAGCAGACCTGCCAACACCCCTCCTGCGACATCCCCGGAGCGTTCTGCCACGTCCACCACACCACCCCCTGGGCCGACGGCGGACACACCAACACCACCGACGCCGTACTCCTGTGCCCCTTCCACCACCACCAAGCCCACGCCACCGGACAGACCTACCCCATCCGCACGTAGACCAAGGTCTCAGAACACTCGTACAGGGCGCGTCACAATGCCGCATCTGATCGTGGTGTCTACGCGGTCGCGCACGACTGTCGGCGGCCGCTTCTATCCCCGGAGGAGCTGACGTGCATCGCCGAGGCGGCACGGACCCCCCGGCCCCCACCACCGGGTGGAGACCACCACCCCGGCCGGGCACGCCTACACCTCGACCGCCCCACCCGCGCGCAAGCCCGTGTGAGTCGAGGTCGAGCCCGCCGCCGGGGACCTCATCGCCTGAGCTGCGTGCTCGGCCGTGGCGCGACACACCTCGTCCCACGGCGTCGGCGCGAGCCCGAGCTCGCGCTCGATGGCCGAGGAGTCCATGACGTAGGGCCGCTGGAACTGGTAGACGGTCTCGCGCAGCTCCTTGAGGAAGCCCATGAAGAGCCCACCGACACTGAGCATCGCGCTGGGCCAGACCCTGACGGCCCCGGGCTCCCGACCGGCCGCACGGCACACGTCGGCGACCGCCTGCGTCTGCGTGACCGGCGGGTTGCTCGGGGCGTGCCACACCCGACCGTGCGCCGACGGGGTCGAGGCAACGGTGACCAGCGCTCGCGCCATGTCGCGGACGTCCGTGAACGTGTGCGGCTCGTCGGCGGACCCGAAGACACGCACCGACTTCCCGCTCAGCGCCTTGGCGGCCACGATCGGGATGTGGGCGTTGGTCACGCCCACGCCCATGTAGTCCGAGCCGCGTACCTCGACCGCACGGATCCGTCCCTCGTCGTGCGCCTGCTTCGCCTCGGCCCACATCTGACCCCTCAGCCTGCCCTTCACCCCCGGAGCCGCATCGGGCATCCCCTCGACCATCGGCTCGTCGACCGGCCCGTAGGCGTAGAGGCACGACGCGGTGGCCAGCACCGCACCGGAGCGCTCGGCCGCAGCCAGGAACGACGCCGCGATCGGCGGCCAGTACGTCGTCCACACGTCGTACGACGGCGGGTTGATGCAGTTGTACAGGGCGCTCGCTCCCTCGGCGAGACGCCCGAGGGCGGTCGCGTCGGTGACGTCGAGCGCCACCCGCGCCACCCCCTCGATCTCGGAGCCACTCCCGGACCGGCTCACCAGGAGCACCTCCTCGTGCCCCTGACTCACCAGCTCCCGCGCGGTTGCCTGTCCGACCGGTCCTGCTCCGACCACCACGTGCTTGCTCATCCGCTTCTCCCTCGATTGAAGTGAGAGCACTGCTCTCGTTTCGAGAAGCGTGACACACGCCAGCCGCGGAAACAAGAGCACCGATCTCTTTTGTTGGCACCGCTCTCGCTCCTCGGGCAGACTCACCCCATGGCACCACCAGCACCCCGCACCGCTCGCGCCGTCGCACGCGCCGAGCTGACCCGCGCGATCCTCGACAGCGCCCAGGCACAGCTCGCCGAGACAGGCCCCGCCGCCCTGTCCGTGCGGGCCGTCGCTCGAGACCTCGACATGGCCTCCTCCGCGGTCTACCGCTACTTCGCCACCCGCGACGCCCTGCTCACCGCGCTCATCATCGAGGCCTACGACGACCTCGGCGACCAGGTGGACCGGGCTGTGGCCGAGCGAGCGGACGACGACTTCCTCGGCCGCTGGCGCGCCCTGGCCCATGCCGTGCGTGACTGGGCGGTGGCCCATCCGCACCAGTACGCACTGACCTACGGCAGCCCGGTGCCGGGCTACGCCGCGCCGACCGACACCGTGGTGCCCGGGACCCGCGTCTCCTCGGCCCTGATCACGCTGCTGAGCGACGCCGAGGCCGCCGGCATCCGGGCCCCTCAACGGGCCCACCGGGTGCCGGCAGCCGAGAAGGCCGCTATCGGCCCGATCCTCGACCACGTCGGCCGCCGGCTCTCCCCTGGCTACGCCGTACGCGGGCTGGCGACCTGGGCGACCCTCTTCGGCCACATCTCGCTGGAGCTCTTCGGCCACATGCACCAGGGTGTGCTCGACTACGACGTGCACTTCTCCCAGGTCGTCGACCAGGTCGGCGCCGATCTGGGCCTCGGCGGATGAGCGCCCTCGCAGCCGGCGACCGGGTCGCGCTCCTCGTGCCGGCATCCGGCGCCTACCTCGATGCCGTGCACTCGTTGCTGGCGCACGGGATCTTCCCGATCCCGCTCGACCCACGTCTCTCGCCCCACGAGCGCGAGCGCATCCTGAACCCGCTCGACCCCGCGCTCGTCGTCGAGACGCCCGAGCAGCTGGCCGCCGTCACCACCGCCGACCGTGGGCTCCCCCTCGGTCGCCCGATGCACTGCACCAGCGGCACCACCGGGGTGCCCAAGGGCGTCGACAGCGGGCTGCTCGACCACGACGATGCGGCCGCCCTCGTCGCCGAGGAGCGCGAGCTGTGGGGGCTCTGCGAGACCGACGTCAACCTCGTGCTGAGCCCGCTCTACCACTCGGCGCCACTGCGCTTCGCGCTCGGCACCACGCTCGCCGGCGGCCGGGTCGTCGTCCCGGGCCCCTTCGACCCCGCTGCCATCACCGCCGCGATCGACACCGAGCGACCGACCACGATGTTCTGCGTGCCGACCCACCTGCAGCGACTCTTCGGGCACTGGGACGAGGTCGGTGCGCCCGACCTGTCGTCGTTCCGGCTGGTCGCGCACGCGGGCGCTCCGTGCCCGAGCGACGTCAAGAATCGGCTGATCGAGCTCTTCCCGCCCGACTCCACCTGGGAGTTCTACGGCTCGACCGAGGGCCAGTTCACCGCCTGCCGCAGCGAGGAGTGGCTCGAGCGACCCGGCACCGTCGGACGGGCACGCCCCGGCCGCACCCTGCAGCTGGACGACGACGGCACGATCTGGTGCAGCGTGCCGCCATACGCCCGGTTCAGCTACTTCCGCGAGCCCGAGAAGACCGCCGCGACCTGGCGTGGGGACGCCTTCACCGTCGGCGACGCGGGGCGCCTCGACGACGACGGCTACCTCTACCTCGACGGCCGCCGCAGCGACCTCATCATCAGCGGCGGCGTCAACGTCTACCCGCTGGAGGTGGAGCAGGTGCTCGGCGAGCACCCCGGCGTCGACGACGTCGCGGTCTACGGCGCCGACGACCCCGCGTGGGGGCAGCGCGTCTGCGCCGCGGTGGTCGGCACCGCCACCGAGGCCGAGCTGGCGGCGTACGCCCGCGAGCGACTGGCGCCGCCGAAGCGACCCAAGACCTGGACGTTGCGCGACGAGTTGCCGCGCACGCTCACCGGGAAGGTCCGCCGGCAGGACCTGTGAGGCACGAGCAGATCCTGGGAAGCCGGAGGTTGAGGAGCCCGTCCGGCTGAGGTCCGGCGTCAGGAGCTGCGACGAACGAGCAGATCCTGGGAAGCCGGAGGTTGAGGGTCCGTCCGGCTGAGGAACGAAGCCGGAACCGGACGTCTCGAAACCCCGTGAGCCGACCAGCAGCCTCACTGAGGAGTCGAGCTCAGCAGGCGAACTGGCGCCGATACGCCTGGGGGCTGACCCCGCGAGCTCCCGTGAAGTGGTGGCGCAAGGTGGCCGCGTTGCCGAAGCCGGTGTCGGCGGCGATCTCGTCGACCGAGTTGCTGGTGCGCTCGAGCATCTCCTCGGCCAGTGCCAGGCGCTGTGCGGTGATCCAGCTGTGCGGCGTCGTCCCCGTCTCGTCGCGGAACCGCCGGGCGAAGGTCCGCGACGACATGTGTGCCTGGCGGGCCAGCGTCTCGACGTCGAGCGGCTCCGAGAGACGCTCGCTGGCCCATGTCAGGACTGCGCCGAGGGTCTCGGCCTGGCAGTCGACGACCTGGCGCGCGATGAACTGGGCCTGACCGCCGTCGCGGTGCGGCGGGACCACCATGCGACGCGCTACGGCGCCGGCCACGGCTGCGCCGTACTCCTGGCGCCACACGTGCAGGCAGGCGTCCAGCCCCGCCGCCGTACCGGCGCTCGTCACGACCTGCCCCGCGTCGACGTAGAGCACCTCCGGCACGACACAGGCGGCCGGGAAGCGCGACTGGAGCTCCTCGGTGTAGCGCCAGTGCGTCGTGCAGTCGCGCCCGTCGAGCAAACCAGCGGCGCCCAGGGTGAAGGCCCCCGAGCACACCGACAGGATGCGCGCGCCGCGCGCGTGGGCCACCCGGAGCGCCTCCAGGACCTCGTCGGGCACGACACCCCCACGAGGCATCGCCGGGACGCCGATGAGGTCCGCGCTCTCCAACCGCTCCAGGCCGTGCTCGATCCCGATGGAGAACCCCACCGACGTCGGCACCTGGCCGACGACCGGGCCGCAGACCCCGAAGTCGAGGAGCGGGACGCCGTCCTCCCGTCGGTCGATGCCGAACGCCTCGCAGAGCACACCCAGCTCGAAGGGGGCGACCCCGTCGTAGACGAGGGCGGCGACGTTGGTCAGCATCTGGCCATCCTGACACATGGATGGCTGAAATTAGATGGACTACGTCATTCCTGCCACTCGTGGCAGCATCTCACCGAGCGCAGAATTGCTGCCATGACCTACTTCCTGCTCCTCCTCGCCGCCAGCACCGTCCTCGCGCTCCGGATCCTGCGCCTCATCGAGACCGACGACCGGGGCCCGTCCACCCCGCCGGCCTCCCACCCCGTCGACGAACGGTTCCTCCCACCCGCCCGCCTCTGAGCCACGCACACGAAGAAGGCAACGAAGGCCCGGCCCCCTGACGGGGACCGGGCCTTCGTGGTTGCTTGCTGCTAGGCGATCAGCTTGCGCCGCCGGTCAGCTTCTCGCGGAGCGCCTGCAGCGCCTCGTCGGAAGCCAGCGAGCCGCCATCGGCGTCGGTGCCACCCTCGGCAGCGTCGTCACCGCCGGTGGCCGAGGAGTACGACGTCGCCTCGCTGGCCTCGATGTCGGCCTGCTTGGCCTCGGCCTGCTGCTTGACGTGCGCCTCCCAGCGGGTGTGCGCCTTGGCGTACTGGTCCTCCCAGACCGCACGCTGCTCGTCGAATCCTTCGAGCCACTCGCCCGTCTCCGGGTCGAAGCCGTCGGGGTAGACGTAGTTGCCGGCCTCGTCGTAGGTCGCGGCCATGCCGTAGAGCGTCGGGTCGAACTCCTCGACATCGGCGGCGGTGGCGGTCTCGTTGGCCTGCTTGAGGGACAGCGAGATCCGACGACGCTCGAGGTCGATGTCGATGATCTTGACCATGACGTCGTCGTTGACCTGGACGACCTGCTCGGGGATCTCCACGTGGCGCTCGGCCAGCTCGGAGATGTGCACCAGGCCCTCGATGCCCTCCTCGACGCGGACGAAGGAACCGAACGGCACCAGCTTGGTGACCTTGCCCGGCACGATCTGACCGATCTGGTGGGTCCGGGCGAAGTGCTGCCACGGGTCCTCCTGGGTCGCCTTGAGCGACAGCGAGACGCGCTCGCGGTCCATGTCGACGTCCAGCACCTCGACGGTGACCTCGTCGCCGACGGTGACGACCTCCGAGGGGTGGTCGATGTGCTTCCAGGACAGCTCCGAGACGTGCACGAGGCCGTCGACGCCGCCGAGGTCCACGAAGGCACCGAAGTTGACGATCGAGGACACGACACCCTTGCGGATCTGGCCCTTCTGCAGCTGGGTCAGGAAGCCGTGGCGAACCTCGGACTGGGTCTGCTCGAGCCAGGCACGGCGCGACAGGACCACGTTGTTGCGGTTCTTGTCGAGCTCGATGATCTTGGCCTCGAGGGTCTGGCCGACGTAGGGCTGCAGGTCGCGCACGCGGCGCATCTCCACCAGCGAGGCGGGCAGGAAGCCGCGCAGGCCGATGTCGAGGATGAGGCCGCCCTTGACGACCTCGATGACGGTGCCCTCGACGACGCCGTCCTCCTCCTTGACCTGCTCGATGGTGCCCCAGGCGCGCTCGTACTGGGCGCGCTTCTTGGACAGGATCAGGCGGCCTTCCTTGTCCTCCTTCTGGAGGACCAGGGCCTCGACCTCGTCGCCGACCGAGACGACCTCGGACGGGTCGACGTCGTGCTTGATGGACAGCTCACGCGAGGGGATGACGCCCTCGGTCTTGTAGCCGATGTCCAGCAGGACCTCGTCGCGGTCGACCTTGACGATGGTGCCGGCGACGATGTCGCCGTCGTTGAAGTACTTGATCGTCAGATCGATGGCGGCGAGGAAGTCCTCTTCGGATCCGATGTCGTTGATCGCGACCTGGGGCGCGTTGTCGTCATACGAGGACGGAAGAGGGTAGTTGAGGGTGGATGTCATAGGGGAAATGATTCCTTGATGGGCAGAAGTTGTGTGGACGCACCTGTTGTCCTGTTTCGCCACCGCCACGACCTCGAGACGGGGTCATGTGCACGACAACGAGCCGCGGTCCGCTTCGGTTGGGTCCCGGCAGACAGCAAGCGCAGTCTCCGAGGGTACGCCGCGCGTCCCGATGGCGCCAACCGAGCCGATGCATACCTCCAGGCGTGTCGGGTACGAGCCGCATGACTCGGGTCCGCACCACCGGACGGCCCCCTTCGCCGTTCGTCTCACTCCCCCTCCCCCTACGGTCTCCCCCTTCGAGATCGGAACGAACGGAGCACCCCCATGCCCACGCATCCACAACGCAAGCAACGGCGCCACCCTCACCCGTTGAAGCGAGCTGCCCGTCGAGCCGTGGCCCCGGTGGCCAGCTTCGCTGCGGTCACCACCATCGCGAGCGTCAGCGGCTTCGCGATCACCGCCGCGACCGCCCCCGTCGCCGCCGCCGCGCCGCTGCCGGCCTTCCAGGCCTCCTCGGCCTCGGGCTTGCTCGACCTGCAGCTGCTCGACCTGGCCGGAGTCTTCACGGCCGGCGACCTCAGCCTGGACGACGCAGTGGGCACCACCGACCTGGCCTCTGACCCTCGCTCGATCGCCACCGCCACCAACCTCGACGGCACCTTGCTCACCGCCATCCCCCTGGACGGCATCCTCTCGACCACCCAGCAGACCGCGCCGCCGGACAACCCCGACGGTGCCGCCGAGGACGTCATCCCGGCGACGAGCACCCCCATCCTCGACATCGGCGTGTCCAACGCCACCGCGTCGGCGCGCTGGGCCGGCGACGACACCTGCCTGCCGGGCGACGTGCCGCTGACCCGCTCGAAGATCACCACCGCCGACGCAGACGTGCTCCCCATCCCGATCGCCGCCGACACGGCGCTCGTGGGCCTGGACGACGAGGTCTCCGTCACCCAGACGACCAGCCTCGTCGAGACCCCGTCGGCGACCACACGCAGCGTCGAGGCCAAGGCCGAGGGCTCGGCCGTCGACGTCGACCTCCTGGGCGGCATCGCCGTCCGCGTCGCCGACACGCCGACCCTGACCGCTACTGCCAGCGGCACCGCCGGTGGCGCCGCGGTCAGCTATTCCGCCCCTCTGGTGACCGTCTCGGTCATGGGCACCGACTTCGATCTGCCCGTCGACGGCTCCCCTCTCGACTTCACGGCGCCCGACAACCCCCTGCTCAACCTCACCTTGCGCCTGGGCCAGGTCGACGACGTCGTCGAGAACCCCGACGGTACGACCGCCAGCGCCACCGCTGCGGTGCTCGAGGTCAAGCTGAGCCTGCTCTCGATCATCCCGGGCGGCGGCGTCACGGTCGCCAACCTGCAGCTCTTCCCGATGTCGGTCAGTGCGACCGCCCCGGTCGGCGGCGTGCTCTGCCCACCGCCGGTCACGCCGACCCCGACGCCCACGCCGACCCCCACGCCGACCCCCACGCCCACGCCGACGCCCACCCCGACCCCGACGCCCACGCCGACGCCGACGCCGACCCCGACCCCCACGCCGACGCCCACGCCCACCCCCACCCCGACGCCCACCCCCACGCCGACGCCCACGCCCACGCCGACGCCCACGCCGACGCCCACGCCGACGCCCACCCCCACCCCCACGCCGACGCCCACGCCCACGCCCACCCCCACGCCGACGCCCACCCCGACCCCCACGCCCACCCCGACCCCGACGCCGACGCCTCCGCCGAACGCCGACTGTGACAACGACGGTCTGACCGACGCCCAGGAGACGAGTGGGTCGGCCAACCCCTACGGACTCACGCCGACGGACCCGTGCAACGCCGACACCGACGGTGACGGCCTGGAGGACGGCGAAGAGGTGTTCGGCACCAACATCCGCGACGTGGTCGTGGACTGCAACCGCAACTCGACGCCCATCGGACGCGTCGTGACGAACCCGAACGACCCGGACACCGACAACGACCGCCTCTCCGACGGCAAGGAGGTCAACGGCTTCCGGGTCAAGCAGAAGGTGATCATCAGCAAGGACGGCAAGCGGACCTACAACATCGGCAAGGTCCACACCAACCCGCTGCTCAAGGACACCGACTCGGACGGCATCAACGACAAGAAGGAGAAGTCGGGGAAGAAGAACAAGCAGTACGGGAAGGACAAGACCGACCCGCGCAACTGCGACACCGACCTCGGCGGCAACAGTGACGGCAAGGAGATCCGGAAGGGGTCGAACCCGGCCGACCGCGCCTCGTCTCCGAAGAACCCGAAGGGCAAGCCGTAGCCCGCAGCACGACCTGACGATGCCCGTCTGCTCACCGAGCAGGCGGGCATCGCCCTGTCGGAGACCCGTTCAGGTCGAGACCCGATCAGGGCCCGCGACGCGACGCTGCAGGCAGCGCCACCTCGTCGACACAGCCGAGCCTCACGTGGCGTGAGGGTCGCCAGAGCGAGCCACGGAGCGCAGGTGGTGCTCGGCTCGATCGGCGACGGGGTTCGTCCCGGCGCGTCCTGCCAGGTCGATGAGGGCGAACAGGTCGGCAGCGCGGGCCAGAGCGAGGGCCTCCGACGGCGCAACGGCGCGCGCCCGCCCGTACGTCGCCAGAACGGCCTCGACGTAGGCCGGCTGCCGGTCGAACCGGAGGACGTTGCCGAGATCGGTGAACGGATGCCCGGCGTGCGCGTACTCCCAGTCGACGAGTCCGGTGATCGCCAGGGAGGCAGGGTCGACGAGCAGGTTCTTCGGGTTGAGGTCACTGTGCACCAGGCACACCCGGTCGACACCCGACAGCAGCTCCTCCGCCAGGTCGGCGACCTCGAGGAGGCCGTCGCGCTCCTGCGCGGTCCAGTGGTGCAGCCCCTGATCGAGGGCGTGCTCCGCGAAGGCCGCGAGCCCGCCGGACAGGCCTTCCCACGGACGGATCGTGAGGTCGCCGTCCACGTACTCCCCAGACCTCGTCTGCGGCATGCCGCCAAGGGCCGCGGCCAGCTCGCCGACGTTGGCTCCGAGCGTGGCCTGATCGGTGGGTCCCAGCCGCGGCAGCACGACGTCACCACGCTCCCCTGGGAGGTAGGACGTGATCAGCAACGCCGGCATCTCGCCGGCGGCACGCCGTACGTCGAGGACGTCGGGCACCGGGAGGAGCCCGCGGACCAGGCGCATCAGCGCGGCATCGACCTCGGCCCGCCCGGGGCTGCGGGCATGGATCCGCACGACCTGACGCTCGCCGTCCCCCACCCGAGCGACGAACGTCTCCCCGGACCAGCCGCCTTCCAGGGGCTCGAGCGAAGCGAAGTCCATGCCGGGACGCTACCTCCCGAGTAGCGTGACGCCATGGCCCCACCCGAGCTCGCCGTCCCGGCGCGCCCCACGCTCACCGAGGCCGCGACGCTGCCGGTGCGCATCGCCGTCGCCGCCACCCGCGCCACCCTGGCCGTGGGCACCCTTGCCGCACCCGACGGACCGATCCGCCGGCCGGGTGGTTATGCCGAGCTGATCCTCGAGGTGATCGGCGAGCGGGGCTACCTCGCCCAGCTGATGGAGCTGGTGCGAGACGAAGGCGGTGCCATGCGCCTGGTCGCCACGCTGACCGACCTCACCGCCCCCGAGCGACCGCTGGGGCGCCTGCTCGCCCGCGACGGCGTGCTCGACGAGCTGATGGCGGACGACGGCCCGCTGCTGAGGCTGCTGGCGCGCGACGGCGCCCTCGAGCGACTTCTCGCCGACGGTGGCGCCCTCGATCGTCTGGTCCAGCGCGACGGTGTGCTCGAGCGGCTGCTCGCTCCCGGCGGTGCCGTCGACCGGCTGACCGAGCAGGACGGACTGATCGAGCGGTTGTTGATGGACGACGGTTTCGTCGAGAAGCTCGTGGCAGAGGGCGGCACCCTCGACCAGCTCGTCAGCCTCGGGGACACCCTGGAGAACATCCAGCCGCAACTCGACGAGATCGCCCGGGTCATCCCTGCGCTCTCCGAGTCGGCCGACTCCCTGCACCGCGCCGTCGGGCCGCTCGGGGACCTCGTCGGACGACTTCCCGGGCGCCGCCGACCCGCGGTCGCGGTCGGGACGTGACCGCGCCACTCCCCCGGACCGCCCCCGACTCCCGCCACCATCCCCCCATGGCACCGGTCAGTGCGCACCGCAGGCTGGTGGACGAGGACGAGTCACGCCGGGCCAATGGACCGGACTGGGATCGCTACGCCGACGAGTACCAGGCCACGCACGGGGCTTTCCTCGGTGACGTCGGCTTCGTGTGGGGTCCCGAGGGGCTCACCGAGGCCGAGGCCGGACTGCTCGGACCGCTGACCGGTCGCGACGTCCTCGAGGTCGGCTCCGGCGCAGGACAGTGCTCACGCTGGGTGCGGTCCCAGGGGGGCCGGGCGGTCGGACTGGATCTCTCCCACCGACAGCTCCAGCACTCACGACGACTGGACGACGAGACCGGGGTCCCGGTGCCCTCCGTGCTCGGTACCGCCACCCACCTTCCGTTCGCCCCCGCATCCTTCGACATCGTCTTCTGCAGCTTCGGTGCCCTGCAGTTCGTCCACGACATCGAGCGTGCGGTCACCGAGACCGCGAGGGTGCTGCGCCCGGGTGGCCGCTTCGCGTTCTCGATCACGCATCCGACCCGCTGGATGTTTCCCGACGACCCCTCCGAGGGCGGCCTGGTCGCGGGTCAGTCCTACTGGGACCGGCTGCCCTACGTCGAGGTCGACGACGAGACCGGCGAGGTGAGCTACGTCGAGCACCACCGCACGTTGGGCGACTGGGTCTCCCTTCTCGCCGGCGCCGGCTTCTCCATCACCGACCTGGTCGAGCCGGAGTGGCCCGAGGGCCACGACCGCGTGTGGGGTGGGTGGTCGTCTGTGCGCGGGCGACTGACCCCGGGGACCGCGATCTTCGCAGCGGATCTCGTGCCACGAGCCACCCCGGCGCCCGGATAGGGTCGCCGCGTGGACGAGGACGAGATCCGGAAGTCGGCGGCGCTGGAGCAACGGCACTGGTGGTACGCCGAGCGGCGCGCGCTCGTCCATCGCCTCGTCGCGCCACTCGCCCCCGGCCGTGCCCTCGACGTGGGCTGCGGAGGGGGAGGCAACACGGGGGTGCTGCGCGACCTCGGCTGGCAGGTCAGCGGGCTCGAGTACTCCCCCGCAGCCGCCGGTCTCGCCACCAGGCGTGGCCTGGACGTCGTCCGTGGCGACGCCCGGGTGCTGCCCTTCCGCGACGCGTCCATGGACCTGGTCATGTCGACCGACATGTGGGAGCACATCGACGACGACGAGGCCGTGGCGCGCGAGTCGTTCCGGGTGCTCAAGCCCGGTGGCCGGCTGCTGGTCGCCGTGCCGTGCAGCATGTCGTTGTGGAGCGGGCACGACGTCGCTCTCGGACACGTGCGCCGCTACGAGAAGGCGGAGCTGACCGGCCTGATGGAACGGGTCGGCCTCGAGGTCGTCGACGTCCGCTCGTGGAACGTCCTGCTCCGCCCCGTGGTGCGCGCCCGCCGCAAGCACAACACCAGCGAGAGCGAGATGGAGGAGGTTCACCCCCTCCTCAACGCCGGGTTGCGCGCGGCCGTGGCCACCGAGCGCGTCCTGCCCCTGCACCGTCTCCCAGGCGTCAGCCTCGTGGTGCGGGCCGTCAGGCCCGCCGGGTGCTCGTGAGCGAGACCCCCGACTGGGTCGCCGATCCCGCCATCGCCTGGCGGATCGTGGTGACCGCAGTCCTGACCACGCCCCTGACGCTCGACGACGCGCGCGACCGACTCGTGTCGTTGCAGACCCAGCAGGGGTGGCCGGCCTCGGGTCGGGTGCTGACGGGCACCGACGACGCGGAGCTGCGTCGGAGGCTGGGCGACGAGCGGCAGGGCGTCGTGTCCCTCGGCCTCACCGACGACGGCCGCCGGATCGTGGTCTCGGCGCATCACGGTCGAGTCGACGGCCTGGGACTTCTCGCCGTGCTCGTGGCCGTCACCGGCGCCTCCGTGACCTCCTCGGCGCGTGGCGTCGGCGACCGACCCGATGACGCAGGACCGATGGGCACGATCGCCCGGCGACTGGTCGAGGTGGCGCTCACCCCTCCGGCACGGATCGCGTCCCCTTCCCCGTCGACCCGGCCCGACGCACCCGACGACCTCGACGTGTACGTCGAGCGTGAGCTGTCGTCGCCGGTGCGGACCGCGGCGCTCGTCCTCGCCGGGGCACGCGGCGTGACCACCTTCAACCGCGCGCACGCAGCGCGCCGCCGGACCCGGCGTACGCGCCACGTGGCGGTGGCCATCGGCGTCGCCCGGGACACCTCGACGGCCACGATCTCCGATCGCAGCGCCCTGCTCAGGCTGCGAGACGTCGAGCGCCTCGACCTCGGCGGCATCACCGCCGCCTTGGCCCAGGCGCCCACCCAACGCCCCGTGCACGGCACCGGCGGTGGCGCGGGGCTCGTCACGTTCGGACTGCGGGTGCTCGCGCCGCGACTCGGCTCGACGCTCCTGGTCTCCCACCTCGGCAACGTCGCCGCCGACGGGATCGACGCCCTGTCGTTCCACCCCGTCACCGCCGGCGGAAGCGGCGTGTCACTGGGTGCACTCACCCTCGCGGGGCGCACGCGCGTCAGCCTGCGCGCGCGAGGCGATGCCTGGACGCACGACGGCCTCGAGCAGCTGCTCGAGGCCGTCGTCGCAGAGATCCCCTCCTGACGCTTGATCGGAGGATCAGGCGGTGACCAGCTCCCGGTCCTTCTTGCTCGTGCGCTTGCCGCCCCCCGAGCGACGGATCTGCAGGCCACCGGCGATCGCGGCGAGACCGAGGACGATCATCGTCAGCGGGAAGAGCCAGACCATGCCGCCGAGGAAGAAGCTCTGGAACTTGCCGTCGTCGACCAGGTCGGAGACGGTGTCGGGGGTGTACTCCACCGTGCCGACGAACGCCGGGACCTCCTGGCCCTCGAAGGCGAAGTACTGGTTGCGGACCTCGACACGCTGGACCGGCGACCCGGTCGTGGGCTCGAACCAGATCGTGCGGACCATGCCGTACATCTCGTCGGCGGTGATCGTGTCCTCATCGGTGTCGAACACCGAGCCCGGCAGGTCACGGGTGCCGATCTGGGTGGGCTCGATCGTCTGGACGAGCTTGTAGGTCTCCAGACCGTCGACCTTCTCGGTGCCGACGTACTTCATGGTCGTCGCCTCGCCCAGGCTGGAGTCCCACCACTGCAGGTCCTCCTTGCCCATGTCGAACGGGCCCTTGAAGATCTGCCCCGAACGGTTCACCTCGACCTGCTCGACGACGTACTCCCCACCGACGTCGACGGACTCGTCGACGTAGGAGCCACAGTCAGGACAGGCCTCGGCAGCGCCGGACTCGGCGCTGAAGGGCGAACGGTCCGAGGTCTGCTGGAAGCAGCCGGGCAGCGCAGCGTCGACCGTCGGGTCGCACGTTGCGCCCTCCACGCTGGTGTCGAGGATGGAGGTGCGGTTGACCCACACCACGACGCCGTCGGGCGTGGCGACGTCGCTGTCGGCCACGGTGTAGGACGAGATCGCCAGGTCGGTGCTCTTCGGCTCGAGCGTCGAGGCATCGAAGATCGTCGCGTCGATCGCCTGGAGGTCGGTGGTCGACTCGTAGTTGGTCGGCATGGTGGCCAGGCTCGGGTGGGCGTAGAACTTGACCAGGACCGCGGCCATGATCAGGAACGCCCCGAGCCCGATGAGGGTGGTGCTGATGACTCGACGCATGATGATTACCTCTCGATGGACGCAGCCGGAGCCGCGGCGGGAGCACTCGGTGGAGCAGTGGTGGTGCGGGGGCCACGTCGGGCCTGGCGCTCGTCGACCACGAGGTCCACGGCGTCCTGGTGCATGCGCGACCAGCTGAAGCCGGCCGCCCACGTGGTGCTGGCCTTGAAGGCCAGTCGTCGGTTCTCCGGAGCCTCGAGCTCCGTCAGCGCCGTACGGATGGCGCCGGTGAGGCGTTGTTGGACCACGTCGAGGTCGGCGTCGTCCTCGACCAGGAATCCCGTCTCCCCGTCGCGGATGGAGTCGCGCAGTCCTGGGACGTCGCGCGCCACCGTGGGGATGCCGTAGCCGGCCGCCTCGATGACGACCTGGCCCCATCCCTCGATGTCGGAGGCGCAGACGTGCAGGGCCGCTCGGCGAAGGATCTCCTGCTTGGTCTCCTCGGCGACGTAGCCGTGGAACGTCACCCGGTCGGCCAGGTCCAGGTCGGCAGCGACCCAGCGGAGCCGGTCGAGCTCGGGGCCCCTGCCGCACACGTCGAGGTGCAGGTGCGGGCGCTCGTCGCGCAACGCGTGCAGGGCGTGCAGCACCAGGTCGACGCGCTTGTGAGGCACGAGCCGACCCAGCACGACCATCCGGTCGAGGTCCTTGGCCGCGTAGGCCTCGTCGTTCGCACCGTCGCGCAGGTCGACCGGAGGGACGTTCGTGCCGTTGCCGATGATCTCGACGGGAGTGCTCCAGCCCAGCTGGTCGACCATCTCCTGGCGGGTGGACTCCGAGACGGCGACCGTACGGCGACGTCGGTAGACGCGGCGCATGGCAACCCTTTCCAACCACTGCCCGAGTCGCGCGAGTGGCGCCGGGAAGTAGGTCGAGAACTGGTCCTGGTGGACGTGGTGGACGACGAGCACGACGGCCGTGGTGCTCGGGACGAAGAGCGGGGAGAAGGTGGGGATCCCGCACTCGGGGTCGATGACGACGTCGACCGACCGGCGACGACGCAGCAGGGACAGCGCAGCGAAGGCGTAGAACCCGAACGCACCGCCTCCTCGGCGGACCTCGATACCGTCGCGCAGGTCGCGGCGCGACTGCCCGCGGTCGCGGGCGGTGATGAACTCGACCTGCGCACCGGCAGCGAGCAGCGCCTTGGCGTACTCCCAGGCATAGCGCTCCGACCCGCCGGCGAGGCTGTGCTCGAGGTCGCGCCAGTTCACCACCACGGCACGGGTGCCGGCGAGAGGAGTGCTGCCCGGGGTCACGTTCATGTCAGGCCTCGACCGCCAGCTGCGACAGCGCTGCCGTCGACGGCGCGAGCGACGCGTCGACGCCGGTCATCCGAGCGGGGTCGAGACGCAGCTGCCAGGCGATCACGGCGAGATTGAGGAACGCCCCGGCGCCATGACGCAACGGCTCGAACGTCGAGCCGGGGACGTCTGCCCACTGCACGGGGAACTCCACGACCCGAGCGCCGCTGCGCTGCACCCGCGCCAGGAGCTCGACGTCGAAGGAGAAGCCGGCGGTGCGTAGGCCTGCGAACGCCGTACGTGCCACGTCGCCTCGGAAGACCTTGAACCCGCACTGGGTGTCGCTGATCCCCGGGACGATCCGGCCGGTCAGCGAGCGGTAGCGACGAGCACCGGACTCGCGCAGGCGGCTGTGACGCGCGGCCGTGTCCGATCCGTACGCCGCGCGCGACCCGATCGCCACGTCGGCGCCCAGCGCCATCAGCCGCATCGACTCCAGCAGTGCGTCCAGGTGCGTGGCTCCATCGGCGTCCATGAACGCCACCACGTCGGCGTCCGTGGCGGCGATCCCTGCAGCGACGGCCGCGCCCTTGCCTCGGGTCGCGCACGAGAGCACGCGCACCGGCGTTGCCCGGCAGTCCGCGGCGGCCGCCAGAGCGGCGGTCTCGTCGGTCGAGGCGTTGTCGACGACGATGACCTCGACGGCACCGAGACGCGCGCGGTGATCACGGACGAAGCGCCGGAGCTCACGCAGCGTGCGTGGTAGCCGGTTCGCCTCGTTGTAAGCAGGTATGACGATCTGCAGCATCAGGGCCCTCCCAAGCCGTCAGCAGCACCGGTCCCCACCCTCCCGGGGGGACCTCGAGTCGCAGGCGCACCCGGCGTCGCTCGGAGGAGCGACGGGGGTGCGAGATGCCTACTTCTCGGAGTACTGGCTCAGCTTGGACTGGGCGACCGGCTTCTGGTCTCCCTTGGCGGCGTTGACGCCGCCGACGGTCAGCGCCGTGGCCGCAGCGGCGCCGACGACGGCCGCCACGATGACGTTGAGTGTGCTCCCGATGCCTGCGGCACCCGCAATTGGTCCAGTCTTCATGTGCTCGGTCCCCTCCCAAAGACCTCGCGGAAGTCAGCGCCGGCTACTGTGACGGCGGTTACTCCCACGACGGAGTATGCGGCCGGAAGCACCGATCAGCAACACGAACGCGCCGACGTGACCCGTAATGACCAGAGCGGCGTAGCCCCCGTGACTAGTCCGGGTGGCCGATCGGACGGGCTCGGGGTCTGCTCCCGGGTCCGTCGTGGTCCGCAGGTCGAGGAGCACGAGGTCCTCGCCGTCGTGGACGGTGCGACCTGCCGGCACGGCCTGGTCGGCCTGTCCCTGCTCGACGAGCACCCAGGTGACGCCGAGGCTGCGCAACTCGCGGGCAGCATCGACGGGTGTCGAGGCCTCCAGGGCGAGCGTCACGTCTCCCACACGCGGGTCCTCGGAGTCGATCTCGACGCCATCGACGAAGGTGCGGTCGTCGATCAACACCTCGCCCGGCAGGTAGCGCGGCGCGGGGTCGAGCACCGCCCGGTCGTCGGCCCAGTCGAAGGTCCGGTAGCTGCCGGCCCAGGGCAGGACGATCGTGGTCGCCTCCTGCGCGGCACCGATCTGGTCCGCCACCGTCCGCCAATCGGCGGGGTACGTCGAGCGCTCGAGGTCGCCGGCCCCCCACGCGAGACTCGGCAGCAGCAGCATGGGGGCGACCACGAGGAGTCCGGCGACCGCCCACAGGGACTCGCGGCCCGGAGCGACCTGCTCGCGTGCCCAGGCAACCGCCGAGGCCAGGCCGACGGCAAGGAGCAGCGCAGCCGGGCCCAGGAAGCGGTGGGCGTCGCGCAGCAGCGCAACGGCCGCAACCCGGTCCCCCAGCCACTCGAGGAGGCCGGCCCCGCCGAGGGCCGGCACGGAGGCGACCACCAGTGCCCCGGCCGCCAGCAGGGCGAGTCGCCGTACCTCCTCGGCCGCCGGACCTCGGCGCCCGCGGCGCACCGCCCCGAGGAGCGCGGCCAGGGTGAGGGCAACGGCGAGACCGACGACGACGGCGCTGGTGCGCTCCCCCGCCACGATGGACGACTTCCACGTGCCGCCGAGCGTCACCAGGCTGGGCAGCACCCCGAGCGAGGACTCGGCTCGTGGAGCGAACAGCTCGAAGACACCGTCGGTGGTGACCGTGCTGGAACGAGCGAGCAGGGACGGGAGGAGCCAGGGCAGGTTGGCGACCACTGACAGCACCGCCAGGACCGGCCACGCGGGCCAGGACCAGCGCAGTCCCAGGACGGCGACGACCGCCACGGCCATGACTCCACTGGAAGGACTGCAGACGGCCGAGACCGTCAGCGCCACCGCCACGGGCGCCCACCCGGAACGCACGTCGCGGCGGTAGCGGCGAGCCGCCAGCGCGACCCAGGGCAGCGCCAGGTAGCCGCACAGGATGGCCCACTGACCGATCTGGAGGTGGTCGTGCACCCAGGGGTTCCAGAGGAAGATCCCGATCGCGGCGGCGCGGGCGTACCAGGCGCGTTCGTGGACCAGGCGGCCGATGCCGATGCCGCCGAGCACCAGCGCGCCGACGAGGAACGCCCGCTGCACGACCGAGCCGGGCACCACCTGGGTGAGCACCGAGACGATGGCATCCATCGGCACAGCGCGAGGCAACGATCCGTCGAGGCCCAGCCAGGCGGACTTCCAGGGCTGGTGCGGGACGAAGACCATGTCCCCGACCAGCCAGTAGCCCGACCCCAGCAGCAGGGGGCCGGTGATGGCCAGCGTGAGGAGTGCCGACCAGGCGAGGTCGGTCCGGTAGGTGCGCGGCTTCGCCACAGGAGGACCCGCTGGACGCCCTTCAGGACGCATGCGGCGTGGACCGTCGTAGGTGAACGCACGACGCCAGGCCGAGTGCCAGCCCGAAACCGGTCGCCAGGTCGATCCCGTCCCAGGGGAACTGCTGCTCCCGTTGGACCTGGATGACCAGCGCCACGACGGCACCGAGCAGCACCGCTGCGGTCGCGGTCTGCGCCCAGCGTGGCCGCGAGGCGAGCGCAAAGCCCGCGACGGCCCCGATGGCCACGACCGGACCGCCGGCCAGCAGGCCGACAGTCCCCAGGCCGATGAAGCCGGCGGTCAGGGACATCACGCGGTGACGTCGGTGCCGACCAGAGATGACGGGCCGTACGACGTCACCGTCGCCGTCGGTGGTGCGGGCGGGCCGCAGTCGCGTCACGGCCCCGACGCCGGCACCAGCGAGCACGACGAGCCCCATCACGAACAGCCCGGCGATCAGCAGCACGAGATAGGCCCGCTGCGGCTCGTAGGTCAGCACCACGTCACCGGCGACGTCCTCGGGGACCAGCCACCCCTGCGACCACCCGTCGACCTGCAGCGGTGTCAGGGTGCGGCCGTCGACGGTGGCGGCCCATCCGACGTTGAAGCTCTGGGGCAGCGAGAGGATCGCCGCCTCCCCGGAGCCGACGCGGACCACGCGTCGGGTCTCGCTCTCCGTCAGCACCTCCAGCGACCGCGAGCGCTCGACAGGTGCGGGCTCCTCGACGCTGTCGAGCTTGAGCGCCACCGGCTGGAACTGGCCCGTGGACCGCAGCTCGACGCGGTGCTGCCCGGCGTCGAGCGCGATGCGTCCCCTCACCCCGCAGGGCTCGACGGCCAGCTGACCCTTGGCGACGACGGAGCCGATCTGGCCGGAGACGCGGGTCCGGATCTCCTGACCGTCGACCACCAGGGTGGGTCCGAAGCCACAGACGGCACCGGTCGGGCCGGCGCCGTCCAGGGTTCGGGTGAGACGCGCGTTGGCGAGCGTGATCTCGCGAAGGCCCAGGGTGTAGAAGTCCTCGTCCCCGGGGCGCGAGAACGTGATCGTGACCCGACGCCCGCGCAGTGGCTCGAAATCCGCGTCTCCCCCGCCGGCACCGAGACTGACTGTTCTCGTCTCGCCACCGGCCTCGATCAGGGCGCGGGTCGGGGACTTCGCGATCGGCGCAGGGGCCTCGATGCTCAGGGACCGCAGGGTGCGGGTGCGCCCGAGGTCGATCCTCAGCGCCGGCTCGCGGTCGCGGGGGTCTGCCAGCCAGGACGTCGTGGAGTCGCCGTCGTAGGCCATCCGTGGCGAGACCGCCGGGTCCTGGCCGAACCAGGAGCTGCCGAGCAGCTGGGGTCCCGACTGGGGCCGGATGAGCTCGGGAGTCGCCAGCGAGGAACGGGCCACGACAAGACCCGAGACGTCCCATCGCCCCCCGGTGGGCACCGAGAACACCCGGTCGATGCCGGCCGTCTCCTCGCTGGCGCGCTGGCGTTGCAGGTCGCAGTCGGGGCCCAGCAGCGTGCTGATGCAGGCGCGGCGCTCGGGGAAGGCGTCGAAGAGCAGGTCGGCGGCAGCGTCCAGGCCGGCGTCGGGCAGCCGCAACGCACGCGAGACGGAGAGGTTCTCGACGCTGAGCTCGGCGAGGCCGACCGGCTCCGCAGCGTTGCCGGTGCGGTCCACCGTGACACGCAGGCGTCGTCCCTCGGCGCCGCCGAGATCGGCCCGGGCACGACCGGTGAACGGATCGTTGGAGGCGAGCACCGTGGTGCCCCCCAGGGTCACCTTCCACCGCTCGACGCTCTGCAGACCGAGTGGCGCCGTCGCCTGCTGGAGGGTGATCTCGCCCAGGCTTCTGGTCTCGCCGAGGTCGACCTCGATCCACTGCCCGCGCGGGTCGACGAAGGGGGCGGTCTTCCAGAAGGTGTCCCGATCGCCGTCGAGGACCGACCACGGGGCGTTCTCCGGACGGACCTCGCCGATGATGTCGGCGTACCCGGCCGAGGTGGAGGCCGTGACGTCTTCGATCCCGTCGTAGACCGCCACCACCGGGCGAGCCCCCGGCGGCCCCGGGTAGTTCGGCAGCACGCGGCCCCCGCGGTAGGGATCCTGCGGCGCCATCACGTTGCTCTGCGCCTGGTGCACGCGTCCGAAGGCGCGCTCGCGACGTTGGAAGCCATCGCCCTGGATGTCCGCGGGCTGGTCCCAGCCCTGCTCGCCCTGGACCAGCATGGCCTGGTCGTCGCCGACCAGTCCGGCACCGACCGCCAAGATGGCGTCCTCGACGGAGGACGCCACCGTCACCGAGTCGTCCACGTCGCGCAGCTGGTAGCCGTCGACGCCCTCGACCCCGCCGCCGCGGTCCTCGGTCAGCTCGAAGACCTCGATCGCCGGCCCGAAGTCCAGCCGCCCGAAGGTGGCCACCTGCTCGATGCCGGGCGAGCGGGCCAGGGCCACTTCGACGAGGTTGGCGGGGGTCGACTGCGCGACCTGCTGGTCCAGGTCGTTTCGGAGCACGATCCGGCTGATCCCGACGCGACGCAGCATCTGCGACAGGTACGGCGACCCGGCGCCGGTGGTCAAGTACAGCTCGAGTCGCGACAGCATCCGGATCGTGGCGGCGGGCACCAACGGCACCTGCGACCGGGTGACCCACGAGGAGTCACCGAGGACCTGCATCGGCTCCTCCATCGTCCAGCCCCAGGTCTGGATCCCGAACCCGGAGCCCGGCACGATCCACGCCGCACCGTCGCCGCGGGTCGAGTCCAGGTAGTCCGACGTCGCCTCCCAGTAGTCCGGAAGCTCCGTCCAGCCCGGCGTGCGCAGGTTGGCGCCGGCGACAGGCGCGGCCATGGTGGCGACTCCGGCCACGATGGCTCCCGCCAGTGCTCCGGCTGTGACTCGACGCCAGGGCATCTTCCCCCGCAGGGCGCCGAAGACCTGGGTGAGCAGGACCGCCAGGCCGAGGCTCAGCGGGACGCGCAGCACGGGGTCCGCCTTGGGCACGTTGCGCAGAGGTGCCAACGGACCGTCCAGCAGGTCCTGGAGAGGTTGCGCGAGAGGGCTGTCGAGTGGCCCCGTGTGCGCGATGCAGATCGCGACGATCCCCACGGTCGCCGAGATGAGCAGCGGCACTCGGAGCGTCCCGCGGTAGCGCAGCAGACCCAGCAGCCCGAGGGCCGCCACCGCGCCGCTGGCCAGCACCACCCACGCGTCGAACGAGACGTCGTACCCGGCAGGCCACCACCGCCGACCTCCCACGACGATGTAGTCGACCCAGTTGCTCGTCCCCCGCAGCCCGTTGGAGAACCCGGCGGTGCGGGTCGTGGTCCGGGCGTCCTCGACGAAGTCGAAGAACGGTGGGCTGTAGGCACCGAACTGCACGAGCGAGATGGCCCACCACGCGTTGACGGCCACCATCAGCCCGGCCCAGCCGAAGCCGAAGCGCCACGAGAGGCGGCGCGACAGGACAGCCCAGGCGACCACCACGATCAGCAGCGCGGCCGGCGCGAACGTCGCCGTACCGTTGACGCCGCCGCTGCACGCGAAGGCGGCCGCGGAGAGGAGCGCCGCCCGCCACGGCCGCAGCCGTCCCGTGACGGCGTACACCAGCGGCAGCAGGGCCCACGGAAGCACCGCACCCGGCAGGATCTCCGCGCTGCGCACCCCGAGCTCGGCCACCATGCGGGGACTGAGCCCGTAGGCCAGGCCCGCGATCGCGGCCGCCCACACGTTGGCACCGAGGGCGAGCGCCACACGACGCAGGCCCTCGCACGCGACGACCAGCACCAGGACCGACCACAGTCGCTCGGTCACCCAGCCCGGGACGCCGATCTCGGCCAGGCCGGAGAAGAAGGGGCCCTGCGGCCAGAGGTAGCCGTAGGCCTGGTTCTGCAGCTCACCCAGCGAGACCTGGGAGTTCCACAGCGTGAAGGTGTCGCGCAGGAACTGGGTGGGCGCGTTGGTCAGGTCCAGTCGGGTGTCGGACGTCGTCTCCCCGAACTTCTCGGTCAGGATCAGGACGGCCAGCGCCAGGTAGGCCGTGAACGTCAGTGCGGTCGCCCGCCGCGCGCCGTCGCGCTCGTCGGAGCTGCGGTCCGTCCCCCTGGTGTCGTGCATGGCGCGCCCACTGTACGGGTGAGGCCCTCCTCAGGTGTGCGCTTCAGGCGCTGTGGAACACTCCCGGAGTGCCCGAGGCGACGTCCAAGCAAGCGGTGACCAACGGTGGGGTCATCGCGGTGGCGATCGGGGCCATGAACGTCGCGACGTACGGCTTCACGATCATCGCCGCTCGGGCACTGGGACCGGACCAGTACGGCGCGTTCGCGGCCGTGATGAACCTGCTGATGGTCGTCAGCGTGGCCCAGCTGGCCCTGCAGGCGACTGCGGCCCGGCGCATCTCCTCCACTCCCGGCGACGTGTCGGTGATCGAGGCGGGGATCCGGCGAGTCACCTGGCTGACCGCGATCGTCCTCGGCGTGTCGCTGGCCGTGGCCGCGCCGCTCGTCAACCACCTGCTCCGACTCGAGAGCCTGCTCACCGCGCTCCTGGTCGGCGCCATCGCCGTGCCGCTGACCGTGATGGGCGGGCAGGCCGGCACGCTGCAGGGCGAACGCCGCTGGCGCCCGCTCGCGGTGCTGTACGCCGCGGCGGGGATCCCTCGGCTGGCGGTCGGTACCGCCCTGATCCTGTGGCGTCCGGAGGAGTTCACGGCCATCCTCGGCGTGTTCGTCGGCGCGCTCGCCCCGGTCGCCGTGGGGATGGTCGCGCTACGGGACCGGGCGCCCCACGGCACCAGCCCCTCGGACGAGGACCACGGCTTCCGAGCGCTCTTCCGCGAGCTCGGCCACAACTCCCAGGCCCTGCTGGCCTTCTTCGCCGTGACCAACGTCGACGTCATTCTCGCCCGCAACGTGCTCGACAACGCCGACTCAGGGCTCTACGCCGGCGGCCTGATCCTCACCAAGGCGGTCCTGTTCCTCCCCCAGTTCGTCGTCGTGGTCGCCTTCCCCGACATGGCAGATGCCAACGAGCGCCGGCGGGCGCTACGACTCAGCCTGGGCGCCGTCGCCGGGCTGGGTGTCGTCGGGATCGCGGCCACCTACGTGCTCTCGTCGTTGGCCCTCGTCTTCGTCGGCGGGGACCAGTACGCCGCCATCGAGGACCGCCTCTGGCAGTTCGCGATCCTGGGCACGCTGCTCTCGATGATCCAGCTCCTCGTCTACGCCCTCATCGCCCAGCGCGGCGGACGGGCGACCTGGCTGTTGTGGGGCGCCCTTGTCGTGATCGTCGCTTGCTCCCCGCTCACCGGGTCGATCATGAGCCTGCTGCTGCTGGTGCTCGTCGTGGATGCGGTCCTGCTGGTGGGGTTGCTGGTCCCGGTGGTGTTCTTCGGGCCGCGGAACATCGCGCAGGACGTGGCCTCCGCCTAGTGGGGGTGGCGGGTGCCGTCGCTCGGCTCACCGGGTTTCGACGCGCCCGTC
>NZ_JAPYPS010000063.1 GCF_029937575.1 Nocardioides sp.
GACGCACGACGGGCGATGGCCGTCGGCGACATGGCCCGCACCCAGCTCGCCCTCGACCTCGCCACCGACGACCCCGACGGCGACGACCCTGACGGCGACGACGACCACACCTCAGGCACCACCGGGGGTCGTGGGGTCACGATCTACGCCCACCTCGACCCCGACAGCCCCCACGCCACCCTCGACAACCCCGCCTGCAACGACGTCCTGATCGAGCAGATCAAGGCATGGTGCCAGACCGTCGGCAACACCGTGACCATCAGACCCGTGATCGACCTCAACACCGAGATCTCGACCCAGGCCTACACCCCCACCGTCAAGCTCGCCGAACAGGTCCGGCTCCGCGACCAGTGCTGCGTCTTCCCCCACTGCACCCGACCCGCCCGCTACACCGACCTCGACCACCGGCACCCCTTCGACCAGAAGAACCCGACAGCGGGCGGGAAGACCACCACGTCCAACCTCGCACTCCTGTGTCGGCGCCACCACCGCACCAAGACCTTCTCCCCCTGGACCTACGAGACACCCCAACCAGGGGTCTACGACTGGACCAGCCCCACCGGCACCCACTTCCGCGTCACCCGCGGCCGACGCCACGGCCGGATGCCCATCACCACCCGCCTCGACCACGACCCACCGGCCGACCGGCCGCCACCCGAACCCTGAACACCCCGCCCCGCCACCCCGCCCACCACAGCGGGGCCATCGGCATGCTCGCACCTCGCCGCGGCCTGTCCGACACGCTCTGGAGGCCGAGTTGCCCGCCAGGTACTGGGCAAGCGTCATGGCGCGAGGCAAGAATTCGCTGCCGGCTCGAAGCGCACGCTCATGCCGAGAGTCGGGCGGTCATCCTCCGACCGTGCCCGTACTAAGAGGGCCGACTAGCGATCCGTCACATCCGCGTCGCAACACCTGTCACGGCGACCACTTGCCCACCCGCCAGGAGCACCACGTACACATAGTCGTGTGTACGAAACGAGAGGGTCTCAGGATCGGCTACCGGGGTCCTCAGCACCTCTACGAAGGCCTCAAGGCCGAGGATCTCCGGGCCCTCCCCATCTTGGAAGCGGGCAAGACGCACCTCGTAGGTGTGCAGGTCGAGCCCGCCAGGAGAAACAGGCAGCAGTTCGACGCTTGTCGCGTCTAGCAACGGTGTCGCTTGCATCGCCAGCGGGTGTTCGCTCGCCTCCAGCAATCGGATGAGTTCGCGCGCGCTGATGTATCGAGAGTCTGGCACCCGCCGCATCTTGCCCCACCCGCACCGAGGGCTTTGTCCCGATCATGCCGCGATCCGCGCGCATCGGCGTGCTCTCGCGCCACCTCGAGCGTCCATCACAGAGCAACCGCCCGCGCCAGGGCAGGCAGCAGCATCCGATAGCCCTCGCCGCTGAGGTGAAGGTCTCAGCGTCGAACGCTCGGGTGCCCAGGGGGCGAGAGCAGTGGCTGGGAGTCGACCAGCGTCGCGGAGGTCGACTCAGCGACAGCAGCGGCCACCGCTGCGTACTGACCCATCACGGCGCTCGATCGCTCTCCTTCGCCGAGTCGCGACTCGTCGACGCCGGGTGAGGACGTTCTCGCCGAGTCGGGGAAGCTCGCGTCCGATGCGGGCGAGGTGGCTGTCTCCCAGCAGAAGATGCGCACCGCCACGACCCCAAGCCCGCTGTACCCGTCCGTCAGCCCAGCTCGGCCCGCGTCGGCGGGTCCGCGCCGGGCCGTGACACCGTGACGGCGGCGGCGCGAGCCGCATGGGCCAACGTGGACACCGGGTCCAACCCGTCCCACAGCGCGTCGACGATCCCGGCCGAGAACGTGTCCCCGGCTCCGATCGTGTCGACCACGGTCGCGATCTGCACCGGGGCGGAGACGGCGCCGTCCGCGTCGTACCAGGTCGATCCGTCTCCCCCGCGGGTCACCACCACCGCAGCCGGGCCGAGCGAGAGCAGGTGGGCGGCGGCTCCAGCGAGGTCGAGGTCCGGGTAGAGGGCGTCCAGGTCCTCGTCGCTGGCCTTGACCACCTCGGCGCGACGGACCACCGCCTCGACCCGAGCGACGACCTCCGGTCCCACACCGGTGATCGCGGGGCGGGCGTTGACGTCGTAGGTGATCCGCGCATCGGGCAGCCGGTCCAGCAGCGCGAGCACGTCGTCGCACCCGGGCTCGACGACCGCTCCCAACGAGCAGGCGTGCACGAACGCGGGAGGATCGTCCAGCTCCACCGGGCCCACCCGCCAGTCCAGGTCGAAGTCGTACGACGCCGCACCGTCCGCGCCGATGGTGGCCACCGCGCTGGAGGTCCGCTCCAGCACGTGCGGGTCGCTCGCCACCTCGACGCCCGAGCCGGCGAGGTGCTCGGCGACCAGCCGACCGCGCGCGTCGTCGGCGTACGCCGTCGCGAACCGCACGGGACGGCCCAACCGCGCCAGGGCCACCGCGACGTTGGCAGCGCTCCCACCCGGCCGCTCGATGCTCAGGCCGTCCTCGGTCGTGACGACATCGATCAGGGACTCGCCGACCACGAGCACGTAGGGCTGCATGGCTCCTGCCTACCAGTCGCGCCCCGCCCCGGGCACTACGGTCGTGCTCGTGACCGTGCTGCCGCTCGACCCCGCGTCCACCGACCCGCTCTACGAGCAGCTGCGCTCGCAGATCGCGGCACGCGCCACGTCCGGCGAGCTGCCCGCCGGCACCCGCCTGCCCACCGTGCGTCAGCTCGCCGTCGACCTCGGCATCGGGGTGCGCACGGTCCAGCGCGTCTACACCGAGCTCGAGGCCGACGGCATCGTGGTCACCGAAGGACGGCGCGGGACGTTCGTCGCCTCCCCCAGCGCCCCCGGGAGGACGGCGGACGCCGTCGAGGCGGCCGACGCGTACGCCGTCGCAGCTCGCCGCCTCGGCCTGACTCTCGCCGAGGCCACCCGCGTGCTGACGCAGCGTTGGGGTGGCAGCGACGTCGGCGGCGCGGGATAGCCTCCCCGGCATGGCCCTGGACACCTCGCCCGAGCAGCCGGCACCGGTCCGGCAGATCGCCAACGCGATCTCGGGCTGGATCGACCGTCTCGGGTCGGTCTGGGTCGAGGGCCAGGTCGCCCAGCTCAGCAAGCGCCCGGGCCTCAACACCGTGTTCCTGACCCTGCGCGACTCCGTGGCCGACATCTCCGTGCCGGTGACGTGCTCGCGCACGCTCGTCGACTCGATGAACCCGCCCCTCGTGGAGGGCGCGAGCGTGCTGGTGCACGCCAAGCCCTCCTACTACGCCACCCGCGGCTCGTTGTCCCTGCAGGCTCGCGAGATCCGGATGGTCGGGCTCGGCGAGCTCCTCGCGCAGCTCGAGCGGCGCCGCCAGCTGCTGGCGGCCGAGGGGCTCTTCGACGCCGCCCGCAAGCGCCCGCCGCCCTTCCTGCCGGGCACTGTCGGCCTCGTCACCGCGCCACGGTCGGCGGCCGAGCGCGACGTCCTCGACATCTCACGCCGGCGCTGGCCGGCGGTGCAGTTCAGCGTCGCCCACGCCACGATGCAGGGCCACCGCTCGGCCGGTGAGGTGATGGCGGCGCTGGCCCGGCTCGACGCCGACACCGCCGTCGACGTCATCGTGATCGCCCGCGGCGGAGGCTCGGTCGAGGATCTCCTGCCCTTCTCCGACGAGGGTCTGCTGCGCGCGGTCTCGGCGGCGCGCACCCCCGTGGTCTCGGCGATCGGTCACGAGCCGGACCAGCCGCTCCTCGACCTGGTCGCCGACGTGCGGGCCGCCACGCCCACCGACGCCGCCAAGCTGGTGGTGCCCGACGTGGCCGCGGAAGCACACGCCGTGGCGTCTGCGCGGGAGCGGCTGCGCTCGATCACCTACTCGTTCCTGGCCCGGGAGCAGGCAGGTCTCGACGCCCTCCGCTCGCGACCCGCCCTGGCAGACCCCCGCACGCTCGTCGACGAACGGACCGCCGAGCTCGCCGCTCTCCTCGCTCGCGCCCGGCGCACGGTCGGGCACTCCCTCGACCGGGCCGTCGACGACATCGGTCACCACCGTGCTCGCGCCCGTGCTCTCTCGCCGTTGGCGACGCTGGAGCGCGGGTACGCCGTCCTGCAGGCGTCCAACGGCACGGTCCTGACCTCCGTCGACGACGCCTCGGCCGGCGACCGCGTCAGCGTGCGCGTCGCCGACGGACGGGTGCACGCCGACGTCACCGCGATCTCACGCGCAGACCAGTCCACCGAGCGGCCCGCCGGCCGCCCCGACGGCCAGGAGGCCACCGATGACCGCTGACACCACCGACGAGAAGCCGTCCTACGAGGAGGCTCGCGAGGAGCTCATCGAGGTCGTGCGTCGCCTCGAGACCGGCGGCACCACCCTCGAGGACAGCCTGGCCCTGTGGGAGCGGGGAGAGGCGCTGGCCACCACGTGCCAGGAGTGGCTCGACAATGCCCGCGCCCGCCTCGACGCGGTCGTCGAGAAGGACGTCAGCTCGGCGGAGTGACCGGCTCGGGCGTCGCCACCTCGTCGGTCCCCAGCCGTGACACCAGGTCGGCCAGCTCGTCGGCCGGCACGTCCCCGAAGACCAGCACCGTCGTCCCCGCGACCTCGGCGGAGTAGGCGACGTCCCCTCCGTCGTCCGACCAGCCCTCCCACGTGGAGGCGATGTCACCGACGTCGATCAGGGGATCCTCACGGCCGGTCTTCTCGTCGACGTACTGCTCCAGCAGCTCCTCGAGCCTGGCGCTCTCCAGGCTCTCCTGTCGGATCCCGACGAACTCCTCGTCGGAGGTGTAGAGGTTGAAGCGGTACGACGGCTGCTCGCCGAGCTCGGCGCCCACCTCGGTGACGATCCAGTCCTCCGGCAGGCTGACCGGGTAGACGACGTCGAAGCCGTTCTGCTGCAGCTGCTGCACCGAGTCGAGGTACTCGACCGATTCCGGCTGCGGCTCGGGCGGAGTGCCGAAGACCAGGTCGCGCAGCAGGAAGATGCCCACCACCAGGACCACGATCACCACGACGGAGGCGGTCAGTCCGCCGAAGCTGCGGTTGTAGCGCCCCGGGCTCTCCTGGTCGCTGTCCGTCCCCTGCTCACTCACCACGCGATCTTCGCAGGTCGGTACCGCCCCTCGGGGTACACCCCGCCCTGCGTCGCTCAGCCGATACCATGCGGGCCATGAGCCCCGACGCGGTTGTGCCCGAGTTCGAAGTCGCCCCCGAGTCTCCCGACCGCAACCTGGCTCTCGAGCTGGTGCGCGTCACCGAGGCCGCCGCGATGGCGGCCGGACGCTGGGTCGGGCGTGGCGACAAGAACGGCGCCGACGACGTCGCGGTCAACGCGATGCGAGTGATGATCTCCTCGATCGGCATGGCCGGCACCGTCGTGATCGGCGAAGGCGAGAAGGACAACGCCCCGATGCTCTACAACGGGGAGCGCGTCGGCGACGGCACCGGCCCCGAGTGCGACGTGGCCGTCGACCCGATCGACGGCACCACCCTGACCGCCAAGGGCATGACCAACGCCGTCTCGGTGCTCGCGGTCTCGCCGCGCGGATCGATGTACGACCCCTCGGCCGTCTTCTACATGGACAAGCTGGTCACCGGCCCCGAGGCAGCCGACGTCGTCGACCTGCGCTTTCCCGTCGCGGAGAACATCCACCAGGTTGCCAAGGCCAAGGGCAAGAGCGCCACCGACGTCACCGTCGTCCTCCTGGACCGCCCGCGCCACAGCAAGCTCATCGAGGAGATCCGCGCCACCGGCGCGATGATCAAGTTCATCTCCGACGGCGACGTGGCCGGCGCCATCATGGCGGCCCGGCCCGAGACGGGCATCGACCTCATGCTCGGGATCGGCGGCACGCCGGAGGGCATCATCGCCGCCTGCGCGCTCAAGTGCCTGGACGGCGTCATCCAGGGTCGGCTGTGGCCGACCGACGACGACGAGCGCCAGAAGGCCCTCGACGCCGGCCACGACCTCAGCCCCGAGACGATCCTGACCACCGACGAGCTGGTCACCGGAGACGACTGCTTCTTCGTCGCCACCGGGATCACCGACGGCGAGCTGATGAAGGGCGTGCGCTACACCGCCGGCGGCGCCAGCACCCACTCGCTCGTGATGCGCTCGCGCAGCGGCACGATCCGCTCCATCACCTCCGAGCACCGCCTGGAGAAGCTGCGCCCGTTCTCGGCGATCGACTTCGGAGGCGTCTAGTCCGAGCCTGCGAGGACGTGCAACGCCGACAGGTTGAGCAAGCCGCCCGACTCAGGAACGAAGTCGGGGTAGGGCTCAGGCGATCCGGCTCAGCCGCTCCGCGCCGGCGCTGTTCGCGAACGGCGCCTCGGTCACGGCGTCGATGACCCGTGGGTCGACGGCCATGCCGCAGTGTGACGCCGTGACCTCCACCGGTACGGCGATCGGGTCGATGCACGCGCGCCAGTCGACGATCCCGTCGCGGCGGGAGTAGATGGCGGTGAAGCCCACCCCGGGCGCCAGCGGCTCCCGGCTCTCGTCGAAGCTCTGCCGGGCGCACGGGCCGGCCACGCACTCGGCGGACATGAGGCCGGGCAGTCCCACGCGGCTGAGCTGCACCAGCGCGTCGACGCCCCACGACAGCACGCGGTGGTGCGCCGCGGGCGCCAGCATCGGGCTGCCCATGGTGACGATGCCCGAGACGAGGTCCGGCCGCCGCGCAGCCAGCCCACGGGCGATCATCCCGCCGAGGCTGTGCCCCACGATCTGGACCCTCGACCCGCGGCGCTCCGCCAGCGCCTCCAGGCGACCCTCCAGCGCGTCGACCGACTCGAGGGTGCAGCCGACGTTGGCGAGGATGTGGCTGCGATAGGTACGGAAGCCACGCTGGCGCAGGCTGCTGGACATGGCCGACAACGTCGCGTCGCCGGCGAGGAAGCCGGGGATCAGCAGCACCGGGTCGGCCCCCGCCGCGGCACGATCCCCGGAGGTCCGTGCGTGTCGGGACCGACGCTCCTCGCAGGTCCGTACGGCGTACCGACCGACCTCGCCGACGATGCGGGCCTCGTGGAGCAGGGACACCAGGTGGGGGCGGGCAAAGCCCTGCGGGAGCAGGAAGGATGCCAGCGGGCTGTCGCTCATGTGACCCACATTACGCACGTGTTACATCGCGTCACAGGAAAACCGGGTCGGTGCACATGTTCTGCACGCCTGAGGTTGACTGGGGGCATGCCCCGCACGCCCACCGACAAGGTCACCAGGAAGGCCGCCACGGCCCCCGCCGGCACGGCCGCGACCACGCCGTCCGTCGTCGTCTCCGAGGAGCTGTTCGCGCCGGTCTCGGCGGAGATCGAGCTGTGCTACCAGACCTTCGGCGATCCCGACGACGATCCGCTGCTGCTCGTGATGGGACTGGGCGGTCCGATGACGTGGTGGGAGCCGGCCCTGTGCACGCGGCTGGCCGAGGCGGGCTTCTACGTCGTCCGCTTCGACAACCGCGACGCCGGTCGCTCGAGCCGGGGCTCCGGCAAGGTCACGCGGTCGATGCTGGTCCGCGGGTTCACCGGCGTGCGGACGCGACCGCCGTACACCCTGGCCGACATGGCCGCCGACGCCTTCGGCCTGCTCGACCACCTCGGCCTGGACTCCGCGCACGTGGCCGGCGTGTCGATGGGCGGGATGATCGCGCAGACGATGGCCGTGGCCGAGCCTCGGCGGGTCCGCTCCCTGGCGAGCATCATGTCGACGACGGGCAGGCGCAACGTCGGCTGGCAGCACCCGAGCCTCTTCCGCAACCTGCTGGGTCGTGCGTCGGGCCGCGAGGGCTACATCCGCTCGAGCGTGACCACGTGGCGGATCATCGGCTCCCCCGGCTACCGCCAGCCGCAGGAGGCAACGGAGAAGCGGGCCGCCGAGACCTACGAGCGCGGGGTGAGCCTCGCCGGGCTGACCCGGCAGATGGCCGCGATCGTGACGCAACCCAACCGGGAGCCGTTGCTGCGAGGGCTTGCGGTGCCGACCGTCGTGATCCACGGCCTGGCCGACAAGATGGTGCACGTCTCCGGCGGGCGCGCCACGGCCGCGGCCGTCCCCGGGGCCGATCTCCTGCTCATCGACCAGATGGGCCACGACCTCCCCGCAGCCCTGGACGAGACCTTCACCCGAGCGATCCGCCGCAACGCCGACCGGGCATCCGGCTGACACCTCGACCCCGCCGCTCCCGGGTACGACCCCGGGCACACCCCTCGGTGGGCTAGACACCCACGCCCGATAGGGCCAAGGTGGCGAGGAGCACAACGGGAGGAGCCTCATGGCGACGCACGATGGCGTGACGAGCAGAGCGCCACGGAACCAGGTCAGAAAAGTCGTAGCACTGAGTGCCGGGGCGGTGGTGAGCTCCATGCTGACGGCCTGCGGGAGCTCGGGTCCACCGACGTTGAACTGGTACGTCAATCCTGACGGGGTCGACACGCTGACCTCCCTGGCGGAGCAGTGCAGCACCGCCGACTACGACATCGACATCCAGCTGCTGCCCAGCGGGGCGACCGACCAGCGCACCCAGCTGGCCAGGCGCCTGGCGGCCGAGGACTCCTCGACCGACCTGATGAGTCTGGACCCGGTCTTCGTCCCGGAGTTCGCCAACGCCGGGTGGTTGCTGCCCTTCGAGGGCGAGGCCGCCGACGCGGTCACCGACGGCATCCTGGCCGGTCCGCTCGACACCGTCATGTGGGAGGACCAGGTCTTCGCCGCGCCGCAGTGGGCCAACACCCAGGTGGTGTGGTTCCGCAAGTCCCTGGCCGAGGCGGCCGACCTCACCATGGACGACACCGTCACCTGGGACCAGATCATCGAGGCGGCCGCCGACAACGACGGCACCGTCGGGATCCAGGCCAACCGCTACGAGGCGTACGTCGTGCTGATCAACGCCATGATCCTGGGCGCCGGCGGCGACATCGTCTCCGACACCGAGGCCGGCAAGGAAGCCCAGGTCGACATCGACTCCGAGGCGGGCCGCAAGGCCGCCGCGATCATCCAGAAGCTGGCCGACTCCGACGCCGCACAGAGCGACCTCACCGTGTCCAACGAGGGCACCAGCCTCGGCCAGATGTACCCCGACGGCGGGGCCGGCGAGTTCATGACCAACTGGACCTTCGTCTACAAGAACTACCAGGACCTCGTCGAGAGCGGCGACCTGACCAAGGACGACCTCGACGACCTCGGCTGGGCCCGCTACCCGCGCACGGTGGCCGACCAACCGTCGGCCCCGCCGGTCGGAGGCATCGACATCGCCGTCGGCGCCTTCACCGAGAATCCCGACTTCGCCCTCGAGGCCGCTCAGTGCGTTACCACCTCGAAGGCGCAGGAGGCGCTCGCCCGGGACGAGGGCCTGATGCCGGCTCGCGGCGAGGTCTACGACTCTCCCGAGCTGAGCGAGTACCCCGAGGGGCTGCTCGACCTGTGGCAGACCAGCCTCGACGAGGGTGGCGCCAGGCCCAAGAGCGCTTACTACGCCCTGATCTCCGGGGCTGTGCAGAGCGTGTGGCACTCGCCGACCAGCGTCAGTCCGGACTCGACCCCTGAGGACTCTGCCGAGTTCCTGCGCGAGGTCCTCGACGGGAAGGCACTGCTGTGACGATCCAGGCCGAACGACCCGCCCACCGGGAGAGGCCCAGCTCGGGCAAGCCGGTCGCCAGCGACCGGATGCGCGCCGAGGCCCGGCTCGGGCAGCGACTGGTGGCTCCGGCGATCGTGCTGATGCTCCTGGTGACCGCGTTCCCGATGCTGCGCGCGCTCTACCTGTCGTTGTTCAACTACTCCCTGACCGCGCCTGACGACCGCGAGTTCATCGGGCTGGGCAACTACGGCGTCGCCCTGAGCGACCCGCTCTTCTGGAAGACCACCGGCGTCACCGTGCTCTACATGGTGGTGACGGTCGGCTTCGAGCTCGTCATCGGCTTCGCCTTCGCCATGGTGATGCACCGGGTGATCTTCGCCCGCGGCATCATCCGTACCTCGATCCTGATCCCCTACGGCATCATCACGGTCGTCTCGGGCTTCGCCTGGCAGTTCGCCTTCAGCTTCCAGAACGGCTTCGTCAACAACTGGCTGCCCGGCATCAGCGAGAACTTCAACTGGTTCGGCGAGACGACTCCCGCGGTGATCGCGATCATGGTCTCGGAGATCTGGAAGACGACGCCCTTCATGTCGCTGCTGCTGCTGGCCGGCCTCGCGCAGGTCTCGGAGGACATGATCGAGGCCGCCAAGGTCGACGGCGCGACGTGGACCCAGCGCCTGGTCAAGGTCATCCTGCCCAACATGCGTGCGGCGATCATGGTCGCCGTCCTCTTCCGCGCCCTGGACGCCTACCGGATCTTCGACAACATCTTCGTGATGACGGCCGGGGCGGTGAACACCGAGTCGATCAGCTTCCTGACCTACCGCCAGACCATCGAGCAGTTCCAGATCGGGATCGGCTCCGCGCTCTCGGTGCTGCTGTTCCTCTCGGTGATCCTGATCGCGTTCCTGATCGTCAAGATCTTCCGGGTCGACCTCGCCGACGCACGACAGGAGAAGTGAGATGAAGAACAAGATCGGACTGCCCGTCGGCGTCCTGCTGATCCTCGCCTGGTGCCTGCTTCCCGTGGCCTGGATCATCTCGCTGTCCTTCAAGTCGCAGACCGCCATCACCAACGGGAGCCCCGGCTTCTTCCCGGCCTCCGGCGACGGCGCCGGCTGGCAGAACTACGCCGACGTCCTGGCCAACGACCAGTTCCGGCGGGCGATCATCAACTCGATCGGGATCAGCCTGATCGCCACCACCCTGTCGGTGCTCATCGCGACCCTCGCGGCCTACGCCATCGCCCGCCTCGAGTTCCGGGGCAAGAAGCTGGTGCTGACCATGGCCCTGGTGATCGCGATGTTCCCGGTGGTCTCGCTCGTCGGGCCGCTCTTCGACCTGTGGCGCGCCGTCGGTCTCTACGACACCTGGCCCGGGCTGATCATCCCCTACCTGTCCTTCACGCTGCCGCTGGCGATCTGGACCCTGTCGGCCTTCTTCCGCGAGATCCCCTGGGAGATGGAGCAGGCGGCCCAGGTCGACGGCGCCACGTCCTGGCAGGCCTTTCGGCGCGTCATCGTCCCGCTCGCCGCCCCCGGTGTGTTCACCGCGGCGATCCTGACGTTCTTCTTCGCTTGGAACGACTTCGTCTTCGGCATCTCGCTGACCTCGACCGAGGCGGCCCGCCCGATCCCGGCGTCGCTGTCGTTCTTCGTGGGCTCCGACCCGTTCAACCGGCCGGCGTCCCTGCTGGCCGCCGGGGCGGTCATCTCCACGATCCCGATCGTCATCATCATTCTGCTCTTCCAGCGCAAGATCGTCGCCGGTCTCACCTCCGGCGCAGTGAAAGGTTGACCCCATGGCTGCCATCGACATGAAGAACATCGTCAAGAAGTACGGCGACGGGTTCCCCGCCGTCAACGACGTCAGCATCGACGTGCAGGACGGCGAGTTCATGATCCTCGTCGGCCCCTCGGGGTGTGGGAAGTCCACGCTGCTGCGGATGATCGTGGGGCTGGAGGACATCACCGACGGCGACATGATGATCGGCGACAAGCGGGTCAACGACCTCGCGCCGCGCGACCGCAACCTCGCCATGGTCTTCCAGAACTACGCGCTCTACCCCCACCTGACGGTCTACGAGAACATCGCCTTCCCCCTCCGGCTCGCCAAGGCTCCCGACTCCGAGGTCGACGAGAAGGTGCGCGCCGCGTCGGCGACCCTCGAGCTCGACGAGCACCTCGAGCGCAAGCCCGGCAACCTCTCGGGTGGCCAGCGTCAGCGGGTGGCGATGGGGCGGGCGATCGTCAGGGACGCGGACGCGTTCCTCTTCGACGAGCCGCTGTCCAACCTGGACGCCAAGCTGCGCGGCCAGATGCGCAGCGAGATCGCCCGCCTGCAGAAGCGGCTGGGCATCACCACGGTCTACGTCACCCACGACCAGACCGAGGCGATGACCTTGGGCGACCGGGTGGCCGTCCTCAAGCGCGGCGTCCTGCAGCAGCTGGCCACCCCGCGTGAGCTCTACGAGAACCCCGGCAATCTGTTCGTGGCCGGCTTCATCGGCTCGCCGCCGATGAACTTCCTGCCCGCCACGGTGGAGGGCACGTCGGTGCAGCTGCCCTTCGGCTCGGTCGAGATCCCGGCTGCCAAGGCCGCCAAGGCCGAGGGCCGCGGACTCCTGATCGCCGGCGTGCGCCCGGGCGACTTCGAGGACGCCGCGGTCGCCGACAAGCAGGGCGGCTCGACCTTCCACGCCACCGTCGACCGGGTGGAGTGGCTGGGCAACGAGGCCTACGCCTACGTCCCGTTCGAGGCCCCCGACGAGGTCCGGGACCAGCTGACGCAGCTCGAGAAGGACCTCGACGGCGACTCCCTGCGCACCCAACTCGTCGTCGGGCTCGACGGCTCCAGCCGAGTCGCCGCCGGCGACGAGGCCGAGATCTGGATGAACACCGACAAGCTGCACCTCTTCGACCCGGCGACCGGGGAGAACCTCACCGTCGACCGCGAGCGTGCCGGTCGGCTCGAGGAGCGTGCCCTGACCACCGTGTAGCCGCGGTCCCTGCGATGCCTGCGCCGCCGTCCCACCCGACTACCGGGTGAGACGGCGGCACTGCTTCGGGCCGCAGTCGACCCATGCCAGGAGCCGACGCTTCAGCTGGCGGACGTAGCGCTTGTCGTGCTGACGCTTGAACACGTTGGTGTCCTCCCAGGGCCGCTGGTAGCGGTAGAGCTCCCAGGCGTGGTCGGTCCGCCCCGGCGCCTTGTCCAGGTCCACGCGCACCAGCAACCCGTCGTCGCTGCGCACGGCGACGTACGACGGGATCGCGTCCAGCCGTCCCCCGCTACCGGGATCGGCGTCCGGCTCCCCCGGGCGTACCGGCCCCTGGGTGTGCTCGAAGAAGGTGAACGCGGCGCCCTCGACCCGGTCGGCTGCCGGGTCACCCAGGCTCGCAGCGAAGCTGGCCCCGGCGCGGAAGCGCAACGGCGTCCGGCCGGCGAGCGTCTCGATGGTGGGCGCCAGGTCGATGTTGCTGACGTAGCCCGACCTGCGACCGGCGACGACGCCGGGGCCGGTGACGACGAGCGGCACCCGCGTGTCGGAGTCGTACGGCGTGCCCTTGCCGCCGTTGAGCCCGTGCTGGCCGAGGTGGAAGCCGTTGTCGGAGGTGACGATCAGGTAGGTGTCGGGACCGATCACCTGGCGCAGGCCACGCAGGGTGCGGTCGACCGACTGCACCATCCGTGCCCGGTCGCGGTAGCGGACGAGTGCGGCTTCCCGGCTGAGCCGACCGATCGGCCTGCGCCATGCGGGAGCCCGGGTGACCTTGCCGCGCTTCACGTAGTACGGCCGGTTGTCGGACGGGTCGTCGCCGTACCCGGCCAGGTCGCGCAGCGTCAGTCGCGAGCAACGACGCGGTCCACAGTTGCCACCGGGCTTCGCGCTGGAGGGTCGGTCACGGAAGGCGGCCGGGAAGACCGGGTCGTTGCGCCAGGCGGGCACGATCCGGGCGTGCGAGGCGTAGGTCGCCACGTGCAGGAGGTACGGCGTCCCGGACGCTGCGCCCTTCTCGAGTCGCCGAGCCAGCGCGGTGGCTCGCTGCTGGGTGACCGTCCCGACGTACGCCTTGTCCTTGACCGCGCGTGAGGCCGACTCCGCGGGCCGGGGATGGTGGACCAGCCGCAGGCCCGACCCACCGGCGCCCCGGGTCGTCGTGCGGTAGTACCCCCAGCCGTTGTAGCCCTCGCCGGAGATCGACTCGAACTCGTCCCAGCCCGGCACCACCGGCGGTGGCGTGCGAGCGCCACCCGGGGCACGCCCGGGCTCGTACTCGTTGAGGTACTTGCCCAGGAACGCCGTCCGGTAGCCCGAGCGCTGCAGCGCCGTGTTGTAGGAGCGCTGCGGACCCCGGTGGGCCCGGAACGCGGGCCAGCCACCGAGGTCGGCACCGGGTCCCCCGCTGGTGTTGGTCTGCACGCCGTTGAGGTGGGGCGGCTGACCGGTGAAGGTCGCGGCGCGCGAGGGGCAGCACAGGCTGTTGACCACGAAGGCGTTGTCGTACGTCGCGCCCTCGCGCTGCAGAGCACGCAACGTGCGCATGGAGCGCACCAGCTCCAGGGACGCGTCGTCCATCACCACCACCACGAAGCTGGGTCGCACCGGCTCGGTGGTGACGCCGGAGCGCGTGGTCGGACCTCCCGTCGCGGCGGCGGTCGCCAGCTGCCCCGCGGGGAGCAGCGTGACCAGCAGCGTGACCACGACAGCGCCGAGCAGTGCACGACCAGCCAAGAACCCCATGACCCGAACGGTAGGTCAGCGACTCAGTCGTGCGCAGCGTTTCGGCGCACAGTCCACCCAGGCCTCGAGCCGACGGCGCAGCTCGCGCGCGTAGGGCAGGTCGTGGTCGGAGTCGAAGACGTTGACGTCCTCCCACGGCCGGTCGTAGCGGTAGAGCTCCCAGGCGAAGTCGTCGCCGTAGAAGGTCCGGTCGAGGTCGACCCGGACGAGCAGGCCCTCCTCGCCCCGGACGGCGACGTAGGAGGGGATGATGTCCAGCCTGCCGCCGCTGCCGAGGTCGGCGTCCGGCTCGCCGGGCAGCACCGGCCCGTAGGTGTGCTCCATGAACACGTAGCGCCCACCGGGAGCGGTCGGTGTGCCGAGGGTCTCGGCGAAGCTGCGGCCCGCGCGCTCCCCGCTCGGCTCGGCGCCGGCCAGCGCCTCGATGGTGGAGGCGAGGTCGATGTTGCTGACGACCTGCTCGCGCCGCCCGGGGACCACACCGGGTCCGGCGACGACGAGGGGCACGCGCGAGTCGGAGTCGTAGGGCAGGCCCTTGCCCCCGTTGAGGCTGTGCTGGCCGAGGTGGAAGCCGTTGTCGGAGGTGACGATCAGGTAGGTGTTGTCGTCGACCGACGCCCCGATCTGTCCGATCATCCGGTCGATGGACTGCGCCATCTGGGCACGCTCGCGGTACCACCGCGAGCCCTGCTCCTCGGTCAGCCGGAACGGCTCGGTGCGCCAGGACTCGGCGAGACTGACGGTGCCCGCCTCGTCGATCCGGAACGGCACGTTGTCCGCGCTGGGATCCGCGTATCCGGGCAGGTCCGCGACGCTGAGCTCGGTGCACGGCACGGCACCGCAGTTGCCGTCGGGGCTCTTCTCGCTGGGCCGGTCGCGCAACGCGGGCGGGAAGATCGGCTCGCCGGGGTACGACGGTGCGGTGCGGCCGTGGGTGCCGTAGGGAGCGACATGGAGCAGGAAGGGCTTGTCCCGCTTCTCGTAGCGGCGCAGCAGCCGCAGGGCGCGCTCGGCGATCACCGTGCCGGCGTACGTCTTGTCGACCTTGCGCATCGACTCCAGGTCACGGTCGGGACGCGGGTACTCGCGCAGGGTGAGGGCCGCGTCCTCGCCGTCGCCCTCGATGCTGGTCCGGTAGAAGCCCCACCCCTGATAGGCACCACCACTGACCGACTCGAAGTCGTCCCAGCCCTCGATGAGCGGCGGCGCGATCCTCGATCCGAGCGAGGTCCGGGGCGGCTCGTACTCGTTGAGGTACTTGCCGACGAACCCGGTCCGGTAGCCGGCCTCCTGAAGAGAGACGTTGTAGGAGCGCGCGGCGTCGTCGTTGTCCTCGAAGGCCGGGTAGCCGCCCAACGCCCCCAGCGGTCCTCCCGAGGTGTTGGACAGCACACCGTTGAGGTGGGGCGGCAACCCCGTGAAGGTCGCCGCGCGCGAGGGGCAGCACAGGCTGTTGACCACGAAGGCGTTGTCGTACGTCGCCGACTGCTGCTGCATCGCCAGGGCGTTCGGCATGGTGCGCAGCAGCTCGGTGGAGAAGTCGTCCATCACCACCAGCACGATGTTGGGCGGTCCGGCGGGAGGAGGCGGCTCGGGTGTGGCGGTAGGAGTCGGACCGGCGGGTCCCCGCTCGGGCGGCACTCGCACCGCCGGAGGGGGGTCGTCGGACCCGGCAGCGAGAGGAAGGTTCGACTGTCCGGCCCCGCCGGGCGGGGCCGGGATCGCCGCCGGCAGCAGCGCGAGCGCGACCCCCGCGACGAGGATGCCGACCGCCCCCAGCACGGCGCGCCCGTGCCCTCCACCTGCTCTACCCATGACGCGGCCCATCCTGCCTCGTGACTGGTGACCATCGTGAACGAACTCGCCGGGCGGTGCCCTACTCCTCCTCGCGCGGCGACTGGGGGACGTTGACTGTCGCCCCGAGCTCGATGAACTCGCGCGACTTGCGCTCCATCCCGTCCTGCGCGAAGCGGTCGCGCACGTCCTGGCTGATGCGCATCGAGCAGAACTTCGGACCGCACATCGAGCAGAAGTGGGCCGTCTTGGAGGCCTCGGCCGGGAGCGTCTCGTCGTGGAAGGCCTGGGCCGTGTGCGGGTCCAGGGAGAGCGCGAACTGGTCGTGCCACCGGAACTCGAAGCGTGCCCTGCTCAGCTCGTCGTCCCACTCCCGGGCCCGAGGGTGCCCCTTGGCCACGTCCGCCGCGTGCGCGGAGAGCTTGTAGGTGATGACGCCGGTCTTGACGTCATCGCGGTCGGGAAGCCCCAGGTGCTCCTTCGGCGTCACGTAGCAGAGCATCGCGGTCCCGTGCATCGCGATGGTGGCAGCACCGATGGCGCTGGTGATGTGGTCGTAGCCCGGAGCGATGTCGGTGACCAGCGGCCCCAGGGTGTAGAACGGCGCTCCGTGGCACCACTCCTGCTGGAGCGTGACGTTGCGCTCGACGAGGTCCAGCGGCACGTGTCCGGGGCCCTCGACCATCACCTGTACGTCGTGCTCCCAGGCGCGGGCGGTCAGCTCGGCCAGGGTGCGCAGCTCGCTGAGCTGGGCCTCGTCGTTGGCGTCGGCGGTGCAGCCGGGACGCAGCCCGTCGCCGAGGCTGAAGCTGACGTCGTAGCGGGCGAAGATCTCGCACAGCTCGTCGAAGTGGGAGTAGAGGAAGTTCTCCTGGTGGTGTGCCAGGCACCAGCCCGCCATGATCGACCCGCCGCGCGACACGATGCCGGTGACCCGCTCGGCGGTCAGCGGCACGTAGCGCAGCAGCACGCCGGCGTGGATCGTCATGTAGTCGACGCCCTGCTCGCACTGCTCGATGACGGTGTCGCGGAAGATCTCCCACGTGAGCCGGTCGGCCTCGCCGTCGACCTTCTCCAACGCCTGGTAGATCGGCACGGTGCCGATCGGCACCGGACTGTTGCGCAGGATCCACTCGCGGGTGGTGTGGATGTCGTCGCCGGTGGAGAGGTCCATGACGGTGTCGGCGCCCCACGTCACCGCCCAGGTGAGCTTGTCGACCTCCTCGTCGATGCCCGAGGTCACCGCGGAGTTGCCGATGTTGGCGTTCACCTTGACCAGGAACCGGCGCCCGATGATCATCGGCTCCGCCTCGGGATGGTTGACGTTGGCCGGGATGATCGCGCGGCCGGCGGCCACCTCGCTGCGCACGAGCTCCGCCTCGCAGCCCTCCCGGGTCGCGACGAACAGCATCTCCGGGGTGACCACCCCGGCCCGGGCGTAGTGCAGCTGGGTCGCGCGGCTGCCCGCGACGCTGCGCAGGGGCCGCCCGGTGCGCCCCGGCCACGGCTGGTGGACCGCTCCGCGACGCACTGCTCGTGAGCCGTTGTCGAGGAGCTCGACGGCGCGGCCGTCGTACTCCTCCACGTCAGCGCGCTCGAGGATCCACGGGCGCCGGATCGGCGGCAGGCCCTGCTCGGGCACCGAGCCCGGGCCCTCGGTGCTGTAGCGGTCGAAGGTGTCTCCGTTGGTGAGTGCGACGCGGGTGACGGGCACCTGGATGTCGCTGCGCTGGCCTTCGGGGCCCTGGACCAGGACCCGGGTGTGGGCTTCGTGGACGGTCATCGGTTCCTCATTTCGTGGGGTGGTGCGGTGGATCGTGCAGGGAGTGCGATGTGGGGGACGGGTCCTCGACCGCGGCCGAGCCGCCAGTCGCTGCCGACGACGAGGCGGGCGCGGGTGAACTCCGCGGCGGCTCCCACGACCTCGACGTCGACGCGCCGGTCGGCCGAGCTCGCCACCAGGGCGGCCAGGGCGGCCGAGAAGGTGCAGCCGGTGCCGTGGTCGTTGGTCGTCCGGACCCGTGCGTGCCGGACCGGCTCGGGCGGGCTGCCGGGACGGGCGAGCCAGTCGATGCCGTCCGCTCCGCCGGTGAGCACGACTGTGGTCCCCAGATCCGCCAGGCGACGGGCCAGGTCGGGCGCGGGCCCGTCGAGGCCGGTCAGGGTGCGCGCCTCGTCCAGGTTGGGCGTGACGACGGTGGCGACCGGGAGCAGGTGGTCCCGGTAGGCGCCGACGACGTCGGCGCCGCCCAGCACCGCTCCGCTCGTCGCGACGAGCACGGGGTCGACGACCAGCGGGAGCGCGGCTGCCCGCGCCGCGACGAGGCGCACGACATCCGGGCTGCCGAGCATGCCGGTCTTCACACAGGCCACCGGGAGGTCCTCCATGACCGCGTCCAGCTGGGCGGCGACCACGTCGGGCGGCACGGCGTGGACAGCGCGCACGCCCAGGGTGTCCTGCGCGGTCACCGCCGTGACCACGCAGGCTCCGTGCACACCGAGGGCGGAGAAGGTCGTGAGGTCGGCCGCGACCCCGGCGGCCCCACCGGAGTCGGTGCCGGCGATCGTGCAGGCGACCGGAGGGGTGGGGCTCATCGCAGCGCCGCCACCAGGTCGGCGACCTCGCGTGCCGGGTCCTGGGCCCGCATCACCGCACCCATCACGGCGACGCCGTGGGCGCCGGCAGCGCGCGCCTGCGCAGCATTGCCACGATGGACACCGCCCAGGGCGAGCACGGGGAACGGGCTGCTCGCGAAGAGCTCCGCCGGCACCGGCGGCCCGTACCCCGGCTTGCTCGCACTCGTCGCGTACGGCGACAGCGTGGCGTAGTCGCACCCCTCGGCGGCCGCGCGTGCGAGCTCGGCGACGTCGTGACACGAACGTCCGAACACGGGCGGGCGCCGACCCGGCGGCAGCGGCTGCGTGGCGGCCAGGTGCAGCCCGTGCGCACCCGGGTCCGGGCGACGGGAGGCCAGCACGGTCAGACCACAGTGGGCAGCGAGCTCGGCGACGAGGTCGCTGCGCTCGGCGGTGGGGAGATCGTGCTCACGCACGACCACGTGGGTCAGTCCGGCGTCGGCGCACTCCTGGACGACCTCGCTGAGCCCGCGCCGGCGGCGCAGAGCCCGGCGGTCGGTGAGGACCATCAACCGCGGGATCACGGCGCTCCCACCCTCCCGCGCACCGGGCTCGACGCCCGCGCCGACGTACGGCGGGGGATCCGGCCGGCACGACGGGCCTCCCGTCCCGCCTGGACCCCGAGCCGCACGGCCCGTGCCATCGCGACCGGGTCGTCGGCCCGGGTCACCGCGGTCGCGGCCAGGACCGCGGCACACCCGAGCTCCATGGCCAGTGCGGCATCCGAGGCGGTGCCGATGCCGGCGTCCAGCACCACCGGCACGTCCACCGAGGCGGCGACGGCCTCCAGCGCCGCCGGGTTGAGCACACCCTGCCCCGACCCGATCGGGGATCCCAGGGGCATCACCGCGGCGCAGCCGACATCGGCCAGGCGACGCGCGACCACCGGGTCGTCGGTGGTGTAGGGGAGCACCACGAAGCCGTCGCGCACGAGGATCGAGGCTGCCTCGATCAGCTCCATGACGTCGGGCAGCAGGCTGATCTCGTCGCCGATCACCTCGAGCTTGACCCAGTCGGTGTGCAGCGCCTCGCGGGCCAGGTGCGCGGTCAGCACCGCTTCCCTGGCGGTGGTGCACCCAGCGGTGTTGGGCAGGACCCGCGCACCGGCTGCGGCGAGGGTGGCCAGGAGCCCGCCGTCGTCACGTCCCGAGGAGCGTCGCATCGAGACGGTCACCAGCGAGGGCCGGGCAGCGGCCAGGACGTCGGGCAGCAGCGCCAGCCGGGCCAGTCCACCGGTGCCCAGGAAGAGTCGCGACGCCAGCTTGACCCCGCCGATGCTCAGCGTGTCGGTCGTCATCCGCCCTGCACCGCCGTCACCACGTCGACGACGTCCCCGGACACCAGGACCGTGCTCGTGTGCTCGGCGCGCGGGACGACCTGCCCGTTGACGGCGACGGCGCACCCGTGGCCGACATCGACGACGTCCCCCAGGGTGCTCCCGGGATCGGCTCGCACCGGCTCCCCGTCGAGGAGGATGGTCAAGGACTCGGTCATCTGGGCTCCAGGAGTCGTCGTGGGTCGGTCGTCGGTTCGAGGTGTCCGTGGTCGAGGTGGTCGGCGACGAGCTGGGCGGTCAGCGGCGCCAGCAGCACGCCGTGGCGGAAGTGCCCCGCGGCGAGGATCACGCCGGGCTCGTGGGTCGGGCCGACCAGCGGCAGGTTGTCGGCGGTGCCCGGTCGGTCGCGGGCCGTGGTCTCGACCAGCTCGGCACGGTCCAGGCCGGGCAGCAGCTCGCGGGCGGCCGTCAGGAGTCGGGCCACTCCGCCGACGGTGACCCTGGCCGCGGTGTCGTGCTCCTCGCTGGTCGCTCCGATGACGACCTCGCCGCCCGGGCGAGGAACGACGTAGACCGCCTCTCCGCGCGCCCACCCGCGCACCGTCCGCCGCGGCGGGTCGTCGGTGCGTGCTCGGACCACCTCGCCGCTCACCCGCCGCACCAGTGCGGCGTACGGCTGGGGCAGCACGGCCCCGGTCGCGATCACGGTGAGGTCGGCACCGCGTGACGTCGACTGCACCGGGACCCGGTCGAGCAGTGCGCCGAGCACAGCGCGTGGGTCGACGCTGTGGTCCTCGGGCAGGAGCGCACCTCCGGCGACAGTGGCGAGCGTCGGTTCGAGCCGCCGACAGGTGCGCGCGTCGACCTGCTCGACGCAGCCGCCGAGCGAGTCGACCAGACCGGCCTGGCGATCCACCTCTTGGAGGTCTCCCGCGTCACGACCGACGAGGAGCGTCCCCGTGCAGTGGACCCGGACGCCCAGCGAGTCGGCGAAGTCGGGCCACAGCGCCAGGCTCCGTCGCCCCAGCTCGAGCAGTGCCTGCTCGCCGTGCCAGACCTCGGCGGAGGGACTCAGCATCCCGGCGGCGGCGTACGACGCCCCGCGTCCCGGGTCCGGGTCGACGACCTCGACGCCGTACCCACGGCGCGCCAGCTCGTCGGCGACCGCGAGTCCGACGATCCCGGCCCCGAGGACCTCGACGCGCATCACGCGATCACGTCGAGCAGCTCCTTCGCGGCACCCACAGGGTCGGGTTGTCGCCAGATCGCACCGATCACGGCAAGGGAGTCGGCGCCCGCGGCTCGTACCTCGGCCGCGCGTGGGGCGGTCACCCCGCCGATCGCCACGAGCGGAAGAACGCCGGCGGCGCGGCGGACGGACTCCGGCCCGAGGGGCTCGGGCAGCCCCGCGACGCTGTCGGTGGCGAAGACCGGACCGAGACCCGCGTAGTCGGCCCCGGCCTCTCTCGCGGCGATCACCTGCGCACGGTCCCGGCACGTCGCCCCGACCAGCAGGTGCGGCGCGATCCGGCGCGCGTCGGCGACGGGCAGGTCGTCGGCCCCCAGGTGGACGCCGGCGGCGCCGGCCGCCAGCGCCAGGTCGACCCGGTCGTTGACCACGACGAGCGCGCCGTGTCCCTCGACCTGTCCACGCACGTGTCGGGTCAGCTCGAGGACCTCGCGGTCGGGGCGGCCCTTCGCCCGGACCTGGAACCCCCGCACGCCTGCTGCGGCGAGATCCGCCAGGACGGTGAGGTCGTCGGTGGGCCCGACGAGACAGAACAGGGACGGCAGCACACGGTGAGACACGGAAAGCTCCTCGCTTCCTTCGCCGGCATGACCCGGATCAGGTTCAACGGTCGGAGCGGCCTCAGCCCCATCTCAGCCCACTGCCGTGGACTCCCGTGGTGGATGACGCCACCGTAGCAACTGCTGAACCGCCGACGCAGCCAGGTCGACCGAGGCGTAATCTGGTGGCTCGTGGCGACCGAAACCGAATTCCGTTACTCCGACCTCCTCCCCACGGGCGCCGACGACACGCCGTACCGCCTGATCACGCGGGAGGGCGTCACGACCACCGTGGTCGACGGCCAGACCTTCCTCAAGGTCGACCCGGAGGCGATCCAGCGGCTGACGGCCGAGGCGATGCACGACATCAGCCACTACCTGCGCCCCGCGCACCTGGCCCAGCTGCGCAAGATCATCGACGACCCCGAGGCGTCGGGCAACGACCGGTTCGTCGCCACCGACCTGCTCAAGAACGTCAACATCTCCGCCGGCGGCGTGCTCCCGATGTGCCAGGACACCGGTACGGCGATCGTGATGGGCAAGAAGGCCGAAGGCGTGCTGACCGGGGCCGACGACGCCGAGGCGATCAGCCGCGGGGTCTTCGACGCCTACACCAAGCTCAACCTGCGCTACTCACAGCTCGCGCCGCTGACGACGTACGAGGAGAAGAACACCGGCTCCAACCTGCCGGCCCAGATCGAGCTCTACTCCACCACCCAGGGTTCCCAGGGACCGGAGTACAAGTTCCTCTTCATGGCCAAGGGCGGCGGCTCGGCCAACAAGTCGTTCCTCTTCCAGGAGACCAAGGCGATCCTCAACCCGAAGCGGATGCTGAGCTTCCTCGACGAGAAGATCCGCTCGCTCGGCACCGCCGCGTGCCCGCCGTACCACTTGGCGATCGTGATCGGCGGCACCAGTGCGGAGTTCGCCCTCAAGACCGCGAAGTACGCCTCGGCGCACTACCTCGACAACCTGCCGACCGAGGGCTCGATGGATGCCCATGGCTTCCGCGACCTGGAGCTGGAGGAGGAGGTCTTCAAGCTCACCCAGTCGTTCGGGATCGGCGCCCAGTTCGGCGGCAAGTACTTCTGCCACGACGTCCGCGTCGTCCGGCTCCCCCGTCACGGGGCCTCGTGCCCGGTCGCGATCGCGGTCTCCTGCTCGGCCGACCGTCAGGCGCTGGGCAAGATCACCGCCGACGGCGTCTTCCTCGAGCAGCTCGAGACCGACCCGGCGAAGTACCTGCCCGACACCACCGACGAGCAGCTGGCCGCCGACGCGGACGTCGTCCGGATCGACCTCAACCAGCCGATGGCCGACATCCTCGCCGAGCTGACCCAGCACCCCGTGAAGACGCGCCTGGCGCTGACCGGGCCGCTCGTCGTGGCCCGCGACATCGCCCACGCCAAGATCCAGGAGGTCCTCGACGGTGGCGGCGAGATGCCGCAGTACCTCAAGGACCACGCCGTCTACTACGCCGGTCCGGCGAAGACTCCCGAGGGCTACGCGTCGGGCTCGTTCGGTCCGACCACCGCCGGCCGGATGGACTCCTACGTGAAGTCCTTCCAGGCAGCAGGGGGCTCGATGGTGATGCTCGCCAAGGGCAACCGGTCCAAGCAGGTCACCGAGGCCTGCGACGAGTACGGCGGCTTCTACCTCGGCTCCATCGGCGGCCCTGCTGCGCGGCTCGCGCAGGACTGCATCAAGTCGGTCGAGGTGCTGGAGTACCCCGAGCTCGGCATGGAGGCGGTCTGGAAGATCGAGGTCGAGGACTTCCCCGCCTTCATCGTCGTCGACGACAAGGGCAACGACTTCTTCACCGACCCGTCGGGGGCCGTCACCGTGCCGCTGAGCTCCATCGGCGGGGCCGGGATCCGGGTGCGGTCGGCGGAGTAGCCGCTCCTTCGGGGTCGGTGCCTGTGGTTGCGGTGCCTGTGGTGGCGGTGCCTGTGGTGGCGGTGGTGGGGCCGCGCGCGTAGCCGACCTGCTCCCGCCGTCAAGGAT